>CAMYMC010000008.1 GCA_947259365.1 uncultured Acidimicrobiaceae bacterium | reverse complement strand
CAGCTATCTCATGCGCGAGGCGCTCGTCTCGCTGCTCGGCGGCCTCGACGATGTCGAGCTCGTCGCGGTGTGCGAGACGTACGACGAGCTCATCGAGACCGTCGCCGAGCTCGAGCCGGCGGTGGTCATCACCGACATTCGGATGCCGCCGACCCAGACCGACGAGGGCATCCGCGCCGCCGACCACATCCGCGAGCACTACCCCGACACCGGAGTCGTCGTGCTGAGCCACTACGCAGAGCCCGAGTACGCATTGCGGCTGTTTCGGGAGGGATCGGCCGGGCGGGCCTACCTCCTCAAGGACCACGTCGGGGACATCGATGTGATCGCCGCCGCGATGGCGGAGGTGGCGAACGGAGGCTCGACCGTCGACCCGCAGGTCGTCGATCTCCTCGTCGCGGCCAGGGTCAGGGAGAAGGCGTCGGTGCTGTCGCGACTCAGCCCGAGAGAGCTCGAGGTGCTCGCCGAGATGGCGCAGGGCCGCAACAATGCCGGCATCGCCGATGCGCTGTACATCTCCCAGCGGGCCGTGGAGAAGCACATCAACGCGATCTTCACGAAACTCGACCTGTCGTTCGAAGAAGCGACCCACCGCAGGGTGCGCGCGGTCCTCCTCTACCTCGCCGAAGCGGGGGAGTGAAGTGGTGTTCGCTACACCTCGTGACCCGGGCCCGCGCCCTGGTCGGCCGTCGCCTCTGGCCTCACGATTGAGGCATGGAATCCATGTCTGACGTGCGCGTCCTGATTGTCGACGATCAGCTCCCGTTTCGGGATGCGGCGCGCATGGTGGTGGAGATGACGGACGGCTTCGAGGTCGTCGGCGAGGCTCGGAACGGCGAAGAGGGCGTCGAGATGGCGCTGGCGTTGAAGCCGGACCTCGTTCTCATGGACGTACAGATGCCGCTCATGGACGGGCTCGAGGCGACGCGGAGAATCAGGGAGCTCGACGATCCGCCCCACGTGGTGGTCATGTCTACCCACGAGTCCGGCGATTACCGGCAGACCGCACTCGACGCCGGGGCGCATGCGTTCATCCCGAAATCCGATTTCGACATGGATGCTCTCGAAGAGGCATGGAGCCAAGCGAGCAACTAGACGCTCACCCGGTCACCGATCGGCACCCTGCCTGCCACAGTCGTGCCCGATCCGGGTGCGGATTCCAGCTTCCAGGCGCCGCCGACGGCGTCGAGACGGTCGGCCATGTTCGCCAGCCCGGAACGAGCGGCGACCGTCGTTGGGTCGAACCCTCGCCCGTTGTCCGTGACCTCGAAGCTGAGCTCCTCTTCGACATGGCGCAAGGTCACCGACACCGTGGATGCCTCGGCGTACTTGGCGACGTTCTGGAGCGCTTCGAGGATCGTGAAGTACACCGCGGCTTCGACCTCACGCGTGTAGCGGCCGATGCCGTCGGCTTCCACGGTCACGGGCACCGCCGCCTTCTGGGTCTGCTGTGCAATTGCGACCGCTAGGCCCTCGGCCTCGAGCAGCGGTGGGTACACCCCACCGGAGAAATCCCTGACAGCGCGGATGGCCTCGCCGGCTGCGGTTTCGAGCTGGGCGAGGATCTCGGCGGTCTTGGTGGCGCCGGCCTGGGCGGCCTGCTTTCGAGTCGGCCCCAGCATCACCTTGAGCGCCACCAGTTGCTGTTGCGGCCCGCTGTCGAGGTCGTGCTCGAGGGCCCTACGAGCTTCGTCGGCGACGGCGAGGATTCGCTCCCTGGAGGCCTCCAGCTCTTCCACCTGGTTTCGGAGCTGAGAGGTGAGGGTGGCGTTGCGTAGCGCCAGGCCCATCCCCGATGCCAGATCCGCCAGGAGTTGCTCTTCTGCAGGTGGCAACGTTTCCCCCCCCGTCTTGACCAGCGAGAGGCCCCCCAGAAGCTCACCGTCGTGGAACACCGGCAACGAGTAGTGGGCTTCTGGGTCATCGAAGGAGTCGACTCCCGGAATGTCGGATCGACCGGCGGACTCCGGCCAAGTCGCCGCAGCCCTAAACCTCTCACCGGATCTCACCCAGAGGGTGGCCTCGAGGGCCCCGGTGCCGTCGACGATGAGCCGTGGTATGCGAGCCAGCAACTCGTCGTCGGAGGCCTCCGCTGCCCGGTGCGAGAACCGTGCCAGCACCTCATAGGGAGTTGCCCGCTCCCCGTACACGACACGGTTGGCCCACCGCTGGGCACGGCGGCGGACCGGCCCGAAAGCAACAGCCACCGCAACGGTGGCTGCGACCTGCACCCCGAACTGTGTTTCGTCACCCGAGCCCACCACCGACCCCACACCAACCACGATCCCCACACACCATCACCGTCTTGTTGATCACCACATCAACGTCGTACAACCGATACCGGGTGATGGCGATCGCGTAGGAAACGAGGAAGATGGCCGTCCCCACCATGAACAGAGCAACGATCAGATCGTCGAACTGGCCTCCTCCGAGCATGATGCCGACAACGTTGGTCGGAACGAGGATCGAGGCCCCCCAGACGATCCACTTGAACTGCTGACGGGTCGCTCCGCTGCTGCGCCGGAAACGCCCAACAAGAGCCACGAAGGACAGGATGACGGCGAGCACGATGGCCACGAACCCGGTGTCGAGCAGCAGTGATTCGTCAGTGGGCGCGGTGTTCCACGGGCGAAAACCCCAAGCCCAGCTCACGGTCGCAAGGAGCATGCCGACGCCGGCGAACACGCCGACCCATCGCCAACGCGCCGACGGCAGCCTCCCGTCGGGGAACAGGAGCAGACCAAAGGTCAGCAGAGGGAACAGGGCCAAGAGAAAGGCCGGCTGGGTGAACATCAGGATCCAGGCTGCCGACGCGGGGAGATCGGCCGGGACCACAGATTCGGCGCCGACCAAGACCTGGGTCGGATCGTCGACCACCATCGCAACGCCGGCATGGCCGACGACCCAAAGGCCTCCGAAGAATGCGGAGGCTGCCAGGGTCCGCACCACCGCGTTGCGGGGCTGCTGGGAGATCACCAGCCACACGACGACGGCGAAGAAGACCGAGAACAGTGCGAGAGACGCAAGGGCCTCCGACCACCACAATCCGGCATGTCCGTTGGCGATCAGCACCGCCGATCCGATCACGGCGAGCGCACCACCGATGACGACCGTCACGCGAAGGAACCGGACCACGGTCGCATCGGTCGTGCCCTCTTGTCGTCCCACCTCTGCGGCCGTCTCGAGGGTCATGCTCATGCGGGCTCCATTATTTGGCGCTCGACGGGGAGCCGTAGTGTGAGTGTCGTCCCCTCCGCTGAGGTGGCACTGGTCACGGTTCCGCCGTAGGCGTCGATGCGGTCGGTGACTGCTGTCTGGGTGCTGCCGATGTCGGCGGTGTCGCTTGCGATGATGACGCTGAGTGAGGTCTTGTCACCCTGTAGTTCTATGTGGGCTGTGGTGGCTCCTGCCATTTGGGCTTGGTGTATGGCGGCGAGCACGCAGAAGTAGATGGTCTCTTCGACCTGTTTCGAGTAGCGGGGCAGGGTTCCCGATTCGATCCGGACGGGGAGACCTGAGGTGCGTTGGGCTGCTGTCAGGGCAGCTCCGAGCCCTTCGGCCTCGAGAAGTGGCGGGTAGATGCCTCGAGCCACGGTGCGCATCGCGTCGACGGCTTGTTGGGTCCCGTCAGCCAGAGACCCGACCCTTGCTGCCAGTTCGAGGGCGCCTTCGCGTTCGGCGATGGTTTTGGCGAGTCCGAGCTTGACCTTGAGTGCTACCACCTGTTGTTGGGCTCCGTCGTGGAGGTCGCGTTCGAGGCGGTGACGGGAAGCGTCGTGGGCGGCGATCAGCCGCCGCCGCGACGCCTGGAGCTGAGCTGCCCGCTCGGTGAGCTCAGCGTTGAGTCGCAGGTTGCGCAGCAACAATCCGGCGCCGGCGGCGACGTCTCCCAACAGGGTCTCGTCGGCAGGGGTCACCGGGTGGGCACGCGGTTTGGTGACACCGAGCGCTCCCAACAACTCGCCGCCGTGACGAACCGGCACCGACAGCTCCAACTCAGAGCCCGGTAGGTCCTCCTCGGTGCCGATATCGGAAGTGTTCGGCATCGCGTCGGGAGGTGAAGCCGCCTCGACACGGAGCCGGTCACCGACACGGAGCCAGACCACAGCGCTCTCAGCTCCGGCTCCGTCGCGGAGGAGCTGAGCGAGTCCGACGAGACCTCCACTCGCAGAGCTGTCAGAGAGGCGTGAGGTCAACTCGGACAGCACCTCGGCAGGAGCCGCTCGTTTCCCGTACACCAGCCTGTTCGCCCGACGCTGCAGCCGTGACCTGATCGGCTCGAACGCGATCGCCACCAACCCGGTCGCCCCAATGGGAAGAGCCACACCAAGGTCACCCCCACGCTGACCCGAGTCCCCGAACACAAAGATGAAACCCAAGATCCCAGCCGTGTACAGCAGACCAATCACCACCGTCAACGACACATACGTCACCGTCCTCGAAATCACCACATCGATGTCGTAAAGCCGGTACCTGCCAACCGCGATCCCGTAGGAACCGAGGAAGACGGCCGTCGCCACCATCAGCACAGAAAGGCCCGCGTCCTCATACCGGCTATTTCCCAACATCATCATGGCGATGAGGGCCGGCACGAAGATCGAGGCCCCCCAGACGATCCACTTGAACTGCTGACGGGTCGCTCCGCTGCTGCGCCGGAAACGCCCAACAAGGGCCGCCAGGGACAGGATGAATACGAGCATGACGGCGAGGAGCCCCGCGTTGAACAGCAAGCCTTCGTCCTCGACGACCTCGATGGGCACGGTGCTCCCCGGGCGTAGAGCCCAGGCTTCGGCCGCCGTCGTGACGGCGATGCCGACGGCGGCGAGTACGGCGACCCATCGCCAACGGGGTGAGGGCAACCTGCCGTCGGGGAACAGGAGCAGACCGAAGGTCAGCAGAGGGAAGAGGCCCAGGCTCGCAGCCGGCGCGCTGACCATGAGAATCCAGGCTGCCGACGCGGGGAGATCGGCCGGGGCTACAAATTCGAAGGCGAGGTTTGGATCGTCGACCAGCAGCGCGGCCCCTGCCGCACCGACGACGAAGAGGCCGCCGAAGAAGGCGGCTGCAGCCATGGTCCAGACCACCATGTTGCGGGGCTGTTGGGCGATCACCAGCCACACGAAGATGGCGAAGAAGACGGAGAACAAAGCAAGGAACGCAAAGAACCCCGACCACCAGGATCCGGCATGTCCGATGCCGATCAACACCACCGATCCGGCGACGGCGAGTGTGCCACCCGTGACGCCGGCCATGCGGAGGAGTCGGGCCAGGCTCCGGTCACTCATCTCGAGCGCCCTGCGGGATCCGGTATGCCGTTACCGGTGCGGCCCGGCCCTTCACATGAGCCGGCTCCAGGGCTTCGGCGTCGATCGGGTTGCGGCACGCAACGCGGGTAGCCTCCGTCATCACCGTCTCCCCGGGCCCGGCCCACTGCTGGACCCGCTGGGTGAGGTTCACGGTGTCGCCGATGACCGTGTACTCGAGCCGCTCGTCCGATCCGAGGATCGCGGCTGCGACCTGTCCGGTCGACAGCCCGATGCCGAGCCCGAACAGCTCTCGGCCTACGGCCTCCCAGCTGGCGTTGAGGGCTTCCTGAGCCTCGTGCATGGCGCGGGCGGCATCGATCGCCCGGTCGGCGTGGTCGGTCTGGGGCAATGGAGCTCCGAACACCGCGATGACCGCGTCCCCGGCGAACTGCATGATGGTGCCTCCCGCGTCGAGGATGGCACGGTTCATCGCGGCGCGGTGCTCGTTGAGCTGAACGACCAGTGCCGCCGGATCGGTCCGCTCCGCGATCGTCGTGTAGCCCCGGATATCTCCCATGAGGACGGTGACCTCCAGCGTCTCGGTCTCGCCGATGCGCTTGCCCTCACGGCGCAGCTTGTCGGCGACGCCGCCGGGCAGCAGTCGCTCGAGGGTCTCGCCCAGCTCCTCGCGGTCGACGAGGGCGCGGTGGAGCTTCTTGAGCCGTTCGAGGCTGCCCGCCCGCCCAGCGGAGAGGCCTTCGGCGAGCTTCACGAAGAGCTGTTCGATCCCGGCGTCGATGTGCTCGGGCGTGGTCCGGCGGGCTGTCGCGATCGCCTTGATCGGTCGTCCCTCGGCGACCATCTGGAGGAGGGCCTCCTCGTCGCGGGTGAGAGTGGCGTCCTCGCTGATGGGAGTCGTCAGGGCCGCCACGATCTTGGGATCGAGCATCGAGCCGCCAATGGCGACCTCGCGAACGGCCCGAGCCAGCTGGTCTCCTTCACCGACCCGGTCCTTGAGCAAATAGGCGTACCCCACAGCGCCCTGGGCGAGCAAGCTGACCGCGTACTCGGGGTCGTCGTACTGGGAGAGGATCACCACGCCGGTGCCGGGATGGCGCTTGCGGATCTCGATGGCGGCGTCGATACCCTCCCGCTGGAAGCTGGGCGGCATCCGAATATCGGTCACCACGACCTGGGGCTCGAACATCTCAGCGCTGCTGACGAGCTCGTCATAGTCGGAGGCGACCCCGACGACCTCGAGGTCGTCTTCGAGGTCGAGAATCGCCTTGACGCCCTCGCGGACGATCAGGTTGTCGTCGGCAAGCAGGACTGAGATCACGGATTCTCCCTCCGCACAGCCGCGACTGTGTCACGTATGCGGCTGCGACGCCACCGTGACACCCGCCCGATTGGGGTGGGGCCTGCCCCACTCCGACTGCGGCCGCCGGGCGGTGTCGGAACCGGGCCGGGGGACGGCGCTCGCATGATCACCCCTAGCGGTCGCTCTGCAGCAGGTCGGCAAGCAACCGCAACGCGAGCGCTCCGCCCAGCGTCCCGAGCGCTGCGGGTACCGACGCCGCCACGCGGCTGTTCCCGGCCAGCCGTGCCGAGCCGAGGAGTGCCGCGCTCGCCGCCGCGCTCAAGGACAGCCGGCGACCGGCCTTGCGCACGATCTCCTCCAGCCGCTCGGCGCGGAAGTTCACCTGCGGCTTGGGCCCCGGCCTCGCCCCGGTGAGCCGCTCGAACGACTCGATGAGGCCCGAGACCCTCACCCGGAGCTTCTGGCTCTCGTAGAAGAGCCACTTCGGGTCGATCTTGTCCCTGATCCGTCTCGTCATCGACCGCATGAGGAAGCTCCCGGCGACCTCGAACGGGTCGAGCTCGGGATCCAGCTCCGCTGCGGTCAGCTGCATCTGCGCCATCGCTTTCGACGTCAGGGTCAGCGAGGCGGGCAGCGGCACCTCGTGACGGATGGCGATCTCGGTCATCTCCTGGAGGATCGGTCCGAGCTGGATCTCCCGCAGCGCCACGTTGCGGTACCTGGCGAGCAGGTCGCCGAGCTCTCCCCTGAAGCGCTCGACGTCGAGGTCGGCGCGGCCGCTGCCACCGGAGAGCATCAGCGTCACGTCCATGAGGAACCCGACGTCCTCCTGCCAGAACGCCATGAGCAGCAGCATCATGTCGTCGCGGAGGTCCGGGCCGATCTCGCCGACCATGCCGAAGTCGAGGAAGTAGATGCGTTCGTTCCACCACATCAGGTTCCCCGGGTGGGGATCCGCGTGGAAGAAGCCCTCGGTGAGGATCTGCTGGTAGTACGACTCGAGAAGCTCACGCGCCGCTTCTTTGCGGGCATCGCCCTCGGGGGCACTGCTCACCGCCGAGCCCCGGATCTCCTCCATGACGAGGAGCCGGGTCGAGGTGAGGTCGTCGTAGACCGCGGGAACGTCGAGGCGCGGGTACGTCTCGAGGATCTCACCCATCCTCTTGATGTTGGCCGCCTCCCGCTCGAAGTCGAGCTCGCGCTGGAGCGACTCGGAGAGGTGCTCGAAGACGGCCGGCATGTCGATGATCTGGCGGAACAAGGGGCGGTGCTCGGTCTTCTCCGCGAAGAGCTCGAGAAGGGCGAGATCCTCCATGATCTCTGCCCGGGCCGTGGGCCGCTGCACCTTGACCACGACGCGGTCTCCGTCCTCCAGCGTCGCCCGGTGCACCTGGGCGATGGTGCCGGCCGCGAGCGGCTCCGGATCGATGTGATCGAAGACGTCCTCCCACGGCACCCCCAGCTCCTCCTCCATGACCTCGACCACCTCCGCTTCGGTCAACGGGGCAACGTGGTCCTGCAGGCTGGAGAGCTCCTCGATGAACGCCGGGGGCAGGAGATCGGGACGCGTCGAGAGGATCTGGCCGAGCTTGGCAAACGTCGGACCCAGCTCCTCGAGCGCCGAGCGGAGACGGCGCGCCTGGGCTTGCTGGCTGTCGCCGCCGTCGTGTCTCGTGAACAACTCCTTGATGCCGTGGCGGGCCAGCACCGCGCCGATCTCTGTGGACCGGCCCATGATCCGGGGCTCGGGCGCCGCAGCAGGCGCCGACGCGTCGAGGGCTGGGGCGTGCCCATCCAGGCCGACCGTGTTCGCGATGATCACGTTGCACCGGGCGTTGTGGGAGATGCGGTTGGGAACGTTGCCGAGGAGGAACTTCTTGCGGCCCGACATGCCGGCGTTGCCGACGACGAGCGTGTCGACGTCCGCCTCGGTCGCGACCCGCAAGAGTGCCGCCGCCGGGTCGTCGTCGAGCTCGACGCGGGCGCGGCCTCTCGGCCCGGCCAGCTCACCGGCGTAGGCGACGAGGTCGCGCTCGGCAACGCGCGCCCGGGTCACGGCGGCCGCGCCGCGCTCTGTGCCGGGAGCGTCGCCGGGCGACAGGACCTGGACGAGGAGCAGCTCCGCGTCGTACCGATCGGCGAGCGCCGCAGCCCACTGCGCCGCTCGATCCGCAACCTCCGACCGGTCTGTCGCAGCCATGACCTTGCGGACGCCGACTGGGGAGTCTCCTGGGGCGTGGTCTGTGTCCACGGCGCTCACCCTCACCCGTGCCGTGCCGAGCGGAACACCGCTCGCTCGAGGAGCCATGCCAGCGCCGACATCCCCAGGCCGACGACGATGCGCTCCAGTCGGGTCCTCGTGAGCGACCATCGCATCGACGCCACGCTCGCCTCCCAGCTTGCTGCACCGTGTCGCCACAGTGCCAGGTGGGCGCGTCGGCCGGAAGGTGGTCACCACGAGACGAACCGGTGGTGCTGGCCTCACCGCAGGACGCGTGTCCCCGCATGTCCTCGGGAGGCCGCTCCACGTCGGGCCCGCCCCGGACGCGACGGCAGGAGGGAACGGGTGCCGTCCCCTCCTGCTCAGGAATGGCGGCTCAGGCCTCGTCGGAGCCCTTGCCGCGCACCGCCACCTTCACGCCGTCGACTGTGGAACCGATGATCCCGCTCACGGCATCGACGGCGGACTCGCCGACCTTGCCGGCGGCTTCGAGCGCCCCCGACGCCGCAGCACCCGCCGCATCCTCGACGTTGAGGCCGGTCTCCTTGGCGATGCCGATCGCCGCCGAGATCGTGGTCCGGGTCACGTCGGCGACGTCACCGCCGACCTCGCCGGCGCCGCGAACGACGCCGCGTGCCGTGTCGGATATCGCGCCGAGCACGTCGCCGCCAGTCTCCTGAGCGCCCTTCACCGCGCCGCGGACGGTGCCGGTGACGGCGCCCAGCACGTCGCCACCGAGATCGGCCGTTCCGGTGACGGCCGTCTTGGCGACCGTGAAGGCAGCGTCGGCTGCGCTCATGCCGACCTGCTTGGCGCCGGTCATGATGCCTTGCGCGGCACCGCTCGCAGCGCTCGTCACGTCGCCGCCGATGGCAGACGTGCCCTTGATCGCGGCCCGTACCGTGTCGCTGATGGTGCCGGCAGTGACTGTGGCCACCTCTCCGACCGTCTCCACGACACCGAGGACGACGCCCTTGACGACCTTGACTGCCCCGCCTCCGACCTTCTCGACCGCGTCGAGACCGCCGGCGAGGACATCTCCGACCAGCTCGGTTCCGCCCTTGGCGATTCCGCCGGCGCCCTTGATGGCGGAGACCGTCGTGGACTTGATCGCGTCCACGGTCGTCTCTGCGACCGTGCCCGCACCTTTCACTGTGCCCACGATGCCGTCGCGTACCTTGGCACCGATGCTTCCGAGAGCCATGTCTCCTCCTTCTCGTCGGCTGCCGCAGATACGACGCCCGAACGTCTCCGGGAGTCGCGGACGATCTCGTCGGGGCTGGCCCGACACCGGATGGGAAATAGCTGCTGATGATCCGCACCGGTGACAGAATGCGGGCTCCGGCTCCCGATACGGACCGGCCAGGATGCGGCGGCCCGCGACTTGGAGGGCCCGGGGTGCGTCTACCGGGGCTCTTGGCGGACACCTGGAGGCTTCTGTTGGCACGAGCGCTTCGCACCATTGGGTGGCGGGAATGGGTCGCGCTCCCGGCATTCGGGATCGGGGCGATCAAGGCGAAAGTCGACACCGGTGCCCGCTCCTCGGCGCTGCATGCTCACGGGCTGAGGATCGAGCGGCGCGACGGGGTCGACGTCGCGACGTTCGTCATCCAACCCCGGCAACGGTCCGCGTCGCCCTCGCATCCGGCGGAGGCGCTTGTTTCGGGATGGAGGCAGGTCACGACCTCGGCGGGTCATCGCGAGCTGCGCCCCGTCATCGTCACCACGGTGGAGCTCATGGGCGTCGCATGGCCCATCGAGCTGACGCTGACCCGGCGGGACGCCATGGGGTTCCGCATGCTCCTCGGCCGCAGAGCCGTACGGAGGCGCTTCGTCATCGACCCGGGCCGCTCGTTCCTGGCGGGCCGCCCGAACGAGATCACGTGACAACGACCGGCTCGACAGCGCCGGGAAGGAGAGACAACTGATGAGAATCGGGATCCTGTCGCGGGGGCCCAAGCTGTACTCGACGGAGCGCCTCGTCGAGGCGGCAAGAGAGCGCGGCCACGACGTGCGCGTGGTGGACTATCTCCGCTGCTACATGGAGATCAGCTCCCGCAAGCCGGCGGTGCTGTTTCAGGGCGAGGAGCTCGAATTCGACGCCGTCATCCCCCGCATCGGCGCTTCGTACACGTTCTACGGCATGGCCGTCGTCCGGCAGTTCGAGATGAAGGGTGTGTTTGCCGCGAACGAGTCCCAGGCGATCGCGAGATCGCGCGACAAGCTGCGGGCGCTGCAGCTCCTTTCGAGGGCGGGGATCGGTCTGCCGACGACCAGCTTCGCTCACTCGACGAAGGACATCGACGGGCTCATCGACGTCGTCGGCGGCGCCCCTCTCGTCGTCAAGCTCCTGGAGGGAACCCAGGGGGTGGGTGTCGTGCTCGCCGAGACCCGCAAGGCGGCCGAGTCCGTCATCGGCGCCTTCCGTCAGCTCGACGCGAACATCCTCGTCCAGCGCTTCGTCGCCGAGTCCGGCGGGGCCGACATTCGTGCGTTCGTCGTCGGCCGGCGTGTCGTCGCAGCCATGGAGCGCACGGCCGCCCCGGGCGAGTTTCGCTCCAACCTGCATCGGGGCGGCACGGCACAGTCGATCAGCCTGACCGCCGACGAGCGCAGGACCGCCGTCGCCGCGGCGCAGACGCTCGGACTCAACGTGTCCGGCGTCGACATGCTTCGATCCGCCGAGGGCCCGCTCGTGATCGAGGTGAACTCGTCGCCCGGCCTCGAAGGGATCGAGAAAGCATCCATGCGCAACATCGCAGACGCCATCATCCAGTACATCGAGAAGAACGCCGCCCGGGGACGGAGCCGTGACCGAATCCGAGCATGACGCGGTGCCGGCGCCCCTGACCGTCGCCGGTGTGGCCGTCCGCCCGGGCCGCCGGCGCGTCGTGGACATCCCCGCCGGCCGGCTGGTGACCGGCGCACCGATGACCATCGAGGCGCTCGTCGTCAACGGAACGCGACCGGGCCCGACGCTGTGGCTGACCGCAGCCGTCCATGGAGACGAGCTCAACGGTATCGAGATCGTCCGTCGCATCGCCGACGGGGTGACCGCCGGTACCCTCGCCGGCTCGCTCATCGCGGTTCCCATCGTCAACGTCTTCGGCGTCGTCGAGGGATCGCGCTACATGCCCGATCGCCGTGATCTCAACAGGGCGTTCCCCGGCTCGTCGCGAGGCTCACTCGCCGCCCGCCTCGCTCGGCTCATCGTCGATCACGTCGTCGCCGCGGGCACGGTCGGGATCGACTTTCACACCGCCACCGACAACCGCATCAACCTCCCGCAGATCCGGGTGAATCTCGACGACCCCGATGCCCGCCGACTCGGGCTCGCTTTCGGCGCCCCGGTGCTGCTCCACGCCCGGATGCGTGACGGTTCGCTCCGTCAGGCCGCAGCCGACATGGGCAAGACGGTCCTCGTCTTCGAAGGTGGACAGGCAGCCCGGTTCGAGGAGGACGCGGTGCAGGCCGGCGTCGAGGGAACGCTGCGGGTGATGGCCGCGCTCGGGATGGATGGCATCGAACCTGCCCTCGGGCCGGCACCGGTCGAGGCGCGCTCCAGTTCGTGGATCAGGGCTCGCCGTTCGGGCATCCTCAGGCTGAGGGCGAAGTTGGGTGACCTCGTCGAGCCGTCGGCGGTTCTCGGCGAGATCGGGGATACATTCGCCGGAAGGAGGTCGCTGGTCCGGGCGTCCTCGCCCGGCATCGTGGTCGGGCTCAATGCCCACCCGCTCGTCAACCGGGGGGATGCACTCGTCCACATCGCGCACGTATCGGAGCCAGGGCACGGGAGCTGAGTCTCGGCTGTCTCGCCTTCAGGCGCGACGCGACCGCCGGCGCCGCAGGAAGAACCGGGCCATCTCCCACACGAGAGCACCGAAGACCGCGGCGCCGACCAGCAGCACGATGCGACGCGTCGTGAAGGTCCACGTGAGGAACTCGAGATCGACGCGTTCGGCGTTCTGGGCGGCGAACACGATGAACAGGCCGATGAGGACGGCCAGCGGCGTGGCCCGGATGAGCCAGCCGTAGTCGAGCTCGCGTCGCTCCGGCCGCGCTTCTGGGGTTGGTTGGGTCTCTCTGTCGCTCATTGCTCTCCCTGCTCTGGACGACCGGTAGCGCCGGCTGCTCCCGGTGGCCCGGCGTCCCGGATGGTGAAGCCTGCGGCGAGGAGCTTGGTGAATGGCAGCTGGCGGGCTCCGTCGGGTGCCTCGAGTTCGATGGTGGCGGGATGCAGCGCGACCACCCGGCCCGAGCCCGCATCCGACTCGATGGATGCTCCCGGCTCGACGAATCGCGCCAGGTATCGGCCTGCGGCGATCTCTCGTGCGAGCTGCTGTCCACCCAGCCCAACGAGCAGCGCGGCGCTCAATCCGAACCCGAAGCCGACGACGGCGACGACGAGCACCAGGATCGTGGTGTCGAGTCCGAGTTGGGCGAGCGCCAGGATGAGCGCGGCTGCGAGGATTCCCCAGCGCACCAGAGTGGCCACCCTCGCCACGGTGCGGCCGGAGGCTCGCTCGAGGCCGAAGGCGACGAGGCGGGATGCGCCGACGGCGAGGGCATAGCCACCAAGCAGGATGAGGCCCCCGGCGAGGAGCCGGGGCGTGTAGTCGAGGACCTGCCTCGGCATGTCCTCGAGGGTCTCCGGCCGGACCATGGCGATGGAGGCGAGCGCGCCGATCAGGGTCACGACCCAGAAGACGAACAGCCCGGCTGCGCCGGCAATCGAAGACGTTGCGTCGCCGCCGCGAGCGGCGACGAGCCTGCGTCTGACGGCAAAACCGCCGATCGCGCCGAGCACCAGGCCGGCGCCCAGCAGAATCGCCGCGATGATCCAGCGCTCAGTCACCCTGTTCGTCTCGCTCTGTCAACGCATCGAACGTGCGCCAACTTAGCGAGAGGAGCTCGATGGCTGCCGACCAGGCCTCGGCATTGCGGCGACGCGTCTCGAGCCGCGTCTCGAGTCGGGCGAGGAAGCCGCTCTCGGGGTGGGTGATCGCCCCCAGCGCCCGCCGCATCCGCGGATCGAACCTGGTGAGCTCCTCGAGATCGTCGAGGCACGCCTCGCAGGTCTCGACGTGATGGGTGAGGTCGGGCTTCTCCCCGGCTGCCCAGCGACGGAGAGCTCGTTTCGAGGGGTGGTTCCGGCTCATCGGTCGCTCCAGTCTGAGAGACGCTCGGCCAGCTCGTGCCGGGCGCGGTAGAGCCTCGTCTTGACGGTCGGGAGGGTGACACCGAGGACCTCGGCGATCGTCTCGTAGGAGAGGTCCTCGAGCTCGCGAAGCGCGACGGTGGCACGGCTCAGCTCGTCGAGATCGAACAGCGCCTCTTCGAACGCAGCCCGAAACGCCGAGTCGATTGCGTCTCCTGCGACATCGGCCCCATGGCTTTCCGGGAACGCAACGGGGTCGACGGGTGTGTCGCGCAGCCGCCTCAGCAGCGACACCGCAGTGTTGTGAGTGATGCGGAGCAGCCAGCTGCGCATCGCACTCCGATCGCGCACCGAGCCGAGGTTTCGCCACGCCTTCAAGAGCGACTCCTGCACGACGTCTTCGGCGAGGCCGTGGTCCCGAACGACCGCGACAGCCACGCGGTACATCGCGGTCGCGTGCGCAACGTACAGCTCCTCGATGGGCGGCGGGTCGGTGCCGTCCGGGTCGGCCACGGGCGAATCCGTGTTGCCGCTGCCTGAGGTCTGGACACGGATCATCGCTCTGAAGACGTCGCCCACCGGCGTGAGGTCGCGCAGTCGAAGCCGTGCCGAGGCTCCGGTCGCGACCAGAAGTGCTCGGGCGGCGTCTGTCCCCACAGGTTGCTGACCTCGGATACCATCCCGTACGAGGAGGCGCATCACGAAATGCACAACGATGTCCGCCAGCAGCTACGACTCATCCGACCGGCGTCACCTCGGGTCTCCGAACCCCGTTGCGGCCCGTTGCCGCCCGCCATTGACGTCTCGACTTCCAGGTGCGTTTCGCCGGGAAGCACGTTACCGAGCTACGAACCGCCCGATCAGCCTCCAACCTTCCCGAAGACTCGAGCGCACGGCCGGCCGGTGACCGGCGGCAGAGGACGTGAGTCGTGACCTGGATCGCGGACAACCTCGGCATCGGCACGGGAACGCAGGCCAAGCTGCTTGGCACGCTCATCGTGATCGTCGTGCTCGCAGTCGCCCGCGTGGTGGCGGTCCGCGCCGTCCGGAGACAGATCGGCGATGGCGAGTCCGTGTACAGGATCAGAAAGGCGACGACCTACGTCGCGACGATCCTCGCCGCGCTCACTCTTGGGTTCATCTGGCTGGATGCGTTCAACAGCTTCCCGACGTACCTCGGACTTCTCTCCGCGGGTGTTGCGATCGCCCTTGCCGACCTGCTGAAGAACATCGCCGGCTGGGGCTACATCCTCTCCCGCCGCCCCTTCCGGGTCGGCGACCGCGTCGAGGTCGCCGGCACCCGCGGTGACGTCGTCGACGTGCGACTTTTCCGGTTCACGCTCATGGAAGTGGGGAACTGGGTCGACGCCGACCAATCAACGGGCCGGCTCATTCACATTCCCAACGGCCTGCTGTTCACCGAGAAGGTCGCGAACTACACCGAGGGGTTCGAGTTCGTGTGGCACGAGGTCCCGGTGCAAGTGACGTTCGAATCCGATTGGCGCAGGGCAGAAGCCATTCTCCGTGAGGCAATGGAGGAGCACGCTTCAGGGATCGACGAGGCGGCTGCGGACCGGATCAGGAGGACGGCGAGCAGTTATCACATCAAGATCGGTGCGCTCACCCCCAACGTCTACCTCACCGTCAAGGACAGCGGGGTTCTGCTCACCGGGCGCTTCCTCAGTGACGCGAGGCAGCGGAGAACCACCGAGGACGCGGTCTGGCGCCATGTCCTCGAAGGATTCGCTACCGCCGCCGACGTCGATCTCGCCTACCCGACCGTGCGCACGTTCTTCGCCGGTCCGGTCGACGTGGCCGTGACGGCGGCTGGGGGCGGCTCGGAGCTCGGCTGAGCCGACGGGCGTCAGTCGTCGCCGGATTGTGGTGGCTCCTCGTCTCGGGCGCCGTCGCCAGGGAACGGAAGCGTCTCCGGCAGGCGGGCGATCGTGACGGCGGCGTCGACGGGAAGCTGGGCGAGTCGGACGAGCCCGCGTCCTACCGCTCGCGGGACGCGGGCGAACTTGAAGGCGCCGATGAAGCCGCGGCGAGCGAAGTAGACCCACTGGCCGAGCGTCACCGCGGCCATGATGCCGAGGAGGAGGAAGTAGCCGAACCGCCACTGCAGCTCGGGCATGTTGACGAAGTTCATCCCGTAGATGCCGGCGAGCACGGACAGCGGCAGCAGGATCGCGGCGTAGACCGCGAGGACCTTCATGACCTCGTTCATCCGCTCGGCGACGGCGCCGCGGTAGGTGTCGAGGGTCGCGGCCAACAGCGCCCGGGCGCCGTCGAGGCTCTCGACGACGCGTAGGTGATGGTCGTACACCGAGGCGAACTGAGCCTGGGCCCGCTCGCCGACGACGGGCGAGAACGCCCGGCTGAGGGCGGCGAGCACCTCGCGCTGCGGCCCGATGGTGCGCCTCACCCTGACGGCGTCGCGTCGCAGCGCCTGGATCTCGGGCACGACGGTTCCGTCTCCGGCAACGGCACGCTCCTCGAGTGCGTCGATCTCGTCATCGATGGCATCGAGGAGGGGGAGAAACCGGCGGGCAGACGTCTCCGCGATGCGCGCCAGCATGAGGTCAGGCGTCGGAGCGAAGGGGACATCGCCACTCACCGCCCATTCGATCGCCGGGGACTCGCCGCGGTGCACCGTCACCAGGTACGGCTCACCGACGAATGCATCGAGCTCGCCGGTCTCGAGCCGCCCATCCCGTTCCGAGAGGCCGTGGAGGACGACGAAGACGTGGGTGCCGTAGTCGTCGACCTTGGGGAAGTGGGTGTCGATGGTCGCGTCCTCGACGGCGAGGGGGTCGAGACCGAGGAGCTCGCCGATGGCGGTGAGCTCCTCGGTGTCCTCGTCCCGGACGTCGACCCACACCCACCCGTCACGACCGATGAGGTCGGGGAGCCGACCCGGCTCGGACGGCTCGGCGCGGATCGCGCCCGGTGGCTGGAAGTAGACCCGGATCACGTCCGGATTATGGGGCCTCGGGGGGCGCGCGCGGGGTATTGCGGGGCGGGTCTCAGCTCACCGTCACCGCGGCGGGGTCGGTGAGACGGGTCAGCGTCCGGCGGTCGGCTCCGGCAAAGATCGCGGTCACGGCGACGATGAAGATCGCGGCCACGACGAACATCGTCGAGTAGCCGAAGATCGTGATGATGAGCCCGAGGATGGGGCCGCCGACGAGGATGCCGAGGTCGAAGAGCGCCGTGAAGAACGACATCGCAGAGCCCCGATCCTCGCTCGGCGCCCTGGTGACGACGAAGCCGGAGAGGATCGGGAACCCGAAGCCGTGCCCGGTGCCACAAAGGATGCCGGCAACGGCGACGTGGACGTCGCCGGTCGCGATCCCGAGCACGACGAACCCGGCGGCGAGGCATCCAATCGACGGATACAGCACCCGTTTCTGGCCGATGCGATCGGGCAGCCACCCGAGGAATACCCGCAAGAGAACGGCGGTGATGCCGTAGGCGGCGAAGAAGAGCCCGACGGTGCCGATTCCCGTCTCGTCGACGAACGTCCGCAGGAACGTGAAGAACGCGGTCAGGACGAATGCGAAGCCTCCCGCCATCAACCACACCGGCCGCAGCGCCGGGCGGCGGACGATGGAGAGGAAGCCGCGAGGGGCGACGCCCGCCTCCGCTTCCGGCTTGCGCTCGGGGAGGGCGATGGAGAGGACGAGCGCGGCGGCGGCGAAGAATGCGGCGGTGAGGAACAGCTCGTCGAAGCCGGCGACGTCGAGCACGATGTCGCCGATGACGCCGGCGAAGGCGATGGGGAGCAGGCCGGACACTCCGAAGAGCGCGAAGCCCTCGGTGCGGCGCGACGCCGGCACGACGTCCGCACCGTATGTGAAGAAGGCGCTGAAGAGCGTCGCCAGCGCCATACCGTGGATGACGCGCACCACGTACACCCAAGGACCGAGGGCGGAGATGGTGAGGTAGAGGAGGATCGACGAGACGTTGACGGTGTTGGCGACGTGGATGACCGGCATCCGGCCGTACTTGTCGAGCGCCCTGCCGACGGCGGGACGGATGAGGACGGCGGCGAGCGCCGCCACGCCGAAGATGACGCCGATCTCCGCCTCCGAGGCGCCGAGATCGTCGAGAAAGCCGGGGAGGTGGATGAACAGCGTCCACGACAGCCCCTCGAAGAAGCTGGCGAGCCAGACGAGGACGAAGTCGCGGGTGAGGACGGGATCGCGGGACACGGCGGCCGAGTCTACGACCGCCCGACACCGGCCGGTTCCCCCGCCGATCGTTAGCATCGCCGCACTCGGGAGGTAGTCGCGTGCGAGTCGTTACGGTCGGAGGAGGGCCCGGCGGGCTCTTCGCCGGCATCCTGTTGCGCTCGCGCGGCATCGCGTCCGAGGTGACGGTGTACGAGCGCAACGCCGCCGATGACACGTTCGGGTTCGGCGTCGTGTTCTCCGACGAGACGCTCGACACGCTGCGCGCCGCCGACGGGCCCAGCCTCGACGAGGTGGAGAAGACGTGCCGGCACTGGACCGGCATCGACATCGTCTCCCCGCAGGGGAGGCGCCACTCAACCGGCCACGGCTTCTCCGCGATCGCGAGGCTCGAGCTGCTCCGGATCCTCACAGCCCGGGCTCGCGAGCTCGGCGTCGAGATCAGGCACCGCACCGAGATCGACCCGGAGCGGCTCCCCCCGGCCGACCTCGTCCTTGCCGCCGATGGTGCCAACAGCCGGATCCGCAGTGCCCACGCCGACCGGTTCCGTCCGACGATCGAGCTCGGCGCCGCTCGCTACGCGTGGTTCGGCACACCGCGCATCTTCGACAGCTTCACCTTCCTCTTCGAGGCCACCGCAGGGGGCTTCATCCAGGCGCACTGCTACCCGTACTCGGACTCGATGAGCACCTTCATCGTCGAGACGTCCGCGACTGCATGGCGAGCCGCCGGGCTCGATGCCACAGACAACGACGACCTCGCTGCCGGTGAGACCGACACCCGGGCACTCGAGTTCACCGAGGACCTCTTCGCCAAGCACCTCGACGGGCACGGCCTCGTCGGCAACAACTCGCGCTGGCTGCGCTTCCCGACGATCAGCAACGAACGATGGTCGTACCGCAACGTCGTGCTGCTCGGCGATGCCGTCCACACGGCCCACTTCTCGGTGGGTTCGGGCACGAAGCTTGCGATGGAGGACGCCATCGCCCTCGTCGACGCCCTCGAGGCCGAGGGCACCCTCGACGCCGCCCTCGACGCCTACGAGACCGAGCGCCGGCCGGTCGTCGAGTCGCTGCAGCGGGCGGCGCACACGAGCCGGACCTGGTTCGAGACCGCCGACCGCTACCGCGACCTCGAACAAGCGCAGTTCGCCTTCCAGCTCCTCACGCGGAGCCAGCGGATCACCTTCGACAACCTCAGGCTCCGCGATCCCGGCCTCGTCGCAGACGTCACCGGGTGGTTCCGCGCCACCCAGCCGGAGGCGCTGCGACCCGACGACCCGGACACCCCGCCGATGTTCTACCCGTTGCGGCTGCGCGCGCTGCGGCTCGCCAACCGGGTCGGCGTTTCGCCCATGGCCCAGTACTCCGCCGTCGACGGGACCCCGAACGAGTGGCATCTCGTCCATCTCGGCAGCCGGGCCGTCGGCGGAGCCGGGCTCGTCATGACCGAGATGACGTGTGTGTCGCCGCAGGCGCGTATCACGCCGGGTTGCACCGGGCTCTGGAACGCCGACCAGGAGGCGGCGTGGGCGGAGGTCACCGGCTTCGTCCACGAGCGCAGCAACGCCGCCGTCGGGCTCCAGCTCGGCCACGCCGGACGGAAGGGGTCGACGA
This sequence comes from uncultured Acidimicrobiaceae bacterium, assembly GCA_947259365.1. Classification (GTDB taxonomy): domain Bacteria; phylum Actinomycetota; class Acidimicrobiia; order Spongiisociales; family UBA5794; genus CAMYMC01. The sequence goes on along the minus strand of CAMYMC010000008.1, from coordinate 189,200 downwards.
AGGTGCCCTGGGAGGCCGACGACCGCGAGGACGTGCCCCTCGAGGACGGCAACTGGTCGCTGCTGGCGCCCTCGCCGATCCCGTGGCTGGCCCACAACCAGATCCCGGTGGCGATGACGAGGCGGGAGATGGACGCGGTGCGTGACGACTTCGTCGCCTCCGCCGAGCGGGGGCTGCGGGCCGGTTTCGACCTCCTCGAGCTCCACATGGCCCACGGCTACCTCCTCTCGTCCTTTCTCTCCCCACTGTCGAACCGCCGCGACGACGGCTACGGCGGATCGCTCGAGGACCGGGCTCGCTACCCCCTCGAGGTGTTCGATGCGGTTCGGGAGGTGTGGCCCGACGACCGGCCGATGTCGGTGCGCATCTCGGCGACGGACTGGATCGGAGGGGGCAACACCGGCGACGAGGCCGTGGGGTTCGCCTCGATGCTGAAGGAGCATGGCTGCGACATCGTCGACGTCTCCACGGGCCAGGTCCACCCCGACCAGGCTCCCCGCTACGGCCGGCTGTACCAGACGCCGTACTCGGATCGGATTCGCCACGAGGCCGGGATCCCGACGATGACCGTCGGGGCGGTGTCTTCGGTCGACGACGTCAACACCGTCATCGCCTCCGGTCGGGCCGACCTCTGTCTGCTGGCGAGGGCGCATCTCGTCGACCCGTACTGGACGCTCAACGCCGCCATCGACCAGGGATACCGCGGGCATCGATGGCCGGTGCAGTACCTCGCCGGGCGGAGGGCAAGGCGCCGCGAGCAGGACCCGGCGACTCGCCTCCTGGAGCCATGACGCCTCCGGCTCCGCTCCCGTGGCCTGCGATGCTCGGCGAGGAGCGTCGCCGCCGGTACGTCGAGGTGCGGACGCTCGGACGGGAGGTACTCGCCGCGGTGGCCGCAGCCGGGGAGGAGGCACGGGTGAACCGGCTGCTCGTCACGTCTCTCGCCGACCACGGTCTCGTGCCGGCGCTCTTCCCGGAGCGCCACGGCGGCAGCCGGCAGAGTGAGGTTTCCGCCGTCGAGCTGTGCCTGGTGCGCGAGGCTCTCGCCGCAGAGTCCACCGAGGCGGAGACCGCGTTCGCGATGCAGGGTCTGGGCGCCTACCCGATCCTGCAATCGGGCGGCGACGAACTCGTGGCGAGATGGATACCCGAGGTCGCGGCGGGGCGGGCCGTGGCCGCTTTCGCCCTCACCGAGCCCGGATCCGGCTCGGATGCCGGTGCCCTGTCGACCGCGGCCGTTCGCGACGGCGACGGCTGGCGGATCACGGGCACGAAGACGTGGATCTCGAACGCGCCCGATGCGGACGTGTACTCCGTGTTCGCCAGGACGTCGGGCGACACGGGCCCGCAAGGCGTGTCCGCCTTCGCGGTGCCCGGAGATGCCCAGGGCGTGACAGGCGAGCCGCTCCACCTGCTCGCTCCGCACCCCGTCGGCACCGTTCGCTTCGACGGCGTCTTCGTCGGCGAGGACGCGCTCCTGGGGGAGGTGGACCGGGGCTTCCGGGTCGCGATGGAGACGCTCGCCAGGTTCCGTCCCAGCGTGGGGGCGTTCGCGGTGGGGATGGCGCAGGCGGCGTTCGAGGCGACCCAGGCCTACGTCGACGAGCGGCACGCCTTCGGCGGTGCCCTCCGCGACCTCCAGGTCGTCGCCCACAAGCTGGCTTCGATGGCGGTGAGGCTCCACTCCGCCCGTCTCACCGTGTACGACGCCGCCGTCGCTTTCGACCGGGGCGAGGATCGGCTCGCCTTTCGCTCATCGGCGGCGAAACAGCACGCGACCGAGACGGCCCAGGGCATCGTCGATGATGCCGTCCAGCTCCACGGCGCCGTGGCCCTCGAGCGCGGTCACCCCCTCGAGCACCTCTACAGGGAGGTGAGGGCGCCTCGCATCTACGAAGGGGCGAGCGACGTGCAGCTCGAGGTCATCGCGAGGGAGCTGGCGAAGGAGGCCCGCCCGGGGTAGCGGGCGGTGTCATCTCCACTCGGTCATCTCCCCTTCCAGCGTGGCTCGCGTCCCTCGCTGAAGGCGGCGTGGAACTCGGCGTGGTCTTCTGTCTTCATGAGCAGCGCCTGGGTCATCGCCTCCAACTCGATGGCGCCGGCGAGGTCCATGTCCTGCTCGCGGCTCAGCAGCAGCTTGGTCGCCGAGTAGGCGAACGTGGGCCCGTCGGCGAGCCGTCTGGCGAGTGTCCGGGTGGCCTCGACGAGGTCGTCGGCAGCGACGACCTCGTGGGCGAGCCCGATGCCCAGAGCCGTCGGCGCATCGACGGGGTCACCGAACATGAGGATCTCCGTCGCCCTACCCAGGCCGACGATGCGGGGGAGGAGGTAGGCCGAACCCATGTCGCCTCCGGAGAGCCCGACCTTGGTGAAGAGGAAATGGAACCGGACGTGTTCGGCGATGATCCTGAAGTCGGCGGCGAGCGCGATGACCGCTCCGGCCCCTGCAGCGGTGCCGTTGACCGAGGCGACGATCGGCAGCGGGCACTCGCGCATCGCCTGGATGACCGCACCTGTCATTCTCGTGAACTCCAGCAACCGTCTCGGGTCGAACGTGACGAGCTCGCCGATGATCTCCTCGACATCACCCCCGGAGCAGAAGCCGCGGCCCGTGCCGGTGATGACGAGGACGTCGACATCGTCGCGGTGGGGCACCTCCCGCAGCAGGTCGCGGAGGTCGGCGTAGACGTCGAAGGTGAGGGCGTTGAGCTTGTCGGGCCTGGCGAAGCTGATCGTCCCGACCCGGTCCTCGATACTGAACTCGAAGTGATCCCAGCTCGAAGTGAAGCCTGGCGACGCTCTGAAACCGGTCATTGTTGGATGCCTCCTCCGTCGAGGATGATCGACTGTCCGTTGATCGCGCCGGCGGCCTCGGCGGCGAGGAAGACCACGACGTCGGCGACCTCATCGGGTTCGACGAGCCGTCCCAGCGGCGAGGAGCCGACGAGCGTCTCCTCGGCATCCGCGGGTGCCGTCCCCGTCTTGGCGGCGATCGTCGCGATCGTCCGCTCCGTCATCGAGGTGCGCACGTACGTCGGGCACACCGCGTTGGCGGTGACGCCGCTGCCGGCGACTTCGGCGGCGACCGACCTCATCAGCCCGAGCACGGCGTGCTTCGACGCCGCGTAGGCGGCGATGTACCGGGCCCCGGCGTGGCTTGCCGTCGATGCAACCGTCACGATGCGCCCCCAGCGGCGCTCCAGCATGCCGGGGAGCACCGCCTTCGTGCACAAGAACGCACCGGTGGCGTTCACCGCGTGAGTCCGCTCCCACTCCTCGAGGGTGGTGCGGTGCAGCGGATTCGAGGTTGCGATCCCGGCGTTGTTGACGAGGACGTCGACGCGGCCGATCTCGGCGAACACCGCCTCGACGCCGGGTTCCGAGGTCACGTCGCAGCTCATCGTCGCGATCGACGGCGACGAGCCTGCCGTCTCTGCGAGCGCCTCGGGGTCGCGTCCGAGCCCGACGACCTCGGCGCCCGCCCCGGCGAGGCGTTGCGCGACCGCGCGCCCGATCCCCCTGCTGGCGCCGGTGACGACCGCCGTCTTGCCGCTCAGCACAGCTCCGTCTCCCGCTCCGGATCACCTCGCCGCATCGGAGCGATCCTATCTACTGTCGGGGGCGGCATCCGAGACGTACACGTGGAGGCGGCGATGGACGTTGGCGTGTTCCTTCCGGTGTCCGGGCGATCGGCCTCGCGCGGCACCCTCATCGACGCGGCCCGCAAGGCCGAGGCCTGGGGGTTCGCGTCGGTGTGGGCGGCAGACCGCGTCGTCATGCCGTGGTCCATCGGCACCGAGTACCCCTATGCCGAGACGCCGGAGTTCATCGTGCCGCCGGACCGTCCGTTCCTCGAGTGTCTCACCGTCCTGTCGTTCCTCGCCGCGGCCACCGACACGATCCGGCTCGGGGCCAGCGTCGTGGTCATGAACTTTCGCCACCCCCTGCACTGGCTTCGCCAGGCTGCGTCGATCGACCGCCTGAGCGATGGGAGGCTTCTCCTCGGGGTCGGCATCGGGTGGATGGAGGAGGAGTTCGCCGCCGTCGGGGCTCCGTTCGCGGCGCGGGGGCGGGTCGGCGACGAGCAGCTCGAGATCGCTCGCATCCTCTTCGAGGAGGACCGTTGCTCGTACGACGGCGAGTTCTATCGATTCGCCGACGTCGCGTTCTACCCGAAAGCCCATGGGGAGAAGCTTCCCATCTGGGTCGGGGGCGAGGGGCGGAGGGCGCGGCGTCGCGCCGCACGGTTCGGCGACGTCTGGTTCCCGTACTTCGTCCGCATCACGGCCGAGGAGCTGGCGGCGCATCATCGCGAGGTGACCGCCGACGCCGTCGCCATCGGGCGCGACCCGGCAGGGGTGGCCCTCGCCGCGTGCCGCGGCGTCGAGATCACCGACGCTGAGGTCCCTCAGGAGCCGGACCGGTTGCGGGGGACGCCGGAACAGGTCGCCGAGGCGCTCCGGGTGTTCGCCGACGCCGGGGTTTCCCACGTCGCTCTCCAGTTCGTCGCCCCGCGGTATCCGGAGCGGATGGAGCACATCGAGCGGTTCTCCGCGGTCCTCGACTGGCTCTGACGCACGCCGACACCGCCCGCATGTCGGTCGGGAGGCGGCTCGTCGATTCAAGGTCACCGAATGCAGTGCCGATCACCACGTTGAGTAGTCAGAGTGGGATGGTCCCGCAGACTGCGACGACGAAGACAGAGGTGATCCATGGCCCTCGAACGCGCCGCGAGGCGGGCTCGGCAGCATCTTGCCGCGTTCGAGTTGCCCGTCGACGAAGCGACCGAGGTACCCCGCAGACCGATCGGTCGCTACGTGACGGGCCTCGCTCTCATCGCCGTCATCGCCATCGGATCGACGATGCTCACCTCCAACGCCCTCACCCGCCAGGAGAAGGACGCCGGAGTCGTGACGGCGGCCGCATCCCAGATCCAGCGAAGCCGGGACATCGTCGACGTCGCCACCGGCCTCGCCATCGCCCCGACGTCGGTCTTCCGGGAGGCGTCGGTGGCCAGGATCGGCCGCGAGCTCGAGGAGCTGACGAGGATCCACGACGGCCTCCGTCTCGGCGACCACGAGCTCGAGCTTCCAGGTGACAACTCCTCCGAAATCGAGGAGCTCTTCGGCGTCGTCCAGCCGCACTTCGAAGCGATGACCGAGACGGCCAGTGAAGTACGCGACATCGGCGCGAGCGACGCCGAGCTGCCCGACGAGCTCGTCGCGCTCCTCATCGCCGAGGCAGACCTGTACGAGACGGGGATGAGCTCGATCGTGTTCTCCCTCCAGGGTGCGGCGGAGTCGCGCGTAGCGGCGCTGAAGACGACCCAGTTCGGCCTGCTCAGCGTCACCCTCCTCGTGCTCGTCTTCGAGGGACTCTTTCTCTTCCGGCCGGCCGTCCAGCAGGTGCAGCAAGAGTGGGAGCAGCAGGAGGAGCGACACCGCTCCGCGCGCCTCGACGACCAGAAGAAGCTGTCGTATCTCGCCAGGTTCGATCCGCTCACCGGGCTCATCAACCGGTTCCTCTTCGGAGACCGCCTCCAGGGAGCAATCGCCAGGGCGAGGCGCGATGGTGGGCTCGTCGCGCTCATGTTCCTCGACCTCGACGAGTTCAAGGCGGTCAACGACAGGTTCGGTCACGCCACCGGCGACGCCCTCCTCAAACAGGTCGCGAAGCGCCTCGAAGCCTCGGTGCGGGAGAGCGACAGCGTCGCCCGTCTCGGCGGCGACGAGTTCACCGTGATCCTCGAAGGCAACCATCGCGTGGAGGACGCCGGGCACGTTGCCACGAAGATCCTCAAGGCGCTCGAGGTCCCGTACACGGTCGGCCACCGCGAGCTCCACGTCACGGCGAGCATCGGGATCGCGCTCTACCCGATCGACGGTGACGACGCCGAGGCGCTCCTGCGCGACGCCGACATCGCGATGTACAGCGCCAAGGCGGCGGGACGGAACACGTACCAGTACTTCACCCCGGAGCTTCGGGAGCAGACCTCGGAGCGGCTCCGGGTCATCGACGAGCTGCGCCACGCGCTCGAGGCGGGCGACCAGCTCGAGCTCATGTACCAGCCCAAGATCGATGCCCTCGAGCCGCGAATCATCGGCGTCGAGGCGCTGGTGCGCTGGAACCACCCCAAGCTGGGCAAGGTGCAGCCGGCCCGGTTCGTACCGCTCGCCGAGGAGACCGATCTCATCATCCCGCTGGGGGAGTGGGTGCTCTTCGAGGCATGCCGGCAGATGAAGGCCTGGGAGGACGCGGGGCTCGTCGACGTGACCGTGTCCGTCAACGTGTCGTCGCGACAGCTCCGCAGGGGCAGCCTCGTCGAGACGGTGGCTGCAGCGCTCGACCAGAGTGGGCTCGATCCGGGGCTGCTCGAGATCGAGCTCACCGAGGGCACCCTCGTCGACGACACCGAGCTCGCCCGCAGGACGCTGGAGCGGCTTCGGTCGATGGGGGTTCGGATCGCCATCGACGACTTCGGGACCGGCTATTCGTCGCTGTCGTACCTACAGCGGTTCTCGATCGACGCCCTCAAGATCGATCGCGCCTTCGTGCGCGACATCATCGGCAACGACGACGCCGCCGCACTCTCTGCGGCCATCATCGGGTTGGCGAAGAGCCTCCGTCTCGATGTCATCGCCGAGGGTGTCGAGACGACGGACCAGCTACAGCTCCTCATGGATCTGGGTTGCTCGAAGATGCAGGGCTTCCTCGTCTCGCGACCGCTCGCCCCCGGCGCCTTCGTGGAGTTCCACGCGGCCGGGCTCGACGGGCTGCTCGACGGCCTCTCCGGGAGCCAGGCCCGACCCGCGGTCTGATCGGGCGCTTTGCGGCCGGTGGCGGCCCTGGCGGCGGCACCGTACCCTCCCGGTCCATGGACGGCGCCTGGGACGAGCTCGGAGAGGGGGTCTTCCGCCGCCGCTACCGATCGCTCGACCTCAACATCGGGGTCGTCATCGGTGGCGACGGAGTTCTCGTCGTCGACACCCGGGCGTCCCATGTCCAGGCGAGGGAGATGCTGGATCACCTCCAAGCCGTCACGAGCCTTCCCGTGCGCTGGGTCGTCAACACCCATTGGCACTGGGACCACACCTTCGGCAACGGAGTTCTCGCCGCCGCGGAGATCCACGGCCACGTCCGGTGCCGCGACCGGCTCCTCGCCCTCGGGGCCGAAGCGAAGGCGGAGGCCTCGTCGTGGCTCGACGACGACGAGCGGGGCCAGATCGACGAGGTCGAGATCACACCGCCGACCCGGGTGTTCACAGACGCCGCGGCCATCGACGTCGGCGGCAGGCTCGTCGCGATGGAGCACCCCGGGCTCGGGCACACCGACAACGACATCCTCGTCACCGTCGAGGGCGCCGGGGTCGTCTTCGCCGGGGACCTCGTGGAGGAGGGCGCCGCGCCGTACTTCGGCGATGGGTATCCGCTCGCCTGGCCTCAGACCCTGGCGCGGCTCGAACCTCCTCCGGGCACGGTCGTCGTTCCCGGACACGGTGACGTCATGACGCCCGCGGACGTCTCCACCCAGCGTCAAGAGCTGGCGGAGGTCGCCCGGCGGTGTGAGGAGGGGATGGCGGCGGGGGCGTTCGACGCCGAGGGCGGACCGTACCCGGCGGACACCATGCGCACCGCGTGGGAGCGGGCGATGCTCGAGGCTCAGGGCTCCCGATAGAGGGCGGCGCCCCAGTGGGCGCCGGCCCCGAAGGCGGCAAAGCACACGAGCGCGCCGGACGGGATGCGGCCGTCCATGCGTAGCTCGTGGAACAGGATCGGCACCGTCGCCGCCGTCGTGTTCCCGTAGCGGTCGATGTTGATCGGGACGGTGTCCTCGTCCATGCCAAGCGCCCGACGCACCCCTTCGACGATGCGGGCGTTGGCCTGGTGGGCAACGACGACATCGATGTCCTCGAGCTCGACCTTCGTGTCCTCGGCGACGCCGCGGATGGCATCCGGCATGAGCTCGACGGCATTGCGGAACAGCTCACGGCCCCGCATCGAGGGAAGGTGCAGCTCGGCGTCGAGCTGGGAGGCGTCGACGTACGGGCGCCGGGAGAAGCCGACGCCGGGCACGTGGATCAGGTCGAAGAGCGCCCCGTCGGAGCGGAGACGGACGCCGAGGATGCCGGTGTCCTCGTCGGTGCCGCGGCGAACGACCACGGCGCCGGCGCCGTCGCCGAAGAGGACCGACCAGCTCCGGAACCGGGTGTTGCGCTCGTACTCGGCCTCGGTCGGCGGGTGCGGCGACTCGTCGAAGAGGTTCGCCCACGTCTCCCCGAACGGGAGGAAGCCCCCGTGGACCTCCGTGCCGATGACGAGGGCGGTCTCCGCCTTACCCGCGGCGAGCAGCGCATCCGCCATCTCGAGTCCGTAGAGAAACCCGCTGCACTGCTGGCGGATGTCGTAGGCGGCGACCGTCGAGAGCCCCAGCTTGTGCTGGACGAGGGACGCGATCCCGGGGGCGAGGAAGTCGGGCGTCATCGTGGCGGTGATGACGACGTCGACTTCCTCGGGGTGGATGGCGGCGTCGGCGATGGCCGCCAGCCCGGCACGGGCGCCGAGATCGGATGCGCCCTCACCGGCGGCGGCGAACCGGCGCTCCACGACACCGGTGCGGCGGCGGATCCACTCGTCGGTCGTATCCATGACCCGGGCGAGGTTGTCGTTGGTGACGATCGTGTCGGGCACGTCCATGCCGGAGCCGATGATGATGCTGCCCACGAGGTCCCTCGCCGCGTCGGGTCGGCGAAGCCGTGCCGGCTCCCCGATGCGGGACACGGTAGCGGTGTCGTCGCCCCTAACCCGCACCGCCGCGACCGCCCGCAGGTAGCCTCGCCGGGTGATCGACACCCCGACCGCACCGTTCACGTCCGGCATGACCGTGGGCACCCAACCCCCGTTGCACCGGGTCAACCTCCTGGTCCGAGCGGCGCGGGCGACCGGCTTCGACACTGCATGGGTCGTCGACCACTTCCTCGGGTTCTTCCCCAGGGCGATTTGGGACAAGGAGTTCTCTTGGATCGCCGACCCGGCGTCGTCTCCCCACCAGTTCTTCGACTACCAGACGCTCCTCGGGTACTTGGCCCGCCGGGCCGGGCGGCTCCGCCTCGCCGTCGGTGTCACCGAGCCAATCCGGCGACATCCGGTCCTCATCGCCCAGGCGTTTCTCACGCTCTCTCACCTCACGAAGCGAGCGCCCATCCTCGGCATCGGCGCCGGAGAAGCGGAGAACACCGTTCCCTACGGGCTCGATTTCGCGACACCGGTGTCCCGGCTCGAGGAGGCCCTCGAGGTCGTTCGCCGCTGCTTCTCCGCAGACGGGCCATTCGACTATCGCGGGCGGCACTTCAGCCTCGACGGTGCCCTCATGGACCTCCGTCCCCCGCCGGGGCGGAGCCCCGAGATCTGGGTCGCGTCGCACCTTCCCCGGATGCTGCGCCTCACCGGCGAGCACGGTGATGGCTGGTACCCGACGCTCACGATGACGCCCGATGAGTACGCCGCGTCGCTCGGCGTCATCCAGACGGCGGCGAGCGCCGCCGGACGCGACCCGGCGGCGATCACGCCGGGCTGGCAGACCTACATGGTGGTCGGGCGCACCGAGCGGGCCGCCCACGCCCATCTGGAGACGAGGGGCGTGAGATTCATGAGCCTGCTGACCCCGGCCACGACGTGGGCGCGCCACGGTCTCACCCACCCGCTCGGTTCGACCCACCGCGGGATGATCGACTTCATCCCGCAGCGCTACAGCAGGGACGAGCTCGAGGAGGCGCTGCGGGCGGTGCCGGTCGACGTCCTCGCCCGTGAGGCGTTCGTGGGAACGCCCCGCCAGGTAGAGGACCAGGTCGCGGCGTACTACGACGCCGGTCTGCGCCACCTCGTCCTCCAGCCGATCTCGGCGCTCACCTCGCGCCGGGACGCCGTGTTCTCGCTGCAGGCGGCGGTGTCCATCCAGCGCCGCCTGAGGAAGCGTTTCGCCTCGTCCGGGTGACGGGTAGCCTGCGGTCCGCACCCGCCCGCCCTCTGCGGCTCTCCGCCGAACACCATGCTCATTGCTCGCGACGTCTCCATCGAAGCCGGGATCCGGACGCTGCTCGCGCCCGCCTCGTTCTCGATCCATCCCGGTGACAGAATCGGTCTCGTCGGCCCCAACGGGGCCGGCAAGACGTCGCTGTTACGCGCCCTCGCCGGGGAGAGCGCGCCGGCTGCGGGCACGATCGCGAGATCCGGCACGATCGGGTACCTGTCCCAGGAAGCCGACCTCGCCCGTCTCGACGACAGCCGGATCACCGCGCTGGAGCGGATCCTGACGGCGCGCGACATCGGCGATCTCGAACGCCGGATGGAGGACACCCGCTTCGAGATGGAGGAGGCGGCCGGTGAGGCCCGCAACCGCCTCATCCGCCGCTTCTCGAGGCTCGAGGACGAGTTCACCGCACGCGGTGGCTATGTGGCCATCGCCGAGGCGAAGCGCTTCGCCGATGCCCTCGGGATCACTGCCGCCGAGCTCGACCAGGCCGTCGTCACGATGTCCGGGGGCCAACGGCGCCGCGTGGAGCTGGCGCGGATCCTCTTCGCCGAGACCGATGTGCTGTTACTCGACGAACCGACGAACCACCTCGACCTCGACGCAAAGGCGTGGCTCATGCAGTTCCTCGGGGACTACAAAGGCGGACTGCTCGTCGTCAGCCACGACCTCCCCCTGCTCGACACGTCGATCACGTCGGTGCTCGCCCTCGGCGAAGGGGAGATGGAGGCCTACAAGGGCAACTACTCCCACTACCTCGCCGAGCGCAGCCGCCGCCGGGAGCAGCGCCTCCGCGAGCGGAAGCACCAGGACGAGAAGATCGCCAGGCTCGAGGCCGGGATCCGGCGCTTCAAGGGCTCCACGGAGAAGATGGCCAAGCGCGCCCGGTCCTGGGAGACGAGGGTGACGCGGCTCAAGGCGCAGCGCGTCGAGATCGCCCGGGCGCGGCGCAACGTCGCGGTGCGGTTCCCCCAGCCGCCGCCGTCGGGGCGAACCCCGCTCGAGGCGACCGGACTCGCCAAGGCGTTCGACCACAACGTCGTCTTCGTCGACGTCGACGTCGACCTCGACCGAGGGGAGCGGATGATCATCATGGGCCTCAACGGCGCCGGCAAGACCACGCTGCTGCGGATCCTCGCCGGTGTCGAGAGGCCGGACCTCGGCGAGGTCGATCACGGTCTCCGGGTCTCGATCGGGTACTACGCCCAGGAGCACGAGAAGATCAGGGCGGGGACCACCGTGCTCGAGCTCATGCGGGAGGCGTCGACGGAGCCCGACCGGGAGCTGCGGGCCGTGCTCGGGCATTTCCTCCTCGCCGACAAGGTCGATCAGGATGCCGGCACGCTCTCCGGTGGGGAGAAGACGAAGCTGGCGCTGGCCCAGCTCGTCGTCGGCAGGCACAACGTGCTCCTCCTCGACGAGCCGACGAACAACCTCGACCCGCAGGCGAAATCCGCGCTGCTCGACGCGCTCGTCCAGTACGAAGGCACGCTCGTCATCGTGAGCCACGACTCGGCCTTCGTCGAGCAGCTCGTGCCGGACCGGGCGATCATCATGCCGGAGGGGGAGGCTGTGTTCTTCGAGGAGTCGATGCTCGAGCTCGTGGCGCTGGCCTGAGCGATCAGTGCCGGGCCGCTGCCGGGTCGGGGTGGATGGCGCGGGCGAGGTCGACGAGGCGGTCGTCGAGCACGGCGAAGTAGGCCCACTTGCCTCGCTGATCCCGCCGGAGGAAGCCCGCCTCGACGAGCACCTTGAGGTGGTGGGAGACGGTGGGCTGTGACAACCCGAGCGGCTCGGTGAGGTCGCATGCGCACATCTCGCCGCCGGCGGCGATGAGGCTGAGGAGCTGGAGCCGCGCCGGATCGCTCAGCGCCTTGAGCGACGACGCGAGCTCTGCGGCCTGGCCGCGGTCGAGCGATCCCTCGTGGAGGGGTGGACAGCACGACGTCTCCCGGGCCGCGATCACGTCCATATATTGACATATGTCGATATGTCCGGCAAGGAAGGCGGCCGCGACCCAGTCGCCTGTCGGCTCAGGCGGGAACGGCGCGCTCGCGTGCCCAGGCCCGCAGCGCGGCGACGTCCTCGCTCCGGCTCACCGACAGCGGCACCGTGGCCCCGGCCTCGGCCACGAGCAGCGATGCGTCTGGGACGCCGCCGGTGTCGAGTGCCCGGTACAGGGCCCCGACGACGACGGCTTCGAGCTCGGCGCCGGAGAACCCTGCGGTCACTGCAGCCAGCGCCCGGGCGTCCAGCTCGTCCGGGTCGTGGCCGCGGCGCTCGAGGTGCATGGCGATGATGGCGTTGCGGGCCTTCTCGTCGGGGAGGTCGACGAAGAAGATCTCGTCGAAGCGCCCTTTGCGGAGGAACTCGGGAGGAAGCGCCCGCACGTCGTTGGCGGTGGCGACGATGAACACGTCGCTGGTGCGGTCCTGCATCCAGCGCAGGAAACTGCCCAACATCCTCGTTGCGACACCGCCGTCACCGGTCCCGGTGGCGAAGCCCTTCTCGATCTCGTCGATCCACAACACGACGGGGCTCATGGCGTCGACGGTCTCGAGCGCTCGCGCCAGCCTCGCCTCGCTCTCCCCGACCCACTTGGTGAACAAGCGCGCCGGGTCGAGCAGGACCAGGGGCAGCTCCCACGTTCGCGCCAGGGTCTTGGCCACGAGCGACTTGCCGCAACCCGGGACGCCGGTGAGGAGCACCCCGCGCGGTGAGGGGACACCGAGCTCCTCGGCGGCGGTCCGGTTGCCCGGGGACCGGAGCGCGAGCCAGTCCTTGAGACGCTCGAACCCGCCGACGGCGTCGAGCGTGCCGTGGTCGCCCTCGACGAGCTCGAGGATCCCGTCGGCGGCGAGAAGCTCGGCCTTGGCGCGGAGGAGCCGGCCCACGTCGTCGCGTCCCACCATGCCGTCGACGGGCGCCGTGTGCTGGATGAGACGAGCGGCCTCCGGGATGCTGAGGCCGCGCAGCGCGGCGACCATCGCCGCCCGCGTCTCGGTGTCGACCTCGATGACGACTCCCAGCGACGCGAGGTCGCGCAGGGTTCGGTCGACGAGATCGACGAGCTCGGCGTCACCCGGAGGGCGCAGCCGCCACAGCCGCGACACGCCGGCGAGCTCGGGGGGCGCAACGACGTCGGGACCGGTCACGACGATCGTCTGTCCGGCGGCCGCATGCTGCGCCGCCTCCTTGAGGGTCCGAACGACGAGCGGGTCTCCGAGGAACGGATGGAGATCGGCGAAGACGAACACGCCCGGGGCGTGCAGCTCGTTGAGGAACTGAAGGGCCTGCTCCGGACGTCGCGTCGCATACTGCGCCTCCCGACCCCGTCGGGCGAGGCCGATCGTCGCCGACCAGAGCCAGACCGGCAGCGACATGGTCGCGGCGACGCCGCTCACGACGGCGAGGACCCTCTGCTCGTCGTCGGTCGGAACGAAGAGCAGCGGGTGGCGCGATGCGAGCAGAGCGCGCAAGTCCGCGGTGTTGTCCATCCCGATCTCTATCGACCACCGCGAGGCGGCGGCTTAGCTCTCCTCGGTCCCGTCGCGCGACCGGATCCCGGCGAGCGCCCCGGCGATGGGGAGGTGGGAGACCTCCTCCTCGACCGGCTCCGGCGCCGCCCGCAGCGAAGCGATGATGGCCACGGCGAGGATGGCGGCGACGATGCCGAGCGAGATCCACACGGGGACGTGGACGACCTCGGACAGGAGCATCTTGATCCCTACCACTCCCAGCACGGCGGCGAGCCCGGTGCTGAGGTAGCGGAACCGCTGGATGGAGTCGGAGAGCAGGAAGTAGAGGGCCCGCAAGCCGAGGATGGCGAACGCGTTGGACGTGAAGACGAGGAATGGGTCGCGGGTCACACCGAAGACGGCCGGGATGGAGTCGACGGCGAAGATCACATCGGACGTCTCCACCATGACCAACACCGCCAGGAGCGGCGTCGCCACCCGTCTGCCCGCCTCCCGCACGATGAGGTGCGCCCCGCGGTAGTCCGACGTGATCGGCACGAACCGCCGCAGCAGGCGGATGACGGGGTTCTCCGCTGGGTCGATCTCCACGCCGTGATGGGTGAGCATCTTCCACGCCGTGTAGAGGAGGAAGGCGCCGAAGACGAAGATCATCGGCTCGAACGCCTCGAGGAGCCGCACCCCGGCGAGGATGAACGCAAAGCGGAGCACGAGGGCGCCGAAGATGCCCCAGAACAGGACCCGGTGGCGGTACTCCGGCGGCACGGCGAAGTACTCGAAGATGAGGGCGAAGACGAAGATGTTGTCCACCGAGAGGCTCTTCTCGATGAGGTACCCGGCGAGGTACTCGCCGGCCGCCGAGCCACCCAGCCACACCCAGATGACGCCTGCGAACGCGATCCCGAGTCCGATCCAGATCGCGCTCCAGATCGCCGCCTCGCGTGTCGAGACGGCATGCGCCTCGCGCTGGAAGACGAGGAGGTCGACGACGAGGACGACGACGATGAATGCGACGAACCCGGCCCAGATGTACCACTCCACTGCCCGCTCCCCTCAGCCGGCGGCCCGCGGGCCGATGGACTCCGGCGTCACCGCGATCACGACGCGACGCTCCCGTTGCATCGCCTCCCGGAACTCGGGCCAATCAGGGTGCTCGCCTGCGATGCGCCGGTACGTGGCGACGAGGGCGTCCATCGCCTCCGGTAGGGCGACGATCTCCGCGGAGCCGTCGATCTGGATCCATTCCCCGAAGAAGCCGTCGGCGAACACACACAGCGTCGCTGCCGGGTCGCGGCGTAGGTTGCGCACCTTGAACGCCGTTTCCCGGCTCGAGATGAGAAACCGGCCCTCGTCGTCGGCGGCGCCGACGACCGGCGACGTTTGCAGCGCGCCGTTGCGTCTCCGGGTGACGAGCACGCCGCGGTGCAGCATCGAGAAGAGCCTCCGATTGCGGTCCTCGTCCACCTCAGCCTCCCACTTCCGCGGCCCAGCCGTCGGGGTTCGTCGTCGGGAACCCGCCGGCGATGAGCCCGAGCGTCTCCGCGGGCACCTCGACGAAACCTCCCTCGACCCAGATGCCGGCGGCGACGGCAACGTCGCTTCTCTCATGACCCGGAGTGCCCCACTCCACGTAGTCGATCATGGCATCCGGATCGGAGAATTCGGCATTGGTGTAGAGGCCGAGCTCGCCGCCGGCCGGGGCTACGACGCCGAGCGCGCCCCTCGCATCGGCGGATGCGGCGACGCCGATGAGGTCCGGCACCGCGATGTCGCCGAGGGCGACGGCGAGGATCTCGCCCGGCTCGAGCGTGGCGTCGGGGAGCGCCCAGTAGCCGGGGAACTGGCACAGCCACAGGCCGGCGGTGCTCCCGGCCCCGGTGCCCACGTTGCGGATGGCGGCATACGGGGCCTCGCCGAAGACGAGCTGAGCGATGGCGAAGGCCGGTTCGCCCGATTCCGGGGTGACGGTGTCCGGCTCGATCGTCGTCGTCGAATTCGGGGTCGCCGTCGACTCGGCAGTGGCCGTCACCGGCGGCGTGGTGGGGGGCGCCGCCGTCGTTGTGGCCTCCTCCGCCGCAGCCGACGTCGCCGCGGCAGTCGGATGCGGAGCGGCGGCATCGTCGCCACACGCCGCCATCACGGGGAGAAGGAGAAGGAGGAGGTTCGCCGGCACACCGAGCCGTCTCATGGGGGCGCCAGCCTACCGGCCCGGCTCCGTCGCTCCGGCGACCGGCGCCGGGGCGGGCCGGGCCGTCGATTGGGAGCCCCCCGGGCGCGATGAGACAATCCGGCGATGAGCGGCGACGTCCTCCCCGCCGGGTATCCGGAGTCCTGGATCTTCGATCTCGTGCTCAAGGACGGCGGGGTCGCGCGGATGCGGCCGATTCTCCCCGCGGACGGGGACGCCCTCCAGAGCATGCTCGGCCGGATGTCCCGCCAGAGCGTCTATCAGCGCTTCTTCAGGGTGAAACGGCGGCTCGATCCCGACGAGCTCCGTTACTTCACGGAGCTCGACTACGACGACCGGATGGCGTTCGTCGTGCTCGACGACGGCGTGGTCGTCGGGGTCGGCCGCTACGAGCGCTCGGACGGGGACGAGGTCGCCGCCGAGGTCGCGTTCGCGGTCGTCGACGACGCCCAGGGCCGCGGCATCGGCACCGCGCTCCTACAACAGCTGACGGCGTACGCCAGGACCCGGGGGATCGGCGCGTTCCGGGCGTACGTGCTGGCCGACAACCACGCGATGCTCCGGGTCTTCCGCAACGCGGGGTACCAGCTCACCCGGACCATCGAAGAAGGCGTCTACGTCGTCGATTTCCCGACCGAGGAGTCGCCGGAGACGCTGGCCGCCGGCGACGAGCACGAGAAGCGGGCGGTCGCGGCGTCGCTGCTCCCGATCTTCTATCCGCACTCGATCGCCGTCATCGGAGCCAGCAGAGACCCGACGTCGATCGGCGGGAGGCTCTTCGCCAACCTCCTCACCGGCGACTTCACCGGCCCTGTGTTCCCGGTGAACCCGGGAACGAACGTCGTCCGCTCGGTACGCGCCTACCCGTCGATCACCGACATCCCCGATCCGGTGGACCTCGCGTTCATCGTCGTGCCGGCATCCCACGTCATCGACGTGGCCCGCGAGTGCGTCGCCAAAGGCGTGCGCGGCATCGTCGTCATCTCGGCCGGCTTCGGCGAGACCGGCCCTGAGGGGCGAGCCAGGGAGCTGGAGCTGCTCGAGGTGGTCCGTTCCGGTGGTCTGCGCATGGTGGGGCCGAACTGCATGGGGGTGCTCAACACCGACCCTGTGGTGAGCGTGGACGGCCAGTTCGGGCCGCTGTCGCCGCCGCGAGGAAACGTCGCCATGTCGAGCCAGTCGGGTGCGCTCGGCATTGCGATCCTGGATTATGCCGCACAGCTCAACATCGGCATCTCGAGCTTCGTCTCGGTCGGGAACAAAGCGGATGTCTCCGGCAACGACCTCCTTCTCTACTGGGAGGACGATCCGTCCACCGACGTGATCCTCCTCTACCTCGAGTCGTTCGGGAACCCGAGGAGGTTCTCGCGCGTCGCCCGCCGTATCGGGCGCACCAAACCCATCGTCGCGGTGAAGTCAGGCCGCACCTCGGCCGGGGCCAGGGCCGCGAGCAGCCACACCGGCTCTCTGGCCTCCCTCGACGTCGCCGTCGATGCGCTCTTCCGTCAGGCCGGCGTCATCCGGACCGAGACGCTCGGTCAGCTCTTCGACGTGACGGCTCTCCTCGCCAACCAGCCCCTGCCCGGAGGTCGCCGCGTCGGCATCGTCACGAACGCGGGCGGCCCCGCGATCCTCGCCGTCGATGCCCTCGAGTCGCGCGGCCTCGACGTCGTCGAGCTCTCGCCGGGACTCCAGGCGGCGCTTCGGTCACACCTCGCGCCGGCGGCGGCCGTCGCCAACCCGGTCGACATGATCGCCGCGGCCGGGCCCGCCGAATACGCGGCATGTCTCGATCTCATGCTCGGGTCCGACGAGGTCGACGCCGTCATCGCCATCTTCGTGCCGCCGACGGTGGAAGGCGCCGAGGCCGTCGCTGAGGCGATCCGGGGGGCCGGGGCCGCCCACCACGGCCACAGGACGTTCCTCAGCGTCTACATGAGCTCACGTGGCGCCCCCGAGGAGCTCGCCTCCGGCGACCGGCGGGTGCCGTCGTACCCGTTCCCCGAGCAGGCAGCACGGGCGCTCGTCAGGGCCGTCGAGTACGCGGAGTGGCGTGCCCGGCCCGAGGGCGAGGCGGCGGTGTTCGCGGACGTCGCGACGGAGGCCGTGCGGGACGTCGTCGCAACTGCCCTGGAGCGGTTGGGGGCCGACGGCGGCTGGCTCGAGCTGCATGAGGTCGCCGCGGTGCTTGGCGGCTATCACCTCCGCCTCCCGGGGTCGGGGGTCGCCGGCTCCGAGGACGAGGCCGTCGAGATCGCCGAACGTCTCGGTGGCCCCGTCGTGCTGAAGGTCGTTTCGGCGAGCGCGCTGCACAAGTCCGATGTCGGCGGCGTCGTGCTCGACGTCGAGGGAGCGACAGCGATCCGCGAGGCGTACCGGGCCGTCACCGGTGCGGTGGGGGATGCATCCGGCGCCCTCGTTCAGCAGTACGTCGCCGGAGGCCACGAGGTGCTCATCGGCATGGCGGAGGATCCCAGTTTCGGTCCGCTCGTCGTGTTCGGACTCGGGGGCGTGTTCGTCGAACTCATCGAAGACGTTGCGTTTCGGATCCACCCCCTTTCCGATCTCGATGCCGCCGAGATGATCCGCGAGGTGAAGTCCGCTCGGCTCCTCGAGGGGTACCGGGGTGGCGCTCGGGGCGATGTCGCCGCCCTCGAGGAAGCGCTGCTCCGGGTCTCGGCCCTCATCGACGACGTGCCCGAGATCGCGGAGATGGATCTCAACCCGGTGAAGGTCGCGGAGCCCGGCTCGGGGGTCACGGTCGTCGACGCCAGGATCCGCGTCCGTCACGCCGCCGGGCCCTTCGTGCCGTCGCGGC
This sequence comes from uncultured Acidimicrobiaceae bacterium, assembly GCA_947259365.1. Lineage (GTDB taxonomy): Bacteria > Actinomycetota > Acidimicrobiia > Spongiisociales > UBA5794 > CAMYMC01. Next base: position 170,691 of record CAMYMC010000008.1, on the reverse strand, counting down.
GCGACGTTCGCGCCTCGGTGTGACCGGGGCGCCCCGGGGCGTGTCAGAATGAGCGCTGCACACGGAGGGCCGAGCAGATTCGCGTTGTCGATCTCATGACCACGGATGTGATCGTGGTGTCACCCGACACCCCGATCAACGACGCTGCCCGCCTGATGTTCCGGCACCGGGTGAGCGGCTTGCCGGTGTGCGACGAGGCCTCGTGCCTCGTCGGCATCATCACCGAAGCCGACTTCCTCCGGCTCGAGGTGGCGAGGGGCGCGGCGGAGGACCCACGTCCGGTCGAGACCGTGGGCGAGGTGATGAACCGGGGCGTCGTGACCATCGCTCCCGACCAACCCATCACCGACGCGGCGAAGGTCATGGTCGTCCAGGATGTCAAGCGGCTTCCGGTCGTCGACGCCGAGGACCGCATCCTCGGGATCATCTCTCGCCTCGACGTCGTCGCTGCCTTCACCAGGCCCGACGAGGTCATCGAAGACGAGATCCGTGAAGACCTGTTGCGGCGGGTCCTGTTCGTCGATCCCGACGACATCGACGTCCGGGTGGCGGACGGGATCGTCCATTTCTCCGGTGAGATCGGGACGCGCAACGAATCCCGACTGCTCGAGGAGCTGGCACGCCGCCTCGACGGCGTCGTCCGTGTCGAGAACACGCTCACGTGGCGGCTCGACGACGGCTGATGCGCGTCGACCACCCGGCGTTCGTGCGCGCGGGGAACATCGGGTTGGCGACCCGGCGATGGCGGCACGGCTCGGGCGGGCCACAGATCATCGCTGCTCACGCGACGGGGTTCTGCAAGGAGGTCTGGGGTCCCGTATTCGTCGAGCTGGGGGCGCTCCTCCCCGGCTTCGAGGCGACCGCGTTCGACCAGCGATCTCACGGCGACAGTGATGCCGTCGTTCCTCCCTACGACTGGTGGGACCTCGGGCACGACGTGCTCGCCGTCGCCGACGGTGCCATCGGGATCACCGGCGTCGGCCATTCCGGCGGAGCGGCCGCCCTCGTCCTCGCCGAGCTCACCGCTCCCGGGACGTTCGCATCGCTCGTGCTCGTCGAGCCGATCGTCTTCCCCGGCCCGCGCCGGCGACGCCCGGAGGTCGCGGTCGCTGTGGCAGCGCGAAGACGCCGACGTCGGTTCTCCTCACGCCAGGAAGCCGAGGAGAGCTGGCGGGCCAAGCCCGCGTTTTCCGGCTGGGACGAGAGGGTGCTCGCCGCATACGTCACCCACGGGCTCGGCGAGGCCGACGGGGGCGTAGAGCTGAAGTGCGCTCCCGAGCACGAAGCGGAGTTCTTCGCAGCCGGTCTGGACCACGGCGCGTACGACCGGCTCGGTGAGCTGGCGGTACCCGTCCTCCTCGTCGCCGGTGAGGGTGGTGCCGGCCACGACCCACTTCCTCCCAATGGAGGACCCGGCCGCAACCGCGATGCTGGTGGCCGGCGCCGCCGGGGCGGGGTTGGGATCAGGCCCTCGGTAACATCCCGGCGGTGTTGATTCCGAAGTCCGAGATCGCGGAGCTGACGCGCCGCCTCGATGCGGCGTCGGGGCCGCTTCGACTTGTCGCGATCCCGACCGCGACGGCCCCGCTCGATTTTGCCCGCGCCGGTGCGCCTCTCTTCGGGTCGGCGCAGTACTTCTCGACGCCGGCAGGTGAATCATGGGCCGGCCTGGGCGTGGCCTGGGAGGCTTCGCGGGCGGGGCCGTCGCGCTTTCTCCAGCTTGGACGCGCCGTTGCCGTCCTCGGCGATCTGCCGGAGCCGTTTCGCCTCTTCATCGGCTTTGCGTTCTCCCCGGACGGGCCGAGAACGGACGACTGGCGGGGATATGGTGGCGCCGACGCGGTGCTGCCCCGTCTCGCCGTGGGCCGCACCGGCGGGGACGCATGGCTGATGGCGGCGTTGCCCCCATCGGCCGACGCCGCAAGCGTCGCTGGGCTCCTCGGGAGCCTGGATGCGCCGGGAAGCCCGGAGCCACCGGACCCCGGCCCGCATTCGATCGCGAGCCATCCGAGCCCGGCCGAGTGGCGAGAGACCGTGGCGGAAGCCGTCGCCTCCATTCGTGCCGGCTCTCTCGACAAGGTCGTCCTCGGCCGTTCCGTGGTGGTGACTGCCGAGACGCCGTCGGCACCGTTCGACCTCGCCGCGCACCTCGCTGCGGCATACCCGCAGTGCTACGCCTTCGGCTGGCAGGCCGGCGACGCAGCGTTCATCGGTGCCAGCCCGGAGCTGCTGCTCGACAAGGCGGGCACCACGGTGAGACTCAATCCGCTCGCCGGATCGGCCGCTCGAGGTGAGGGGGAGGACGACGACCGGTGGCTGGGCGAGGCACTCATGACCAGCGCCAAGGATCGTCGCGAGCATGCCATCGTCGTCGACGACATCAGGGAGCGCCTCGCCCCGTTCACCCGGGACCTGTCGGTGCCCGATCAGCCGTCGTTGCGGCGAATGGCGACCGTCCAGCACCTGTCGACCGAGATCGTCGGCAGCCTCGGCAGCGATGCGAGTCCGTTCCGGATCCTCGACGCGCTGCACCCGACTCCGGCCGTCGGGGGCACGCCCCGGCCTGCCGCCGTCGCTTTCATCGACAAGGTCGAGAACCTCGACCGCGGGTGGTACACGGGCGGGATCGGCTGGGCGACGCCGTCGGGAGACTGCAGCCTGGCGCTGAGCCTGCGCTGCGCGCTGATCCGGGGCGTCTCCGCCCGGCTCTACGCCGGCGCCGGCATCGTGGCGGACTCCCATCCGGAGACCGAACTCGTGGAGACGAGGCTGAAGTTGCGGCCCCTCCTCGAGCTGCTGTCGGCGACCTGAGGCGGCGGTCCCTGCATCAGACGGCGCTGACTCGCCGCCGGACCTCCTCGATGATGGCTCGGTGTAGCTCGACGTTTGCGGCGCGGTCGGTGCGTACCTCGACGAGGAACGGCCCGTCGCGGGGCTCGAGTGCGGCCTCGAGCTGCGCCGTGTCCCCGATCCGGGCTGCGGGCACTCCGAGGGCATGTGAGACCGCGACGAAGTCGGTTCCGTGCGGGGTCCCGAAGAGCTCCTCGAACACGGTGGGGGAGGTTGGCTCGGCATGGGGGAGGAAGTGGAAGATGCCTCCACCGTCGTTGTGGACGACGATCGTCGTGAGCGGGAGCTCCAGCCGGGCCGCGGTGCGCAGCGCGGTGAGGTCGTGGAGTGCGGCGACGTCGCCGACGAGCGCCAGCCCGTGCCCGCCGCTGGCGGCGACGGCCCCCAGCGTCATCGAGATCGTCCCGTCGATCCCGTTCGCTCCGCGATTGGCGACATAGCGAACCGGGGCGGCGCTGGTGAGCCCGAACGCGTCGAGATCGCGAACCGGCATCGAAGACGCAACGCCGACGACGCCGCGGCCGAGGCGGCTCACCACCCGAGCCACCTCGGGCTCGGTCAACGACTCGGTCCCGGTCAAGGTCGTCTCGACGGCGTACTCGGCCGCAGATGCTGCCTCCCGCCATGCCTCGAGCCAGCCGGCGGGGGCCGGTGCCAGCAACTTCGCCAGGCCGGTGGCGGTGCCCGCAGGGTCTCCGCGCACGACGAGGCGGGCACTGTACGTCGGGTCTCGCCACCCGGCGGGCTCGACGAGGACCTGAGGGACGTCGTCGTTGGCGGCGAGCCAGGACCACACCGCCTTCGAGGTCGGAACGCCGCCGAAGCGGAGGACGGCTTCCGGCCTCAGGGCGGAGAGCATGCCCGCCGCCGCGAGCACGTCGAAGCCGGTGATGACCGACGAACGGTCGTGGCCTCCGTGGCGGAGCCCGGAGAGGGGATCGGCGTGCACCGGCGCCCCGGCTCTGGTGGCGAGGTCTGCGGTGGCGGCGGGGAACGACGGATCGTCGACGGCACCGGCGACGACGAGGATCCTGCGCCCGGACAACACCTCGGCCGCCGCCTCGAGCTCACCATCACCGGGCAGCATCGGGCCGCGCAGCGCCCCCGGTGGCGAGACCGGAGCCGGGGGCGGGCCGGAGCCGGCGACGAGCGGCTCCCGGAACGGGACGTTGACGTGGACCGGGCCCGCGGGGGGATCGGCGGTCAGCGACAGGGCGTGGGCGGCGAGGTGGGTCGCGATCCGCTCGGGGTCGTTGCCTCCCGGCACGCCGGCGTCGTGGAACCACTTGACGGCGTCCCCGTACATCTTCATCTGGTCGATGGCCTGCGGCGCGCCGACCGACCTCAGCTCGGGGGGCCGGTCGGCTGTCAGTGCGAGGAGCGGGACGCGCCCGGCTCGGGCCTCGACGATCGCCGGCAGGAGCTCGGCGGCCGCGGTGCCGGAGGTGGTGACGACGGCGGCGGCCGAGCCGGTGACCCTGGCGAGACCTAGGGCGAAGAAGCCGGCGGAGCGCTCGTCGTGGTGGATCCATCTCCGGACGCCCGAGGCGCCGAAGGCGAGCGAAAGCGCGCTGTTCCGCGCCCCCGGAGAGATGCAGACGTGGCGCACTCCGAGCTGCTCGAGGGCGCCGACGAACGCTGAAGTGAATGCTCTCGCAGAGGCGGGCCCGGTCACGGGCGCAGGATACCGTGAGGGCGTGCCGGCCCGGATCCGGGCGGGCGGGGCGCTGGTAGCTTCACCGGCACGCCACAGCTGCGCCGACCATGGACATGCCGCGATTTCGCCGTCTCTTGCTCGGTCTCGTCGTCGGGGCCTCGTTCGGTCTCGTCGTCGGAGCCCTCGTCGCGTCGTGGGTGCTCGGGCGCGCCGCAGGCTCGGCGGATCTCGGGCCGGGGATCGCCATCTCGCTGGCAGGCGCCGCGGCCGGCTCCGTCGGCGGTGCGCTCATCGGATGGAGGGCGGGGGGCTCCCCGTCGGGCGGGGAGTGAGCCGAGAGACCGGGCAGCGGTGATCCGACGCGACCGGCCCCGCAACGAGACTCCGCCGGCCTTGAGGCCGGCGGCATCTCGGGAAACGGATTCCGTGTCGTGTGCATCGATACCCGGCGAACGTGCCGGGCATGTATCGGCGGCCGTCGCGGCGATGATGAAACTCCGCTCGCAACCGGCTGCGTCTCATGTATCGGCCCGGCCGGCGGTGAGCTTTACGCCGTCGCGCGAGACCGGGTCACCCCGGCAACGCGACGATGCCGACGGCGAGGAGAGCGGCGACGAGGATCTGCAGTCTCGCCGTCGCCTTGAGGAGACCGATGAGGGGCGGCCCCGCCGTTGTTCGCGTGATGGTGCGGATGAGGGGGCCGGTGAGCGGCAAAGCGAGACCGGCGATTGCGGCGCCCCCCGGCATGGAACCGGCGAGGGCAGCAACCGGGCAGACGACGACACCGCCGACGATCGTTGCCGCATAGAGGGCCCTCGTGGCGCGTCTGCCGGTACGCACCGCCAGCGTTCGCTTGCCGACGGCGGCGTCGGAGTCGATGTCGCGGTAGTTGTTCGCAACGAGGATCGCCGACGCGAGAAGCCCCATCGCGATCCCCGCGAACCAGGCCGAGGGCGGGGCGGTCCGGTCGAAGACGAACCGAGTGCCGACGGTCGCAACGAGGCCGAAGAAGACGAACACGAAGACCTCGCCGTAGCCGCGGTAGCCGTAGGGGAACGGTCCGGCCGTGTAGCCGAGCGCGGCGATGATCGAGGCCACCCCGATCACGAGCACGATCGGGCCCGCCTGCCAGATCAGATAGACCCCGCCGAGCGTCGCCACTGCGAAGGCCGCCGCCACTCCCCGCCACATCCGTAGCGGGGGGATGAGCCCGGAGGCGACCGCCCGCACCGGCCCGATGCGCCCGGCCCCGTCCGCGCCGGTGGCGGCATCCGCGACATCGTTGGCGAAGTTCACCCCGATCTGGATCGCAACGGCGGCAACGAGGACGACGACGAACACGTCGCAGCGCCAGACTCCATCGTCGATGGCGATGGCTCCGCCGACGACGACGGGAGCAACGGCCGCCCACAGCGTCGGCGGTCGGGCGGCGATGATCCAGGCGCGCAGCGAGCCCGTCGCGGCTCTGGCGGCGTTCACGTCAGAAGTGCCAGGGGAACGCCGAGTAGTCCTGGTCCCGCTTCTCCAGGAACGCGTCCCTTCCTTCCCGGGCCTCGTCGGTCCCGTAAGCGAGCCGGGTGGCCTCACCGGCGAAGATCTGCTGGCCGACGAGCCCGTCGTCGACGAGGTTGAAGGCGAACTTCAGCATTCGCTGGGCTGTCGGCGACTTGGCGACGATCTCCCGTGCCCACTCCAGCGCCACCGCCTCGAGTTCGTGGTGAGGGACGACCGCGTTGACCATCCCCATCTCGTGCGCTTCCTGGGCAGTGTGGTCCCGTCCGAGGAAGAAGATCTCACGGGCGAACTTCTGACCGACCTGGCGGGCGAGCAGCGCCGAGCCGTAGCCCCCGTCGAAACTGGCGACATCGGCATCGGTCTGCTTGAACATCGCGTGCTCCTCCGACGCGATCGTGAGGTCGCATACGACGTGGAGGCTGTGACCGCCGCCGACCGCCCAGCCGGGGACAACGGCGACGACGACCTTCGGCATGAAGCGGATGAGCCGTTGCACCTCGAGGATGTGCAGCCGGCCGAGGCGGGCCGGGTCGACCTCGTCGCCGTCTGTGTACTTGTAGCCGTCCGCTCCCCGGATGCGCTGGTCGCCTCCCGAGCAGAAGGCCCACACACCGTCCTTCGGAGACGGTCCGTTGCCGGTGAGCAGTACGCACCCGACGTCCGGTGTCGTCCTGGCGTGATCCAGTGCCGTGTAGAGCTCGTCGACCGTGTGAGGGCGGAACGCATTGCGGACCTCGGGCCGGTCGAACGCGACCCGAACGGCGTTGATCCCGCGGGCGCGGTGGTAGGTGATGTCGGTGAAGGCGAAACCCGCGACCGGATCCCATGCGGCAGAGTCGAAGATCTCCGAGACCATGGCGCCTCCGGATCGTGGCGGTGCGGGCGCCGATACTGTAGTGAGCGACGATGGCGTATCGACTTCCGGTGGCCGCATTCGCCGACGCCGTCCAAGCCCACGGTGACGCGACGGCCCTCATCAGCGGTGACGAACGGTGGAGCTACGACCGGCTCGGCTCGGCGGTTGCGGCCGTACCGGGCCCCCGGGAGGGAGGTCCGGCCCCCGGCTCACGCGTGCGGATCGCGCCGGTTCCCGGCGAGCCCGCCACCGTGGCGCGGCTGTGGGCAGCGTGGTGGCACGGGCTCGTCGTGGTGTGCGGCGACGACGTCGGGGGCGACGCCTCCCAGGCGGCGGTGTCGACCAGAGCGCCGTCGAACGGGATGCCCCCCGCAGAAGACGCGTCGCCGGCAGACGACATGTGCCTTGTTCCGACATCGGGCTCGACGGGGCCGCCCAAACTCGTCAGGCTCACCCACGCCAATGTCGCCGCCGCCGTGGCGGCATCACGTCAGCGGCTCGGCAACGAGCCCGGGGACACCTGGCTGCTGTGCCTCCCGCTCACCCACGTCGCCGGTTTGTCGGTGCTGTGGAGGGCGGTCGAGGCCGTGGGCTCGGTGCTGCTGCAGCCCGGTTTCGACCCCACCGCAGCGGCGGTGGCGCTGCGCTCGGGCGACGTCGAATGGGCGAGCCTCGTCCCAACGATGCTCGCCAGGCTGCTCGACGCCGACCCCGGCCCGTATCCCAGGTCGATCCGCGGCGTCCTCGTCGGCGGAGCGCCAGCCAGCGCGGACCTCGTCACCCGGGGCCTCGACGCCGGTCTGCCGATCCTCGCCACGTACGGGTTGACAGAGGCATGCTCGCAGGTGGCGACGGTGGCGCCGGAGGAGGCACGAGCCTCACTCGGCACGGCGGGCCTGCCGCTGCCGGGCATGACCGTCGAGATCGCGCCGGGCGCGCCCTCGGCACCGGAGGTGGGCCGCATCGTCGTCTCGGGTCCGGCCGTTTCACCCGGTTACGCGGACGAATCGCCTCGGTCCGGGGCATTCGTCACAGGCGATCTGGGCCGGTTCGACACGCGGGGGAGGCTCATCGTCGTCGGCAGGGCCGATGACGTGATCATCACTGGGGGCGAGAACGTCGTGCCGGCCGTCGTCGAGGAGGCGCTGCTCTCCTGTCCGGGCGTCAGGGCTGCAGCCGTGTACGCGCTGGCGGACGAGGACTGGGGCGAGGTGGTGGCAGCCGCCGTCGTCGCTCCCGGGGTCGACCCGGCCCGCATTACCGGTCACGCCCGGGAGCACATGCGACCCTTCGAGGTCCCGAAGCGCTGGCTGTGGCTCGACGAGTTGCCGTTGCTGCCCGGCGGCAAGGTGGATGTGGCGGCGCTCGCCGCCCGTCATTCCCCTGCCTGATCAATGCCGAGCCCGAGGTTGCGAGCGAAGGCATCCGTGGACGGCTCGCGCCCGAGGAAGGCATGGAGGTGTTCGGCGGCATCTCTCGCTCCGCCGGTCGCGAGGATCTCGTCGCGATAGCGGCGCCCGACCCCCTCGTCGAGGATCCCCTCCTCCTCGAACACCGAGAACATGTCATCGCCGTACACCTTCGCCCACAGGTACCCGTAGTAGCCGGCGTCGTAGCCCCCCATGAGGTGACCGAAGGTCGCCGGGAAGAACGTCCCCTCGTGGAAGGGCAGCTGCGTGAGCCGGTACGCCTCGCGGTAGATGTCAGCGAGGCTCCGCTCCGCCGAGTCGGTGTGCATGGCGATGTCGAGCCGGCCCAAGAACACCTGCCGGAGCGTGAAGAGGCCGATGTTGTGATCCCTGGCCGCGACGAGGCGATCGACGAGGTCGGTCGGGATCGGCTCTCCGGTCTCGTGATGACGGGCGAAGCGGCGAAGCACCTCGGGCTGCCACATCCAGTGCTCCATGATCTGTGAGGGCGCCTCGACGAAGTCCCATTCGGTGTCGTATCCGGAGAACCGAACGTGGTCGACCGTGGTGAGGCAGAAATGGAGGATGTGGCCGAACTCGTGGAAGAGGGTCAGCGCTTCGTCGTGCTTGAGGAGGGAGGGGGCGGCGGCCGTCGGCTTCGTGAAGTTCGCCACCATGGCGGCGATCGGCGTCCGGTAGCCGTCGGTCTCCCGCCTCCCGTACCTCACCGAGAACGCCGCCGCGTGGCCGTACTTGCCCTCTCTCGGGAACAGGTCGGCGTAGAAGTGGGCGATCGGCTCGCCGCTGCCACGGTCGATGATCTCGTAGAGCGTCACCTCCGGATGCCAGGCCGCGGCGTCCTCGAGGTGCCGGAACTCGAGCCCGAACACGTCCCCGGTGATCTCGAACATGCCGGCGACGACGCGGTCGAGGGGGAAGTACCGGGCGACCTCGTCGGGGTCGACGCCGTAGTCGGCCCGGCGCTGCTCGTTGTCGTAGTACCAGAGGTCCCACGACCGGAGCGTGTCTCCCTCGGTGTCGGCGGCGACCAGGGCGAGGAGCGGTTCCAGCTCGGCGGCCGCCTTCGCCTCGAGCCCCGGAACGATCGAGGAGTAGAACTCGGCAACGACCCCGGGGTCGCCCGCCATCTTCACCTCCATCGCGTAGGCAGCCCACGACGGGTAGCCCAGGGTCGATGCGATGAGTCTGCGCAGTGCGATCGCTTCTTCGAGGAGCGGCCGGTTGAGCGCGGCGGCCCGATTCCAGAACTTGTGCTGGAGCAGCCGTCTGAGGTCGCGGCTGGTCGCCTGGCGCATGAACGGCTGATAGTCCGGATACGCCATCGTGACTCGGTACGTCCCCTCCTCGTCGCCGGGGGAGAGGCGCCGGACGTAGTCCTCGGCGAGCCCGTCGAGTTCTGCCCTGGTGACCTCGATGTGGTCCTCGTGCTCGTCGAGGTTCGCCGAGAACCTCACTTCGAGCTCGACGAGGCGGGTGTGCATTTCGCGAAGCGTGCCCCGAGTCACCGTGTCGAGGTCGTGGCCCGCCCTCCTGAGGTCGCGGATCCAGTGCTCGAGATAGCGGCGCCTCGTTCCTTGCAGCTGCTCCGCCTCGGCGGTGGCGGCGAAAGCGCGAACCGTCGCGGCGAGTTCGTCGCGGAACAAGAGATCCGTTCTCCACTTCGCCACCCGCTCCTCCCAGTCGACCGCAGTGGCGCGAACCTCGACGTCGGGGTGCACCCGCGCCATGAACGGTCCCACCCCGTGCGCATCGGAGACGACGGCCTCGGCCTCCTCGAGGAGGCCGAGCGTCGTTGCGTACGCCGGGTCGGGGCCGGCCGCGGCCGCCGCGTCGACGAGCGCGGTCGCCGTGTCGAGCGCGCGCCGGGTGGAGGCGGCGACGGCCGCAGGCGTCACGTTCGAGAAGTCGGGGAGCATCGGGGCAGGCTAGTGAGGGCCGGCGGGGAGGGATCCCCTGCCGTTCGGGGTGCCCTCAGGCGACGGCGCGGGCGACGGTGACCTGGAGCGGACGGTGGTCGGAGCCGAGGGACGGCCCGATGCGACGGTCCGTCGTCGTCAGTTCCTGAGTGTGAAGCATGTGGTCGATCGGGATGGTGAGGCCGAACCACAGATCTCCCGGCCACGTCGGTTGCAACCCGTAGCCGTCGAGGGAGTTGACGAGGTCGGCGTCGCCTTGAAGGGTCCGGAACGCAGATGACCACGGTGTCGCGTTGAGGTCGCCGATGACGACGACCGGGTCCACCTCGTCGCCGACGAGCTCCGCGACCTGGGCGAGGAGCGAGTTGCGCATCGTGGTGCCGGCTTCGGACGTCGCCGGGCGGGAATGCACCGAGTAGATGACGATCGGCCTGTCGTCGAGCATCGTCTCGACCCTGATCACGGGGTCGTTGGCGCTGCCGAGGCGAAGCAGCTCCGTCGTGACGTCGGTCTTCGCGAGCACCGTGATGCCGAAGCGCCGGTCGGCGGGTAGCTCGCTCTGGATCGAATAACCGGGGACCCGGCCCTCGGCGAGCAGCGCCTCCCATTCCTGGCTCGACTCGAGGAGGAAGACGAGATCGGCTTCGGTCTCCTCGATCCACCGCATGACACGGTCGCGAGAGGCGTTCGACGCCTGGACGTTGAAGCTCACGAGCTCGAGATCGTCGGAGCCACGCGCCTCGGCCGGCGAGCCGAGGTAGAGGGGCACGACGAGTGCGACGTTGACGAGGCCGACCACGACGAACACGAATGCGGCTCCCCTGGCGAGGATCAATCCGTAGAGCAAGCCGACGACGAGGAGGACGACGGCGAGCTGGAGCCTGAAGTTGGCGAGGACGTCGAACACCCACCAGCTCGATCCGAAGAACCCGAGCAGTGTCGCCAGGGTCGCGAAGAAGCCGACGGTGAGCAGACCGAGGCCGACCACCGTTTGCGCGGTGGTACGGACGGCAGAACGTTTGCGGGGAACCATCAGGACTCGACTCGATCGGTAGAACGCGGCCGCGACATTACTCCCGCAGTCGCGTCGCGGGGTGCGCCTTCGGTGCGACTCGTCCCGGCGGCCATCACCCTGGATCATCGACCGCGGCCGGAGGGGCCTTGACCGCTTCGCCCCGAACCGCCGGGAACGGCGTCCGGCTGCGATAGCCTCAACCGGTGACCGAATCGCCCCGCCCGCCCGGCATGGGCAGCCCCGAGGTGCGTCGCGGACTGCGGCTGCTCTTCCGCACGCTGGGCCGCTACAAGGTGGATTCGGCGCGGTCGATCGGGGGCGCGCTGGTGTGGATGGCGCTCGTCGTCGTCATCCCGCTCCTCGTGGGCCGCGTCATCGACGACATCCGGGGCGGCGACCGCGAAGGCCTCGTTCCCGTCGTTGTGCTCCTCGTGGTCGCCGGCGTCTTCCAGGCGGTCGGCATCGGGGCGCGCCGGTACTTCGGCTTTCGTCTCTCCTACCGGGCCGAGGCCGACCTCCGCAACCGGATGTTCGCCCACATCCAGCGGCTCGCATTCTCGTTCCACGACCAGACGTCGACGGGCCAGCTCATGGCACGGGCATCCTCGGACCTCTCCCAGGTGCGGCTCATCTTCGCCATGCTCCCCATCACCCTGGCCAACCTGGCGATGTTCCTGCTCGTCGTGACGGTCCTCGTCGTCATCGACCCGATCCTCGGCGTCGTCGCCGGGCTGACGGTGCCGACGCTGCTCGTTTCGGCGAACCGATATGCCCGCCGTGTCATCGACCTGTCGTTCGGTGTCCAGGAGCGCCTCGCCGACCTCAGCCAGGTCGTGGAGGAGGCGGTTGCCGGGATCCAGGTCGTCAAGGCCTACGGCCAGGAGCGCCAAGAGCGGGACCGGCTCGACCGTGCGGCGAGCCGGATCTTCGAGAAGACGACCGCGCTGGCGAAGCAATCGGCCGCGTTTGGGCCTCTGTTCGAGCTCATTCCCTCCGCCGGCACCGTCGCCGTGCTGTGGCTCGGTGGGTTCCGGGTTGTCGACGGTGCGCTCTCGCTCGGCGAATTCGTCGCCTTCCTCCAGTACCTCGCCGTTCTCGTCCTCCCCATCCGCATCACGGGTTGGTTCTTCGCCAACTTGCCCCGGGCTGCCGCGGCGGCCTCACGTGTCGACGAGCTGCTCGAAACGGCACCTGAGGTGGCGGACCCGGCACCGGCGAGGACGCTGCCCCCGGGGCGCGGTGAGGTCGTCTTCGAGAACGTCGCCTTCGGGTATCCCGACGGTCCCGAGGTTCTCGAGGGCGTCACGGTTCGGGTCCGCGGAGGAACCGCGGTCGGCCTCGTCGGGGCGACGGGGTCCGGCAAGACCACCCTGGCGCACCTCATCCCGCGTTTCCGCGACCCCGTCTCGGGGAGGGTGCTGCTCGACGGCATCGACGTGCGGAACCTGCGCCTCGACGACCTCCGCTCCGAGGTCGCCGTCGTGTTCCAGGAGACGTTCCTCTTCTCCGCCTCGGTGCGAGACAACATCGCGCTCGGGGCGCCCGAGGCCGGTGACGAGGAAGTGAGGGCGGCGGCCCGACTCGCCCAGGCCCACGATTTCATCTGCGAGCTTCCCTCCGACTACGGGACCGTCGTCGGGGAACGAGGCCACAGCCTCTCCGGAGGCCAGCGGCAGCGGGTGGCCCTCGCCAGGGCCGTGCTGCGCGACCCCCGGGTGCTCATCCTCGATGACGCGACGTCGTCGGTCGACGCCATCGTCGAAGCCGACATCCAGGCGGCGTTGCGGCGAGTCATGGCCGGGCGAACGACGATCATCATCGCCCACCGCACGTCGACGCTGGCTCTCGTCGACGAGGTGGTGTTCCTCGAGGACGGCAGCGTCGTGGCCACGGGCACCCACGAGGAACTGCTGGCGACCGTACCTCGGTACGCCGAGGTCCTCGCCCGCGCCGATGAGCTCGGGGAGCCGGCGGAGCCGGGGGTGAGCGCATGAGGTATGCGCGATTCGGCGGCGAGTACGAGATCGAGCACCCCGGCCGCCTCGTGCTGCGCGCCGCCCGTCTCGGGCGCCATCTCGTGTGGCCCGCCACCGGTGCCCTGCTCGCCGCGATCCTCGCCACCAGCGCCCGGCTCCTCGGGCCCTTCGTCGTCCGCGGCGGAGTCGACGACGGGATCCGGGTCGGAGACACCGGCCGGATCACGAGCGCCGCGCTCGTCTTCATCGGCTTGCTCCTCTTCCAGTACTTCGCCCAGCGCATCGCCCAGTACGCGGTGGCATGGGTGGGGGAGCGTTTTCTCCTCAGGCTGCGGTCGGAGATCTTCGGCCATCTCATGCGGCTCGACGTCCCGTTCTACGACAATGCCAAGACCGGGGTGCTCGTCTCACGGATGACGTCGGACATCGAGTCGATGACGGAATTCGTCAACGAGGGCGCGGTGCTCGCCCTGACCAACATCCTCACTGCCGTCGGCGTCGCCGTCGGGATGCTGATCCTCGACTGGCGCCTCGCCTTGTTGTCGTTCGCCGTCATCATCGTCCTCGTGCTCCTCTCGGTGCTCTTCCAGAAGCAGGTGAGCAGCGCCTACGAGAAGGTGCGAGAGCGGATCGGTCGGGTGCTGGCGAGCCTTCAGGAGGGCATCACCGGCGTTCGCGTCGTCCAGGCGTTCACCCAGGAGCAGGCCCAGGCGTCGAACTTCGGCCGCATCAACGAGCGCTACTTCGAGGCGAACATGGCCGCAGCTCGCGCCATCAGCTGGTACTTCCCTTCCGTGGCGTTCCTGCGAACCGCCGCGATCGGCCTCGTGCTCGCCTTCGGTGGGCTGCGGGTGCTCGACGGCGGCCTCACCGTGGGCACCCTCGTGGCGTTCCTTCTCTACCTCGACTGGTTCTTCCAGCCGATCATCAACCTCGCCAACGTCTACAACCTGCTCCAGGCCTCGCTGGCAGCGCTGGCCAAGCTCTTCGAGCTTCGCGACACCCGTCCCCGGGTCCAGGAGCTGCCGGGCGCCTACGATCTGCCATCGCCGCCGGAGGGCTCGCTGGCGCTGGAGGACGTGACCTTCGGGTACGACCCGGAGCTGATCGTGCTCGGGGGGCTGACGCTCGACGTGCCCGCCGGCCAGCGGCTTGCCATCGTCGGCGAGACGGGCGCCGGGAAGTCGACGATCGCCAAGCTGCTGTTGAGGTTCTACGACCCCACCGCGGGAGCGGTGACCATCGACGGCCACGACTTGAAGGGCCTGACGTTCGGCTCACGGGCGGCAACGGCCACGCTCATCCCCCAGGACGACTTCCTCTTCAACGGGTCTCTGCGGGACAACTTCCGCTACGGAAAGCCCGACGCGACCGATCGCGACATCTGGGACGTGTGCCGCGCCATGGGTATCGGCGACTGGTTGCGGACGCTGCCCGACGGTCTCGACACACCGGTCCGGGAGCGAGGAAGTCGCTTTTCGGCGGGAGAGCGTCAGCTCATCGCGCTCGGTCGGGCGTTCCTGGTGAACCCGGCGGTCATCGTCCTCGACGAAGCCACGTCGAACCTCGACCCGGAGACCGAGGTCCAGGTCGAAGGAGCGCTGCGCATCCTCCTCGCCGGGCGGACGGCGGTCGTCATCGCCCACCGTCTCCGCAGCGCCGAGCGCGCCGACCGGGTCGTCATGATCGATGGCGGGCGGATCATCGCCGACGGCACCCACAATGACCTGGTGGCGTCGAGCGACGCCTACCGGGATCTCGTCGAGGTCTGGGAGCGAGGCAACGCGTGACGGCGGCGGGTGGTGTCGACCCGGTAGCCTCCGCGCGGTGAAGACTCGCTCGAACGGGATGCCGGGCGACCCATGACGGTGCCCGCCGCCTACCTTCGCGAGTTCTCCGAGCCGGTCGGGTTCATGGACCACGCCGCCGTGTCGCCGCTTCCCCAGCGGGTGAGGGTGGCCCTCGCCGACACGATGGCGGCGATGTCCGCTCCGCCGGCTCCAATCGGGCCGAGCATCACCGGGGTGTACGAAGCGTCGCTGGCCACGATGGCTCGTTTCGTCGGTGCGTCCCCGGAGCAGGTCACGGTGGTGCCTTCGACGTCGGCGGCGCTCTTTGCCACGGCGTTCGGGTTCATCGGTGTCGACGGCAACGTCGTCTTCGCCGCCCACGAGTTCCCCGCCAACCAGTACCCGTGGATGCGTGCCGAGGCGCTCGGCGGTCTTGCGGTGCGCCGGGTCCCGGTGCCGGACGGGAGGGTGACCGCGGACGCGTTGCGCGACGCCGTCGACTCGGATACCCGCGTCGTGACGGTCAGCCTCGTCGACTTCCGCACCGGATTCCGCGTCGACGTCCCTGCGATCCGGGAGCTGGTACCGGATGGGATCCTCGTCGTCGACGCGATCCAAGGGCTGGGCGCTGTGGCCGCCTCTCTGGCTCCTGCGGACGTCCTCGCCTCGGCGGGGCACAAATGGATGAGAGCCGGGTTCGGGTCCGGGGTGCTGGCGGTCTCGGGCCGGGCGCTCGATCGGATCTCGCCGGCCCTCGCCGGCTGGTGGGCGGTGGAGGACGCGTTCGACTTCGGGACCCCGCCGCCGCACGAGGAGCGGGCGGATGCCGAGCGCTTCCAGCTCGGAGCCCCCGCCATGTTCGGGGCGCTCGCGTTTGCCACCGCTGTCGAGGTCATCGAGCTCGCCGGGATCACGGCGATCGAGGCGACGATCCTCGACCTCGTCGCATCGATCGAGGACGTGCTCGCCAGCGCCGGGGCAGAGGTCATCGCGCCGTGGCGGACGCCCGCGGAACGAGCGGGCATCGTGAGTTTCCGAATGCCGGGCATCGATCCGCTCGACACGCATCGACGGCTCCTCGACGTCGGGATCTCCAGTACGTGTTACGGCCGCGACGTGCGCCTCGCACCCCACGCCAGCACGGACCCCGATTCCGTCGAGCTCCTCGCCGAGGCGTTGTGATCGCTCCGGGACGAGGGCCGTAGCATGAGCCGACACGACGCCGCGGAGGTCGAGACGGTGCCGGCTCCCAGCGAGCGGACCGAGGTGCGCAGGCTCCCCGAACGCGGGGTCTACGACCGCGACGAGATCACCGCCATCGTCGACGAGGCGCTCATCTGCCACGTCGGCATCGTCCACGAAGGCCACCCGGTCGTGATCCCCACGAACCACGGGCGGGTGGGCGACGCCCTCTATCTGCACGGTTCTCCGGCGAGCAGGCTGTTGCGGGCGATGAAACGGGGGGAGGAGGTCTGCGTCACGATGACCATCGTCGACGGCCTCGTCGTCGCCAAGTCGGCGTTCCACAACTCCATGAACTACCGCTCGGTCGTCGTGTTCGGTGAGCCCCGGGTCGTAGACGATCCGGTGGAGAAGGAGCGGGCGCTGGCCGCGATCACCGACCACGTCCTCCCCGGTCGGTGGGACGAGTCCCGACCGATGACCGACGCCGAGGCGAGGGCCACGCTCGTCGTCGCCGTTGCCCTCGACGAGGCGTCGGCGAAGGTGCGTACCGGGCCCCCCGAAGACGACGAGGCGGATCGCGAGCTCGGGATCTGGGCCGGCGTCGTGCCGCTCGCCCTTGTCGCCGCGGCACCAGTCCCGGCACCTGACCTCGTCGCCGGTGCCGAGCTCCCCTCCTCCGTCATCGGCTACGGCCGGAGGTAGCGCCGATCGCCACGGCCCGCATCCGACTCACGACGCGTTCTTCGCATCCCTCCACGCGAGCCATTCGCCGATGAAGCCGACGTCGTAGGCCGGCCCGTTGGAGCCGAAGGTGAGCTGGCGGATCCCGAGGTCGTAGAGGAGATCACCGTGGGCGCCGACGTCGGTCACCCTCTTGTTGTTGACTCCCACCGACTTCTCGATCTCGCCCGGATCGCGTCCGACCGCGGCGCAGTGGTCCCCGAGGACCGAGATCTTGTGGGCGAGCTCGTCCGGTGTCCCGAACCCGTGCCAGATGTCGGCGTGCTCGGCGACGATTCGCAACGTCACCCGCTCTCCCCCGCCGCCGATGAGGAGCGGTAGCCGACGAGTGGGCGGCGGGTTCAGCTTCGCCCAACGTGCCTTGATGAGGGGGAGATCGCGGGCGAGGGCGCGAAGACGTTCGCCGCCGGTGCCGAACTCGTAGCCGTACTCGTCGTAGTCCCGCTCGAACCAGCCTGCGCCGATGCCGAAGATCAGGCGTCCTCCGGAGATGTGATCCACGGTGCGGGCCATGTCGGCGAGGAGCTGCGGGTTGCGATACGAGTTGCACGTCACGAGCGGCCCGATCTCGATGCGCTCGGTCGCCTCGGCCCACGCTCCGAGCATCGTCCAGCACTCGAAGTGCTCGCCGTCGGGCTCGCCGTAGAGGGGGTAGAAGTGGTCCCAGGTGTAGGCGATGTCGACTCCGAGCTCCTCCGCCCGGGCGACGGCGCGGCGGATGCCGTCGTAGTCGGCATGCTGGGGGTGGAACTGGACGGCGATGCGGACCTTGCTCACGGCGCTCCTCGGCGTGGTGACGGAGCCGCCGACCCTACCGGGGTGTCGGTCGCTACCGGGCCGCTCTGATAGCTTGGCGGCCATGGATCTGACGGTCCGACCGATCGCGGACGGAGAGGTGACGGCGTTCCGTGCGAACCTCCGGCGCGGCTTCGGCGGCGACATCGGCAGCGACGACGTCGACGAGGCGGCGGCGCGATTCCGGGCCCTCGTCGAGCTCGACCGCACCTACGCGGCATTCGACGGTCCCACGATGGTCGGCACCGCTGCCGCCGTCGGCTTCGGTCTGACGATCCCCGGCGGCACCGTGCCGATGGGCGGGCTGACCATGGTCACCGTCCGGCCGACGCATACGAGGCGGGGTGTCATGCGGGCGATGATCTCCGCTCATGTCGACGACGCCCGCGAATGCGGCGAGGCGGTCTCGGGACTGTGGGCATCGGAGTCGCCCATCTACGGCAGGTTCGGCTACGGCGCCGCCACCGAGCGGGTGCGGGTGAGCTTCGACGCCCGCCTCGTCGGATTCCCACCGGGAGACGGCGTGGGGGAGGTGTCCCTCGTCGACGCCGACGAGAACGTCGAGCTGCTCACCGGCATCTACGAGCGTGCTCTCGGCCAACGGCCCGGCATGCTCACCAGGTCTCGCCCCTGGTGGGTCCACGACCGGCTCCACGACCCGCCCGAGTGGCGGGACGGGGCGAGCGCACGCCGTGCCGCCGTGCTGTTCCGGGACGGCGATGCGGTCGGCTACGCGCTGTATCGGCAGAAGGACAAGTGGGAAGGGGACCTGCCGGCGGGTGCCGTCGACGTCTCCGAGCTCATCTCCGTCGACGCGCCGGCGCGACTCGACCTCTGGCGCTTCCTCGCCTCAATCGACCTGTTTCCCCACGTCACGTACTGGAACGAGCCGACGGATCTCGAGCTGGCGTGGCAGGCATCCGATCGGCGTCGCATCTCCCGCAGCCTCTTCGATGCCCTCTACCTCCGGGTCCTCGACGTGCGAGCGGCCCTCGAAGCACGGCGCTATTGCGAGCCGGGCACGCTCGTGCTTGGAATCGGCGGCGTCGACGGTGAGGTGGCGACGTACCGGCTGGAGGCGTCGGCGGATGGCGCCGAGTGCGTCCCGACCACCGCCGATCCCGACGTCGCGATGGATGTTCGGGCGTTGGGGGCGATCTACATCGGGGCGGCGCACACCCTGCCGCTCGCCCGCGCCGGCGAGATCAGAGGAGACGCCGCCGCGATCGCGACGCTCGACCGCATCGTGTCGTGGCCCATCGCCCCCTGGTGCCCCGAGGTCTTCTGAGCGGGGAGGCAGGCCTTCACGCGTCCAGCGCGTCCTCCGCCGGAGTGTCGACCGGCTCAGCCAGGCGGTCGAGCGCCTCGAGCCGGACGACCTCGGCGACGATCTCGTCGGCTCCGAACGCCGTGGAGGAGACCGCAACGAACTCGGTCACGGACGCGGCGACCGGCGCAGCGACGTCGCGGACCGACTCGTCACCGATCCAGATGACCCTCGTGGTGCCCGCTTCGGCGAGGCCCTCCGCCCACGCCGCCGCGACCTCGGCCGGGGTGCTCGCGAACGAGCGCTCCCGGTCGTCGACGGCAGCCGCGGCGATGATGACCGCGCAGAAGGTGTTGATCGCAGCACCGCCGACGTGAGATCCGTCGGACACGTCACCGATCGCCACCTTCACACCACGCTGTTTCAGTCCGGGAGCGGCACCGGGATCGGTCACGAAGGCCCGGACCTCTGCAGCGGTGGGGAGGAGGGCGGCGACGATCCTCTCTCCGAGGTCCGAGTCGGCACCGACGACGATCACCGGCATGGCGGTGAGGGTAGATCCGTCGCTGCCGCGGTGGCGCAGCCCGGTCCGGGTCAGGTGCCCCGGGGTATGATGGCCATTCCGCTGCACCACTGCTGGCCGGTTCCGCTGATGGGGAGCGACCATCCGAGGCAGCGTCCCACGTGGGAAGACGGTGCGCGAGTGGCATGCGCCGCCCCACGGGGTTGCGCGATTCCGGAAAGGCTGGTGCTGTGGCCCCCGGGCTCTACGAGCCGACGTACGAGCACGACGCCTGCGGCGTCAGCTTCGTCGCGGACCTCGAGGGGCGCGCGAGCCACTCGATCGTCCAGCTCGGCCTCGGGGCCTTGTGCAACCTCGAGCACCGTGGAGCCGCGGGCGCCGACGTCAACACCGGTGACGGCGCCGGGATCCTCATGCAGGTCCCCGATCGGTTCTTCCGCGATGTCCTCCCGTTCGAGCTGCCCCGGGAGGGCTTCTACGCGACGGGGATCGGCTTCTTCCCCCAGGATGCCGCGCAGACGGCGCGGGCGATGGAAGAGATCGAGGCCATCGTCACCGACGAGAGGCTCGCCGTCCTCGGGTGGCGCGACGTCAGGATCGATCCCTCCATGCTGGGCAAGGCCGCGGCGGCGACGATGCCCCGCTTCCACCAGCTGTTCATCGCAGGGGACGGGCTCGGCGGGATCGATCTCGACCGGCGCGTCTACGCCGTCCGCAAGAGGATCGAACACGAGATACATCTCACCGCAGGCGCCGACGAAGTGAACGAGGCGATGGGTGGCGCCAGCGAGATGCACGACGGTGTGTATTTCCCCAGCCTGTCGGCACGGACCTTCGTCTACAAGGGGATGTTGACGGCGCCCCAGCTGGCCGAGTTCTACCCCGAGCTGCATGACGACCGGGTCGAGAGCGCCCTCGTGCTGGTCCACTCGCGCTTTTCGACGAACACGTTCCCGTCGTGGCCGCTGGCGCATCCGTACCGGATGATCGCCCACAACGGGGAGATCAACACGATCAAGGGGAACCGCAACTTCATGCGCGCCAGGGAGGCGCTCCTCGCCACCGATCTCATCGAGGGCGACCTCGAGCGGATCTTCCCGGTATGCACCCCGGGTGCCTCCGACACCGCAGGGTTCGACGAGGCGCTCGAGTTGCTCTACATGGGCGGGTACCCGCTGCCCGAGGCGGTGCTCATGATGATCCCCGAGCCATGGGAGAACCACCAGCACCTCCGGCCCGAGGTCTCGGCCTTCTACCAGTACCACTCGGCACTCATGGAGCCCTGGGACGGGCCGGCCTCGATCGCATTCACCGACGGGAAGCTCATCGGCGCGGTTCTCGATCGCAACGGGCTGCGGCCCTCTCGCTACTGGGTGACCGACGACGGTCTCGTCGTCATGGCGTCAGAGGTCGGCGTCGTCGATGTTCCTCCTGCCACCGTCGTCGAGAAGGGTCGTCTCCAGCCGGGCCGCATGTTCCTCATCGACACGACGCAGGGTCGCATCGTGCGGGACGAGGAGATCAAGGCGGAGCTGGCCACGGCACGGCCGTACCAGCAGTGGGTGGCGGAGAACTTCCTGCACCTCGACGACGTGGCGCCTCAGGAGTCCACGCGTAGCGAGAAGCTGCCCCTCCTCCAGCGCCAGATGGCGTTCGGTTACACCCACGAGGAGCTCAAGCTCCTCGTCGCGCCGATGGCCCGCGAGGGGAAAGAAGCCCTCGGGTCGATGGGCGCCGACACGCCCCCCGCCGTGCTGTCCAACCGTCCCCGCCTGCTCTACGACTACTTCAAACAGCTCTTCGCCCAGGTCACCAACCCGCCGCTCGACGCCATCCGCGAAGAGCTCGTCACCTCCCTCCGCTCGGTGTTGGGGCCGGAGGGGAACCTGCTGGAGCCGACGGCCGTGTCGTGTCGGATGCTCGAGTTGCCGTCTCCCATCCTCGACAACGACGAGCTGGCGCGGCTGCTCCACCTCGACGACGACCCTCGCGTCGCCGGCTACACGGGTGAGGCGAGCTGTTTGTACCGGCCGGCGGACGGCGGCGACGGGCTGCGGAAGGCCCTCGATGAGCTCTTCGACGCCGTCGACGAGCTCATCGACGACGGAGCATCGGCCATCGTGCTCTCCGACCGGGGGATGACGGAGGAGCTGGCGCCGATCCCGGCGCTGCTGGCGACCTCGGCCGTGCACCATCACCTCATTCGCTCCAAGCAGCGGACGAAGGTGGGTCTCATCGTCGAGACCGGCGAGGCGCGCGAGATCCATCACCTCTGCCTCCTGCTGGGGTACGGGGCGGCAGCGGTGAACCCGTACCTCGTCTTCGAGACGGTCGACGAGCTCGTCGCCGGCCACGACTACGGGCTCGGCGAGCTCGATGTGGCCGTGGCGAGGGCCAACTACGTCAAGGCGGCCGGCAAGGGCATCCTCAAGGTCATGTCGAAAATGGGGATCTCGACGGTCGCCTCCTACATCGGCGCCCAGATCTTCGAAGCGATCGGGCTCGGTGCCGACCTCGTCGACCGCTACTTCACCGGCACGGTGAGCCGGCTCGACGGCATCGGGCTCGACATCGTCGCCGCGGAGGTGGCGCGACGCCACCGGGTCGCGTTCGCCGACCGGCCCGAGGAGCGGGCCCATCGCGGCCTCGACTTCGGCGGCGACTACCAGTGGCGGCGCGAGGGGGAGTACCACTCGTTCAACCCGGAGACGGTGTTCAAGCTCCAGCAGGCGGTGCGCACCGACAGTTACGAGACGTTCAAGGAGTACAGCCGTCTCGTCGACGACCAGGCCGGGCGGCTCGCCACCCTCCGCGGCATGTTCCGCCTCGACACGGAGAGGCGGCCGCCGGTGCCGCTCGAGGAGGTCGAGCCCGTCTCCGCGATCGTGCGGAGGTTCTCGACGGGGGCGATGTCGTACGGGTCGATCTCCCAAGAGGCCCACGAGACCCTTGCGATCGCCATGAACCGGATCGGGGCCAAGTCGAACACCGGTGAGGGAGGCGAGGATCCGGACCGGTACACCGCCGACGACAACGGTGACCTCCGCAGGAGCGCCATCAAGCAGGTGGCCTCGGGCAGGTTCGGGGTGACGAGCGAGTACCTCGTGAACGCCGACGACCTCCAGATCAAGATGGCCCAGGGCGCCAAACCGGGGGAGGGGGGCCAGCTCCCCGGCCCCAAGGTGTATCCCTGGATCGCCACGACGCGCTTCTCGACGCCGGGGGTCGGTCTCATCTCCCCGCCGCCCCATCACGACATCTACTCGATCGAGGACATCAAGCAGCTCATCCACGACCTCAAGAACGCGAATCCGCACGCCAGGGTGCACGTGAAGCTCGTGGCCGAGGTCGGGGTCGGGACGGTGGCCGCCGGCGTCGCCAAGGCAAAGTCGGACGTCGTGCTCATCTCCGGCTACGACGGCGGCACCGGCGCCTCGCCGCTGACGTCGATCAAGCACGCCGGTGCGCCGTGGGAGATCGGTCTGGCCGAGACCCAGCAGACGCTGCTGCTCAACGAGCTGCGCGACCGGATCGTCGTCCAGGTCGATGGCCAGCTCAAGACCGGCAGAGACGTCATCATCGCCGCCCTCCTCGGTGCGGACGAGTACGGGTTCGCCACCGCCCCGCTCGTCGCCACCGGCTGCGTCATGATGCGGGTGTGCCACCTCGACACGTGCCCGGTGGGGATCGCCACGCAGAACCCGGCGCTGCGGGAGAAGTACACCGGCAAGCCGGAGCACGTCGTCAACTTCATGGAGTTCGTTGCGATGGAGGTGCGCGAGTACCTCGCGGCGCTCGGCTTGCGCAGCCTCGACGAAGCGATCGGCCACGCCGAGCTCATCGACACCGACGCCGCGGTCGAGCACTGGAAGGCGAGCGGGCTCGACCTCTCCCCGCTCCTCCACGTCCCCGAGGTCCCCGACGACGCTCCCCGCGCGTGGCGTCGCAACCAGGACCACGGGCTCGACGCCGCCCTCGACCAGACGCTCGTCCAACTCGCCGAGGCGGCCCTCGTCGAGCGGCGGCCCGTCACGCTCGACCTGCCGATCCGCAACGTCAACCTCACGGTCGGCACGATGCTCGGCCACCACGTCACGAGACGCCACGGCGCTGAGGGGCTTCCCGACGACACGATCACCGTGAACTTCACCGGCTCGGCCGGGATGAGCTTCGGAGCCTTCCTCCCCCGCGGCATCACGCTGCGGCTGACCGGAGACGCCAACGACTACGTGGGCAAAGGGCTGTCCGGGGGCAGGATCGTCGTGCGCCCCCACCCCGACGCTCCCTTCGCGCCCGAGGAGAACATCATCGCCGGCAACGTCATCCTCTACGGCGCCACCGCCGGCGAGGTGTACCTGCGAGGCGTCGTCGGCGAGCGGTTCTGCGTCCGCAACTCCGGTGCGGTCGCCGTCGTCGAAGGCGTCGGCGACCACGGTTGTGAGTACATGACGGGAGGCAGAGCGGTCGTGCTCGGGCCGACGGGGCGCAACTTCGCCGCAGGCATGTCGGGTGGCATCGCCTATGTCTGGGATGCTCGCGGGCTCTTCGGCACCCGGGTCAACCGAGAGATGGTCACGCTCGACTCGCTCGAGCCCGAGGACGTGGCGTTCCTCGAAGAGACCATCACCACCCACCACCGGGAGACGGCTTCGACGGTGGCGGAGCGCATCCTCGCCTCGTGGGACGACGAGCTGGGGCACTTCGTCAAGGTCATGCCGCGGGACTACAAGCGGGTGCTCGAGGCGGCGGCGAGGGCCA
This sequence comes from uncultured Acidimicrobiaceae bacterium, assembly GCA_947259365.1. Lineage (GTDB taxonomy): Bacteria > Actinomycetota > Acidimicrobiia > Spongiisociales > UBA5794 > CAMYMC01. The sequence continues at coordinate 146,417 of CAMYMC010000008.1, read as the reverse complement.
CCGAGAGGGGCGAGCCGGTCCTCGAGGCGATCATGGGTGCGGCCCATGGGTGACATCCGGGGCTTCCTCAGGCACCGCCGTGTGACCCCGGCGCGTCGGCCGGTCGACGTCAGGATCCGGGACTGGCGGGAGGTCTATGAGCCGTTCCCGATCTCAGAGCTGCGGGCCCAGGCGTCGCGGTGCATGGACTGCGGCATCGCCTTCTGCAACAGCGGGTGCCCCCTCGGCAACCTCATCCCGGACTGGAACGACCTCGTCCACCGGGAGCAGTGGCGGGAGGCTTCCGAGCGGCTCCACGCCACGAACAACTTTCCCGAGTTCACCGGCCGGCTGTGCCCGGCGCCGTGCGAGGCTTCGTGCGTGCTCGGGATCAACGAGGACCCCGTGACGATCAAGCAGGTCGAGGTCGAGATCGTCGAGCGGGCCTGGGAGGAGGGCTGGATTCGCCCTGTCCTCCCGAGCCTGGACACCGGCAGGCGCGTCGCCGTCATCGGATCCGGGCCCGCCGGGCTCGCCGCCGCCCAGCAGCTGACGAGAGCCGGGCACCGGGTGGTCGTGTTCGAACGCGCCGACCGGGTGGGCGGCCTCCTCGTCTACGGCATCCCCGAGTTCAAGATGGAAAAGCGCATCATCACCCGCCGGATCGAGCAGATGGAGGCGGAGGGGACCGAGTTCCGCACCGGGTTCGACGTCGGGACCGACGTCGAACCCGAAGAGCTACGTGCCGACTTCGATGCGCTCGTGCTCGCAGCGGGGGCGACGCAATGGCGCGACCTGCCGATTCCCGGCAGAGACCTCGACGGGATCCACCAGGCAATGGAGTACCTCCCGCCTGCCAACCGGGTCCAGCTCGGCGACCTCGACCGATCCCCGATCGACGCCGCCGGCAAGCACGTCGTCATCATCGGGGGAGGGGACACCGGTGCCGACTGTGTGGGCACGGCCCACCGCCAGGGTGCCGCGTCGGTGCTCCAGCTCGAGATCATGCCCCGTCCACCCGACCGCAGGGACGCGTCGACCCCATGGCCGATGTGGCCGCTGCAGTACACGGTGTCCTCTGCCCACGAGGAGGGCGGGGAGCGGATCTACGCGATCAGCACGGAACGATTCGTCTCGAATGGGTTTGGTGGCGTCGGCGCGATCCGGACACACCGCGTCGAGCTGCGTCGGTCCGATGCCGGGCTCGCCTTCGGGAAGATCGACGGGACCGGGGAAGAGTTCCCGGCCGAGCTCGTGCTGCTGGCGCTCGGGTTCACCGGCCCGGAGCGGGGACCGCTCCTCGAAGGTCTCGGTGTCGAGCTCGACGAGACGGGGGCGCTCGCCCGCGACGGGTCGTGGGCGTCCAACGTCGAGGGGGTGTTCGTCGCAGGCGACATGGGCCGGGGCCAGTCGCTCATCGTCTGGGCGATCGCGGAAGGCCGGGCGTGCGCCGCCGCCGTCGACCGCTACCTCACCGGCTCGACGATGCTCCCGGAGCCGGTCGCCCCCCACTCGATGCCGCTGCGCTGAGGGCGCTCGCGCCCGTGTGTCGGTCCCTGGACGTTCGGCGAACTCGGGCCGTTCGCGGTGTGTTGATCCCGGTACCAGGATGACCCGCCGGGACGGACCCGGTCTTCCCCCCACTCCCACACCCGTCCCGGCGCGGTCGTCCGAGGCCGCGTTGGCGGCGCCATCGGCGTGTGGGAGAATGCACTACCCCGATAGTGCAAATCCCCATCCGTTCGTGAGGAGCTGAGCCTGCATGGCGACCGTCGACGTCGATCTCGGTGCGTACCAACTTGGGTGGCACGACGAAGAGGATTACGTCTTCAAGCCCAAGAAGGGGCTGAACGAGGACATCATTCGCGAGATGTCCGCGATGAAGCAAGAACCGGAGTGGATGCTCGAGTTCCGGCTCAAGGCGTACCGGCGCTTCCTCCGCAAACCGATCCCCACCTGGGGCGGCGGCGGTGCGCTCGAGGAAATCGATTTCGACGACATCTACTACTACATCAAGCCGACCGAGGGTCAGGTCAAGGACTGGGACATGGTCCCCGACTCGATCAAGGAGACCTACGAGAAGCTGGGGATCCCCGAGGCGGAGCGCAAGTACCTCGCCGGCGTGACCGCGCAGTACGAGTCGGAGGTCGTGTACCACCGCAACCGGGAGGACCTCGAGAAGCTCGGCGTCCTCTTCATGGACATGGATACCGCACTCCGGGAGCACCCGGACCTCGTCAGGGAGTACTTCGGGACGATCATCCCGCCGAACGACAACAAGTTCGCTGCGCTCAACTCCGCGGTCTGGTCCGGCGGGTCGTTCATCTACGTGCCGCCCGGTGTTCACGTCGATCAGCCGCTCCAGGCCTACTTCCGGATCAACGCCGAGAACATGGGCCAGTTCGAGCGAACGCTCATCATCATCGACGAAGGGGCGTACTGCCACTACGTCGAAGGCTGCTCGGCCCCCGTCTACAGCAGCGACTCGCTGCACTCGGCCGTCGTCGAGATCGTCGTCAAGGAGGGCGGGCGCTGCCGGTACACGACGATCCAGAACTGGTCGAACAACGTCTACAACCTCGTCACCAAGCGAGCGGCGGCGTACAAGAACGCCACCATGGAATGGATCGACGGGAACCTCGGCTCGAAGCTGACGATGAAGTACCCGGCGGTGTGGCTCATGGAGGAGGGCGCCCACGGCGAGGTGCTGTCGATTGCCTTCGCCGGGATCGGTCAGCACCAGGACGCCGGCGCCAAGATCGTCCACGTCGCCCCAAAGACCACGTCCCTCATCACGTCGAAGTCGATCTCGAAGGACGGCGGCCGCGCCGGCTACCGCGGGCTCATCCGGGTCGAGGAGGGGGCCGAGAGCGCCCGCTCGTTCGTTCGGTGTGATGCCCTGATCCTCGACGAGGACTCACGCTCGGACACGTACCCCTACATGGAGATCGAGGAGTCCGACATCGACATCGGCCACGAGGCGACGGTGTCGAAGGTCGGCGAGGAGCAGCTCTTCTATCTCATGAGCCGGGGGCTCACCGAGGAGGAAGCGACGGCGATGATCGTCGCCGGGTTCATCGAGCCGATCGTCAAGGAGCTCCCGATGGAGTACGCCGTCGAGCTGAACCGGCTCATCGAGCTCCAGATGGAGGGCGCCGTCGGCTGACGGCGAGCCTCTCGGGAACTTCCTGGCGCCGCGAGAGTCCTCGTCGCGGGCTACGGATGGCCCAGCGCTTCCATCCCCGAGGCGTGGTCAGGGCAATGCGGTGAGGCGGGCCCTCCGCGGGCTTCATCGCGTCGATCGCCTCGACGGATCGTGCCGTGGGGGAGACCCTCGCCGCCCTGCGGCCGGCAACTACCCTCCGGGCCCATGCGCATCCTGGTCGCCGACTGCAGCGTCGAGTACGAAGGGCGTCTCAGCGCCTACCTCCCGCCGGCGACGCGACTCATCATGGTGAAGGCGGACGGCTGTGTCGCCGTCCATGCCGACGGTGGTGCGTACAAGCCGCTCAACTGGATGAACGCACCGAATCACCTCGAGGAGGAGGACGGCCGCTGGGTCGTGACGAACCCTCGGGGTGAGCGGCTCACGATCTCGATCTCGCACGTCCACTTCGAGTCGGAGATGTCCATGGGTGAGGACCCCGGCTTGCAGAAGGACGGCGTCGAGTCCGAGCTGCAGAGGCTGCTCGCCGAGACACCGGAGGTCATCGAGGCCGGCCTCTCGCTCGTGCGGCGCGAGTTCCCCACCCCGGTGGGCCCCGTCGATCTGTTGTGTCGCGACGGGGAGGGGGACACGGTGGCCGTCGAGGTGAAGCGGAGGGGCGACATCGACGGGGTCGAGCAGTTGACCCGCTATCTCGAGTTTCTGAACCGCGACGAGCATCTGGCACCGGTGCGCGGCGTCCTCGTCGCCCAGGAGATCAAGCCGCAGGCGAGGACGCTCGCGGTCGACCGCGCGATCGGCTGCGTCGAGGTCGACTACGACGTGCTGCGCGGCCTCGAATCGGCGACGCTGCGGCTCTTCTGAGGGGTCGAGGACCGCCGTGGCGCCACGTCGGCTTCCACGACGACGGACCCGGCCCCCGCCGTGCCGGCGAACGCGACGCCCTCATCCCGTCGACGACGATCTCCGTCCCGGTGCCGGTCTCGCCGGACACGACGTCGAACACTGCGGCGACGTCGAGGCGGTCGACGTGCCGGGCTGGTGCGCTTCGTCGACCCGTGACGGGCAGGGTCACGCGTCGTCGAGGAGGTGTCGGGCGATCAGCAGGTCTTCAGGGGTCGTGATCTTGATGTTGCGATCGGAACCGGCGACCACGGCGATCTCGGTCGCAGGCGAGTAGCGCCGGACCACCGCGCAGTCGTCGGTGGCGACGAACGCCGGTTCGGCGGCGGCGGCCCGGTGCGCCTTCCTCAGCAGGCCGAGCCGGAATCCTTGAGGCGTCTGGGCCCGGTGCAGCACGCTGCGGTCGGGGACGCTGGAGACCGTCCCGTCTTCGACGACGAGAACGGTGTCGGCTACCGGCACCACCAGGGTCGCGGCATCGGCGCCGACGAGCGTCGCAACCAGCGCAGCGACCCGTTGGGGTTCGACGAGCGGCCTGGCGCCGTCGTGGACGACGACGAGGTCCTCGTCGCCGCCGTCGAGCGCGGCGAGGCCCGCTCGCACCGAAGCGGCTCTGGTGGCGCCGCCGCCGACCACCGTGACGGGCGTGGGTTCGCCGGCGAAGACCTCCCCCACCTCCGCCACGAGGTCATCGCGAGTCACCACGGTGATCGCGTCGATGACGCCGCTCCTGGAGAGGGCGGCCACGGATCGGGCGACGATGGTCTGACCGCCGAGGTCGAGGAGTGGCTTCGGTGTGTCCCCACCGAACCGGCTTCCCGAGCCTGCCGCGACGACGACGCCGAAGACGGTGCGCCTCTGCACCCCGCCAATCTAGGTCGATCATCCCGCAGGTCGGAGGGAGCCGCGGGCACTGTGGTGCCTGGTCAGCGTCGGGGAAGCCTGCGCTCACCGGTCACGGCGGTGATCACCGCGACGAAGAGCGCCGCTCCGGCGATCGTCCACATCAGCGGGAACGTCGTGGATCCGATCGTGATCGTCACGGGGTCGTCGATCCCGGCGACCCGCGACAGCCACCGGCCGACGAGGGCACCGATGAGGCCGACGAGGATGTTGACGAGGCATCCCTGGCCGCGACGCCCGGCGATCGCGGCGCCGAGCGAACCGAGCACCGCGGCGACGAGAAGGGTGAGGAGGAAGCCGATCATGCCGGGGTAGGACGGAGGGGCACCGTAGCGCGACGGTTTGTTACAGCAGGCTCTCGAGGTCGTAGTCGCAGCTCGGGTGCCGCAGCTTGCCGAGCGCCCTCGCTTCGATCTGGCGTACCCGCTCCCTGGTGAGTCCGAGGAACACCCCGACTTCGGACAGCGTACGGGCGTTGCCCCGGTCGAGCCCGTAGCGGAGGAGGAGGACGCTGCGCTCGCGGTCGTCGAGGACCGTCATCGCCCGGAGGAGCTCGCGATGGCGGACCGCCTCGACGGCGTGCACGAACGGGTCGAGCGCGCGCTCGTCCTCGACGAAGTCTCCGAACTCGCTGTCTCCTTCGTCACCGACTCTCCGGTCGAGCGAGACGCACTCCCCCGGGGCTTCGAGGGCGATCGTCACCTTCTCCTGGTCGAGCCCGCTGCGGGCCGAGATCTCTTCGACGGTTGGCTTCCGCTGGTTCTGTTCCTCGAGGGTGAGCTCCGTCTCGCGAACGGTCCGCACCACATCCACCATGTGGACGGGAAGGCGAATGGTGCGTCCCTGGTTGCCGAGACCCCGGGTGATGGCCTGGCGGATCCACCACGTCGCATACGTCGAGAACTTGAACCCCTTGCGCCAGTCGAACTTCTCGACGGCCCGGATGAGGCCGAGGTTTCCCTCCTGGATGAGGTCGAGCAGGTCGAGCCCGCGGCCGGTGTAACGCTTGGCGAGTGAGATCACGAGCCGGAGGTTGGAGCGGATGAACTCGGCCTTGGCGTCGTCGCCTGCGTCGACGACGGCCTCGAGCTCTTCGCGGTCGGTCTCGGACAGCGCTGGCTCGCTCTCGAGACGGTGCCGGGCACGGCGCGCCTGCTCCATGATCCGGGCGAGGCGCACCTCGTCCTGAGCCGTCAGCAGCTCGTGAGTTGCTACCTCTTCGAGGTACCTGCCGACAGCGTCAGATGTCGCAAGTTCTCTGGTCTCGGTGACCAACGGCTCCCCTGCTCTTGCGAGACCCCCCTCGGCGAAGGGAGAGCACGCCGAAATTATCACGCCGGGGTGTACGCCGCAAAGCGGCGCTAGCCTCCCGGTCGCGGCCAGTCGAGGTTCGCATCTCCAACGTGAGCAACACGAGCGATCCACGAGTTCCAACACGTGCACCGCGCTGGGCTCTGGGGCTCGGCGTGCTCGCCGCGCTCACCGCCGGGGGATGTTCGGGCACCGCAGTCCTCGGCTCGGGCGAATCCCTCCGCCCCCCGGACCCGCCTCCGCCGGTGTTCCGGGTCTCGGTGCTCGCCGGCGACGACCTCACCCCGCTGGCGGCGATGCTGTTCATCGGCGAAGAGCCCATGGAGGCCGACGAGAGCGGTATGGCGACGTTGACGTGGCTCGACGAACCGATCGCGATCACGGCATCCGCCCCCGGGTTCCACGACGCGTCGACGACCGTCGACCTGCTCCCGGAGCAGGCCCCAGTCGAGCTGCGGCTCACCCCGGTGGTGCTGTCCGGGCGGGTGGTGGGCCCGGACGCACGGCCGCTTCCCGGGACGACGGTACGTCTCGGCGACCACGAGCAGGTCACGGGCGCCGATGGCGGGTTCCGCGTCATTCGGGCCGTCGCCGGCGAGATCACCGTTACCCGCCCCGCCTGGGAACCGGCCGCGGTCGAATGGGACGGTGTCACCCCGGAGCTCTCGGTGTCGATGCAGCCGCGAACGATACGCGCCTTGCGGGTGCAGGCGGCGAAGACGGGCGATCCGGGCACGTGGCGAGAGCTGCTCGATCTGGCCGCGACGACCGAGGTCAACGCCCTCGTCATCGACACGAAGGACGAGCGCGGCAACGTCTACCACGACACCGAGGTGCAGCTCGCCCATGAGATCGGCGCCGTCCAGGCGCTCTACGACCTCGATGCGGTGATCGAGGACATGGATGAGCTCGGCCTCTACAAGATCACCCGGATCGTCACCTTCCAGGACCCCTGGCTGACCAAGGCGAAGCCGGCGATCGCGGCGAAGAACCGGAGCACGGGGGGCGTGTGGGAGACGAGCAGCGGCCGGGGATGGCTCGACCCGACCGACAGGGACGCCTGGGACTACCCCCTCGACCTCGCCGAAGAGGCATGCCGTCGCGGCTTCGACGAGGTCCAGTTCGACTACGTCCGGTTTCCCTCCGACGGTCCGATCAACGCCGTCCAGTACGACGAGCCGGCCCTCGTCTACGACACGTACTACGAGGAGGAGGCGCAGCAGATCCGCGTCGAGACGATCGCCGCGTTCCTCGCCGAGGCCCATTCGAGGCTCAACGCGATGGGGTGTGCCGTCGCCGCCGACATCTTCGCCATCACGCTGCAGAGCCGGGGGAGCGATGAGGGCATCGGCCAGCTCCCCGGACCCCTGTCGTCCTCGGTCGACGTGCTCAGCCCGATGATCTACTCCTATGCGTACCCCCCGGGCTGGCAGGGCTTCGAGGACCCCAACGACGAGGCGCCGGCCATCGTCGGGCTCGCCCTCGACGCGGGGATGCCCCAGATCGACGGGTTCGGAATCATCCGCCCGTGGCTGCAGCGGGCGTTCCTCGAGTCGACCGACATCCTCGCCGTCCAGGACGTCGCCGAGGCCCGGGGCCTCGGCTGGATGCTGTGGAGCGAGAACACGAGTTTCGACGCCTCGATGCTCGAGCGCGGCGAATGACCGCCGCCGGAGATGCATCGCCCGCGGGGGACGCGGCCGGCATCGGGGACCTCGACGAGCTCGCCTCGGCGGTCACCGTGTGCCGCCGGTGTCCCCGGCTCGTCGAGTGGCGGGAGCGGGTCGCGGCAGAGAAACGAGCGGCGTATCGCGACGAGACCTACTGGGGACGTCCGGTGCCCGGGTTCGGCGACCCGTCGGCGCGTCTCGTCGTCGTCGGGCTCGCCCCCGCTGCGCATGGAGCGAACCGCACCGGGCGAATGTTCACCGGCGACCGCAGCGGCGATTGGCTCTACCGGGCCCTCCATCGAGCCGGCTTTGCCAGCCGGCCCGAGTCGACGGCGCGGGACGACGGTCTCGTGCTCCGCGACGTGTGGGTGACGGCCCCGGTCAAGTGTGCGCCTCCGGCCAACAAGCCGAGCGCAAGCGAGCGTGAGGCATGCGCCGGGTGGTTCCGGGCGGAGCTGGCGCTGCTGGAGCGGGCCCGGGTGTTCGTATGCCTCGGAGCTTTCGGGTATGCGGCGCTGTGGAGCAGCCTCGCCGCATTCGGCACCGCCCTGGCCCGCCCCCGGCCCCGCTTCGCCCACGGGCTCGTCGTGGACCTGCCCGACGGCCGGGCCGTCGTGGCCTCCTATCACCCGAGCCAGCAGAACACGTTCACCGGGCGGCTCACCGAGGACATGTTCGACGCCGTGTTCACGTCCGCATCCGCCCTCGTTCCGTGACCCGGCCGCGGCCGGCTTTGGGCCGTCGCCGCTGCTGAGTATCCTCCCGCCGACCTTCTGAGGAGCCCCGCCCTGCTACCGCTCGACCTCACCACGATCGACCGCGTCCCAGCCGGTGCCCCCGCCTGGCTCCAGGAGCGCCGGAGAGCGGCATTCGACGTCTTTGCCGGCCTGCCGATGCCGTCAGAGGCGGAGGAGATCTGGCGCTACGTCGAGCTCGACCTCGACCTGGCCGACTTCTCGTTGCCCGAGCGCAACGGAACGCCGCCGCCGGAGCTGTCCCGGCTCGCCGCGGCGCTACCCGAGGTGTCGGGCAAGGCGACGGTCTCCGACGGCGCCGTCGTTGCCGCCGAGGGTGGCGACGTGGCGGTGCGACCTCTCCTCGAGGCGGTCGGCGAGGCTCCGGAGCGGGTCGAGGCGGTGTACGGATCGGCGATCCCCGTCGAACACGACATCTTCACGGCGGCCCACCATGCGTTCGCATCGGACGCCGTGGTCGTCACCGTGCCCCGGGGTGCCGCCGTTCCCGCCCCCGTCCACGTCACCATCGCCGCCGTCGCCGACGGGGGTATCAGCTTCCCGCACCTCCTCGTCGACGTCGAGGACGGCGCCGAGGCGTCGGTCGTCGTCGAGTACGTCTCGCAGGGCGACGTGCGCGCCCTCGTCGTGCCTCATATCGAGGTCGTCTCCGGAGCAGATGCGAACCTGTCGCTGACGGTCGTCCAGAACTGGGGGTACGCGACCACCGCGCTCGCCCAGGCTCGTGTCGCCGTCGGGCGCGATTCGGCGGTCCGGATCGCCGAGGCGGGGCTGGGCGGGTCGCTCTCCAGGCTCCACCTCACCGTCGATCTCCTCGGACGGGGAAGCTCCGCGGAGGTCCTCGGCGCATACTTCGGCGAGGAGGACCAGACCCTCGACTACCGCTACTTCATGCACCACGTCGGGCTCAACACCCACAGCGACATGTTCCTCAAAGGGGCGGTGGAGGACGAGGCGCTGTCGGTGTTCACCGGGCTCATCCGGATCGAGGAGAGCGCGCAGCGCACCGACGCGTTCCAGACGAACCGCAACCTCATCCTCTCCGAGGGCGCCGCCGCCCAATCCGTGCCGAACCTGGAGATCCTCGCCAACGATGTGCGCTGCGGGCACGGCTCGACCGTGGGTCCTCTCGACGCCGAGCAGCACTACTACCTCATGAGCCGAGGCCTCGATGGCGCACGGGCCGACCGGCTCCAGGTCCGCGGCTTCTTCGAGGAGGTCCTCGCCAGGTTCCCCGTCGGCGGGGTGGCCGTCCCCGTCCGGGGCTGGATCAACGACAAGTACGTCAGGGCGCAAGCGGCAGGGAGGGTGTGATGACCCGGATACGTGTCGCCGCCCTCGCCGACCTCCCTGCCGAGCGGGGTGTGCGTGTCGCGGTGGCCGGGCACCGGGTCGCGCTGTTCCGCCTCGGTGAGGACGTGTACGCCATCGGGGACGAGTGCAGCCATGCCGAGGCCTCGCTCGCCGAGGGCGAGGTCTTCGACGACGAGGTGGAGTGCCCCCGCCACGGGTCGGCATTCGATCTCCGTACCGGCGCGCCGTCCACGTTGCCCGCCACCAAGCCGGTTCCGGTCTACGGCGTCTCCATCACCGACGGCGACGTCTTCCTCACGATCGAGGAGGGGGAGGCACCGTGACGCCGGCGCTGAAGGTCGAAGGGGTACGCGCCAAGCTCGGCGATCTGGAGATCCTCAAGGGTGTCGACCTCGAGGTCCCGTTCGGCGAGATCCATGCCCTCATGGGGCCCAACGGGAGCGGGAAATCCACCCTGTGTCACGTCCTCATGGGCAAGGACGAGTACGCCGCCGAGGGCTCCGCCGCCGTCGGCGGACGCGAGGTGATGGGGCTCGACGTGGACGAGCGGGCCCGGGCCGGGCTCTTCGAGGCGTTCCAATACCCGGTCGAGATCCCGGGGGTCTCCCTCGACGAGCTCCTCGCCGAGATGGGGGAGGCCGCCGGTCGCGACCCCCACGAGTTCGGTGACCGGGTCGAGCGTGCCGCGACGAGGCTGGGGATGGCGCCGTTCCGTGACCGGGCGATCAACAGCGGTCTCTCCGGCGGCGAGAAGAAGCGATCCGAGATGTTCCAGCTCGCCGTCGCCCGACCGAAGGCGGCGGTGCTCGACGAAGTCGACTCCGGGCTCGACATCGACGCCGTGCGCGAGATCGCCGGGCTCGTCGAGGCGCTGCGCAGCGAAGAGCTCGGGGTTCTCATCATCACCCACTACAGCCGGATCCTCCGCTACATGGCGCCCGACCGGGTGCACGTGATGATCGACGGGAGGATCGTCCGCTCCGGCGGCCCCGAGGTCGCGGAGGAGCTCGAGGCCAAGGGGTATGAGGAGCTGCGGGCCGAGCTCGGTCTCGGGCCGAACGACGACGGCGCCGATCCCTACGCCGACCTGCCATAGGAGCCCGGGGCGGCGTGGCGTAGGGTGGCCTCATGGCGATGGGCGACGGTCTCGAGTTCACCTTCGATGGCCCCCAGGACGCACGGACCTACCTCACCGAGGTCGGCAGGTTGTGGGCGGCGTGGGTCCTGGGGATGGCGGCGCTGTTCCTCACGAGTGCCCTGGCGCTGCTCCTCGCAGGCGCAGCCGTCATCGCCGCCCTCGTCGCGCTGGCGCGGCCGCTGCAGCGTCGGGCCGAGGTCATCGTCCCGGACAGCTCGTCCGAGTCCGGTGAGGGCGTCCGGGCGGGACGCACCGATCGCGATCGCGCCCTGCGCGCCCTCGCCTACGGCGAGACGCCGCTACGCACCGCGGTGACCCTCGCCGGTGCGTCGGCGGGCTGGCTGGTCGCCCGGCGGGTCGTGGTCGTCCTCACCTTCGTCGGCGTCGTCGGCGTCGTCATCCAGGTCTCCGGTTGATGGACCCGGGTGTCTCGTCGCTCGCCGATCTCCTCCGGTCCCATGACCGCATCCTCGTGTTCACCGGCGCCGGCATCTCGACATCGTCCGGAATCCCCGACTATCGGGGGCCGCAAGGGGTGTGGAAGACGAGACGCCCCGTGATGTACCAGGACTTCATGTCGTCGCCGCGAGCGCGGTCCGAGTACTGGCAACAGAAGCTCGAAGACCGCGAGGCCTTCGGCGCCGCAGCACCCAACGAGGTGCATCGCGCCCTGGTCCGGCTCGAGGAGGCCAGCAAGGTCGAGCTCGTCGTGACCCAGAACGTCGACGGTCTCCATCGCGCCGCGGGAACCACCCGTCTCGTCGAGGTGCACGGCACGAACACCGAGATCGAGTGCCAGTCCTGCGGGACGCGGTCGGACCCGGAGCCTCATTTCGCCGCCTTCGCGGCAAGCGGCGTCGCTCCCGACTGCGAATGCGGCGGTCACCTCAAGCCGGCGACGATCAGCTTTGGTCAGTCCCTGCGGCGTGCGGACCTCGTGCGGGCCTTCACCGCAGCCGAGACCTGCGACATGGCGCTGGCGCTCGGCTCGACGCTGTCGGTGCACCCCGCTGCCGAGATCCCGCTGGCGGCTGTGCAGCGCGGCGTTCCCTACGTCGTCGTCAACCGGGGGCCGACGGATCACGACCATGTCGCCGAGGTCTTCCTCCGCCTCGAGGGCGACGTGACCACCCTCGTCCCGCCAGCGGTGTCTGCCGCGCTCGCCTGAGGCGGTGTGCGCCCGGCGAGCGGCGGATGGCGGCCGGGGCCCCTTCACTAGGCTCCGCGGTAGATCGTCACACCAGGAGCATCATGCGCATCGAACGCGATTCCATGGGTGAGGTGAAGGTCCCCTCCGATGCCTATTACGGGGCTTCGACCCAGCGCGCCGTCGAGAACTTCCCGATCTCCGGCATCGGGTTCAGCCGCCGGTTCATCTGGGCGCTGGGCCTGCTGAAGGGGTCGGCCGCTCGCGTCTCCGGGCCCGCCGGATACGTCGATGCCGCCAAGGCGGGGGCGATCGCTCGCGCCGCCGACGAGGTCCGCGAGGGCAGCCTCGACGCCCACTTCGTCCTCGACATCTTCCAGACGGGGTCGGGGACCTCGACGAACACGAACGCCAACGAGGTGATCGCCAACCGAGCCGGCGAGGTGCTCGGCGGCGACATCGGCTCGAAGCTCGTCCACCCCAACGACGAGGTCAACTTCGGCCAGTCCTCGAACGATGTCATCCCGGCGGCCATCCACATCGCCGCGGTCGCCGCCATCCGCGAAGACCTCCGCCCCGCGCTGGAGCGCCTCGCCGCCTCGCTCGCGGCCAAGGCCGGGGAGTTCGCCGACGTCGTCAAGTCCGGGCGCACCCACCTCATGGATGCGACTCCGGTGACCCTCGGCCAGGAGTTCGACGGCTATGCGACGCAGATGCGCAAAGCGGTCGATCGGCTCGACAAGGTGCTCCCCGAGCTGGAGGAGCTCGCGCTCGGCGGGACCGCCGTCGGTACCGGCCTCAACGCGCCCGAGGGGTTCGCCGCCGCCGTCATCGCCGACATGGCCGCGATCACCGGGTACCCGTTTCGGGAGGCCGAGGATCACTTCGAGGCCCAGGCGTCCAAAGACGCGACCGTCAACGCCTCGGGGGCGCTGAAGACGATCGCCGCCTCTCTCTTCAAGATCGCCAACGACCTCCGCTGGCTTTCCTCAGGCCCCCGGACCGGGATCGCCGAGATCCGCCTCCCCTCGTTACAGCCCGGGTCGTCGATCATGCCGGGAAAGGTGAATCCGGTGATGCCCGAGATGGCGATGCAGGTAGCCGCCCAGGTCGTCGGCAACGACGTCGCGATCACGTGGGGAGGGGCCAACGGCAACTTCGAGCTCAACGTGATGATGCCGCTCATCGCCCACAACCTGCTCCAGTCGATCGGGCTCCTCGCCAGCGCCGCCGATGCGCTGAGGGAGAAGTGCATCGATGGCATCGAGGCGGACGTCGACAGGGCGCGCGAGCTCGCCGAGCGGAACATCATCGTCGTCACCGCGCTCAACCCCCACATCGGATACGACAAGGGCGCCATCGCCGCCAAGGAGGCGTTCGCCACCGGTCGCAACGTCCGCGACATCGTCGTCGAGAAGGGCTGGCTCACCGCCGATCAGGTCGATGAGCTTCTCGACATCAAGCGGATGACCGAGGGCGGCATCATCGATTGAGCGCCCTCGCGACCACGAGCTAGGCAGCGAGGTGCCCTACCGGACGAGGCGGTTCCGGGGCTCGCTGGGCTTCCTGGCCGGGCTTCGCCTCGTCATCAACACCGCCCAGCGTTTCGTGTACCCCTTTCTGCCCGCGATCGGGCGCGGGCTCGGCGTGTCCCTCGAACAGGCGGGGCTGCTCGTCTCCGCCCGCTGGGCGGCGGGTCTCGGCACCCCGCTGCTCGTCGCCGCCGCCGGGCGGGGCGAGGTGCGGCGCAGGCTGATCGCCCTCGGGCTCACGCTGTTCACGCTCGGGGCCGCGGTGACGGCGGCGACGAACGTCTACGTCGGCGCCTTCGCCGGTTTCGTGCTCATGGGTATCGCCAAGCCCCTCTTCGATGTCGCCGCTCAGGCCTACATCGCCGACCGGGTCCCGTATCGGTCGAGAGCGCGCTACCTGGGCATGTTCGAGCTGACGTGGGCGGGATCGCTGCTCGTCGGGGCACCGGTGGCGGGATGGCTCATCGACTCCGCCGGGTGGCAGGCCCCATTCTGGGCTCTCGCCGCGCTGGGAGGCGTCGGGATCGCCCTCGTCGCGGTGCTCCTCGACGCCGACCCTGCCGCGGCCAGGCCATCGAGAGCACCGCTGGGGTGGGACCGCGCCGCCGTCGCATTCCTGGGGATCGTCGCCCTCTTCTCCGGCGCCGCCGAGGTGATGTTCGTGGTCATGGGGGCCTGGCTGGAAGATGCGTTCGGCCTCTCGCTGCTCGGTCTCGGCGGGCTCGCCACGCTCGTGGCCCTCGCCGAGCTGGGGGGAGAGGGGTCGACGGTCGGCTTCGCCGACCGCATCGGGAAGAGGACGGCGGTAGCGGCCGGCGTTGCCATCTCGGCCGTCGGCTTCGCCGCCATGGCCGTCTTCGAGTCGCGCCTCGTCCCCGGAATCGGCGCGATGATGGTGGCGTTCTTCGGCTTCGAGCTGGCGATCGTGTCGTCGATCCCGCTGGCCTCCGAGGTCCGGCCGCAGGCGAGGGCCAGGTTCCTCGCCTGGATGATCGTCGCCATGGCGCTCGGCCGGACACTGGGGGCAGCGCTGGGGCCGTTGCTCTTCACCGAGTACGGGCTCGCCGGGAACACCATCGTCGCCGCCGGGGCCAACGTTCTCGCCCTGGTCGCTCTCCTCGCCTGGGTACGCGACGTCGCCCCAGCCGACGGCGGCGGAGCCCGGCCCGCCGCCCGGTAAGAGGGACCGTGTCCGTGTCCGGTGGCCTCAGCCGACGATGTACGTGCCGGTGCCGACGGCCACGATCTCGCCGGCGTCGTCGGCGAGCTCCATCCGGCTCACCGCGACGGTGTTGCCGGCGCGCATCGGATACGCCGTCGCCACGAACGACCGTCCGCCGGCCGGTCTGAGGTAGTCGACGCGGATGTCGATGGTGCCGAGGCGGTTCAGCGCGCTCACTCGCCCCTCGTCGTCGAGGTCGGCCTTGGCGAGGACGGCGGCGAAAGCGGCGATCCCGCCCACGGCGTCGAGCGTCGCCGAGATGACCCCGCCGTGGAGGATTCCCTTGACCGGGTTGCCGACGAGGTCCGGTTCCATCGCGAGCGTCGCGACGGCACGAGCTGCGGAGACCTCGGTGAGGTGGAGACCGAGGATGCGATTGAACGGGATCCACTCGTCGAAGGTCTTCGTGATGAGCTCGCGGAGGTGGGGCTCGAGGACGTGATCCACAGCGCCGTGATGCTAGGCGGTCGCGGCGCCACCTAGGCTTCCGAGCGATGCGCGCCGACCTTGCCGAGGGCATCCTCTTCACCGACCAGTACCAGCTGGCCATGGCGCAGCTGTACTTCGCCGAGGGCATCCACGATCGACGCGCCCACTTCGACTACTCGTTTCGCAGCTACCCCGACTACGGGCGGCACCAGGCCGGCTATTGCGTCTACGCCGGTCTCGAGTGGCTCCTCGGCTGGATGGAGACGGCCCGGTTCGGTGGCGCCGAGCTGGCCGCGCTGCGGTCGCAGACGACCTCGCGTGGGGCGCCCCGCTTCCGAACCGACTTCCTCGAGTGGCTCGAGGCCGAAGGGCATTTCGGTGCCGTCGAGTTGCACAGCGTCGCCGAGGGGCGGGTCGTGCACCCGCTCGTGCCGCTGGTCACCGCCACCGGCCCGCTCGCCATGACCCAGATCCTCGAGACGTCGCTGCTCAACCACCTCAACTACCAGACGCTGATCGCAACGAAGGCATCCCGAGTCGCCGAGGCGGCACGCGGAAGCGTCGTCCTCGAGTTCGGCATGCGGCGCGGGGCCGCAACCGGGGTGAACGCCGGGGCGCGAGCCGCGCTCATCGGCGGAGCCCGTTTCACCTCGAACACCGGCATTTCCCACGTCCTCGGGGTCGACCCGAAGGGGACCCACGCCCACTCGATGGTCCAGGCGTTCATCGCCCGCGGCGGCACCGAGCTCGAGGCGTTCCGAGCCTTCGCTCGCGTCTACCCCGACGAGTGCGTGCTGCTGGTCGACACGGTCGACACCCTCGAGAGCGGCGTCCCCAACGCCATCACGGTGTTCGAGGAGCTCGCCCGCGCCGGCCACGAGCCGCTGGGCATCCGCCTCGACTCGGGCGACCTCGCCTACCTCGCCATCCAGGCCGCCCGCCGCCTCGACGCTGCGGGGTTCACCGACACTCAGATCGTCCTCTCCAACAGCCTCGACGAGCTCAATATCTGGCAGATCCTCTCCCAGATCGAGGAGGAGGCGGATCGCTACGGCGTCGACGCGAGCCGGCTTGCCGCCCGTCTCGTCTACGGCGTCGGGACGAGGCTCATCACCTCCCACGGCCGCGGCGCCCTCGACGGTGTGTACAAGCTCGTCGCCGTCGAGGACGACGCCGGGCTGGTGGTCCCGACGATGAAGCTGTCCGACACGCCAGGCAAGCAGCCCATTCCGGGGTCGAAGGAGCTCTGGCGCATCTACGACGCGAGGGGCAATGCGACGGCGGACGCCGTGGCGATGGCGGGCGAGCAGCTCGAAGGAATCGAGCTCCGGCTCCACCATCCGCATCGCGCCGGTCTGTCGCGCACGCTCTCCCCGGGCGAGGTCTCGGAGGTGGAGCGGCTGCGCGACGTCGTGTGGGCAGGCGGGGGCCGCGCCGAGGCGTCCGTCTCGCTCGACCTGATTCGGGCTCGGAGGGTGGCAGATCTCACCCGTCTCGACCCCGGGGTGCGGCGCATCATCGGTCCTCACATCTACCACGTGTCGATCACCGAGGAGGTGCGCCGGGTGCGTGACGATCTCAGGGCCGGCATCGCCGGGGGGTGAGCCGGCTCAGCGCCCCGCCGCCGGCTGGCTCGCCCGGCGCCACACCATGGCCGCCTCGTCGACGATCGTCCCGAACTGCAGCCCCATGAGGATGACCCCGGCGCAGCCGGCGTCCCGCGCCTTCTCTGCGGCGGTGAGGGCCTGGGTCCAGCCGAACTCGCGACGCCCGTCCTCGGGGCATTCGTCGAGCGCCGACCGGAGGGCATCGGTGACGGCGACGGACCCGACCTGTTCCATCTGCGAGACCCACGAGGGGCTGAACGGGGGGATGACCATCACGTAGAGCGGCGGGTCTTCGTCCTGACGGGCGAGCCGCTCGACGTTGGCGGCGACGGTCGCGGGGTCGAGTACCGGGCCGGCGACGAAGAACTCGGCGCCGCAATCGATCCGGCGCCGGTATTGCCATTTGCGGAACCTCGTCGGCATCCCGACCTCGAACGCCGGCATGTGGTCCTGGAGGTCGCGGAGGTGCTCGACGATCTCGTAGTGGTGCGCCATGTGCTCGACCTGGGGCATCGTGTCGCCGACGACGACGAGGAACGAGTCGACGCCGTTGCCGAGGGCGCCGCGCACCTCGGACTCGATGGCGAGGATGTTCCGGTCCCGGGTGGAGACGACGACGGTCGGGTGCACCGACGGCACGTCGTGGGTGATCCTCGCCGCGAACGCATACGGCGACACCCGGATCCGGCCGAACACGTTGTCGGTGATGAGGACGTTCCGCCATGCGCCGTCGAGGAGCAGGTGGCTCATGTCGGGAAGCGACGGCGGGTTCACCTCGGCCACGACGTTCCAGGGGGGTCCCTCGATGAGCATCAGCTCTCCGATCTCGAGCGGGCGATGAAGTACTTGGCGCGAGGGTGGTGACAGATCAGGGCCGAGGTCGTCTGCTCCGGCTGGAACTGGAACGCGGTCTCTGGGCCCACCGTGACGCCGAGTCGCTCGGCGCCGAGCAACTCGGCGACCTTGACATTGTCCTCGAGGTCGGGACACGCCGGGTAGCCCCACGAATACCGGCCTCCCCGGTACTGCTGGCGGAAGAGGCCGTGCAGCGTCGGCCCGTCCTCGTCGCCGAAGCCCCACTCGACGCGAACCCGGCGATGCCAGTACTCGGCGAGCGCCTCGGCCATCTCGACGCCGAGGCCGTGGAGGTAGAGGTACTCCTGGTACCGGTCGGAGGCGAAGAGCTCCGCCGCCCGTGCCGAGGCTTTCGGTCCCATCGTGACGATCTGGAAGCATGCGTAGTCGGCTTCACCGCTCGACGTCGAGCGGAAGAAGTCGGAGATGCACAGCCACGGCTCGGCACCCTGGCGGGGGAAGCGGAACCGCATCCGCTCCGCCGTCCTCCGCTCGTCGGCCCACACGACGAGGTCGTCGCCGTCCCCGTTGGCGGGGAAGTACCCGTAGACGACCTGGGGCACGAGGACGTCGTGCTCGCGGGCCAGCGAGATCTGCTCGCCGAGCAGCGGCCGGAGCCGTTTCTTGAACGCGGCGTCGTCCTCAGCCGTCTCCGGGCGGTATTGCCACTGGTTGCGAAACAGCGCCGTCTCGTTGAGGTACCCGGTGACGTCGTCGATGGCGATGCCCTTGACGACGCGGGTACCGAGAAACGGTGGGGCGAACACCGGATTGTCCCCTGCGACGTCGGGCGAGCGCGCCGGCGGCCCCTGCGGGGTCGACGGCGCCGTCCGGTGGCGCGGTGGGAGCTGCCGACCGGAGGGCTCCCTGCCGAACCCATCCGGGTACGGCTCGCCGGGGGCGAGGGCGGAGATCGCTTGCATGACGTCGAGCGCCGAGAACGCGTCCTTGCCGTAGAACAGCGGACCGCCGTAGCGCTCGCGGAGGTCCCTCTCCACGTACGACCTCGTCAGCGCCGCGCCGCCGAGGAGCACGGGTACCTCGCCGAGCGCGCGCCTGGTGAGCTCGTCGAGGTTGTCCCTCATGACGAGTGTGCTCTTGACGAGAAGCCCGCTCATGCCGATCGCGTCGGCGTCGGTCTCGCGGAACTGGTCGATCATCTCGGTGATCCCGACCTTGATGCCGAGGTTGTGCACGGTGAACCCGTTGTTCGTGAGGATGATGTCGACGAGGTTCTTCCCGATGTCGTGGACGTCGCCCTTGACCGTGGCGAGGACGATCGAGCCCCGGTCGTGCGAGTCGGCGCGATCCATGAGCGGCTCGAGGTGCGCGACGGCAGCCTTCATCGTCTCCGCCGAGCGGAGGACGAACGGCAGCTGCATCTCTCCTGATGCGAAGAGGTCACCGACGACCCGCATCCCTTCGAGGAGGACGTCGTTGATGATGGCGAGCGGGGTCGCCCCGGCGCCCATCGCCTCGTCGAGGTCCGCCTCGAGCCCGACGGCGTCGCCGTCGACGATCCGCTGGGAGAGACGCTTGTCGACCGGCCACGCCGAGCGGTCCTCGACGCGCCCGGCCTCGGCGGACACGTCCGCGAAGGCTTCGATGAGCGCCTGCAGCGGGTCGTAACCTTCCCGGCGCCTGTCGTAGATCAGGTCGAGGCACACCTGGCGATGGCGGTCGTCGATCTTGGACAGCGGCAGGATCCTGCCGGCGTGGACGATCGCGGCATCGAGGCCTGCCGACACGCATTCGTGGAGGAACACGGAGTTCAAGACGTGGCGGGCGGCCGCCTTCAGGCCGAAGCTCACGTTGGAGACGCCGAGGACGGTGTGGACCCCGGGAAGCTCCTCTTTGATCCGCCGGATCGCTTCGATCGTCTCGATGCCGTCCCGCCGCAAGTCGTCGTCGCCAGTGGTGAGCGGGAACGTGAGCGGGTCGAAGATGAGCTCACCGGGCTCGAGGCCGTAGCGCCCGGTGGCGAGGTCGAAGAGCCGGCGCGCCAACCGCATCTTCCACTCGACATCGCGCGCCTGGCCCTCTTCGTCGATGAGCAGGCACACGACGGCGGCGCCATATTCCCGGGCGAGCCCGAACACCCGGTCGGCTCTCGAGCCCACGGCGTCGCCGTCCTCGAGGTTGGCGGAATTCAGCACCGCCCTTCCCCCGAGGCGCTGCAAGCCGGCCTCCATGACCTCCGGCTCCGTCGAGTCGAGAACGAGCGGAACCGGGACCTGGGTGGCGAACCGGGAGGCGACCTCGTCCATGTCGGCGGTGCCGTCGCGCCCGACGTAGTCGACGCAGACGTCGACGAGGTGGGCCGACTCGGCGACCTGGCTCCTGGCCACCGCGAGGCACTGCTCCCAGTCCTCTTCGAGCATCGCCTCGCGAAACGCCCGGGAGCCGTTGGCGTTCGTTCGCTCCCCGATGATGAGGAACGACGCGTCCTGGCGGAAGGGAACGAACGAGTAGAGGGAGGAAGCGCCCGGTTCGTGCTCAGGGCGTCGCGCCGCCGGCTCGAGGGCGGCGCACCGATCGACGACGGCGGCGATGTGCTCCTCGGTGGTGCCGCAACAGCCGCCGACGACCCGGATGCCGTACTCGGTGATGAATCGGGCGTGGTGCTCGGCAAGGCTCGCCGGGGTGAGACCGTAATGCATCTGCCCGTCCCTCACCTCGGGGAGCCCGGCATTGGGTATCACTGAGATCGGCAGGCGGCTGCGCCTGGACAGGTAGCGGAGGTGCTCGTCCATCTCGTCGGGCCCGGTCGCGCAGTTGAGCCCGATGACGTCGGGGCGGAGGGGCTCGATGGCGGCGAGGGCGGCGCCGATCTCGGTCCCGGGGAGCATCCTCCCCGTCTGCTCGATCGTCACCTGGACCTGGAGCGGCACCCGCCGTCCGGCGCGCTCCATCGCGGAGCGGCAGGCGGCGACCGCCGCCTTGACCGTGAGCAGGTCGTACATCGTCTCGATGATGAAGAGGTCGGCTCCGCCCTCGAGGAGACCGGCGGCGAGGGGCTCGTACGCATCCCTCAGGTCCCGGTAGCCGATCTGCCCGAGGGACGGCAGCTTCGTCCCCGGCCCGATGGACCCGGCGACGAAACGCGGCCGGTCCGGTGTCGAGAACTGGCGGGCGACGTCGGAGGCGATCGACGCTGCGGCGACGGCGAGCCCGTGGGCCCGGTCTTCGATGCCGTACTCGGCGAGGGGCACGGCGAAGCAGCCGAACGTGTTCGTCTCGACGACGTCGGCTCCGACCTCGAGATACCCGGCGTGGAGGGCCCCGATGACGTCGGGCCGCGTGGCATTCAGGATCTCGTTGCAGCCGTCGAGCGCCGGTCCGCCGAAGTCGTCCTCGTCGAGACCGGCGCGCTGGAGTGCCGTGCCGGTGGCGCCGTCGTAGACGATGACGCGCTCGCGCAGCGTGTCGAGGAAGTCAGCCATCTGGGGGCCTCCGGCGGGTACAGCCGCCGACGCCGATGTCGGGTGAACTCGTGTCCATCCTGCGGGCCTCTCGTCGTTCCCTACGCGCTCTGCGAGCGCCGCGAACGGAGGACCGTCGCAGGCGACTCATCGATCAGGCATTGGCACCGGTACGATCGCTCGCCGGTTGCCGCGGCTTCGCAGGGCCTGTCCCTCCGCCGCTCTAGATGAGCGCGTTCTCGGGAAGTGTGCTGGTGATTCGGAGGCCTGTCAAGGTCCCGCATCACTCCACGGTGGCGCCGGCCTCGATCATGCGGGCGACGGCGCGGGCCGAATCCCCAGGGCGGAGGTCGACACCGCGGATCCCGTCGGCGAGCACGGTCGTCGTGAACCCCGCGCCGGCGGCGTCGACGGCGGTCGCTGCGACGCAGTAGTCCGTCGCCAGACCCACGACCCGGACCCGTTCGACGTCGCGCTCGCGGAGCATGGCGGTGAGCTCGGTCGGGGTCTCGCGCTCCGTCTCCGGGTCGCGGACGGTGAACGCGGAGTAGCCGTCCTCGCCGCCCTCGCCCTTTCTCACCGTGGGGCCGGAGACGACGAGGCCGGGATGGAGCTCCGCACCCCAGGTGCCGGCGACGCAGTGGACCGGCCAGATCCCACCGTCCTTGGCGAAATGCGGTGTCGACTCCGGATGCCAGTCCTGGCTGTACACGACGAAGTCACCCGCAGCCGTCGCCGCGTCGATCAGCTCGTTGATGAACGGGACGACGGACTCGCCGTCGCGGACGTACAGCGAGCCCTCCGGGTCCGCGAAGTCGTTCTGGACGTCGACGACGAGGAGCGCGTTCGCTGTCATCAACGCAACGGTATCACCGTGTGTCGGGGCTCCGTCCGCCCCCGCCGGGGCCTCAGCCGACCTGGGAGAGTGCGTCCTCGAGGGTCGTCCAGGGCAGGTCGGCGCACTTGATCCGCACGGGAAAACGGCGCACCCCCTGGAGCGCCTCGAGATCGCCGAGGACCGATCCGGGACGGTCCGGGTCGACCGGGTTCTCGCCGTCGACGATCGACATCATGAGCTTGAAGTTGTGGGTGAGGTCGGTGACCTCGTCGAGCGCTTTGCCGACGATCGCCTCGGCCATCATCGACCCGGATGCCTGCGAGATCGAACAGCCGATGCCCTGGATGGCCGCATCGACGATCTTCCCGTCCTCGACGGCGAGATCGAGCGAGAATTCGTCCCCACACGAGGGGTTCTGGCCCTCGGCATGGATGTGGTCACCCTCGAGGACGCCCTTGCGTCTCGGGTTGCGGTAGTGGTCGAGGATGACCTCGCGGTACAGCTCGTCGAGTGCCATGTGCTCCGTGTGTCGCGGTTTGTGACGATAACGCACCCTGGGGGGGCGCATTCCGCCGGTTGGCGGCGCCGGGAGGCTCGATCACACGAGCCCGAAGACGCGCCTCGCTTCCTCGAGGCCCTCGACGAGGCGGTCGACGTCCTCCTCGACGTTGTACACGTAGAACGAAGCCCGGGCGGTCGCGGGCACGGCGAGATGCCGCATGAGGGGCTTGGCGCAGTGGTGGCCGGCCCTGACGGCGACGCCGAACTCGTCGAGGACGGTGGCCAGGTCGTGAGCGTGGATGTCGGCGAGCTGGAACGACACGGCCCCTCCCCGCTCGGAGAGGTCGCGAGGTCCGTACACCTCGAGATCGGGGACCTCGGCGAGGCGCTCGAGGGCGTAGCCGGTGATCTCGACCTCGTGGGAGCGCACCGCCTCCATCCCGACCTTCTCCAGGTACTCGACGGCGGCGCCGAACCCGATGGCCTGCGCGATCGGAGGGGTACCGGCCTCGAACTTGTGAGGCACCGGTGCCCAGCGCGACTCGTAGAGCTGCACGTCGGAGATCATCTCACCACCACCCTCGGCCGGCTCCATCTCCTCGAGGAGCTCCGGCCGGCCCCACAATGCCCCGATCCCCGTCGGTCCAAGCATCTTGTGGGCGCCGAAGGCGAGGAAGTCCGCGCCGACATCACCGACGTCGGTCGGCAGATGCGGCACCATCTGGGCACCGTCGACGACGACGACGGCGCCCACCGCGTGGGCGGCGGCCGCCAGGTCCTGCACCGGTCCGATCGTGCCCATGACGTTCGACATCCCGGAGACGGCGACGATCTTGACCCGCTCGTCGAGGGCAGACTCGAGATCGGTGAGATCGACGCGGTAGTCCTCGTCGATGCTGAGATACACGAGCTCGGCGCCGGTGTGGCGGGCGATGATCTGCCACGGCACGACGTTGGAGTGATGCTCCATGAGGGTGAGCAGGATCCGGTCGCCCTCACCCAGCCTCTCGAGACCCCACCCGTAGGCGACGAGGTTGATCGCCGAGGTCGTCCCCCTGGTGAAGACGACCTCGGCGGGGGATCCGGCCTTGATGAATCCGGCGATGCGGCGCCGGGCACCCTCATACGCGGTCGTTGCCTCGTCGGCGAGGGTGTACGCCCCGCGATGGACGTTGGCATTGAGCGTCTTGTAGTACTCGGAGACGGCGTCGATGACCTGGATCGGCTTCTGTGTCGTCGAGGCCGAGTCCAGGTACACGAGCGGGTGGCCGCGCATCGTGGTGGCGAGGATCGGGAAGTCGTCCCTGAGGTGGCGGAGGTCGCTCATGGCGTCGCGGCTCCGACGCGGTACGCGTCGTAGCCGTCCGCTTCGATCTCAGCCGCCAGCTCGGCGCCACCGGTGGCGACGATGCGGCCGTCGACGAAGACGTGGACGACGTCGGGCGTGATGTAGTCGAGCATGCGCTGGTAGTGGGTGATGATGAGGATCCCGTTCTCCGGGTTCGCCACCCGCTGGACGCCTTCGGCGACGGTGCGCAGGGCGTCGATGTCGAGCCCGGAGTCCGTCTCGTCGAGGATGGCGAGCTCGGGCTCGAGTACCGCCAGCTGGAGGATCTCGTTCCGCTTCCTCTCGCCCCCGGAGAAGCCCTCGTTGAGGTAGCGGTCGGCGAACGACGGGTCCATGCCGAGCTCGCGCATCGCGTCCATGACGCGCAGCCGGAGCTCGAGGATCGTGTACTCGACGCCGGTGCGGCTCGAGAGCGCGCTACGGAGGAAGTTGACGACGGACACGCCCGGGATCTCCTCGGGGTACTGGAAGCCGAGGAACATCCCGGTCCGTCCCCGCTTGTCCGGGGACCACTCTGTGATGTCCTCGCCGCGATAGCGGATCGAGCCCGCCGTGACCGTGTATCCCGGGTGCCCGAGGAGCACGTTGGCGAGGGTCGACTTGCCCGAGCCGTTCGGGCCCATGAGAGCGTGGATCTGCCCGCGCTCGACGACGAGATCGAGTCCCTTGATGATCTCGACCTTTCCTGCGGAGGCGTGGAGACCTTCGATGGTGAGCAGCGGCGCTGATGAGGTTGTGGACATGGTCACGAGATTAGTCACACGCCGATAGGAGAAATCAGCCAGCCCGCTGACCGAGCGCGGCGAGCAGTCGGGCGAGGCGGTCGGTGTCGATGGTGGGGAGGGGTGCGTACTCCTGGAGATAGACCCGGCCAACGCCGTTCCGGGCGCATGCCTCGACGTAGGCGGCGAGGGCGTCCGGCGGGCCGTGGGGGAGTGCCCGCGCCGTGAGGCGACCCGCGAGCTCGGCCGGTTCCATGCCCCGGCGCGCTGCGGCGGCGGCGAGGACGTCCCGATAGTCGGCGTCGTCGCCTCCGAAGAACATCGGCACTGCAACCGACACGAGGATCTCGTCGGGATCCCGTCCCGCCTCGGATGCGGCCGTCCGCATCGCCGCGATGCGCGAGACGAGTCCGTCGTCGTCGCCGGCGAACATGTTGTACTCGTCGCCGAACCGGCCGGCGATCGCAGGTGTTCTCTGCAGGCCGCTTCCGCCGACGATGATCGGGAGCCGTCCCGTCGGCCGGGGGAGGACGTCGATCTCGCCGAGGTGGTAGTGGCGGCCGTGGAACCCGTTCCCGGACCGGCCGAATGCCGCCGCCACGTAGGAGAGCGTCTCGTAGAGGCGGCTGAAGCGATCCCGCAGCTCCGGGAGCTCGAGGCCGAACGCATCGTGCTCGGTTTCCATCCAGCCGGTCCCGATGCCGAGCTCGAGGCGCCCACCGGACATCTCGTCGATCGTGGCCGCCGTCTTGGCGATGACGGCCGGATGACGGAAGGTGATCGGTGTGACGAGCACCGTCAGCGCGATCCGCCGGGTGTCCCTGGCGAGTCCCGCGAGCGAGGCGAGGGCATCCGTGGCCGGCTCGGATTCCGACTGGTTGAGGTAATGGTCGGAGCGGGCGAACGCGTCGAGCCCAGCCGCCTCGGCCCAGGTAGCGAGTGACAGGAGGTCGGCATAACTGCCTCCCATCTGCGGTTCGGTCATCAAGGCGTACTGCATGCGATCCCCGACGGCGCGGCCGTCACCATCCTCGGTGTTTCCATGCTTCCAGCGACGGGCGCTCGGCACCAATCGTCGTGTCGAGCCCGTGGCCCGGCATCACCACGGTGTCGTCGGCGAGGGAGAAGAGCTCCTGCTCGACCGAGGCGATGATCAGGTCGAACGACGAGTAGTCGAACCGGGTCGCTCCCGGACCTCCGGGGAAGAGCGTGTCGCCGGACAACGCGACACCGGGGAGCAAGACGCACACCGAGCCGGGGGTGTGCCCCGGGGTGTGGACGACGTCGAGGGTCAGCTCGCCGATCGCGACGGTGCCCGGCTCGAGCGGTGCGTCGGGCACGAGTGGGGCGAGAGCCGAGTCCGCCGGGTGCAGCCGGACCGGGATGCCGAGCCGGGCGGCGACCTCCGCCGCGGCCCCGACGTGGTCGAAGTGGCCGTGAGTGGTGAGCACGGCTCGCACCGTCACGTCTGCGGTCTCGGCGACGAGGCGGTCGGCTTCGGCGGCGGCGTCGATGAGGACGGCATCGCCGGTGGCGGCGCACGCGACCACGTATGCGTTGTTCTCGTACGGCCCGACGCAGATCTTGCGGATCCGCGCCGTCTCCGTCTCGAGGTGCCACGGGGCCGGCACCGGTTGCGTCTCCTCGGGGCGGGTGAACCAGAGTAGCGAGGACGGCCGGGCCGGCACCGCCGGGAGACGGGGTGGCCGAAGAGGTGCAAGAATCCGGCGGAGAGATCGAGCGAGAGGCCGAGATGAACTTCGCGTTCACGCCGGAGCAGGAGATGCTTCGCGACACCGTCAGGAGCTTCCTCGAAGACAAGGCGCCGACGGCGAAGGTGCGCGAGCTCATGGAGACCGACCCCGGCTTCGATGCCGGCCTGTGGTCGGAGATGGCCCAGCTGGGGCTTCCCGCCATGCATATCCCCGAGGAGTACGGCGGGGCCGGGTTTTCCTACCTCGAGCTCGGAATCGTGCTCGAGGAGCTCGGCCGGGCGCTGACTCCGGCGCCGATGCTGTCGACCGTCGTCCTCGGGGCGAACCTGTTGCTGCTCAACGGCACCGATTCACAGCGCAAGGAGCTCCTGGCCCCGGTTGCGATGGGGGAGCGGCGCCTCGCCGTTGCCCTCGTCGACGAGGGCGGCTCGTGGGACGACGCCGGTGTCCGCACCACGGTCACGACCGAGGGAGACGAGGTCGTCCTCACGGGGACGAAGTCGTACGTCGTCGACGGGCACACCGCCGACACCCTCCTCGTCGCGGCGAGAGACGGCGAGGGCGTGCTCGACTTCTTCATCGTCGACGCCGAGGCGCCCGGTGTGACGAGGAGCCGCCTCGAGACGATGGACATGACGAGGAAACAGGCGGCCGTCCGTCTCGACGGTGTGCGCGTGGCCGGCTCGGCGCGGGTCGGGGCGGCGGGCTCAGGCGAGGCGGCGCTGGCCAAGCTCTACGACCTCGCCGCCGTCGCCCTCGCCTTCGAGCAGGTCGGAGGCGCTCAGCGCTGCATGGAGATGTCGGTGGAGTACGCAAAGGTGCGCCACCAGTTCGGGAGGCCGATCGGCTCGTTCCAGGCCATCAAGCACAAGTGCGCAGACATGCTCGTCAAGGTCGAGTCGGCGAAGTCCGCCGCCTATTACGCGGGTTGGGCCGCGACCGCCGACGAAGCGGAGCTCGCCGTGAGCGCGCCGCTCGCCAAGGCGTACTGCTCGGACGCCTACTTCTTCTGCGCCGCGGAGAACATCCAGGTCCACGGTGGGATCGGGTTCACGTGGGAGCACGATGCCCACCTCTACTTCAAACGGGCGAAGACGTCCCAGCTCATGTTCGGCGAGCCCGCCCGCTGGCGGGCCGTGCTGGCAGACCGCATCGGCCTGTGATGTCCGGCTCCGCCCGCTGAGGCGTGAGCGCACCGCTGGCGCTGCTGTCAGCGGCCGGCTTCGGCGGCGGGGACTTCCTCGGCGGGGTCGCCACCCGGCGCTCCGGCTCGGTGGTTCCGGTCATCCTCCTCGCCCACCTCGTCGGGCTGGGTGTCGCCGTTGCCCTCGCCGGGTTCTTCCCGTCCAAGGTGTCGGCGCCCGCCATCGTCGGCGGTGCGGTGGGAGGCGCGGTGGGGGCTGTCGGATTCGCCCTGCTCTTCCGGGGGCTCGCGGTCGGGCGGATGGCCGTGGTCGCACCGATCACCGCGGTCGGTGCCGCAGCCCTTCCCCTCGTCTGGGGGTTGGCCACCGGGGAGCGGCCCGGTGGCGTCGCCCTCGTCGGTGCGGTGGTCGGCGTCCTCGCCATCCCGCTCATCGCCGGGGCCGGCGCGCCGGACGCCGGGCGCCCCACCCGGGCCGGTCTCGTCGAAGCGGCGGGAGCCGGTGTGGCATTTGCCGTGTTCTTCGTCGTGCTCGATGCGACGCCGGGCGACTCCGGCGCGGTGCCCCTCGTCGCCGCCCGTCTCACCACGATCCCGCTCTTCGGCGCTCTGGCCGTGCTCACCGGTCGCGGGGTCACCGTGCCCCGGACCGCGCTCGGGGCCACGCTCGGGTCCGGCTTTCTCGACATGGTCGCCAACGGCCTGTTCCTCGCCGCGACGCGCCAGGGGTTCCTCGCGCTCGTGGCGGTGCTCACCTCGCTCTACCCGGCGGTGACGATCCTCCTCGCCCGGGTCGTGCTCCACGAGCGGGTCGGCCGCATCCAGGCGTTCGGTCTCGGGCTCGCCGCCGTCGGGGTCACGCTCATGGCGGGGGGCTGACGCCTATTGGCGCGGCCGGGCTCAGGAGGCCGCGGCGCGCTCGAGGTGGAACGTGAGCTCGTCGATCGTCAGCTCGCCTTCGGTCCTGCTCACGACCGTCCCGTCTCCGGCGACAAAGACCCAGTACGGGAAGCCGCCGGCGCCGTACGTCCGGTACACCGAGCTGTCTGCATCGTCGACGATGACCGGCGGGGTCCAGCCCTCTCGCTCGAGCCAGTCGTTCGGCGGGTAGTTGGCCTGGGTGTCGTCGAACGCCGTCGCCACCGCAACGAGGTCGGTTCCCGCGACACCCCCACCCGAGTCGAGCCAGCTCTGCACCCTCGGGACCTCGACCCGGCAGTGCGGGCACCAGTGGGCGAGGAAGACGATGCCCCTGGCGACGCCGTCGCGCTCGATCGCCACCGGTGCGCCGTCGAAATCCGCACCGCGCACCACCGGAGCCTCCATCCCCGCAGCAGGGTCGAAGCCCGGCCCGGGCCGGGGCAACGCCGTGCCGGTGACCTCGGGGCTTCCCGGGTCGAAACTCGACGGGCCCCCGCCGGTGCCGAACACGACCGCGGCAACGAGCGCGACCGCGAACACGCCGAGAACGATCCCGGTGACCGGGACCGCCCGTTTCTCAGCCGATCGCGTCTGCGGTGTCGTCTTGCCGGCCGGCTTGCGGCCGCCCTTCGAGGTCTTCGTCGTTGCCATGGTGTTCGACTCCTACGGTTGAGGTCGGAGGCTCGGTACGGGGCGCCAACCGGGTGTACAGGCCCAGCGCGACGATGGCGAGGAAGCCGCTGAGGGCCATGTACGGGATCGACATGAAGCCGAACCTCCGGAAGTAGACGCCGCTGCACGGCACCGACGCCGTGCACGCGCTGGACTCGAGCCCGGGAACCCACTGCACGAGGTAGTGGTACGCCGCGACGCCGGCCCCCCCGATCGCGATCGGGACGCCATACCACCAAGCGCCTTCGTCCCTGCGCCACCACGCCACGGCGAAGACGACGGCGAGCGGGTACATCGCGATCCGCTGGAACCAGCAGAGCCGGCACGGCACGAGGTGGGCGATCTCGGACAGGTACAGAGAGCCGAGCGTCGCCACCACCGCGACGAGGAACGCCAGCGGCAGCGCCTGGTGGGCCAGTCCGTCGCGCAGCCGGCGATCGAAGCCCGCGAGTACGGGCGAGACGCGGCGACCCAGCGTGGCGATGGCAACGCCGGCGACGCCGACGTTGGCGGCCACTGTGAGGAACGCAAAGAACAGGCTGACCTGGCCGAGCGTCATCACCGCGAACCTACCGCGTTTTGACGACGGGTACGATTCTTCGATGACCGTGATCCTCGTGGCGGTGGCGCTGGGGACGATCCTGCTGGGGATCGGGCTCGCCTACGCCTGGCAGCAGGCGTCCGGCGACCGGGCACCCGGGGTCGTCTACGGCGTCGAGGACGCCCTCGAGTACGTCTACGCCGGGCTCGGCGACGATGCCCGAGCCCGGCTCCGGCGCTCCGACATACGGAGGATCCTCGAGTGGGAGGTGGCGTACCTCCAGAACCCGTCGCTGCGTGGGGACGACGAAGAGCCGGCGGTCGTCGGCGGCCTCAACGCGGCGCGGTTCACCCAGGAGCGCCTCGTGGCGGCGGGGCGGCCCTACGACGGCACCCTGATCCTCGAGGTGCTCGAGCTCCAGGCCGAGTACCTCGCCGCGCTCGGCGCCATCGGCGAGCCGGTGACGGGTGAGGAGCGGAGCCGGGTCCTCGACCGCTCCGGGGAGCAGAACGATGGCTGACGGACGTCGGGTCCCGGTGCGGGTGCGTTGCGGCGAGTTGATCCTGGCGATGAGCTGGGCGCTGGCCCCCGCCGAGGCACCGGCGTGGCGGTGGGACCTCGCCCATCGCCCGTGCGCCGTGCTGGCGGTCGGTGAGCCGACGCCTTCGATCACCGGACGGGGCTTGGACGATCGCTAACGTCGGGGGGCGATGGGTCGGCTGAGGCGGTTCGAGGACCACAGGTACGTCGGGACCAGGGACGACATGGTCGTCTACGACTGCGACGACGACGAGGCGTTCGCCGCGCTCGAGGCACGCCTAGCCGACGAGGACCTCCTGGGGGGGAACCTGCTCCAGGCGTTCGGCCCCGATTCCCTCCCCGAGGCGCGCAACCGAGGTTTCCACGCCTACTGAGGCGCCGCGGCGCCGTCTCGGATCGCTCGGGTGATGATCGCGGCGACCTGCTCCTCCCGGAAGTGGAAGAAGTGGTCGCTGCCCTTGATGACCTCGAGCCGGGCTCCGATGGACCGGGCGTAGGCGCGCGCTGCGGCGATCGACGTGAACTGGTCCCTGTCTCCGAACACGAAGGTGCGCCGGGCCGGCGCGAGCTCGCCGGAGGACGGTAGGCCGGCGAATCGGCCGGGGGACAGCGGCGGGGCGATCCCGATGTAGGGGAGCGCGGACCCCGTCAGGGCCTGCCACCCCAGCGCGACTGCGGCGCCGAACGACCACCCGGCGACGGCGATCGCGACGTCGGGCTGGCGCCCGGCTGCGAACGAGACCGCAGCGTCGACGTCGCGGCGTTCCCCCCGGCCGTCGTCATGGGACCCAGCGGAGCGGCCGACGCCGCGAAAGTTGAACCGGACGACGGCGATGCCCTGCCCGACCAGCGCCTTGGTGACCGCCACCATGAGCGGGACGTTCATCGTGCCTCCGTGCTCGGGGTGCGGATGGCAGAAGACGACGGCGTGGGTCGCCTCGGGCGGCGTGTCCCAGCGGGCCTCGAGGGTGACGCCGTCGGCGGTGGTGAGTGTTGGCTCGGTCACCGGGAGAGGGCCCCTTCCACAGCTCCCCGTCTGGCGGTGAAGGCGTCGTCGGAGAGCACCGGCAGGTCGTCGCGATACACGCGGAGGATGGCGAGATCACCGGTCGGGATGCTGCGAAGGACATGGCGGGCGGCGCCGGCTTCCGGATCGAGGAGGGCGGAGGGGTGGACGGCGACGACGACGGCGGTCCACCCTCCGGGCGGAATCGGGGCATCCGCCCACCTGGTGTAGGCCGCCTTCACCCGGTCGACGGGTCGGGGGCCCCCGTCACCGAGCGTCACCTCGTCGCCGACGGTCGCCGTTCCCCGCTCCACGAAGGCGACGACGGTCTCGCCGCGAACGAGGGCGTGGAGGTCCGGGAGGGGGATGGCGAGCACGACCCGGCAGGGTACCGGAGAGACGCGACGCACTCCTTCAGAACTGGGCGAACCAGAGGGCGGCGGCGGCGAGGATGACGAGTCCGGTGACGAGTGCTGCCAGGATCAGATAGCGCGTCTGCATGGCTTCCGATGGTACCGGCGGCGCCTTCGAGGCCCGCCTCACGCCGGGGAATCGCGATCTGAGCGTGCGCTAGGCTCGCTGGGCGGCCCGGACCACGGGCCTCTGGAGGTACCTCGTGCACGACGTCGTGATCATCGGCGGAGGCCCGGGCGGCTACGCCGCAGCCCTGTACGCCCACAACTTCGGCCTCAGCATCGCGCTCATCGAGAAGGACGGAGTCGGTGGGACCTGCCTGCTCCGCGGCTGCATCCCGGCAAAGTCGTGGCTCCAAACCGCAGAGGTGTTCTCGACGGTGCGCCGGGCCGCGGAGTTCGGCGTCGTCTCCGACGCTCCCAAGGTGGACTGGGCCGGTGCGCTCGAGCGCAAGAACGGCATCGTCGCGGGCCTGGTGCGCGGGCTCGGCGGACTGCTCTCGTCGCGCGGTGTCGACGTCATCGAGGGATTCGGGCGGCTCGAAGCCGGAGGCGTCCAGGTCGTCGCACCCGACGGGGCGACCCGACAGCTCGATGCCGGTGCCGTCATCCTCGCCATGGGCTCGGCGCCGCAGACGATTCCGGGCTACGAGATCGACGGCCGGCGGATCGTCACCTCGGATGAGGCGCTCGACTGGGAGCACCAGCCGAACCGGGTCGCCGTCATCGGCGCCGGCGCCATCGGCTGTGAGTTCGCCTCGCTGCTCGGAGACCTCGGCAGCGAGGTGCACCTCTTCGAGATCTTCGATCAGATCCTCCCCGGGATGGAGCCCGAAGCCGCCAAGGTGCTCCACCGGGAGCTACGGAAGAAGGGCGTGGAGATTCGGACCGGCGTCGGTGTCGAGCCGGCCCGGGTGGAGGAGCACGGCGTAGTCGTGCCCTTCGGCGACGACGCCGCGGAGGTCGACGTCGTGCTCGTCGCGGTCGGCCGTGCCCCGGTCACCGAGGGCGTCGGCCTCGAGTCGACGAACATCGAGCTCGACCGGGGGTTCGTCGTTGCGGACCCAGCAACGCAGATGACTGCGGAGCCGGGGGTCTACGCCGTCGGCGACCTCGTCGCCGGGACGCCGGCGCTGGCCCACGCCGGGTTCGCCGAGGGGATCTCGGCGATGACCCACATCGCGACCGGGTCTCCGGCTCCGGTCGACTACCGGGCCGTTCCTCTCGTGGTCTACACCCATCCCGAAGTGGCGAGCGTCGGGCTCACCGAGCAGGCGGCACGCGACGCCGGCCACGAAGTCGAGGTGGCGAGCCACGGGATGCGCGGTGTCGGTCGGGCCATCATCCAGGGCGAGACCGGGGGGACGGTGAAGCTCGTCGCGGAGAAGGACGGCCCGATCCTGGGCGCCACCGTCGTCGGGCCGGGGGCCGGCGAGATGATCCACGAGCTCATGTACACCGTGGCGTGGGAGGCGCTTCCCGGCGAGGCGGCCGCGTTCATCCACGCCCATCCGACGGTTGCCGAAGCGATCGGCGAGACGTTGCTCGCCTCTGCAGGGAGGAGTCTGCATTGAGCCCGGCGGACCGACGAGGACAAGGAGTGCGCGTTCGATGGCGGTAACGGTCACGATGCCTCAGCTGGGGGAGACGGTCACCGAGGGGACGATTCTCAGCTGGGCGAAGGCAGTCGGCGACTCCATCGCCGAAGACGAGGTGCTCCTGGAGATCTCCACGGACAAGGTGGACACCGAAGTGCCCTCGCCTGCGGCTGGGCTCATCCAGGAGATCCTCGTTCCGGAAGGGGAGACGGTGACGGTGGGTACCCCGCTTGCCATCATCGCCGGCGCCGACGAAGCCCCGGCGCCTGCGCCGGAACCGCTCGCCGCCCCCGCACCGGCTTCCGCCGCCGACGAGGCAGCGGTGGAGGCGCCGCCGGCTGCGGTCGAGCGCCCGGTTCCCGCCGAGCCGGCTGCGCCCGAGCCCGTCCCCGTTGCCGCAGCGGGCCCGGCTGCGGTGACGCCGGAGTCGACCGCCGAGGCCCCGCGCCGCGGGGTGTTGTCGCCGGTCGTGCGCCGGCTCGCCGCCGAGCACGGTATCGACCTCGGCCTCGTCCCCGGCACCGGGGAGGGCGGCAGGATCACCCGCAAGGACGTCATGACCTACGTCGAGAGCGCTCCGGCGCCCGCACCGGCGCTGCAGCCGGAGGCCGCTCCCCCGCCCGCTCCCGCCCCGCCACCGGCCCCGGCGGCACCGCCACCAGCGCCGGCCCCGGCCGCTCCCCCCGCTCCCGCCCCGGAACCCGAGCCTGCCGTCGCGACGCCGCCGGTGGCCGCCGAGCCCGAGACGAAGGTGACGTTCGAGCCGGCCGAGGCGGGCGTCGGCGCCGATCGGGTCGTCGAGATCGGGCGGCTGCGGCGCCGCATCGCCGAGAACATGAGCCACGCCAAGCACACCGCGGCCCACGTGTGGACCGCGGTGGAGGTGGACTACGAGGCGGTGGAGCGGGTGCGCCAGGCCCACCGGGAGTCGTTCAAGGAGCGGGAGGGGTTCTCGCTGACGTACCTCCCATTCATCTCCAGGGCCACGATCGACGCTCTCGCCGCCTTCGAGGTGGTGAACAGCTCCTTCCACCTCGACGAGGGCACCCAGGTGTTCCACTCCCGGGTCGACCTCGGCATCGCCGTCGACGTGAACCAGGAGGGCCTCATCGTCGTGACGATTCGCGGCGCCGACGGGCTCCGTCTCCGGGGCCTCGCCCGTGAGATCAGGGCCAAGGCGATGAAGGCGCGCGACGGCAACCTCGAGCCCGACGACATCACCGGTTCCACGTTCACGATCACGAACCCGGGCCCGTACGGCTCGTTGATGTCGGCGCCGATCATCAACGTCCCCAACGTCGGCATCCTCTCCACCGACAGCGTCACGAAGCGACCGACGGTCATCACCCTTCCCGACGGCAGCGACACGATCGCGATCCACCACATCGGCGTTCTCGGGCTGACATGGGATCATCGTGCCTTCGACGGCTCGACGGCTGTGTTGTTCCTCAACCGCATCAAGGACAACCTCGAGGGGTGGGACTGGGACCAGGAGCTGCTGTGACCCCATCCGGCTCCGATGGCCGGCTGCTGCGCGTCCGCTGGCTCGGTCGGCTCCCGTACGGGGAAGCCTGGGATCTCCAGCGTGCCTTCTGGGAGGGCCGCGCAGGAGGGCGCAGCCGCGACGACTATCTGCTCCTCGTCGAGCATCCCCCCACGTACACCGTCGGACGCAACGGGGACGGGTCCAACCTCCTCGCCCCTGCGGCGACGCTCGCCGGGATCGGCGCCGAGGTCCATCACGTCGACCGCGGCGGGGACATCACGTACCACGGCCCCGGTCAGCTCGTCGGCTATCCCATCTCGGCAGTGCCGAAGTTGCCGCGCGGGTACGACATGGTCGGCCACGTTCGCCGTATCGAGCAGATGCTCATCGCAACCCTCGCCGACCTCGGCGTCGAGGCGTGGGCCGAGCCGGGCTACACCGGCGTGTGGACGGAGAAGGGCAAGGTGGCGGCGATCGGTGTGCGGATCGCCCGCGGGGTCTCGATGCACGGCTTCGCCCTCAACGTCGAGCCCGACCTCGACCACTACCGCCACATCGTGCCGTGCGGGATCCCCGACAGACCGGTCACGTCGCTTGCCGAGCTCGTCGGGGGCGGCGTGAGCCTCGAGGAGATCACGGAGCTGCTGGTCCCGCAAGCGGCGGAGGTCTTCGGGCACGACGCCGCCGAGGTCCAGCTCGGGGCGTTCGCAAGGGGAGCACGGCGCACCCGCCCGTACGACGTCGACGCGATGGTGGAAGCCGGGGCGTTCTCGCCGCAGGCGCGCAACGAGGTCCCGATCGCGATCAGGGGTGTCCTCGACGGCGAGCCGGAGCGGCCGGAGTGGATGAGGGTCAAGGCCGACATCTCCAGCAACGGCTTTCGCGACGTCAAGGCGCTCATGAAGTCGAACGAGCTGCACACGGTGTGCGAGGAGGCGAAGTGCCCCAACATCTACGAGTGCTGGAGCCAGGGGACGGCGACGCTCATGCTCCTCGGCGACCGGTGCACGAGGGCGTGCGCCTTCTGTGACGTGACGACCGGCCGGCCCGGTGCGGTGGACCTCGACGAGCCAAGGCGGGCGGCGGAGGCGGTCGCTCGCATGGGGTTGCGCCACGCCGTGCTCACCTCGGTCAACCGCGACGACCTCGACGACGGCGGCGCGTCGATCTTCGCCGAGACGATCCGCAGGATCCGGGATCTCGTCCCCGGGTGTGCCGTCGAGGTGCTCATTCCCGACTTCAAGGGAGACGCCGCCGCCCTGGAGACGGTGATGGCCGACAAGCCCGACGTCTTGAACCACAACACCGAGACCGTGCTGAGGCTCCAGCGGGACATCCGGACCGCAGCCAACTACGGACGCTCTCTCGCGTTGCTGGCGAGGGCCAAGTGGCTGAACCCGTCGGGGACGGTGAAGTCGGGCCTCATCGTCGGCATGGGGGAGACCTCCGACGAGGTCCTCGGAGCGCTCGCCGATCTCCGCGCGGTCGGCGTCGACATCGTCACGCTCGGCCAGTACCTCCGCCCGACGCCGCGGCACCGCAAGATCCACCGCTACGTCCACCCCGACGAGTTCGCCCGGTATGCCGCCGAGGGCGAGCGGCTCGGCCTGCCGCACGTCGAGGCGGGTCCGCTCGTTCGCTCGTCGTACCACGCCCGAGACGCCCTGGCGGCGGCCACGTGACGGCCTCTCCTCCCGGCCCGGACTTCACGGCGAGACTCGAGCGCGCCCGCACGGAGATGACCGCAGACGGAGTCGACGCGCTCGTCGTCTCCGTCGGGTCGGACCTCCCGTACCTGCTCGGGTACGAAGCCGTCGCCAACGAGCGCCTCACGATGGCCGTCATCACACCGGCCGGGGCGACGCTGTTCGTGCCCGGGCTGGAGGAGCCGCGCGTGATGCGGCGCGGGGAGCTCTTCGACGTCGTCGCCTGGGAGGAGACCGAGGATCCGCTCGATCTCGTCGCCGCCCGGATCGTCGGAGCCGGTCGCGTCGCCACCGGCGCCCAGACGTGGTCCCGGTTCCTGCTCGGTCTCCAGGACCGGCTTCCGGGAGTCCGTTTCGTCGATGCCACCGGCATCATGCGCCGATTGCGAGTTGTCAAGGACGGCGTCGAACTCGCCCTGTTGCAGACGGCGGCGGCGGCCGCCGACCGGGTCGCCGAGGGCCTCGCCGGGGAGCAGTTCTCGGGTCGCACCGAGCGCGAGCTCGCCCGCTTCATCGCCGCGGAGACGGTGGCCGCCGGCCACGAGACGTCGAGCTTCGCCATCGTCGCCTCGGGCCCGAACGCGGCGTCGCCGCATCACGAGCCGGGAGACCGCATCATCGCCGCGGGTGACGCCGTCGTCGCCGACTTCGGCGGCCGGGTCGGCGGGTACGCGTCGGACATCACCCGCACGTTCCACGTCGGCGAGCCGGCACCGGAGTTCTCCGCTGCGTACGACGTCCTCGTAGAGGCCCAGGAAGCGGCCGTCGCCGCGGTCGCGCCGGGGGTCGTCGCCGAGGACGTCGACCGGGCCGCCCGGGAGGTGATCGGCAATGCCGGCTACGGGGCCTACTTCATTCACCGCACCGGTCACGGCATCGGTCTCGACGTCCACGAGGACCCGTACCTCGTCGCCGGCAACTCCGAGGCGCTCGGGCCGGGGATGGCGTTCTCGATCGAGCCGGGGATCTACGTGCCTGGGAGGTTCGGGATGCGCATCGAGGACATCGTGGCGGTCGACGACGGGGGCTCCCGGCGTCTCAACTCCGCGGGGCGCGAGCTGAGGGTGGTCGGCTGAGATGGGGGCGACCCACGCCGACGCGTATCGGGGCGTCCAGCAGCGGGTGACGGAGCTCCTCACCGACGACACCGCCGCGGTCGTGGTCCCGGCGACCCCGGCATGGGCGGTGCGCGACGTCGTGGCGCATCTCTGCGGGCTGGGGCGTGATTGGCTCGACGGCGACCTCGCGGGGTACGGGACCGCTGCGTGGACCGATCGCCACGTCGCCGATCGCCGCGGTCTCTCCGCGGCCGACGTCGTCGCCGAGTGGGAGGCGACCACCGACGCCCTCCGTCCCCTCCTCGTGAATCCGGAGAGCGCCGGGATCGCCTTTCCGGTCATCACCGCCTTCGGTCCGGTGAGCGCACAGGCTGCGCCGGTCATCGTCGTCACCGACGCCTGCATCCACGAGCACGACATCCGGGCCGCGCTCGGCGCCCCGGGGGCGCGCGACTCCGACGCCGTCGACATCGCCATGCGCTCTCACGTCGCGGTGCTCCGGTTTGTCGGCGCCGCCGCCGGCTTGCCCGACCTGCTGCTGAGCGCGACCGACACCGGCCGGCAATGGCGGGTGGGCCGCGGCGAGCCCGAGGCGACACTGGAGGCGCCGGCGTTCGAGCTGTTCCGGGCGACGTCGGGACGGCGCAGCCTCGGCCAGATCGAGGCGATGACGTGGTCCGGAGCCTCGGCATCGTGGATCGAGAACATCGTGATGCCGGCGTTCTCGATGCCCGCAGAGGCGCTCATCGAGTGACGGCTCCCGGCAGCGGGGCCGGGTGGCGGCCGCGGTAGCCTGCGACGGACGAAGGAGCCCGATGACCACCAGCGCAGAGCAACTCGCCGTCGACGCGATTCGCATGCTGTCGATCGATGCGGTCGAGAAGGCGAGGTCGGGGCACCCGGGGGCGCCGATGGGCATGGCCGACATGGCCATCGTCGTGTGGGGGTCGTTTCTCACCGTGGACCCCACCCACCCCGAGTGGCCGGACCGCGACCGCTTCGTGCTCTCCAACGGCCACGCGTCGATGCTGCTCTACGCCCTTCTCCACCTCAGCGGCTTCCCGCTCCCCATGGAGTCGATCGAGAACTTCCGCCAGCTCGGCTTCCCGACCGCCGGCCACCCCGAGATCGACCCGACGATCGGCATCGAGACGACGACGGGCCCCCTCGGGCAGGGCTTTGCGACCGGTGTCGGGATGGCGATCGCCGAGGAGCAGCTGCGCGCCGAGCTGGGCGCCGACCTCGTCGACCATCGCGTGTACGGCTTCGTCTCCGACGGCGACCTCATGGAGGGCGTCGCCGCCGAGGCCGCCTCGCTGGCAGGCCACCTCGGTCTGGGGAGGATCGTCTACCTCTACGACGACAACGGGATCTCGCTCGTCGGGCCGACGGACCTGGCGTTCTCCGAGGACGTGCCGTCACGGTTCGACGCGTCCGGCTGGCACACGCTCACCGTCGACGGGCACGACCGGGCCGCGCTGCGCGAGGCCGTCACCGCCGCTGTCGCCGAGGAGTCGAGGCCGAGCCTCATCTCGTGCAAGACCCACATCGGTTTCGGCAGCCCCAACAAGCAGGACACCGCGAGCGCACATGGTTCCCCCCTCGGTGCCGACGAGGTCGCCCTCGTCCGCGAGGCCTACGGGTGGGATCGCCCCCCGTTCGACGTGCCCGGCGAGGTCTACGAGTTCTTCGCAACGGCGATGGCTCGCGGCACCTCGGCCCGCCAGGCGTGGGAGGAGCGCCGCGACCGGGCGTTCGCCACCGACGAGGACCGCGCCGCCCGGTGGCGCGCCTATCACGATGCCGGCCCGGTGTCGGCGGCCGTGCCGCCTCACGAGCCGGGTGCGTCGGTCGCGACGCGCAAGGTGTCGGGTGTGGTCCTCAATGCGATCGCCGCCGCGCGACCCGACCTCATCGGCGGCGCCGCCGATCTCGCCTCGTCGACGAATACGCTCCTCGACGGCACCGGCGACTTCTCGAAGAGGGACCGGTCGGGGCGCAACCTGAGGTTTGGCGTCCGTGAGCATGCGATGGGGGCCGTGGTCAACGGCATCACCGTCCACGGCGGGCTCCGCGGCTACGGCGCCACCTTCCTCACCTTCAGCGACTACATGCGCGGCGCGGTTCGGCTCGGGGCGCTCATGGGCGCGCCTGCGATCTGGGTGTGGACACACGACTCGATCTTCCTCGGCGAGGACGGTCCGACGCATCAGCCCGTCGAGCACGTCGCCGCACTACGGGCGATCCCAAACCTCTGGGTGGTGCGGCCCTCCGATCCGGCCGAGACCGCCGCGGCCTGGGAGATGGCGATGAACCGCACCGACGGACCGACTGCCCTCGTCCTCACCAGGCAGGGCCTCCCCGTGCCGGATGCGATGGCGGAGCCGGAGACCGCCGCCCGCGGCGGCTACATCGCCCGGGACGGCGCCGACGCCGTCCTCGTCGCCACCGGCTCGGAGGTGTGGGTGGCCCGGGAGGCCGCGGAGCTCCTCGACGATTCCGGGATCTCGCTGCGGGTCGTTTCGATGCCGTGCGTCGAGGCGTTTGCCGTCCAGGACGCCGAGTACCGATCGTCGGTGCTCGGAGACGGGATTCCCAGGGCGTCGCTCGAGGCGGGCGTCACGTTCGGGTGGCAATCGATCACCGGGGACGGGGGCCTGAACATCGGACTCGACGCGTTCGGTGCATCGGCGCCGTGGCAGGACCTCGCCGAGCGATACGGGTTCACGCCCGCCGCGGTCGCCACACGGGTCGCCGAGTGGCTGGGCGGCCGTTGACCCCGATGCCGCACGTCGCGCTCCGATGATGGACGTGACACCTGCCGTCGTCCTCGAGATGTGGACGGCGGGCCTCGCGGCCGGGGCGGCGCTCGTCACGACCTGGAGGGTCGTCGGCGCCGGCTATACGTGGCTCGCCGCCTCCGTCGTCGTCGTTTTCGGACTCCCCGGGGCCGTCGCCGGTGGCGACGCGCTCGCCTGGACGGGCTTGGCGCTGGCGGCCGCTGCCGCGGTCGCGTCGAGGACGCGCGCTACAGGTGTCCTCTTCGCCGCGGCCGCCATGGCGTTCCTCTTCTCGGGAGTCGACGATTCGCCGGTGCTCGCGCTCGTCACCGGCGCCGTTCTCCTCGGCGGCATCACCTCCGAGATGATGCTGGGGCACTGGTACCTCGTCGACCCGAGGTTGCCGCGCTGGGCACTGAAGTCGCTCGTCGTCGTCGGCGGTGCCGGGCTCGTGGCCGACGTTGGGTATCTCGCCACACGGGGCGTCTTCTCGTGGGCAGACGCAGGCGCCGCGATGGGGTGGTCCTTCGTCGCGCTGGCGGCGGCAACAGGGCTTCTCGTCGTCGGCGTCTGGTACGCGCTCGAGGAGCCCCGCTACAGCGGCGTCATGGCGGCGACCGGGCTCAGCTACCTCGCCACCCTGACCGCGATCGGCTCGGCAGTCGTCGGCCGCATGGTTGCCTTTGGTGGGTAACCTCTCGCCACGCCGATGAGCATCTACACCGGAAAAGGCGACGACGGCACGACCGGCCTCTTCTACGGGGGCCGGGTCGGCAAGGCGGATCCCGGCCCTGAGGCGTACGGGGCGGTCGACGAGGCCGTCGCCGCGCTCGGGCTGGCGAGAGCCGCCGCCGAGGAGCAGGATCCGACCCTCGCCGGGACGCTGCTCGATCTGCAGCGGCAGCTGTTCGTCGTCGCCGCAGAGCTGGCGACGGCGCCGTCGAATCGTGGCAAGCTCGTCCCCGGGACGAGCCGCGTGACCAGGGACATGGTCGATGCGCTCGAGTCGGCGATCGACGCGATCATCGACGATCGCGGCGCCCCGACCGAGTTCGTCGTCCCCGGTGGCAATCCGGTCGCGGCCAACCTCGATCTGGCGCGGACCGTCGTCCGCCGCGCCGAGCGTAGGGCGGTGGCCCTCGCCGATGCCGGCGGCCTCGACGATTCGACGGTGATCCCGTACCTCAACCGGCTCGCCGACTACATGTACATGCTGGCGAGGGCGGCGGAGGCCGACTGGACCCCCAGCCGGCAACCGGAGGGCACATGATGGAGTTCGGAGCCGGTCCCGCGATCGGAGGGTCGGGTGGGGATGTCCTCGCCGTTCCGGTCCTGAGTGGGCTCACGTGGGGACCGGGCGCAGCGTGGGCGTCGAGCCGGCTCGGTGACTGGGTCCCTTCCTACCTCGAGCAGCAGGACTTCAACGGCGGCAGCGGGCAGATCGTGGTGGTCCCCGGTGGCGACGGCACCGGCTACGGCAGCGTTGCCTTTGTCGGGCTCGGCGACGAGGTCGACGTGGAATCGGTGCGCCGTGGGGCGGCCGTCCTCGCCTCTGCCGTTCGCCGCAGCGGCGAGGTGGTGACGACGTTCCACCAGATCGACCTCGATGGCGCCGTCGAAGCCACGGTGTTCGGGTTCACCCTCGGCCAGTACGCCTTCGATCGCTACCGCAGCGAGCCGGACCCCGCCGCCACCGACCGGGTCGTCTTCGCCGGCGCCGACGCCGACGCCATCGCCGCCGACGTGCGACACGGCGAGGTCGTGGCCGGTGCGGTGGCGCTCGCCAGGGATCTCGTCAACGAGCCGGCGGGGGACAAGCCGCCGGAGGTGCTCGCCGAGCGGGCGACAGATCTCGCCACGGAGCGGGGGATCGGCGTCACCGTCTACGACGAGGAGCGCATCGCCGCCGAGGGGCTCGGCGGTCTCATGGCGGTGGCCGCCGGGGCCGCCAATCCGCCGCGCCTCGTCATGCTCGACTATGCGCCGGACGGGGCGGCGGCGACGCTGGCGCTCGTCGGGAAGGGCATCGTCTTCGACAGCGGCGGGCTGTCGCTGAAGCCGGTGAAGTCGATGGAGACGATGAAGACCGACATGTCGGGCGCGGCCGCCGTGTTCGCCACCGTGCGCGCCGTCGCCGATCTCGCCCTTCCGGTGCGGGTGCTCGGGATCACTCCCCTCACCGAGAACATGCCCGGCGGCTCGGCGCAGCGACCGGGAGACGTCATGCGAGCACGGAACGGCAAGACGATCGAGGTCCTCAACACCGATGCTGAGGGCAGACTCGTGCTCGCCGACGGGCTCTCGCTCGCCGTCGAGGCCGAGCCCGACCTCATTGTCGACATCGCCACCCTCACCGGCGCCTGTGCTGTCGCTCTCGGCCCGAAGATCGGCGGGCTCTTCTCCAACGACGACGATGCGGCCGACCGGGTCGCCGGGGCGGCGGCGAAGGCGGGGGAGAAGCTGTGGCGACTGCCTCTCGAGACCGAGTACCGCTCGCACATCGAGTCGGCCGTCGCTGACATGAAGAACACCGGCGAGCGCTACGGATCGGCAATCGCCGCCGCCCTCATCCTGGCCGAGTTCGCCGGCGACCGTCCCTGGGTTCACCTCGACGTCGCCGGTCCGGCACGAGCGGCACGAGCCGAGCACTACCTGTCGAAGGGCGGCACCGGCTTCGGTGTCCGCACCCTCATCGCCCTCGCCGAGGATCTCACCGGCTGAGGCCGCCCTCATTCCGATGAGGCGATGGCAACCACTCATGGTAGCTAAAGAAGCCACTATCCGCGTCCGATACGCAGAGTGTCACGACTCAGCACTCTGGGTGGTCATCGATGCGGACAGCCCGCCGACGCCTCACCATCACCCTCACCGCACTCGCCGTTGCCTGGGCGGGTCTCACATCGCCGTCGGCCGTCGCCGGACCCGGGGAGTCGTCGTTCCTGGCGAAGATGAACGCCGAGCGCTCCGGGCGCGGCCTCGCACCCGTCGAGATGTACTGGGACCTCGTCGACGACGCCCGGGCGCACTCTCGCCGCATGGCCGACGAGAACAACCTCTACCACAACCCCAACCTCGCCGCCGTCACCACGGGGTGGATCACGCTCGGTGAGAACGTCGGTGTCGGTCCCACCGTCGATGCGCTTCACGCCGCGTTCATGGATTCGGCGGGCCACCGCGCCAACATCCTCGGTGACTTCAACTACGTCGGGGTCGGCGTGGTCGCGGAAGCGGACACGAAGCTGTGGGTCACCGTGGTCTTCATGAGAGGGCCGGAGGGTCTCAACTCGCCACCCGAGGAGCCACCGCCACCACCGGAGCCCGAAGAGGCCCCGCCGCCACCGCCCGAGACAGAAAAGGCCTCACCGCCCGCCGAGCCGCCTCCGGAGCCTTCGCCTCCTGCGCCGGAGCCGACACCTCCGCCGCCTCCGCCACCGCCGGTTCCGGCCCCGACACCGGCATCCGCAGACGCGATGCCGGTGCCGGCTCCCGAGCCCGTGGTCCGCCTCGGGCTCCCGGACCTCGTCCCGTTTGCCGTGTGAGCCGCGCCCGGCGCCCTCGGGTGGGTGCCGTGCCCGTCCCGCTGCCGCGCGGCCTAGCCCTCGACCCGTCCGCCGGTGAGGGTGAGCCACGGCACGCCCGGGCGGCTTCGACCACCTCGCTTGGGGTGCCTGCAGCGATCACGACGTCTCCGCGTTCCAGGTCGTCGAAGCGCCCGCCGCTCGCGGCCCGCACCGAGGCCAGCGGGTTCACGTCCGGATGCGGCGCATGCCGCAGAAGCCGCCGTCCATGGTCGCGCCAACGGCATCTCCGTTCTCGTCGCTGGCAGAGGTGCGTACGTCCGATCCGATGGGCTCCGCTGCTGGCTCACAGATCGTCGGCGCCGGCTCCGCGCCGCAGCCCGTAGCCAACAGGGTCGCCAACGCGAGAGCGCCAACCGCATGCCGCCAGCACTGCCGCACCACGATCACGCGGCGGTCACCGGGGCACAGGTGGGGTCGTAATCGACGAGGGGCGGAGGCGCCGACTCATCCCCGCAGGCGGGGCACTCCGGGTCCCGTCGCACGTTGAGCGTGCGGAACGTCTGGTCGAGCGCGTCGTACATCAGGAGGCGGCCGGTGAGCGGGGTTCCGATCCCGATGAGCAGCTTGATCGCCTCCA
Organism: uncultured Acidimicrobiaceae bacterium; assembly: GCA_947259365.1. Taxonomy (GTDB): domain Bacteria; phylum Actinomycetota; class Acidimicrobiia; order Spongiisociales; family UBA5794; genus CAMYMC01. The sequence continues at coordinate 101,917 of CAMYMC010000008.1, read as the reverse complement.
TCGCCTGGACCGAGCCGATGATGCCGGGGAGGACGCCGAGCACCCCCGCCTCTGCGCACGACGGCGCGAGCTCCGGTGGCGGGGGGAGGCGGTACAGACACCGGTAGCAGGGGCCTGCGTACGGGTCGAAGACCGTGGCCTGACCCTCGAAGCGGAAGATCGATGCGTGGACGACCGGCACCCGGACGTGGAGGGACGCATCGTTGACGAGGTAGCGGGTGGGGAAGTTGTCGGCGCCGTCGACGACGACGTCGTATCTCCCCATCACGTCGAGCGCGTTGGCGGCGTCGAGGCGAGTCGGGTGGGCCTCGACCTCGACACCGGGGTTGAGGGCTCGCAGCGTGTCGCGCGCCGATTCGACCTTGAGCTTTCCGACTCTGCCGGCATCGTGGAGGATCTGGCGTTGCAGGTTCGAGACGTCGACCCGATCGGCGTCGATGATCCCCAGCGTGCCAACGCCGGCGGCGGCGAGGTAGAGCGCCGCCGGCGACCCGAGCCCGCCGGCGCCGACGATGAGCACCCTGGCATCGAGCAGGCGTTGCTGGCCCGCTTCTCCGACCTCGGGGAGGACGAGGTGGCGGCTGTACCGGGCGCGCTGGTCGGTCGTGAGGCCGGTGGGGAGGCTCCACGGCCTGCCGGCCCCCTTCCACTCGTCGAACCCGCCGGCGAGGCTGGCGACGTCGCGGTAGCCCATCTCCTCGAGCACACCGGCGGCGAGGGCCGATCGGTTGCCGGCAGCGCAGTAGAGGACGACGGGCGTCGACCGGTCGGGGACCCGGATCGTGATCTCCGACTCGAGCACGCCGCGAGGGATGAGGATCGAGCCGGCGATGGCGCCCGCGGCGTGCTCGGACGGTTCGCGCACGTCGATGACGGTGGTCCCGTCCGGGATCGCAGCCTCCAGCGACGGTGCATCGATCTCGGTGATCGTCTCCTTGGCCCTGGCGACGAGGTCGCGATAGTCCACGGTGGTCCTCCGGCCGCGAGCGTAGCGGGAGCCGCTCCGGCCGGGTCCGGTCAGCCGGCGATGAGTGCGCCGACGAGCTCGGGGAGGACGTCGCCGGCCTTGCCCTCGATGCGGACCGTGGCGAGGCGGTCGTGGTCCGTCGGACCCTCGTTGACGATGACGAACGGGTCGCCCCGGCCCGCGATCTCGAGGGGGAAGTACGCGGCCGGGTAGACCGACAGCGTGGAGCCGACGGCGATCACGGCGTCGGCCCCGTCCGTCCATCCCTGCGCTCGGGCGACCGCACCCGGGGGGAGGTTCTCCCCGAAGAGCACCGTCGTCGACTTGAGGATCGACCCGCATCCGGCGCAGCGGGGGTCCGTCTCGCCGTCCTCCCAACGGGAGCGAACGTCGTCGACGTCGACGTCGTGGCCTTCGGCGTAGCACACGATGCCGGAGGCGTTCCCGTGGACCTCGGCGACGCCCTCGTCCGGCAATCCCGCGGCCTGGTGGAGTCCATCGATGTTCTGAGTGATGCAGCCGATCATATGCCCGGTGCGCCAGAGATCGGCGATGGCGCGGTGGCCGTCGTTCGGCCGGTACACCGGCCGGTCCGGGGCGAAGCGGCGCCCCCAGGCCTCGATGCGGAACGATTCGCTCGTCACCCAGCGCTCGAGGGTGAAGTCGTTGGGATCGAGGCGCTTCCACAGCCCGTGGGGGCCGCGGAAATCGGGGATGCCGGACTCGGTGGAGATGCCGGCTCCGGTGAAGACGAGGATCCGGGTCCGATCCGAGAGCCGGCCGGCGGCAGCGGCGACGGTCGTCACCGCGGCGAGCCTAATGGGAGGCGTCACAGACGCGTCGGTCGGGCGCCGTGCTCGCGACGCAGGCCGGGTGTGAGCCTGGAGGCGAGCCGGGCAGGTACCGCCGGCACTGCGACCGGCACGAGCAGCCGGCCTCCTTCGACGATGACGAGTCCGGCGGCGAGGAGGACTCCGAGATGGACGGGGCGCCTCAGGGAGCGGCCGCGGCGTGCTGCGGTGGCGAGTCTCAGCAAGTCGGCGACCGCTCCCGGTCCGATGACCGCGGTCCAGAACCGGCGCACGTAGGGGTCGGTGACCGGATACGAGGGATGCGGCGCCCTGGCATGCCACACCTGTGGGCTGACGTGCTCGCGCCGACGTGCGGTCGGGCGGAGTGCCGGCACGGGGAGGGGCCCGACAGCGCCCGGGGATGGCGCGGAATCCGACGTGGGAGGACGTACACGACGGAGGGACCCGGGCGCTGTCGAGATCGGCGACTTCATCGGCTCATTGAATACCAATAAGGACGAGGTGAGATCAATAGCCTCGTACCGAGAGCGCGAAACAAACCCGGCGTCGGGCCCGACGACGTCGGCCGGCCATTTCCACGGGCGGCCCCGAGCCTCCATACTGCGACGGTGGACGAGTCCCGACCGCTGCGCATGTTCCCGCTCGGCACCGTGCTGTTTCCCTACGGTGTGCTCCCGCTGCACGTCTTCGAACCGAGGTACCTGAAGATGGTGTCCGATGCGCTCGAGGACGACGGCACGTTCGGGGTGGTGCTCATCGAGCGGGGCCAGGAGGTGGGCGGGGCCGACCATCGTTTCGACGTCGGCTGCGTCGCCAGGATCGTGCGGGCCGGCCGCGTCGCCGAGTCTCGTCTCGCCGTCGTGACGATCGGCGTCCACCGCATCCGGGTGGAGGATTGGCTGGCCGATGATCCGTACCCGAGGGCCAGCGTCGCGGATCTCGACGACGCCGCGCCGGGCGACGATCTCGTCGACCGGATCGCCGAGGCACACCGTCGTCACAGGACGCTTCTGGCGTTGGCGTCAGAGCTCGGAGCGGACGTCGGTGCCGGTGAACTCGAGTTGCCGGACGACCCGGCTGCGGCGGCGTGGACGATGTGTTCCGCGGCTCCCATCGAGCAGCTCGACAGGCAGCGGCTGCTCGAGATCGACGACCCTGTTGCCCGTGTTCGGACCCTCGTCGAGGCGCTGGACGACCGGATCGAGGTGCTCAGGTCCCGCCTCGGCGGATCGTGACTCCCCGCCCGCTCAGGGGGCAGGCGCCGGCGGAGATCCGACGAAGACGATGACTTCCTGCTCGAACGCCACCTCGGCTCCCGGCGCCGGGTTCGTCGCCAGCACACGGTTCCAGACGAGAGCGTCCGGGGTCGGTACCGGGGTGAACACCCACGTGACCTGAAGGCCGGTCTCCTCGTTGAACACCTCGAAGGCGGCGGGCACCTCGGCCATGGTCATTCCGATCAGATCGGTCATCAGCGGCGGCAGCCCCGTCGAGATCCGCACGGTGACGGTTCGGCCCTGCCGCAGCGTGATCCCGGCTGCCGGCGACTGATCCAAGATGGTGCCCTCCGGCTCCACGCTGGCCACCTCCTCCACGGCGAGGAAGAGCCCGGCCTTGAAGAGCGCATCCTTCATCGCGGCCTCGGTGGTGAGCTCCATCACGTCGGGTACCACGGTGTTCGGCACCTGGTAGTAGACCGGGGTTCCCGGTGGCTCGGGGGCGAAGTCCTCGACGGGGAGGTCCTCGGTGACGAAGAGCATGAACTCTTTCCAGATCGGCGCGGCCAGCGTGCCGCCGAACGCCCTGCTGAAGTGTTGTTCTTTGCCGGTGAGATCGTTGAAGACGTCGAAGTCGACCATCTCGATCTGGGCGTCGGCGTACCCGACCCACACCGAGGTCGTGTACTGAGGGATGAAGCCCATGAACCACACGTCGCGGAAGTTCTGCGCGGTGCCGGTCTTACCCGCCTGGGGGCGGTCGATGTTCGCCCTCGTCGCCGTGCCCTGGCTCACGACCTTCTTCATCGTATTGACCATGGCGGCGGCGAGCGCCTCGTCGAGGATGCGCTCCCGCGCGACCTCGTGGCTGTAGATGATGTTGCCGTCGTTGTCCTCGATGCGCTCGATGAGGTACGGCTCGACCCTCTCCCCGTAGTTCGCGATCGTCGAGTACGCGGCCGCCATCTCGAGCGGGCTGACGCTCTGGGTGCCGAGGGAGATGGACAGCACCGGGTTGAGCGGGGACTCGATGCCCATGCGATGGGCGACGTCTACGATCTTCTCCGGCCCAACGGCGAACGACACCTGGGCGTAGACGGTGTTCGTCGAGAAGTACGTCGCCTCCTCGAGGGTGCGGATCCCGCCCGCGTTCGATCCGCCTGCGTTGTAGACGGTCCAGATGTTCGAGCCGTCCTCTCCGCAGGGGGAGCCGCAGTCGATCCGCTGCGGGCTCGTGTAGTCCCAGTACGAGCCGAGGGTGATCGGAAGCCCGAACTGGCTCCCGTTTTCCAGGGCGGCGGCGAGGGCGAAGGGCTTGAAAGCGGATCCCGCCTGACGCCTGCCCTCTCCGGCGAGGTCGTACGGGCGCTGGCCGGCGGCGATGTCCTCACCGAAGTCGAGCCCGCTCGCCATGACCTTGATCGCACCCGTGTGGTTGTCGACCATCGCGACCGCACCGGTGGGTCCCGAAGGGTCGCGGAACCAGGCGCGGAGGACCCGGTTCGCCTCCTGTTGGAGCTCGTAGTTCACGGTGACGTAGATCTTGAGGCCGCCCCCGCCCTCGCACTCGGTGTCCGACGCGGGGCAGCCGAACAGGGAACGCTTGCGCTCGCTGTACGTCGTCCCCAGGCCGTAGCGGGGGTCCCGCAGCACCTCTTCGCGGGCCGCGATGATGACCTGCGGTGCCAGCTCCTCGAACTCGGTGTGCGCCACCGGGCGGAGCAGCTCCGCTCGCGCCGCTACCGCCTCCTCGGTCGTGATGAAACCGTTGACCTCCATCTGGGTGATCACGTCGTTGCGGGCCCTCACCACGTTCACCGGCTCGTCCCTGATGTCGTAGCGGTTCGGCGACCGGATCGGGGTGACGATGGTGGCGGCCTCGGCGATCGTGAGCTCATCGAGATCCTTGCCGAAGTACTCCTGGGCCGCCGCCTTGATCCCGTACGCGTTCTGCCCGTAGAAGACGGAGTTCATGTAGAACTCGAGGATCTGGTCCTTCGTGTAGCGCCGCTCCAGCTCCGCAGCGACGACGGCCTCACAGATCTTGCGCTCGATCGTCTGCTCCGACGAGAGGAAGTTCTGTTTGACGACCTGCTGGGTGATCGTGGATCCGCCCTGGAGGCCGCCGTCGCCCCGGATGTTCTCGAGGGCGGCCCGAAAGATCGCCTTGAAGTCGATTCCCTCGTGCTCGTAGAAGCCGGCGTCCTCGGCGGCGAGAAGGGCGTCGATCACCATCTCGGGGACCTCGTCGAGGGTGGCCGGTTGGCTGTTTCGCTCGGTGAGCTTGCCGAGGAGCACCCGGTCTGCCGTATAGACCTCCGACAAGCGGGAGATCGTGGGGAACTCGAGTGGGTAGCTCTCGGCATCGCAGATGTAGCGGGATTCGAGGTCCTGGACGGTGCCGAACGCGGCGTTGGCCTCGAGGAAGCCGAAGAGGCCGACCAGGGAGGCGCCGAGGACGCCGACGACCCCGATCACCGCGAGCGCGGGGATCCGTCGGCCGCGCCGCTCGCGCCGCTCTTGGAGGTGGATGCTCGGGTCCATGGGCTTCAAGGGTGTGAGACGTCTCGGAGAGGGGGAAAGTTCCCGGCGGTACCATCGGTGCCGCCGCACCGGGATGTTAGGAATCCGCCGGTGCAGCCCGGTTCATTTTGGGTGGTGATCATGCACGGAGAGGCCACGAGCGGGTTCGAGATCGAGCCCGTCTACACCCCGGCTCATCTCGAAGGCTGGGACGCGGAGACCCAGCTCGGCGTTCCCGGCGAGTACCCGTTCACGAGGGGCCCGTACTCCACGATGTACCGGGGGCGGCGATGGACGATGCGCCAGTACGCCGGTTTCGGCACCGCCGAGGCGACGAACGCGAGGTTCCGTGCGCTTCTCGATGCCGGCCAGACGGGGCTCTCGGTTGCGTTCGACCTGCCGACCCAGATGGGTCTCGACTCCGACGCTCCCATGGCCGAGGGGGAGGTGGGCAAGGTCGGCGTCGCCGTCGACTCGCTCGAGGACATGCGGCGTCTCTTCGCCGGCATCCCGCTCGGCGAGGTGACGACGTCGATGACGATCAACGCCACCGCCGCGATCCTCGTTCTCCTCTACCAGCTCATCGCCGAGGAGCAAGGCGTCGCCCCCGACCGGGTGCGGGGCACGGTGCAGAACGACATCCTCAAGGAGTACATCGCCAGGGGCACGTACGTCTACCCGGTCGGACCGTCTATGCGGCTCGTGACGGACCTCTTCGGGTATTGCGCCCGCGAGCTGCCACAGTGGAACACGATCTCCATCTCTGGCTATCACATCCGCGAGGCGGGGGCGACGGCGGCACAAGAGGTGGCGTTCACGATCGCCAACGGCCTCGCCTACGTGGAGGCTGCCCGCGGCGCCGGGCTCGACGTCGACGTGTTCGCTCCCCGGCTGTCGTTCTTCTGGAACGCGCACAACCACCTGTTCGAGGAGGTTGCGAAGTTTCGGGCTGCGCGCCGGCTGTGGGCACGGCTGATGCGGGAGCGGGTCGGGGCAAGGGATCCCGCGTCGTGGCGGATGCGATTCCACACCCAGACGGCCGGCTCGACGCTCACCGCGCAACAGCCGGCCAACAACATCGTGCGGACGACGATCCAGGCGCTCGCCGGCGTCCTCGGGGGCACCCAATCGCTGCACACGAACTCGTATGACGAGGCGCTGGGGCTCCCCACCGAGGAGTCGGCGACGATCGCGCTCAGAACCCAGCAGATCCTCGCGTTCGAGTCCGGCGTCGGCGACACCGTGGATCCCCTCGCCGGGTCGTACTTCGTGGAATCCCTCACCGATGCCGTTGAGGAGGAGGCCCTCGAGCTCATCGGGCGCATCGACGAGATGGGGGGTGCGGTGCGCGCCATCGAGGAGGCCTTCCCCCAGCGGGAGATCGAGGACTCGGCGTACCGCCACGCCACCGACGTCGAGGATCGCAGTCGGGTCGTCGTCGGGGTGAACGACTTCGTGGTCGCAGGAGACACCGCCTCACCGGGGATGACGCTCGATCCCCGGGTCGAGGCCGAGCAGCGGGCGGGGCTCGAGGCGCTGCGGTCGCGTCGTGACGATGCGGCCGTGTCGGCCGCGCTCGACGACGTGCGCGACGCAGCCCGAGGCAGCGGCAACCTCCTCGACCCGATGAAGGAGGCGCTGCGTTCGCTGGCCACCGTGGGCGAGGTCTCCGGCGTCCTGAGAGAGGTCTTCGGCACCCATCGGTGACGAGCCGCCGCTCGCCTAACCTGGCCGGGATGTCCCAAGACCACCCACTCCGCCTCCTCATCATCGGCGGCGGCCCTGCCGGCAATGCCGCCGCGACCGCGGCTGCGACCCTGGGCGCGGAGGTCACCGTCGTCGAGGACACGATCGTCGGCGGTGCCGCTCATCTCTGGGACTGCATCCCGTCGAAGGCGATGGCCGCCAGCTCGATGCGACTCGCCGCGATCCGCGGCGCCTCCCGCCTGGGGGTGACCGAGCCGGGCGACGTGTCGATCGACATGAAGCGGCTGGGGGAACATCTCGACGGGATCACCGGGACGCTGGGCAGGGGCATCGTCGACATGCTCGAGTCCCAGGGGGTGGACATCGTGCACGGGCGCGCCCGTTTCGTCGGGCCCCATCGCGCCGAGGCGGCGACCGGGGACGGCACGGTGACGATCGAGTTCGACGCCGCGCTCGTGGCGACCGGGAGCCGGCCCTTCGTACCCGAGTGGGCGAACGTCGATGGAGAGCGGATTCTGACGACCCGCCATGCCTACCACCTCGCCGAGCTCCCCGAACGTCTCGTCATCGTCGGTTCCGGCGTCTCCGGGGTCGAGATGGTGCACATCTTCTCGAGCCTCGGCGCCGACGTCACGCTGCTCGTCAGCAGGCACCACGTGCTCCCGCATCGCGACGCCGAGGTGGCCACCGTTCTCGAGGAGGACTTCATCGCCCGCGGCGTGACGCTCCTCAAGGGGTCCAGGGCGGCGGCTGCGGAGATCGACGGTGACGGCGTGTCCGTCACGACCGAGGACGGGCGCACCGTGCGCGGCTCGCACTGCCTCCTCGCGGTCGGCTCGGTGCCCAACACCGAGGACCTCGGGCTCGACGCCGCCGGTATCGACGTGACGGGGTCCGGCCACCTCCCCGTCGACGAGTATCAGCGCACCGCTGTTTCGCACATCTACGCGGCCGGGGACGTCACCGGTCAGCTCCCGCTGTCGTCGGTGGCGGCGATGCAGGGCCGCAAGATCGCCCGCCACGTCACCGGCCACGACGTGGAGCCGCTCGACTATCGAAAGGTCACCCAGGCGATCTTCACCGAGCCGGAGATCGCATCGGTGGGCCTCGAGGAGGTCGACGCAGCCGCCGAGGGGCGCAAGGTCCGGATCACCAAGGTCCCCTTCGCCGCCAACCCGCGCGCCCTCATCCAGGGGAACCCGCTCGGGTTCGCCAAAGTGATCTCAGACCCGGCGACGCGGATCGTGCTCGGCGGTACCGTCGTGGGACATCACGCCTCCGAGCTCATCGCCCCGATCGCGCTCGCCGTCACCGCCAGGCTTCACGTCGAGATGCTCGTGGAGACGCTCATGGTCCATCCCTCACTCACGGAGAGCATCAGCGAAGCCGCGGAGTGACGCCTCGGGGAAACGCCGCTCAGGGCGGTGAAGACCTTGGGCGTGCCGACGCCGCGAAGGGAGGTGACCAATGGCCGCCGCCACCCGACCGACGAACCAGCTCATCGTCGAGAGGCTCGATCGGATCGTGCGCGAGCTCGCCAAGATCGAAGAGCGCCAGGCACAGCTCGCGAACGAGGTCCGCAAGCTCGCCTCGGCACGGAGCTGACCAGGCGCGGCGCCCGCGGTAGTTGGAGGAGGGCGCCCCTGCAATCGAACATCGGCGCGTCTGCAACAGCGCCGGGTCGTCAGCGGATGATCATGATGACGGCGCCGCTCGCAACGGCGTCGCCCGGCTGCACCCTGAGGTCCACGATCTCGCCGGAGACGGGTGCCTTGATCTCGTTCTCCATCTTCATCGCTTCGAGCACGGCGACGGCCTCTCCCGCCTCGACCGAGGAGCCGGCCGGCTTGTGGACCTTGACGATCGTTCCCTGCATCGGCGCCGTGATGACGCCGGCACCCTCGGCGGACGGCGCCTGGCGTTCCAGCTTCGGTGCCCGGCGGCGGGGAGCCGCCCGCTGCCCGCCGCTCGCAGGGGCGGCGAGCACCGGCGACCAGAACCGCACGACGTAACGGCGGCCCCCGACCTCGACGGTCATCGAGCGCTCCTCGAGCTCCTCGTCCGCCGGCAACGTCGGCGACGTCGCCTTGGGGATGTCGCTGAAGTCGAGCTCGTCCTCAAGCCACTTCGTGTGGTGCTTGCCCTCACGGAACTCGGCGGTGCCGATGATGCGGAGATGGGCCGGTATCGTCGTTTCCACGCCGGCGATGCGGAAGCTCTCGAGGGCCGTCTGGCCACGCTCCAGTGCCTCGGTGCGGTCCCGGCCCCAGATCACGAGCTTGGCGATGAGATTGTCGTAGTACTGGGAGATCGCCGCACCGGTGCGGACGCCGCTGTCGACCCTCACCCCGAAGCCGGCGGGCTCCCGGTACTCGGCGATTCGCCCCGGGTTGGGGAGGAAGCCGGCGGCCACGTCCTCCGCGTTGATGCGGAACTCGATGGCGTGGCCGCGGGTTGCGACCGGCGTCGTGAACGACAGCGGCTCGCCGCCGGCGACCCTCAGCTGCTCCTTGACGAGGTCGATGCCGGTGACCATCTCGGTGATGGTGTGCTCGACCTGGATCCTCGTGTTCATTTCAAGGAAGTAGAACTCGCCACTCTGGTCGAGGAGGAACTCGACCGTGCCGGCGTTGACGTAGTCGGCGGCGCGAGCGACCGAGAGCGCGGCCTCGCCCAGGGCGGTTCGCTGCTCGTCGGCGAAGCCGACGGCGGGCGTCTCCTCGATGAGCTTCTGGTGGCGACGCTGGACGGAGCAATCACGCTCTCCGAGGAACGCAGCGGTGCCATGGGTGTCGACGATGATCTGGGCCTCGATGTGCCGCGGCCGCTGGAGATAGCGCTCGACGTAGACCTCCGGGGACCCGAACCAGGCGTCCGCCTCCCGCTTCGCCGACTCGAACGCCGCCTCGAGATCACCGGCGTCGTGCACGACCTTCAGGCCTCGGCCCCCGCCGCCGTGGGCGGCTTTGATGGCGATGGGGTAACCGTGGTCGGTGGCGAAGGCGGCGACCTCGTCGGCGGTCCCCAACGGCTCCAGCGAGCCGGGCACGGAGGCGACGCCGGCCGCGTCTGCGGCGTTACGGGATGCGATCTTGTCGCCCATCATTGCGATCGCATCCGGCGGCGGGCCCACCCAGACGAGGCCGGCGTCGAGGACCGCGGTGGCGAACCCCGCGTTCTCGGCGAGGAACCCGTACCCGGGGTGCACCGCCTCGGCCCCCGACTCGACGGCGACCCCGATGAGCCGCTCGATGTTCAGGTACGACTCGGCGGCCGGTGCCGGCCCGATGTTCCACGCCTCGTCGGCGAGCTCGACATGGAGCGAGTCGCGGTCGAGCTCCGAGTAGACGGCGATCGTCCGCATCCGCAGCTCGCGGGCGGCGCGAATGACCCGGATGGCGATCTCGCCGCGATTGGTGATGAGGAGGGACTCCACGGGCGGCATCCTAGAGATCGCGGGTCCCGCTCACGATCCCGTCGCCACGTTCACAGCGGGATGTTGCCGTGCTTGCGCGGCGGCATGGCCTCCCGTTTGTTGCGGAGCATGTCGAAGGCGCGAATGAGTCGCGGGCGCGTCTCCCGGGGCTGGATGATCTCGTCGACGAGGCCTCGCTCCGCGGCGAGGTAGGGGTTGTTGAAGCGCTCCTCGTACTCGGTGATGAGCTCCCGGCGCCGCTCCTCGGGGTCGTCCGCGTCGGCGATCTCTCGTCGGTGGATGACGTTGACGGCCCCCTGGGCGCCCATGACGGCGATCTCGGCGGTGGGCCAGGCGAAGACGACGTCGGCGCGCAGCGCCCGGGAGTTCATGACCACGTAGGCGCCGCCGTACGCCTTGCGGGTGATGACGGTGAGCTTGGGAACGGTGGCCTCGGCATAGGCGTAGAGGAGCTTGGCGCCGTGGCGGATGATGCCGCTGTGCTCCTGGTCGACCCCCGGCATGAACCCGGGCACGTCGACGAACGACACGATGGGGATGTTGAAGGCGTCGCAGAAGCGGATGAACCGGGCTCCCTTCGTCGAGGCATCGATGTCGAGGGTGCCGGCGAGCACAGACGGCTGGTTGCCGATCACGCCGATCGTGTACCCGTCGAGCCTGGCGAACCCGACGACGATGTTCTGGGCGAAGTGCTCGTGCGCTTGATAGAACTCGGCGTCGTCGACGACGTGCTCGACGAGGTGGACCATGTCGTACGGCTGGTTGGGCGAATCGGGGATGATCGAGGTGAGTTCCTCGTCCATCCGGTCGGCGCGATCGAGCGGAGTGAAGTATGGGGGCACCTCCATGTTGTTGGAGGGGAGGAACGAGAGCAGGTACCGCACCTCCTCGAGGGCCTCGCGGCCGGTCGTAGCCACGAAATGGGTGACGCCCGAGTTGGCGGCGTGGGCATGGGCGCCGCCGAGTTCCTCGAACGAGACCTCCTCACCCGTCACGGCCTTGATGACGTCGGGCCCGGTGATGAAGAGATGGGACGTGCCCTCGACCTGGTAGACGAAATCGGTGATGGCGGGCGAGTACACCGCGCCGCCGGCGCATGGGCCCATGATGACGGAGACCTGAGGGACGACGCCCGACGCCCTCACGTTCCGCTCGAAGATGCGGCCGTATCCGTCGAGGGACACGACTCCCTCCTGGATGCGGGCCCCGCCTGAGTCCTTGAGGGCCACGACGGGGGCTCCGGTCTCCATGGCGAGGTCCATGACCTTCGTGATCTTGTCGGCGACGACCTCGCCGAGGCTGCCGCCGAACTCGGTGAAGTCCTCGGCGAAGATGAACACGGTCCGTCCGTCGACCGTGCCCCACCCGGTGACGACGGCGTCCCCGAACGGGCGCTTGTCTTCGATCCCGAAGCCCTTGGCCTGGTGTCGGGCGAAGAGGTCGAGCTCCTGGAACGATGCCTTGTCGAGGAGCAGCTCGATGCGCTCCCGGGCAGTGAGCTTGCCCATGTCGTGCTGGCGGTCGACCGCGCGCTGGTTGCCGGGGCGCAGCGCCTCCTCACGCAGCTTCCTGAGATGTTTGATCCGCTCGTCGGTGCTCACGCCCGACCCCCCGGGTAGGCTCGCCGGCGGCTGTACGGGATTCGGTTCTTTGACTCACGGCGGTGCGAGATGGCTACACCTTACGCGATGGTCGAGGTCGGCCTCGTCACGTCGACCCAGGACCAGGCGCGCCGTGCGTTCCTCGAGAGTGGCGAAAGCCCCCTCCTCATCGTCGCCGAGCGCCAGGAGAAGGGGCGGGGCCGGTTCGGTCACACGTGGTGGCCGGCGCCGCGGGCGATGTACTCGTCGCTCGCCATGGAGGAGCCGGCGTCCCTGGAACGCCTCTCGATCGCCCCCCTCGTGGTGGGCCTCGCCGCCCGTGAGGCCATCGAGGAGGTCTGCGGTGTCGAGGTGGGGCTCAAGTGGCCCAACGACCTCATGACCGAGGACGGAAAGGTGGGAGGAATCCTCGTCGAGCGATCCGAACCCGTCCTCGTGATCGGCTGTGGGGTCAACCTGTGGTGGCCGGATCCTCCCGAAGGGGCCGCAGCCCTCCTCGATGCAGACCCCGGGCCCGGGATGCCATCTGCGCTGGCGCGCGCCTGGGTCGATCGCTGGCTTGCCGCATCGGTGGCCGGCGGTGATTGGGACCGCGACGCGTACGTGGAGGCGTGCATCACCATCGGACGCGACGTGACGTGGGAGCCGGCCGGCGCCGGCACCGCCGTCGGGATCGACAGCGACGGCGGGCTCATCGTCGACACCGTTGCGGGAGAACAGGTGCTCCACGCCGGAGAAGTGCGGTTGGTGCGCCCGGCTACGCTTCCGCCCGACCGCCGATTCCGGGAGAGCGAGGAGCAGTGAGCGTCCTCAAGGGCGAGGGCAAGGTGCCCATCTTGTATGGGACGACGAGTGTGTCTGTCGGCCCGGTGATCCGCACTGCATACCTGGCTCGGCCCGACCTGGCCGGGGAGTGGCCCACCGTGATCGTCGCTGCTCCGGTGTGGGGTGTCACCCCCGCGGTCAAGGACCTGTGTCGCCGCCTGGCGCGCCGGGGGCTGGCGGCGATCGCGCCCGACGTCTACGACGGGGAGAGGCCCGCCCGCAGCGCCGACAGAGAGGCGGCAGAATCAGCGCACGGTGCCCTCGGCGACGAGCGGGTGAGCGGCGACATCGAGATCGTTGCGTCGTTCGTCACCAACCCCGCCGGGTTCTGGTCGAGCGCCGAGTACGGCTTCGGCGTCCTCGGGCTCGGAGCCGGCGGCCCTCACGCCCTCCGCGCCGTCCGTGACGGAGCCGGCGCCGCCATCTGTCTCGCGTATTCCCCGCTGGCGGCAGGCGTGCCCGTCGCGGTGCCGCTGCTCGGCATCTACGGCCGGGACGACGACGTGGTGCCGGTCGACGATGTGCTTGCGTACCGGGCTGTCGCTCCCCACGGCGAGTTCGTCATCTACGAAGGCGTCGGCCACGACTTCCTCGACGACTCCGCGGATGGCTACGCCCCGGGAGCAGCGGCGGACGCGCTGGAGCGTATGACCGAGTTCTTCCTCAAGGAGCTCCCGGAGGGCCCGGAGTAGCTCAGCGCCGCCGTTTGAGCTTGGGGGGCTTCTTCGCGGTGACCGACCCCCGCCGCGTGTCGATGCTAGAGCGCACCCTGCGCGCAGAGGAGCGGGCCCGGATCGACTCACCAAACCCCGAGTAGCGGAGACGGTCGAAGAGCGCCGCGCCGAAGAGCCGGCTCAGCAGCGACGGCTTGTCGTCGCCCGGGCGGGCCGGCCGCGTTCTCGCCCTTCGCAGCGGCGAGGCCCGGCGCACCTTCGGCGTCTGGCTGCGACGGGAGATGTTGCGGCCGAGGCTCGTCCGCCGTACCCGCTGCCGCAGCGTCGGGCCCTTGATCCGGGGACCGCTCCTCTTCGTCCGGCGCCGGCCGGCACCCGCCACCGCCGCCCGGGCGGCCACGGGGCCGTAGGCGCGTCTGCGCATCATCGCGACGACGAAGGCTCCGAGAGCGAGGGCGCCGGCGACACCGGCCAGCCACGGCCAGTTCTCCCCGAGGAACCCGCTGTCGCTCCCGCCCTGCGGGGGCAGCGCCGCGACGGTCGTCGACGTCACCGGGACCGGGGCGGCGGTGGTCGTCGTCGTCGACGTGGTCGTCGTCGTGGGGGGCAGGGTGGTGGTGGTCGTCGTCGATGTGGTCGTCGTTGACGTGGTCGTCGTGGTGGGGGGGAGGGTCGTGGTGGTCGTGGTCGTGGTGGTGGTCGTCGTCGGGGGCCGGGTCGTCGTGGTGGTGGTCGTCGTCGTGGTGGTCGTCGTCGGGTTGATCGTCACCGAGATCGCACACCGGTCGATCTCACCGGAGGCCCCGTTCTCGCTGACGGTCACCGTGCCGGTCCCTGCCGCATCGAGGGATGCACTCACGGAAATCGAGTCGGACCAGGATCCGGCGACGTGGGCGAAGGGCCCGTTCGGGGAGGCCGAGATGTTGCCGCTCACGCCGACGATGAGGAGGAACACGTTCTCGGTGCTGGAGCCGCTCACCCCGATCACCTTCGAGGAGCCGGCGTTGACGGTGCCGGCACCGCACGAGATCGACGCCGCTGCCGGTGTCGTGTTGGCGACGACGGTGACCGTGACCGTCAGCAGGACCGTCACGACGAGCGCGGCGACGAAGCCCGGACCGGGCACGCCGGACTGCCGCCGATGGGTTCTCGCGTTGTGTGCCGAGGTCACCGCTGTGCCACCCCCGTGGACCGCACTGTCACGACCGAACGAACAAGCGTGACAGTAGTGGTATCGGCGCGATGTGAGATGCCCTTAGGATCCACCGGTCGACGGTGAGCGTCTCCCTCAGAGCGGCCACATCAGGGGGACCCCGATGATGATGGCGACGACGACGAGTCCTGTCAGCGGGAGGCCGAGCCGGGTGTAGTCACGGTATCGGTAACCACCGGGCCCGTAGACCATCACATTCGTCTGGTACCCCACCGGCGTCAGGAACGAAGCGGAGGCAGCGAGGGCGACGGCGACGGCGAACCCTCGCGGGTCGAGTCCGAGCCCCTGTGCGGTGGCGAGTGCGATCGGGAACACGATGAGCGCCGCCGCTGTGTTCGAGACGGATTCGGTGAGGATCACGGTTGCGAGGACGATCCCGGCGAGCGCTCCGACCGCCCCGAGCTGTCCGGCGGTGTCGGCGAGCCCTTCGGCGACGACGCCGGCAAGTCCAGACACCCGCATCGCCTCGCCGAGGCCGAAGCCGCCGGCGATGAGCAGGATCACGTCGAGGTCGATCGCGTTGCGCGCCTCTCCGAACGTCAGGATGCGCAGGGCCAGCACCGCCAGCGCTCCGAGCAGCGCCGCATTGAGGATCGGCACCGGTGTCGCCGACGCCAGGACGACGACTGCGGCGACGATGACGGCGACCGGCACCCGGTGCCGTAGCACGGGCGGCGCCGAGACGCCGAGGGGCGAGACGAGGAGGAAGTCCCGCCGCTCCCGCCACCGGTCGCGGAACCCGGGATCGGCGAGGAGGACCAGGGTGTCGCCGACCCGCAAACTGACATCACCCAGCTTGGCATCGATGCGCTCTCCGGCCCTGTGGATCGCCACGACGGCGGCTTGGTACGTGTTGCGGAACTGCGCGTCGCGCAGGGTCCTCCCGACGAGTGGCGACGAGAGGCCGACGACGGCTTCGAAGAAGCTCGAGCGGTCGAGGTCGAACCGCGTCTCGTCGGCGACGCGTGAGGTGAGCCCGGAGATGGACAGCAGGTCCACGACGTTGTCGGCTTTGCCGACGAAGCGGAGGCGGTCACGCCCGCGGAGCCGCTGCCCCGGAGCGACCGGGGCGATGATCTCGTCGCCTCGGAGCACCTGGACGAGGAACACGCCGGCGAGGTGGCGAAGCCCGCCACCTTCGACGCTTGCTCCATCGAGCGGGCCCGACTCGACGATGTCCAGTTCGACGACGAACTCGCGGGCAGCCTCGGTGAGCTCGCGCCGGGTCGACTCGCGGGTGGGGAGGAGACGGGGCGCCAGCGCGACCAGCGCACCGAGGCCGACGACGGCGATCGGGGCGCCGAGCGCGGTGAGCTCGAAGAAGCCGAGGGGCTCGAACCCGGCCGCCTCGAGGAGGCCGGAGACGACGAGGTTCGTCGACGTCCCGATCAGGGTGACCGTGCCGCCGAGGATCGCCGCGAAAGAGATCGGCATGAGGAACCTTGAGATCGCCCTGTCGTGCCGGGCCGCCCAGCTGCTCAGTTCTGGGACGAGCATGGCGACGATCGGAGTGTTGTTGAGGACCGACGATGCAGCCGCGACCGGGGGGAGAAGCCTGGCGAGGTTGCGCCGGTCGTCGCCGGCGGGGTCGAGGGCGGCGCCGACGAGCGGCTGCAACGCGCCCGACTTCGATGCGGCGCCGGCGAGCACGTACAACACGGCGATCGTGAGCGGTGCCGGGTTGGAGAACCCGGAGAACGCCTGCTCCCGAGGTCACCGCTGTGCCACCCCCGTGGACCGCACTGTCACGACCGAACGAACAAGCGTGACAGTAGTGGTATCGGCGCGATGTGAGATGCCCTTAGGCCCCACCGGTCGACGGTGAGTGTCCCTTGCTTCGGCCCCAGCTCCCCGGTCTTCACCCCAGCCTGGGAACCGGTCCGGTCGGTACGGCTAGCTTGACCGGTGTGACGACCTCACTCGTCGAGACGCTGGAAACGCCGAGAGCCGTCGTGACCGGCGGCGCCGGCTTCGTCGGGTCGACACTCGTTGACCGGCTCGTCGACGACGGCCTCTCCGTCCTCGTCGTCGACGATCTCTCCAGCGGGCACCTCGAGCACCTCTCGGCGGCGAGACGCCATGGGGATGTGCAGTTTCATCAACTCGACGTGCGGGAGGAGCTGCTGGGAGCCGTCGTCACCCGGTTCGCCCCTTCAGTGGTGTTTCATCTCGCTGCCCGGGGGCACACCTCGGACGCCGCCACCGATCCCGTGGCGACGGCGTCGGTGGATTTCGTCGGTGCCGTCAACGTCGTCGAAGCCGCTCGCCTCGCCGGGGTGACCCGGGTCGTCTATGTCACCGCGGCCCGGGAGATGTATGGCCCGGCGGCACGGGTCCCGGTGGGAGTTCGGGCTGCGCGCCGACCGACCGGCGCCGGCGGCGTCTCCGCCGGCGGCGTGCTCGAGTATCTCGCGCACGCGGCGCGCCGCCACGGCATCGGGTACGCCGCGCTCGGGACAGCGACCGTTTACGGACCGCGCCAGGCGCCTGGCTCTGCCGACGCCGTAGTCGTGGGCATCGCCGGACCGCTGCTCGCCGATCAGCGCCCGGTCCTGGCCGGTGACGGCTCGCAGACGAGGGATCTCGTCTACGTCGACGACGTCGCCGACGCGGCCGTGCGCGCCGCGATGAGGGGCGGCAACAGGTACTTCCACATCGCCAGCGGTGTCGAGACGACGCTCGTGGAGCTTGCCCGCCGTCTCCGCGAGATCACCGGATCGGTGCGCCGTCCTGAGCTGGACGAGGATCGGCAGGACGAGTGGCAGCGTATGGCCTTCGATGCCGGCGCCGCCCGGGAGCGGCTCGGTTGGAGGCCGTGGACGAGCCTCGACGACGGCCTCCGTCAGACGGTGGCCTGGTTGAAGGCGCAGACCCGATGACCGATCAGGACTCGCCCTCGAGCTCGTCGAGGGTCCGCGGCCAGTCGTCTTTGAGGAGCCGGCTCAACGAGCGGTCGGCGAGGATCCTGCCTCCCGTCTGGCAACCGGGGCAGTAGTTCGTCTCCCGCGAGGCGTACACGATCCGCTGCACCGGTGCGCCACAGACAGGGCAGGGCTCACCGTATTTGCCGTGGACCGCCATGGCGGGATGGAACGCGGTGACCTTCTCGGGGAACCCGTCGCCGGCGTCCGATCTCCTGATCCGGACCCACTCTGCCAGCACGTCGACGGCGGCCCGATGGAGCGCGGCGATCTCCGACTCGTCGAGGCTCGTGTTGATCGCCAGCGGCGACAGTCCGGCGCGATGCATGATCTCATCGGCGAATGCACCGCCGATACCCGAGATGAACCGGGCATCGGTCAGGGCTCGCTTCAGGGTGTGACGCTCGGCGGTGAGGGCGGCGGCGAACTCGGCGTTGGTTGCGGCGGCGACCTCGACACCGCCGGGGTCGAGCGAGGCGATCCCATCCGGATCGGTGACGAGGTGCAACGAGGCGCGGCGTTTCGTTCCGGCTTCGGTGAGGAGGAGGCTGCCCGTGGAGAAGTCGAACGAGGCGAGGCCGTATTTCCTGGGGATGGCGGGGCGGTCCTCGTGCCAGTGGAGCCTGCCGGCCACCATGAGGTGGAGGACGAGCGCGAGCGAGCCCTCGAGGTGGAGGACGATCCGCTTGCCGAGCCGCGACGTCCCCGTCACCGCCCTGGAGTGGGCGCGGTCGATCGGCGGGTCGTAGGTCTTGAGCAGCGAGAACGAAGCGATGCGCACCTCTTCGAGGGTGGCGTCGGTGACCCGGGAATCGATCGCTTCGAGATAGGCGACGATCTCGGGGAGCTCCGGCATCAGCTCACCGGAACAGGTCCTCGTCGGCGCGGCGCACCAGGTCGGATCCGCGCCCGGCCCCGGGCGGTGCTTCGTATCCCCGCACCACCGCCGCCGGGATGCCGCTTGCCTTGCCCATGACGAGATCGGCGGCGGCGGCGAGCTCGTCGGCGACGGCGACCTCGGTGACATCGAGGGTGCGCCCGTACATGTCCTGCGTCCCGCGCAGGTCGGCCACCGCTTCGAGACCGGAGACGCCGATGGCGACGTCGGCAAGCCCGCGGCGCCACGGGCGTCCGAATGTGTCGGTGACGATGACGGCGATGTCGACACCCGATGCTGCGGCCAGCTTCGACCGGATCGCATGGGCGGAACGGTCGGGATCGAGCGGGAGCAGGACGGCGGTGCCCTCCGGCGTGTTCGATCGGTCGACACCGGCGTTGGCACAGATGAAGCCGTGTCTCGTCTTCGTGATGACGAGGTCGCCCCTCTTTCGGATCACCGCAGCGGCCTCATCGCGCACGAGCGCGCGATAGTCCGCATCGTCGGCGATCTCGACGACACGGCCCTCGGCCTTCGACACGATCTTGTGGGTGACGACGACGACGTCACCCGCCTCGAGTGCGATGGCGTCGCGGCCCATCGATGCGATGAGGATCGCGGCGACGTCGTCGCCGGCGCCGACCTCGCCGACGGAGCGGATGGGGAAGATCGTGATTGCGCCGTCCACGCGTACCTCCGTTCGCCGCAATCTACCGAGGGGGCGCAGGGCCGGGAACGCTCATTCGCCCCCGATGGCGAGGATCTCGTCGGCCAGCCGGGCTGCAGCGGCAGCGGTCGGGATCCGGGTGTCGGTGGCGACGACCTCGAGGCCGTCACCTCCGAGGGCAATGTCCACCGCGTCGGAGGAGTCGACGACGAGGTGGTCGACCAACCCGTCGTACGCGGCGGCGACACCGGCGTTGCCGGGGGGGAGGCCGAGCGACGCCATGACGCGATCGGCGGGGCCCCTCAGGGCCCTCCCCCCGATGAGGGGGGAGACGGCGACGACGCGGTCGTGGGCCGCCACCGCGTCCCGGACCCCGGGGACGGCGAGGATGGGCCAGATCGACAGCGGAGGGTTGGACGGTGCGATGACGACGAGGTCGGCGTCGTCGATCGAGGCGATGACGCCCGGCCCCGGCAGAGCCGAGTCTGCCCCGTCGTACCGGATGCCGGCGACGGGGTCGCGATGACCCCTGATGACGAAGTACTCCTGGAAGTCGAGCCACTCACCGTCTCCCGTGTGGACCCTCGTTCGTAGCCGGTCGTCGGTGGCGGGCAAGATGCGGGCCGCGATGCCGAGGCCGGACGTCAGCCGGGCCGTGAACTCGGTGAGCGTGGTCCCGGCGCGCATCGCCGTCGTGCGGGCGAGACAGGTCGCGAGGTCGCGGTCGCCGAGGCGGAACGCCGTGTCGACCCCGATGGCGGCGAGGCCCTCGAGTGTCCGGAACGTGTCGTCGCGAACTCCCCACCCCTCGGGTCCTTCGATCCCGGCGAGGGTGTACGTCACCGTGTCGAGGTCGGCCGAGACGTGGGCCCCGTACATCTCTGCGTCGTCGCCGACGTTGACGACGACGGTGAGCGCCTCCGTTGCTACGACCGCGGCCAGGCCGCGCGCCATGCGGGCGCCGCCGACGCCGCCGGAGAGGAGGACGGTTCGGTCTTTGCGGTACTTCGAGGTCGCCTCCAGAATGTGGCCTCCATGTCTTCTCGTCCTGAGGGCGTTCCCCCCGTGACCGTGGTCGCAGCCGTGCTCGGCGACGATCCCGTGACTGTGGCGCAGACGATCGCGGCACTGGAACGGCAAGTGTACGGGCCGTCCCGCGTCGTCATCGTCGGCAGCGGTGACGGCGTCCGGGCGCTTGCCGATGAGGTCGACCTCGGCCTCGTCTCCGGCGTCGCCGACGTCGTCGCCGGCATGGATGCCGCCGAGAGCCATGTGTGGTTCCTCCGCGCCGGGGCCGAGCCGAGGCCCGACGCGCTGCAAGCCCTCGCCGTCGAGTCGGAACGGGTTGGGGCCTCGGTGGCGGGCTCGAAACTGCTCAGCACTACGGAACCGGACCGTCTGCTCGCGGTCGGGGTCGCCACCGATGTCTTCGACGAGCCGTACCTCGGGCTCGATCCGGACGAGGTCGACGCCGGGCAGTACGACGTCGTGCGCGACGTCGCCGCCGCCGGAGGTGCCTCCCTGCTCGTGCGCCGTGACCTCGCCCGGGGCCTCGGCGGCCCCGACCCGGCAATGGCGCCGGGTGCCGCCGCCATCGACTTCTGCCAACGCGCCCGGCTGCGGGGCGGGCGCGTCGTCGTCGTCCCGTCGTCGGAGGTGATGCTCCCGCCGACGGACCTCGGGTTCGGCGGGTGGCGCGAAGAGGCCGGGCGGATTCGGGCGATGGTCAAGGCATACAGCTGGGTGACGCTCTCGTGGGCGCTGCCAGTGCGGTTCATCATCGGGCTCGTCGAAGCGGTCGTGGCACCGCTCACCGGGAGGTGGCCGGTCTTCCGCTGGGCGGGGTCGTGGCTGTGGACGCTCGGGACCTCAGGCTCGATCCTGCGGGCGCGACAGGCGGCGCAGGTCGGGAGGGTCGTCGGCGACGACGAGCTGTTCCGGTATCAGGTTCGCGGCTCGACCGTGCTTCGCCGGCTCGGCGCGTCGCTCGGCGGAGGCCTGCGGGGCCGGAGCGAGGCGGACGAGCCCCTCGACATCGCCGCCTTCGGCCGAGAGCTGCGCAAGCCGGAGCTCGCCGGCGGAGCGCTGCTCGCGATCTTCGTGCTCGTCGCCACCAGGTCCTTGTGGGGCTCCGGGCTCCCTGCGGCCCGCTTCAGCCTGCCCCTGCCATCTTCCGGCTGGGATGCGGCTGCGGCCTACGCCGGGGGCTGGAATCCCGCCGGGTTGGGCTCGACGGAACCGCTGCCTCCCTTCATCGGGCTCGCCGGCGTCGTCCAGTCGATCGTCTTCGACCGGCCAACGACCGCGGCCGCGGTGCTCGTGGGGGCGTCCTTCCTGCTCGGCGTCATCGGCTTCCTTCGCCTCGCTCGGGGGTGGGGCATCGACCTCGTCCCGGCCATGGCGGGCTCCGTCGTCCTCATCGCCGGGCCGGCGACGAGGGCGGTGGGAGATGCCGGAGCGGTGCCGACCCTCGTCGGCATCGGCATCCTGCCCTGGGCGATCCGTATTGCGGTCGCCCCCTGGCCTCGAACCTGGCGGAGACGGGTCGGGCGGCTGGCCGGAGCCGTCTTCACGTTCTCGCTGCTCGCAATGGCCTCGCCGCTACTGCCGGTCACCGCGATTGCGCTCGTCGGCGTCGGTTACGCCGCCGGCAACGTCCGCACGTGGCACTTCGGCGCCCTCGCGCTCGGTGCCGGCGCAGCCGGCGTGGCCGCGACCGCGCCGTGGCTGGCGGCCGCCGATCTCGGTGCGTACGTCCGCAGCGGCGACGCGTTCTGGGAGCCCGGCGCCCTCCTCGCTATCGCCTTCGGCGTCGCCGCCGCCGGTGCGCTTCTCGCCGCACCGGGTCGGCTCGGGGCGGTGGCGATCTGGGGCAGCGTCGCTACCGGCGGCGCGGCGTGGCTGGCGAGGAGCCAGGCGACCGGAGCGGGTAGGGAGGTCGAGTTCGCCGCCCTCGCGGCCGTGGCGATGGGGTCGGCGGTGGTCACCGCGACCGTCTTCGAAGCGCTGCGACGGGTCGACGTCGTCAAGAGCTGGGATCGGGTCGTGATCGCCGTCGGAGGAGTCGGAGCCGCGGCCCTCGTTGCCAGCGCTGCCCTCGTCCTCGTCCCGGGGCGAGCCGGCCTGCCCGCCGACGAGCTGAGCGCGCCGGTTCGGTTCATCGATGCCGGCAGCGACGAGGCCGGTACCGCCCGGGTTCTGTTCGTGGGTCCCGCCGACACGATGCCCGGGGAGTACCGCACGGTCAGGGGCGCCGCCTATCGGGTGACGTCTGCCCCTCTGCCGACGCTCGACGAGGCGTGGCTCGCTGCGCCCGCCCCCGGCGACGACGCGCTCGCCGCCGTCCTCGACTCGGCGATCACGGGCGCGACGTTCCGGGCCGGCGAGTTGCTCACCGCGTTCGGCATCCGCTGGGTCATCGCGCTCGGAGACACGCCGCTCGAGGAGGTGTTGGGCGGTCAGCTCGACCTCGTGCCGCTCGAGGGTCTGCGCCGTCCCACCTTCGTGGTCGACGATCCCGGGCAAGCGGTACGTGCCCTGTCCAGCTCCGGCGACAGCTGGGTGCGGACCCCGTGGGGGTACGAGGGAGCCGAGGTCCCCGGCGAAACCGTGTTCCTCGCCGAGACGGCGTCCTCGCGATGGGAGCCGGGTCCCTGGGAACAGCGGGAATGGGGCAACGTCGTCAGCGCCGCGGAAGGCCGCGCTCGCTTCGACCCGATCCCCTCGAGACGCTTCCAGGCGCAGGCGGTCGGCGTTGCGATGGTGCTGCTCCTGGGAGCGGCATGGTGGGGGAGGCGGGGGGCGTGAAGCGGCTGTGGACCCTCGTCGTGCTCGCCGTCGTAGCAACTGGTGCCGCCCTGGCTCCGGCTCCGGACGTGCCGGTGCCCGAGTTCGCCGGCCAGCCGGAGGCCGCCCACTCACCGACGGCGAGCGCGAGCGTCTGGTATTGCCCTTGGGTGAACTCCGGCGCCGACCGGGACGCGGCATTGCTGCTCGCGTCGGAGGTCGAGGGCGAGGCCGTCATCACCCTGCCCAGCCCGATTCAGAACGAGTCGGCCGACGCAGGAGAGGTGATCTTGCGCGGCCCCGGCAGCCGTGTGGTCGACGTGGCGGGGATCGTGCGGCGCGGGGATGCGCCCGGTTTCGTGGAGTTCGACGACGGGCCTGCCGCGGCGTCCTCGGTGGTGTGGGCCCCAGGGCTGCTCACCGTGGACCGGTGTGTGGTCTCGGTGCCGAAGATCTGGCACCTGCCGGGCGGCACGACCCGTGAGGGAATCTCGCTGACCCTCCGACTGTTCAACCCGTTCCCCAACGACGTGAAGGTGTCGATCAACGGCACGAGCGAGTTCGGTCCCGAGCCGCTGCCGCAATTCGGCTCCCTCGACGTGCTCGGCCGGAGCTGGGCGAACGTCGAGCTCGACCCCGTCGTGCCGTTCCTCGACGACCTCTCGCTCGTCGTCAGCGCCGCAGACGGCGTCATCATCCCGGCGATCGTGCTCTCGGCCGGTGGCGACGAGGCGACCTGGACGGGGACGGGGCTCGCGACCACGTGGACGTTCCCCGTTGCCGGCATCGAGGGGATGGTGTCGTCGGTCGCGCTCACCAACCCGGGCGTCCAGCCCGCCACCGTGTCCGTCGACCTCCTCACCGCCGAGGGGACGCTGGTCGACGTGACTCGGGTCGAGGTCGCCGCCGGTTCTCCGCAGCGGGTCGATCTCTCCGTGCTCGCCGACGGCGACTACGGCATTGCGCTGCGCTCGACAGCTGCGATCGGAGCTGCCGTCGTCGCCGAGGAGGGTCCCGCCGGCGACGCCGACGGCGAGGACGCGATCGCCGTCGCCGGCTCTGCGCGATTCGCCGCGACGTCCGGCGCAGACCACGGCGCTGCCAGGTGGCTCCTCCCCGGTGCCGGCGGCGTCCCGGACGCGACGTCGACGGTGTGGGTGTACAACCCGAGTGGAGAGACGCTCACCGTGTCCCTCGAGCCCCTGGGGGTGCGGGATCTCCCCGTGGAGAAACTCGTCGTCGGGCCGGGCTCCCTAGGACGCTTCGACGTCCCCGACGATCTGGCCATCGCGAGCTACCGCGTCGACGCACCGGCACCGGTGGTGGCAGCCTGGAGCGCACGCGCCGATGGCGCTGTAGCGTTCGCGGCCGGGATCGCAGTCGAATCGTGAGACGCTCGGATGGATGACGTGCTCGTGCGGCTCGCGCTCGTCGCCGTTGTCGGTCTCGCCGCGCTGGGAGCGGCGCACCTTTCGCGCCGCTCCGGCCAGCCGCGGCATCCCCCCGTCGACCTCAGCGGCACCGACCTCCCCGGGGGGGTCGTGCTCTTCACCTCGACCGACTGCAGCAGCTGCGATGAGGCGCGGGCCGTCCTCAGGGGAGCCGGCATCGAGTTCCGCGAGGTGACCTGGGAACTCGAAGCCTCGGTGGCCGAGCGAGCCGGTGTCGGCGGTGTCCCCCTCGCGGTGTTCCGCGATGCGTCCGGAGCGACGGTGGCCCAGCTGGCCGGCGTGCCGAGGCGGGCGGCGCTGCAGCGTGCCCTGGCTGCGATGTCGGCCCCGGGCCAAATGCTTGGCGGCGGCGAGCAGGCGACCTAGCGTCAGCGGACGTGACATCGTTGTGTACCCGATGTGCCACGCCGGCGACGGCGGTCATGTCCTACGACTATGGGGCCGCGCAGGTGTGGCTCGACGACCATCTCGGCCCAATCGAGCCGGGCAGGGGCTACGCGATGTGCGAGCGCCACGCGGCGCGCGTCACTCCACCGCGGGGCTGGCTGCTCACGGACCGCAGGAGCCCGGTGCGCCCGCTGTTCGTGACGCTCGAGGTGGCCTGAGCGGCGGCATGGCGATCGACCGGGACGTTCTCGATGCGGTTCGGGAGATGGACGAGCACGAGCTGCGGCGACTCGTCATGCTCGCCAAGGCGAGGCTCGAGCAGCATGGGGTCGCGTTCCCAGCGTCCTCTCCGGAGTTCAAGCTGCGCCAGCACCACGTTCGGTGCGGCAAGGCTACGTGCACGAGGTGCCCCCACGGGCCGTACTGGTACGCGTACTGGTGGGAGGACGGGCGCCGGCGGTCCCGCTACGTCGGCAAGCTCGAAGACATCCCCGAGATCGCCGACGAGTCTGCGGGCTCTTCCTGATCGCGAAAAGCCGTACTACGCTGCAGGCGCTATGGGAAGGGACAACGGCCAGCCGCGGCTCCGGTGCGAGTCGTGCGGCGCCTCCTCGGTCATCGAGATCGGGTTGACGCTGCCCGACGGCACCGAGGTCGAGTTCTACTCGTGCCACCAGTGTGAGACCCGCTGGTGGAACCAGGGCGGGGAGTCGTTGGATCTCGACATCGTGCTCGAGATGGCGAGACGCCCCCGCGGCTGAGCCGCGGCCTCGGTTCCCACTGCAGCCCACACATCCCGGGCCCCGCTACCCTCCACCTCCGTGACGGCTTCGACGCTCGAGGCTCATCCGACCGCTCCGCCCGCTCCCACCGAAGAACGGACGTGGCTCACGCCCCGCGTGCTCGCCCTCCTCGGTATCGGCCTTCCCACCCTCATGATCCTCATCGTGATGTCGGGAACGCTCGGGCGGGTGTCGCCCCAGAGCGGGTTCCCGTTCTTCTCCCTCGACGTCAACTGGCCGGCCCTATTCACGGCGAACACGCCGACCGGCGGCGACATGGGCGCGCACGTCCTGTTGCCCCAGCACCTGCGGGACAACCTCCTGCCGGGGGGGCGAATCCTCGGTTGGAGCAACGACTGGTACGCCGGGTACCCCGCGTTGTTCTTCTACTTCCCGCTGCCCGCCCTGGTGACCGTGCTCCTCGACGTCGCCCTGCCGTACGGGGTCGCGTTCAAGCTCGTCGCCGTGGCCGGCCTGCTCGCCCTCCCCGCAGCCGTGTACTTCTTCGTGCGCAAGATGGGCTTCGGTCGCCCCGTCTCCGCCGTGGCCACCGTCACCGGCTCGATGTACGTCTTCATGGAGAGCTTCTCCATCTTCGGGGGCAACATCAAGTCGACCCTCGCCGGCGAGTTCTCCTTCGGGTGGTCCTTCGCCCTGTCGCTCGTCTACCTCGGCCTCGTGATCCGGGACACCCGGGAGGGTCGCCGGATCTCGGTGGCCGCCGGGGTGGTTCTCGCCCTCACCGCGCTGAGTCACGTCGTGACGACGATCGTCGTCGTCCTGGCCTCTCTGCCCCTGTTGCTTCGCCGCGATGGTCCCCGAACGCTGCTGACGAGTTGGGGCCTCGGGTTCGCCCTCGCGGCGTTCTGGGCGCTCCCATTTGCCGTGGCGTTCCTCCAGGGTCTCGCCACCGACATGGGGTGGTTCCCCGTCTCCGGCCTCGTCGGCGAAGGGATCGCACCGGGAACCGTCGCAACGCCGCTGCCCAACGAGTTCATCCCGGTCTTCGCGCTCGGCGTCGTCGGGTTCGCCTGGACGGCCATGCGCCGCTACGACACCGCCGTCCTGGCGACGATGACGGTGCTGCCGTTCCTCGGGTACTGGCTGCTGCAGCTTCCCGACGTGGAGCTCACGGTGGTCTACAACGCGAGGCTCCTCCCGTACTGGTACCTCGGTGGGTTCATCTTCGCCGGTCTTGCCCTCGGCATGGCCGTGACCGCCGCGGCCCGCTGGCTGCCGTTGCGCCGGCAGAACCTGGCCGTCGGTGTGGCCCTTCTCGCCCTCGTTCTCGTCAACGTCACCGTCGCCGGCATCCACGACGTTCCCGGCTGGGTCCGCTGGAACTTCACCGGCTACGAGGGCAAAGAAGGTCACGGGGAGTACGCGGCGCTCATGGCGGAGGTCGATGAGCTGGCTCCGGGCCGGATCATGTGGGAGGCGAACGGCGATATGAACCGTTACGGCACTCCGATGGCGCTCATGCTCTTCCCGTACTGGAGCGATGATCACCCGTCGATGGAGGGCCTCTACTTCGAGTCCTCGATCACGACGCCGTTCCACTTCATCAACGCCTCCGAGGTCTCCCTGAGGCCCTCGAACCCGGTGCGGGGGCTCAACTACCGCCGCCTCGACCTCGAGCGCGCAGTGCGCCATCTCCAGCTCTACAACGTGGGCTACTACGTGACCTTCACGGAAGAAGCGACCGAAGCAGCGCGCACGGCGAGACTCGACCAGCTCGGGACCGCCGAGCCCTGGACGGTCTTCGCCGTTCCGGAGAGCTCGCTCGTCGACGTGGCGACCACCATCCCGACCGTGTACGACGGGGAGGGAGGCTTCGTCGACGCGGCCCTCGAGTGGTACGGCGACGTCGACAACCTCGATCGCTGGATGGTCGCCGACGGGCCGGCACGGTGGCCCCGCATCGGCGCGGTCGCCGACCGTCTCGATCTCGCCCGGCCCACGGGCGCCCGGGGAGGCACGGTCTCGGACATCGTGCTCGAGGACCACCGCATCTCGTTCCGGACCACCGCAGTCGGGGTTCCCCACCTGGTGAAGGTCTCGTACTTCCCCAACTGGAAGGCGCGGGGGGCGGACGGGCCGTACCGGGCTGCGCCGTCGCTCATGGTCGTCGTGCCGACCGAAGAGGAGGTCGTGCTTGAGTTCACGAGGTCCCCTGCCGAAGCATCCGGCATGTTGCTGACGGTCATCGGGCTCGCCGCCGTCGTCGGGATCTCCTGGTCGCGCCGGTCACCGCGCCGGCGAGCTGAGGCATCGTGAACGGCTACCTGCAGACGTTCCTCACGAGGGAGACGGCAGGCCAGTTCGTCAAGACCGGCTTCGTCGGCGTCGTCAACACCATCGTCTCGTTTGCCGTCTTCAACGTGATGCGCATCGCCGGGCTGTCGGTGTTCTGGGCGGTGACGGTGGCGTTCGCGGTCGCCACGCTCGTCTCCTACGTGCTCAATCGGCGGTGGTCCTTCAGGCTCACCGATGGCGGCGAGAACGTGAGGGAGACGGTGAGGTTCTATGTCATCAACGTCTTCGCTTGGGCGGCGACCCAACTGCTCATGTGGCTTGCCGATGTGTGGTTCGGGCCGCTGAGCCGACTCGGCGAGAACGTGGCCCTCCTGGCAGCGTCGGTCATCATCCTCATCCCCAAGTTCGCCAGCTACCGCGACCTCGTCTTTCGCCGGGCTCTCGACGACCGGGACGTCGCGCATCCCCCGGTCGGCGCCGAGCGCTGATTCAGCCCTCCCGGCGCAGCTGCCGCCGGATCCGCCACACGCCCCGCAGTGTTCGCGGCACTCGTCGAAGCAGCGAAGACCGTGCCTGCCGTTTCTCCTCCACGACGACGGGGACCTCGGCGATGCGGGCGCCGGCGCGCTCGGCGCGGATGACGAGCTCGGTGTCGAAGAGGTCCTCGCGCGAGATCACCGCAGGACCCACTGCGGCGACGATGTCGCGACGCACGGCCTTCATGCCGTGGGTGTCGCTCACCCCCGACGACAGGACGGTGCGCAGGACGAGGTTGAACCCCCACGTGGCGATGCGGCGGAAGAGTGAGCGGCGGTCCTCCGATCCGGGAGCGCGTTTCGATGCGAGGACGACGTCGGCGGCGTCGCCGATGGCGATGACCGTCCGCAGGAACTCTCCGGAGTAGTAGTCGATGTCGAAGCCGACGACCCACTCCCCGGTGGCGGCGAGAAACCCCTCCCGCATTGCCCCGCCGTAATCGGGATCCGGCAGGGTGAGCACGTCGAGGGTGCGGTGGCGGCTGGCGAGTTCGACGGCGAGCGCGGGCGTCGCGTCCGTCGAGCCGTTCTCGACGAGCACGATGTCGACGGCGACGGGAACGTGCTCGAGCTCCCGGTACAGGTCGGCGACCGCGCCGATGAGGTAGTCGGCTTCGTTGTGGATCGGGATGACGACGGAGAGCGAGGGAGGAGACGACATCCGGGGGGATTGTAGAAAGGGGCCGCCCGCTGCTGAGTCCGGGGCCCACCCCTTTAGAATCCCGGCGCCATGTCCCTGGATGCCATCTTCAAGGCCTACGACATCCGCGGCCTCGTTCCCGAGGAGCTCGGCGAACCCACGGCTCGCGCCGTTGGAGCTGCGTTTGCTCTCTTCGCCGGCACGCCCCGGATCGCCGTCGGTCACGACTGCCGAGAATCGTCCCCCGGCCTCGTCGCCGCGCTCATAGACGGCATCACGTCCCAGGGCGTCGCCGTGGACCGACTGGGGATGATCACGACCGACATGGTCTACTACGCCGCAGGCGCCCTCGACGAGCCCGGGGCGATGGTCACCGCCTCTCACAACCCGAAGGGTTACAACGGGATCAAGCTCTGCCTCGCCGGAGCGGCCCCCGTCGGCTCCGACACCGGCCTCGACGACGTCAAGCGGCTCGCCGCGGAAACCCAGCCGCCGGCGGCGACGGCGGGAGAGATCACCGACCGGGACCTTCTCGCCGGGTACGTCGAGCACCTCCTCGGCGTCGTCGAGCGTGACGTGCTCGCTCCCGTCCGGGTCGCCGTCGACGGGGGCAACGGCGTCGCCGGCGTCGCCGTGCCCTCCGTCTTCGCCGCCATCGCCCCCGCGCTCGTGCCCCTCTACCTCGAGCCGGACGGCACGTTCCCCAACCACCATCCAGACCCGCTGCGGCCGGAGAACCTGCGCGACCTCGAGGCGCTGATGCGCCGGGAGGGGTGCGATCTCGGCGTCGCCTTCGACGGTGACGCCGATCGGGCGTTCTTCATCGACGACCGGCTCCAGCCGCTGCCGGGGAGCACTGTCACCGCCATCGTCGCTGCCTGGTTCCTGTCTCGCGAGCCCGGGGCCGCCATCGTCCACAACCTCATCTGCTCGCGCGCCGTCCCGGAGCTCGTCGAGGCGCGAGGCGGGCGTCCGGTGCGCACGAGGGTGGGCCATTCGTTCATCAAGCAGGTCATGGCGGAGACGGGTGCGGTGTTCGGTGGCGAGCACTCCGGCCATTACTACTTCAGGGACAACTACCGGGCCGACTCTGGGATCCTGGCGATGCTCGTGCTTCTGCAGGCGCTCTCCGAGGATGGACGGCCCCTGTCGGAGCTGCGCCGCGACTACGAACCGTACGCGCAATCGGGGGAGATCAACTTCGAGGTGCGTGACAAGGACGCCGCCATCGCCTCGGTTGCGGCCGCGTTCCCAGGTGCCGGGCTCGACCGCCTCGACGGCCTCACCGTCGATCTCGGGGACCGGTGGCTCAACGTGCGACCCTCCAACACCGAGCCCGTGCTCCGGCTCAACGTCGAAGCGCCGGATCGGGAGGCGGTGGCCGATCTCGCCTCCGCCGTGGAGCGAGTCCTCGAGAGGGAGAAGGAGCTATGAGTGAGCTGCTACCGGAGGGCCTCATCGAGATCATGCAGTGCATCATCTGCACCGGGAGCTTGAGCGAGCGCCTCGAGCCGCCGTCGCTCGTGTGCGACGACTGCGGGGTGGCGTACCCCGTCGAGGACGGCATACCGATCATGCTCGAGGACGAGGTGATTCCTGGCGGCGGCGGGCTCGACGAGTGATGGGCGGAACCGGAATGCCGATGATGGATCACGTCTACGGGACTGGTGACCAGCTCCGCGAGGCCGCCGCGGTCGACCTCCCGGCCGTCCCGCCGGCCGGTGTGGTCGTCGTCGCCGGGATGGGGGGTTCGGGGATGGCGGCGCGGGTGGGTGCGCTCAGTGCCCCGGGTGCGGCGGTGTTCCCCCACGGCACCTACGGCATCCCGTCATGGGCGGCGGGGAGGGGAGCTCTCGTCGTGGCGGTCTCGTACTCGGGCAACACCGAGGAGACGCTCTCGGCCGTCGACGCGGCAACCGACGCCGGGCTCCAGTACATCGCGGTGACGACGGGCGGGGCCCTCGCCGAACGAGCGTCGGCCGACGGCGCGCCGGTTGCCCTCTTTGCCGGAGGCCTCCAGCCCCGGGCAGCCGTCGCGCTCCAGGGAGGGGTCGTGGCCAGGATGCTCCACGCCGTGCTGGAATCGGGCTACGACATCGAGGCCGACCTGAGCCGGACAAGCGAGCTCGTCGACGGCCTGCTCGACGGCGGCTCGGGACCGGCGGCTACGCTCGGCCGCGACCTCGCCGACGCCCTCTTCGGCAGAATCGCTGTCATCTACGGCGGCCACGGCGTGGCGTCCGGCGCCGCCGTGAGGTGGAAGACCCAGATCAACGAGAACGCCAAAATGCCGGCCTACGCTGGGGAGGTCCCCGAACTCGACCACAACGAGCTCGAGAGTTGGGGGGCGCTGCCTGAGCTCGGTGAACGCGCCATCGGTGTGGTGATGCTGCGAGACCCGGGCGGCTCGGCCGCCGTCGAACGCCGCATGGCGCTGACCGCGGAGGTGATCGACGGGAGGGTGCCCGTGGTGGGGGACGTCGTCGCCCAGGGGACGTCCCCGCTGGAGCGGTTCTTCAGCCTGGGCGTCGTCGGCGACGTGACGTCGGTTCACCTCGCCGACATAGCCGGGGTCGACGCCGCTCGCATCGACCTCCTGGAAGGATTCAAGCAACGCCTCGGACGGGCCTGAGAGCAGGAGGAGCCAAGTGGACTACGACATCGCCGATCTCGGCCTCGCCGAGACCGGCCACAGGCGAATCGAGTGGGCCGGACGCCGCATGAACGTCCTCGCCGCCATCCGGGACCGGTTCGAGAAGGAGCGCCCGCTCGAGGGGATCACGGTCGGGGCTTGCATGCACGTCACGTCGGAGACCGCCAACCTCATGCTCGCGCTGCGGGCGGGGGGCGCCGAGGTGGCGCTGTGCGCCTCCAACCCGCTCTCGACCCAGGACGACGTTGCCGCGGCCCTCGTCGACGGCGGCATCCCGGTCTTCGCGGTGCGCGGTGAGTCGGCGGAGACGTTCTACGAGCACATCCACTCGGTCATCGACGCCGGTCCCGACATCGTCTTCGACGACGGGGCGGACATGACCACCGTCCTCCACAAGGAGCGTGGCGACGCTCCCATCATCGGCGGGCTCGAGGAGACGACGACGGGCGTCATCCGGCTGCGGGCCATGGCCGCCGACGGGGTGCTCCGATACCCGGTCGTCGCGGTCAACGACTCGGCGACGAAGCACCTCTTCGACAACCGCCACGGCACGGGCCAGTCGTCGCTCGACGGGATCCTGCGCGCCGCCAACATCCTGTTCGCAGGTCGCACTGTCGTCGTCGCCGGGTACGGCGACTGCGGGTGGGGGATCGCGGAGCGAGCGAAGGGCCTCGGAGCGAACGTCGTCGTCATGGAGGTCGACCCGATCCGCGCCGTGTCGGCTGCGATGAACGGCCACCGCGTCCGCGACGGTCGAGCTGCAGCCCGTGAGGGGGACGTGTTCATCACCGCCACCGGGAACATCCACGTGTTTCGCGAGGAGCACTTCGCCGAGATGAAGGACGGCTCGATCCTGGCGAATGCCGGGCACTTCGACGTCGAGCTCGACCTCGGCGCCCTCGACCGCATGGCGGTGAGCAGGCGCCGCCTGCGGGAGAGCCTCGAGGAGTACACGCTTCCGGACGGGCGTCGGCTCCTCGTCGTGGCCGAGGGCAGGCTCGTGAACCTCGGCGCCGCCGAGGGCCATCCCGCCGACGTCATGGACATGTCGTTCGCCAATCAGGCCCTGGCCGCAGAGTGGATCGTCGACAGTGGGGACGATCTCGAGCCGGCGGTGCACGTGCTTCCGGCCGATCTCGACCGGGAGGTCGCTCGACTCAAGCTCGAGGCGATGGGAGGCGGGCTCGAGGTCCTGACCGACGAACAGGAGCGTTACCTGGCGAGCTGGCAGGACGGGACGTAGCCGGCGCCCGGGGCCGGATTCGCCGGCCGCGGCCGTCCCGCTGCCCGGAGCGCTCAGTCTTCGACGAGCTCGATGGCGGTGCCGCGGCGGTCGGCAAGCCTGGCAGGGCCCTTGCGGAGATCGACGAGGACCCTGTCCTCGCTCAGCGCATCCGTCTCGGCGCTGCGGAGGACGTCGAGGATCTCATCCTCGACGAGTTCCTCCCGCTCCAGGAGCGCGTCGCGGAGTGCTTCGACGAGGTAGCGGTGGTCGACGATGAGTCGCGTCGCCTCGTGCTTGGCGTCGGCGAGGAGCATGTCGACGGCCTTGCGCGACCGTCCGTCGGCGAGCACCTTCGCCACGAGGTTTCCGCCCATGACACCGGCGTCGAGGCTACGGAACGAGATGAGAGAGTCGCCGAGGCCGTAGGAGCCGATCATGTCGACGGCGAGGCGCGTCGCTGCGGCGAGGTCACCCGCAGGTCCGGTCCCCGACTCGCCGAAGAAGACCTCCTCGGCCACCATTCCGCCGAATGAGATCTGGAGCATCGCTTTCATCTCGCTCGCCCGTTTCGTGTAGCGCTCTTCCTCGTCGCGATGGGCGAGGAGCCCGAGCGAGTCTCTCCGCTTGATGATCGAGAGCACCTCGAGCTTCCGGCCGGCGCCGGCGAGATAGGCGACGACGGCGTGGCCGGCCTCGTGGGTGGCGATCGTGTTCCGCTCGTCAACGGGGTAGTCGACGGGGTTGGGGAGCCCGATCTCGACCTCCATCTGCGCCCGACGCAGGTCGCGTCTGGTGAGGGCCTTCCTCCCGGCGCGAAGCGCAACGAGGAGGGCCTCGTCGAAGAGCCGCTCCAGCGATGCCGGCGAGTAGCCCATCGTCGTTGCCGCGAGCCCGTCCCGGGACTCGTCCAGGTCGAGTTCGCCCGTGTGCGCCTTGCGGGCGAGGAAGTAGTCGATGAGCTCGCGCCGGTCGCGCCGGCTCGGCAGGCCGAAATGGAGGATGCGGTCGAATCGGCCCGGCCGCAGCAGCGCCGGGTCGAGCGAATCCGCCCGATTCGTGGCCCCGATGAGGAGGACGTTCGCGAACGGCGGTGTCGTCGTCTTGAAGTGGCGGTGGGGCGGCAGATACCGGTTGGCGAAACGGACGAGACCGTCCCGGATCTTGTTGAGCCGGGTGGGCTCGTCGAAGCTCTGCATCTGGACGAGTAGCTCGTTGACGACGCCGCCGATCCCCTGAGAGACGCCGGCGTTGTCGACGGTGACCGCGCCGTCGCTCCCACCACCGGGCGCCGGCGAAACGGTGGACGCCGACATCCCACCGCGCTTGACGCCGATGGCGTCGATCTCCTCGATGAATCCGATAGCGCCACCCTCCCGCCGGGCCACCTTGCGGAGCTGGCGGAAGAAGGCGCGAATCTTGCGCGCCGTTGCCCCGTACCACATCGACTGGAACGCCGTAGAGGAGACGAAGAGGAACGGGACGCCCGCCTCTTTCGCCATTGCCTTGGCGGCATGGGTCTTCCCGGTCCCGGGCGGGCCCTCGAAGAGGACGCCGCGGCGCGGATTGCCGCCCATCTCCGAGCGGAATTGCTTGTGGTTGAGAAACACTCCGAGGGTGTGGCGCACCTCGGCGACGACCCCGCCGAGGCCTTTGACGTCGTCGAAGCCCACCTCGAGCTGCTCCGGGAGGTAGATCGTGTGCGGGGAGCGGCCGTTGCCGAGCATCGGCACGATGAACACGACGCCGAGGAGGAGGATGAGAAGGACGCCGGGGAGCCAGAACACCGCTTCGGGAGGCAGGTCGGGGAACCCGGGTGAGACCGGCCTGCCGTTGGCGATCCGCCACCACAGCCACGCCGCGATCGGGGTGAGGATGAACGCGATTCGCCGCAGCCGCCTCCTCCGGTCGCGCTCTCGTGCAACTGCGACGTCGATCGCCATCGGACCGGGTCCTTCCTTCGTCTGAGCCCCTTTCCACGATAGGTCACGCTGGGTGGTTGTGTCCCCACTATTTGTGCGGGTCGCGAGGTGACTAGCGCGCAGCGGGGATGTCGCAGGTCCGCCATACGGTGGTGCGATGATCGGCTGCGCCGCGTGCGGGCGACTCGGGGTGGCGCCGTTGTGCACGTCGTGCACCGGCACCCTCACCCCGGGGCGCGACGTCGTGACGGCGACGGGGCTCGTCATCCGCTCCGGTCTCCTCCATCGGGATGCGGCCCGCCGGCTCGTTCACAACCTCAAGTACCGGGGCATCGAGGGAGCGGTGCCCGCGCTGGCGCCAGCCATGGCCGCCCGGGTCGCGCCGCACACGCCGGCGCTCGTGCCGGTGCCGCGGGCGTCGTTGCGCCGGGTGCGGTTCGGCATCGACCCGGCGCGCCGTCTCGCCGCCGCCGTGGCTCGCCTCACCGGAACCGAGGTCGTCGACGCCCTTCGCCCCGGCCTCTGGTGGCCTCGTCACGCCACGAGGCCACCGGAGGCGCGCGACGAGCCTCGCTTCCGCGTCGTCGCTGGCGTCCCTCCCGGCTCCGTGCTCGTCGACGATGTCGTCACGACCGGCTCGACCCTTCTCGCCGCCGCGAGAGCAACCGGCGTACCGGCGCTCTCGGGCCTTGTCGCCACCGCTCCGGGTAGACTGGCTCTGCAAGCGTGGCGTCCTCTGGGGAGGCTGCAGACCGGTGAAACCGCACCGACAGTGGTTCACCCTTGAGAGGCACACGCGTCCGATCCCACATCGGCACCCGACCCGTCCCGCCGCGGCGCGAGGGCGGGTCGTGTCGTTGCCGGCAGGCCCATTCGCCATGGAGAGGAGACCCGGTGGAGGTTCGCGTTCACGGCAAGAACATGCAGGTCGACGAGCGGGCCAGGTCGCTCGCAATCCGGAAGGTCTCGCACGCTGCGCGGATCCTCGACGACAGCGCCACCGCGGACGTCGAGTTCGTCGAGCGTCACAACCCGCGGATCGCGGGCCGCTACCTCGTCGAGATCACGTCGCGGACGCGGGGCCACACCGTCCGCGCTGAAGGCGTTGGGGCCGACCATCGCAGCGCGCTCGACATCGCCGTGGACAAGTACGAGCGTCAGCTCCGCCGCCTCAAGGAGCGGATGATCCAGAGGTCCCGGAAGGCCTCCAACAAACAACTCAATGCCGTCAGGGCTGCCACCGATGAACACGGTGATGCAGGTCGCGAGATCGTGAGGACGAAGCGCTTTGCGATGCGGCCGATGACGCCTGAGGAGGCGGTGTTGGAGATGGAGATGCTGGGACACGATTTCTTCTTCTTCCTCGATGCCGAGAGCGGCAAGCACTGCGTCCTCTACTACCGGCGTGACGGATCATTGGGACTGATCGAACCCGAGTAACGGATCGCAAGGACGGATCGGACGCGAATGACGAAGCTGCTCGTCGTCGACGATGTACCGCTGTTCCGAGCAGGATTGATCTCGGCGCTCAAGGACGCCGGTTTCGACGTCGTGGGTGAGGCCGATACCGCGGAAGGTGCGGTGGCCGAGGCGGAGATGCTGCTCCCCGACCTCGTCCTGCTCGACATCCTCATGCCGGGTCTGTCCGGCATCGAGGTCGTCGAGAAGATCTCTGCGGTTGCGCCCGCGACTCACGTCGTGCTGCTCACGGGCAGTGAGTCCGAGGAGGACATGCTCGCCTCCCTCAAGGCGGGGGCGCGCGGCTACGTCGTGAAGGACACGCCGTTTCCCCAGCTCGTGGAGTCCATCGCGGCGGTTGCGGACGGAGGCGCCGCGATCTCCCCGGTGATGGCCGGCAAGCTCTTCGACGTGTGCCGCCAGCTGCTCCGCCACCAGGAGTTGCTCCAGGCCCGCAAGCCCACCCTGACCGGCCGCGAGATCGAGGTGCTCCAGCTCGTCGCCAGGGGCATGACGAGCCGTGAGATCGGCGAAGAGCTCTACATCAGCGAGAACACGGTCAAGAACCACATCCGGAATATCCTCGACAAGCTCGGCCTCCACTCCCGGAACGAGGCCGTCTTGTACGCGGTCCGGGAGAACTTGATCTCGATCGGGTGACGCTGTGGCGGTCCGAGCCGACTTCGACCCGCCCGGCGAGTTCTCCCTCCGGATCCTCGATGCCCTCGGCACGGCCTGGTCCACGTTCTCGCTCTACCCGGACCCGGTGAGCCAGCCGGCGTTCGCCAGGGTCGTCGAGTTGCTCGCCGAAGAGCTCCATCCGCCGCTCGTCGTCATCGTCGGCCCCGGGACGTTCCTCGACGGCGAGGAGGTCATCCCGACCCGGCGCGACGGGTCCGAGCGGCTCGCCCGCGAGCTCTTCCTCCACGACGTCGAAGTGGTGCGGATCCGGGGCGGGGTCGGCGGGGAGGCCCTGCTCGCGTTCTTCCAGGTCGTCGAGCTCGACGACGAACATGTCCGCCAGCAAGGAGGGATCTCCGCGCTCACCAGCGAGCTCGGGGAGATCGGGATCGAGGTGTTCGAGCGCGGCCTGCTCGTCCTCACCGAGCTCTCCGGCGAGGACGACGGGTCCGAAGGGACCCTCGATGCGCTCATGGCCGAGGCCGAAGGGCTTTCGCCGGCGGCCGCAGCCGCCAACCGTGGCGCAGAGCCCGACGAGGTCGCAGCGTTGCTCGGCGTCGAGATCGAGGCCGGTGCCGACGCCGACGGGCAACCGGTCAGCGACCCCGAGGTCGCGTCCTTCCTCTCCGGGCTCGCCGAGCTCCACGAGCACGCCGCGCCGTACGCGGAGAACGCCCAGCGGGTCACCGGCGCGCTGCGCGAGGGAGCGACCGACCCGTGGAAGGGCTTCCGCACGTTCCTCGAGGCGTTCTTCCATCTACGACGACCGGCCCAGCTCATGGTTCTCGAGTCGATCCTCGCCGATACCGAGTCCACGGCGCACCAGCTGTTTCTCGACCAACTCTCCGGTGCAGACCTCGCCGACTACATCCCCGAGCTCACCGCACGGGGTCAGGAGGCGCTCAACGCCTACGCGGTCGTCGTCGGCAGCGAGGCCGGAAGGCCGGGTGAGACCGGCGAAGGGCTCACCGCGTCGAGCGCGGTGGCGTCCGCCCGCCAGGCCGTCGCGGCGCGCATCGGCGAGGTGCTCGCCAGCGCGACCACAGACCGACCGGCCGCCCAGGAGATGCTCATCGGCCTCCGGGGTGTCATGTCGAAGACGATCGACGACTATTTGATGGGCACGACCGTCTTGCGGGGGCTCCTCGAGTGCGAGGATCGCGACGAGCGCTTCGGGCGGGTGCTCCGGGTGTGGACGGGTCGGGTCTCCCGCTACCTCCGCGACGGCGAGTGGCAGCCGGGACGCGACCTTCTCGATGACATCCTCCGCGACCCACCCTATGCGGCGGAACGGGACACCGAGGTGCGGGAGGCCCTCGAGCGTGTCGCCGGCCGTGAGACGCTGCGGCTCCTCCTCGAGGAGGAGCAGGGCGCCGAACCGTCCGAGGATGCGTTCCACCTCGTCGAGGTCATCGGTCCCGCGATCATCGGCCCGCTCGTCGACCTGCTCGCCCGCGAGGAGGATGCGCACGCTCGCAAGATGTTGACGTCGCTCCTGGCGCGGGCGGCGACGCCGGATCCGAAGGCAGTGGAGCAGCACCTCGCCGGTCAGCCGTGGTTCGTACTGCGGAACCTTGCCACGGTGCTCGCCAAGACCAACAAGCAGGAGGCGGCGCCGGCCCTGCGCCAGCTCATCTCCCACGATGACCACCGGGTCCGCGCAGAGGCGCTGCGCGGACTTGTCCGCATCCAGCGGGACGGGGCGGCGCCGATGCTCGTGCGGGCGCTCTCCGACGCCAACGAGCGAGTTCGCAACGCGGCGGCGGCGCTCATACGCGCCACCGAGTCCGCAGAGCTCGACCGGCTGCTCGTTCGGGAGATCGAGGCGGACCGGCTCCGCTCCGACGTCGCGGTCGCCGTCGTAGGGATCCTGGCGGGACGGCACACACCGGAAGCCCGCGGGGCGGTCGAGGGGCTGGCGCGGAAGCGCTTCAGCGTGAAGGGCGGATCGCGAGCGGTTCGCGACGCCGCCCGCCAGGCACTGCAGGGGAGGGCCAGATGAACGAGAGACTCCCGGCGGCGTTCCTCAAGGCCTTGCGTCGGCTCGTGCGCCAGGTCGGACTCTTCCCCGTGGGTCATCCGCTCACTGACGAGGCGATCGCGTCCGCCACCGACGCCGCCGGCGACCTCGTCGGAGACGACGGCGAGGTCGTCCTCACGGTCCTCGACAACGCGTATTACCACAACCGGGCACTGCTGCCCCATACGTCCCTCGAGTACCACGTCCTCATGCGTGAGATGCAGGCGCGCGGCGTCGAATCGGTGAAGCTCATCCGTCCGGTCTCGTCGCAGGACCTCCTGGACCTCGCCGCGTTCATCGGGGCGCTGAGCGACGACCTCCCCGCCGACGGGACGGTCCTCCTCAACGAGGTCTTCCTCACCGCCAGCGACGTGACCTCCTCGTCGATGGAAGGCCTGCGTGCCTCGTATCGCGGGTCGCTCGACGCGCTGAGGGTCGTCACCGGCACGATGGCGAGCCAGGGGACGTTCGAGCTGACGGGCGTCATCGAGGCGGTCGAGGGGCTCTTCGAGACGTCGGTGTCCCATGGCAACGCCTCGCTGCTGCTGTCGACGGTGAAGAGCCACGACGAGTACACCTTCTTCCATTCGGTCAATACGTGCATCCTCTCCCTTGCGGTCGGGCGCCTGGTCGGTGTCGACAAGGAGCACCTCGTTCCGGTCGGGGTCGGCGCAGTCCTCCACGACATCGGCAAGGTCGCGGTCTCGACGGCGGTGCTCAACTACCCGGGCCACCTCAGCGACGAGCAGTGGAAGGAGATCACGATCCATCCCCAGGAGGGTGCGCTCGCCATCATGTCTGCGGGAGGGCCGGGCCACGAGATCGCGGCCACCGTGGCCTTCGAGCATCATGCCCGCTACGACGGCAGCGGCTACCCCCGGGTCACCCGGGATGGACGGCCTCACGTGTTCTCCCGCGTCGTGTCGATCTCGGACACCTACGATGCCATCACGACCCGGCGCTCGTACCGGCGCGCCGAGACGCCGCACCGGGCCCTCCAGGTGCTCCTCTCCAACGCCGGGTCTCATTACGACCCGGACCTCGTTCGCTTGTTCATCAGGATGATGGGCCTGTACCCGCCGGGCTCCATTCTCCGCGTCGACGACGGCAGCGTCGTCGTGGTCACCGCCCCCTCGGTGGAGCTCGGAGCACCGCTCGAGACGCTGCTCGTTCGCGATCGCGGCGGTTCCGATGTCGACCCGGAGCCGTTCGAGGTCCAGCCGGACAGGGTCCTCGGTCAGCTGCTGCCGCAGACGGCGGGCCTCGATCCGGCCTCGCTTCTCGAGCGCTTGGCGGAGGTCGAGGGGCAATAGCCCCGAACCGCGGGTGTGTTCCCACAGCTCTGGCCCGTCCCTAGTATTCGCGTCCGATGTCAGTCTTCAGCAAGGTCCTCAAGATCGGCGAGGGCAAGAAGCTGAAGGAGCTCGAGAAGCTCGTCGTCCAGGTCAATGCCCTCGAACCCGAGGTCGAGCGGCTCAGCGATGACGAGCTTCGTGCCAAGACCCCCGAGTTCCGCCAGCGTCTCGCCAACGGAGCCTCCACCGACGAGCTCGAAGCGGAGGCGTTCGCCGTGGTGCGCGAGGCGGCGCGGCGCACCCTCGGCCAGCGCCACTACGACGTCCAGGTCGTCGGTGCCGGGGCGCTGAACAGGGGCAACATCGCCGAGATGAAGACGGGTGAGGGCAAGACGCTCGTCTCGACGATGCCGTCGTACCTCAACGGCGTCGCCGGACACGGCGTTCACCTCGTGACGGTCAACGACTACCTCGCCAGACGTGACGCGGAGTGGATGGGCCGCATCCACCGCTTCCTCGGGCTCGAGGTCGGGCTCATCCAGTCGGAGATGACCCCGACCGAGCGGCGTCCCGAGTACGCCGCGGACATCACGTACGGGACCAACAACGAGTTCGGCTTCGACTACCTGCGGGACAACATGGCGATGCGCGTCGAGGACATGGTCCAGCGTGGCCATGCCTATGCGATCGTCGACGAGGTCGATTCGATCCTCGTCGACGAGGCTCGCACCCCGCTCATCATCAGCGGCCGGGTCGGCGAGACGGGGAAGTGGTACCGGGACTTCGCCCGCATCTCGCAGCGGCTTCGCCGCGACGTCCACTACGAGGTCGACGAGAAGAAGCGGCAGGTGATCACGACCGAGCAGGGCGTGCACCAGGTCGAGTCGATCCTCGGCGTCGAGAACATGTACGACTTCGCCAACGTCGACCTCATCCACCACCTCGACGTGGCGTTGAAGGCGAAAGAGCTCTACGAGCGCGACGTCGAGTACCTCGTGCGCAACGGCGAGGTGAAGATCGTCGACGAGTTCACCGGCCGCATCCTCGAGGGTCGTCGCTACTCAGAGGGCCTCCACCAGGCCATCGAGGCGAAAGAGGGCGTCAAGATCAAAGAAGAGAACCAGACGCTCGCGACGATCACCCTCCAGAACTACTTCCGGATG
Source organism: uncultured Acidimicrobiaceae bacterium (assembly GCA_947259365.1). Lineage (GTDB taxonomy): Bacteria > Actinomycetota > Acidimicrobiia > Spongiisociales > UBA5794 > CAMYMC01. Next base: position 60,225 of record CAMYMC010000008.1, on the reverse strand, counting down.
TACGACAAGCTTGCGGGGATGACCGGTACCGCCGTCACGGAGGCGGGCGAGTTCAAGGAGATCTACGGCCTCGATGTCGTCGTCGTCCCCACGAACATGCCGGTCATTCGGGCTGATCAGCCCGATCTCGTCTACATCGACGAGGACGCCAAGTTCGATGCGCTCGTCGAGGACATCGTGGAGCGCCACGAGTACGGCCAGCCCGTGCTCGTCGGGACGGTGTCGATCGAGAAATCGGAGCGGCTCGCCGTCCAGCTCAAGCGCAAGGGCGTACCGCACGAGGTGCTGAACGCCAAGTACCACGAGCGGGAGGCACAGATCATCGCCCAGGCCGGCAAGTTCGGCGCCGTCACCGTCGCCACGAACATGGCCGGTCGCGGCGTCGACATCATGCTGGGGGGCAACCCCGAGGAGCTCGCCAAACAGGAGATGCACAAGCACGACATTCCGCTGGAGGCTCCCGAGTACCACGACGAGTACACCGCCGCGGTCGAGCGCTACACCGACGAGACGGCCGTCGAACGGGACAAGATCCTCGAGCTCGGCGGTCTCTACGTGCTCGGCACCGAGCGCCACGAGTCGCGCCGCATCGACAACCAGCTTCGGGGACGCTCCGGGCGGCAGGGAGACCCCGGAGAGTCCCGGTTCTACCTCTCGCTCGAGGACGACCTCATGCGGCGGTTCGCCAGCGACCGGGTGAAGTCGATCATGGGGAGGCTGAAGATCCCCCGCGACGTGCCCATCGAGCACAACATGGTGACGAAGGCGATCGAGCGGGCTCAGAGCCAGGTCGAGGCGCAGAACTTCGAGATCCGCAAGAACGTCCTCAAGTACGACGAGGTGATGAACACCCAGCGGGAGATCATCTACCAGTGGCGGAGCCAGGTGCTCCAAGGCAACGACGCCAGCGAGCTCCTCGCGGGGTGGCGGGACGACGTCATCGAGCAGCTCGTGGTCGACATGACCCACGGCATCGATCCCACCGAGTGGGATTGGGACGACGTCACCACCCAGATGTCGATGATCTACGACACCAGGCTCGGCCGGGACTCCTTCGACGACCCCGACAACGCGGACGACCTCGAGGTCATTGCCGCCTTCCAGGAGGAGGCTGTGGCGGTCTACGGGGAGAGGGAGGACGAGATCGGCCCGGACATCCTCCGCCAGCTCGAGCGCAACGTCGTCATGTCGATCATCGACAACAAGTGGCGGGAGCACCTCGCCGAGATGGATTACCTCCGCGCCGGCATCGGCCTCAGGGCGATGGGCCAGAAGGACCCCCTCGTCGAGTACCAGCGCGAGGGCTACGACCTGTTCGCCGCTCTCGTCGACGCGGTGAAGGCCGACAGCCTGCGATACCTGTACCACGTCAAGGTCGTGCGCGAGGCGGAGCCACAGCGGCCGAAGAGCATCCAGACGAACGCTCCCGGCTCGACGGGGAAGGGACGCACCGTCCGCCACAAGGACGGCAAGGTCGGTCGCAACGCCCCCTGCCCGTGCGGGTCGGGCAAGAAGTACAAGCACTGCCACGGCAAGGCCGGCGCCCAGCCCCTCACCGGCTGAGCGGGCGGCCGCCACCGGCGACCGACGTTGCCCGGTGACGGCGGGCGCGGCCGGTACCATCACGAGCCCATGAACGACATCGACCCCCGCGCCCTCATCAAAGAGCTCCGCTCCCGTCTCGACGACGCCCGGAGGTTCCTTTGACGTCGAGGGCAAGGTCGCAGAGCTCGATCAGCTGAGAGAGCGCGCCTCTGCGCCGGACCTCTGGGACGACCAGGCCGAGGCGCTCGAGGTCACCCGAAAGCTGTCCCGCTTCGAGCGGACGGTGGGCGGCGTCGGCGACCTCACCCAGCGCATCGACGACGCCGAGGTCTTCCTCGAGATGGCCGAAGAGGAAGGCGACGGCGCGACGATCGCCGACGTCGTCGCCGAGCTGCGCCAGCTCGAAGACGCGCTGGAGGAGCTCGAGCGGGAGAGCCTGTACTTCGGCGAGTACGACGACCACCCGGCGATCGTGTCGATCCATGCCGGGGCCGGCGGCGTCGATGCCCAGGACTGGGCGGAGATGCTGCTTCGGATGTACGCCCGCTTCCTCGAGCGCTCCGACCTCGAGGTCGAGATCGACGAGATCCAGCCGGGTGACGAGGCCGGGATCAAGTCCGCCACCCTCACGGTGCGCGGGGACCACGCCTATGCCACGCTCGAATCCGAGCGAGGGGTCCACCGGCTCGTGCGGATCAGCCCCTTCGACGCGAACGCGCGGCGGCACACGTCGTTTGCCGGCGTCGACGTCATCCCGGAGGTGGAAGACGCCGAGATCGAGATCGATCCGGACGACCTCCGCATCGACACGTACCGGTCCCAGGGGGCCGGCGGCCAGCACGTCAACACGTCGGATTCGGCGGTCCGCATCACCCACCTCCCGACCGGCATCGTCGTGGCCTGCCAGAACGAGCGGTCCCAGCTGCAGAACAAGAACCGGGCCATGCAGATCCTCAAGGCACGCCTCGCCGAGCACGCCCGCGCGGAGAAGGAGAAAGAGCTCGCCGAGATCCGCGGGGAGCAGACCGAGGCGGGGTGGGGGCGCCAGATCCGCTCGTACGTGCTCCAGCCCTACCAGATGGTGAAGGACCTCCGAACCGATCTCGAGGTGGGCAACGTCGGGGGTGTGCTCGACGGCGACATCGGACGGTTCGTCGACGCGTACCTGCAGTGGCGCCGGGCGGAGGCAGAGCAATCCTGATCGCTGCTCACCGCTCCCGAGCGGCCACGCCGGGTCTCCTCGGGGGTGGTTTGTGTAGGCGGGCTGCGGGTTTACCATGCCGCGCCGGCGGCGGAAGGACCCCGGCGCGGGCCCGGATCACGCCTGCCGCTCCCCAGAGGTGAATCGAGCCGAATGATCCGTCTTCAGAACGTCACGAAGGTCTACGACGGCAGCGTTCTGGCCGTCAAGGATGTGGGCCTCGACATCTCCAAGGGCGAGTTCGTCTTCCTCGTCGGCCCTTCGGGCTCCGGCAAGTCGACCCTGCTCCGGCTCATGATGCGGGAGGAGCGCCCGTCGGCCGGCGATATCTGGATCGCCGGCAAGCACGCGTCGAAGCTCCCCAACTGGAAGGTGCCGCACCTGCGCCGGTCCATCGGAACGGTGTTCCAGGACTTCAAGCTCCTGCCGAACAAGACCGTCTTCGAGAACGTGGCCTTCGCCCTCGAGGTCACCGGGCGGGCCCGCCACGTCGTCGACGCTCAAGTGCCCCAGGTGCTCAAGCTCGTCGGCCTGTCGGCGAAATCGGATCGATATCCCAAACAGCTCTCGGGGGGCGAGCAGCAGCGGGTCTCGATCGCGAGGGCGTTCGTGAGCCGGCCGCTCATCGTGCTCGCCGACGAGCCGACGGGCAACCTCGACCCGGGCACGTCGGTCGGCATCATGAGGATCCTCGACCGGATCAACCGGACGGGGACGACGGTCGTCATGGCGACTCACGACCACGCCATCGTCGATGCGATGCGCCGCCGCGTCGTCCAGCTCGAGAGAGGGCGGATGGTCCGCGACCAGAGCCGTGGCGTGTACCAGCGCACCGACGAGCAGCCTGCCGCCCCGCCGGCCGCTACGGCGCCGACTCCGCCACCGGAGCCCGCCGGGGAATCCCCGGTCTCTCCGGATGAGCCCGATCCACAGCCGCCTCCCGACGCCGACGGCGGAGCCAGCAACGGCGACGGCCGCGATGACGGCGGCGATCGCTGATGCGCATCCAGTACGTCGTCGCCGAGTCGTTTCGCAACATGGGCCGCAACGCCCTCGTCGTGCTCGGGGCGATCCTCGCCGTGTTCATCTCGCTGTCGCTCACGTTCGGCACGCTCGTGTTCGGGGAGATCGCACGGATCAACACGGCCCAGTGGTCCGATGACGTCAGGGTCGAGGCCTTCATCTCGGACAACATGCGCGACATCCAGGGGTTGCAGGCGACGATCGCCGGTTGGGACGAGGTCGCCGATGTCTTCTTCCTGTCGAAGGCCGAGGCGTTCGAGGTCGCGCTCGAGCTGTTCGAGGACGACCCGGCGTCGCTCGAGCTCATCCGGGAGGACCCCAGCATCATCCCGGCGTCGTTCCGGATCAGGCCCGTGGAGCTCGACAGCTACGACACGATCGCGGCCCGGCTGGCCGGCACGCCCGGCATCACCGACGTCATCTCCGCCGGGGACACGGTCAACCGGTTCATCGCGGTGCGTGATGCGTTGCGGTTCGTGTTCTGGATCCTCGCCCTGGCGCTCGGCGTTGCCGCCATCGCCCTCATCGCCAATACGATCCACATGGCGATCTACGCCAGGCGCGAGGAGATCGAGATCATGAAGCTGGTCGGGGCGAGCAACTGGTTCGTGCGGACGCCGTTCCTCCTCGAGGGCATGCTCGAGGGCTTCCTCGGCGGGCTCCTCGCCGTCGGGACGGCCGCAGTGCTCTACAACCTGACGCTGGACCGGCTCACCGACCTCCCCGAGTTCATCACGCTCGACGTCGGCGGCGCCTTCGTCGCCCGCTGGGGCGCAGTCGTCGTGCTCTTCGGCATCGCAGTCGGGGCGATCGGGAGCGCGATCAGCCTGGCGGTGCACCGCTACATCCGCACGTGACCGGTGTCCGCGGCGCTTCCCGCCGGTGCACCGGAGCCGCGCTGTAGGGTTTCGCGCGATGGGCTCCGCCGACACCGGCCGCAAGGTCGTCGCGACCAACCGCCGCGCCCGGCGCGACTTCGAGATTCTCGAGACGTATGAGTGCGGCATCGTCCTCACCGGATCCGAGGTGAAGTCGCTGCGCGCCTCCCAGGTCCAGCTCAAGGACGGGTATGCCGAGCTGAGAGGCGGCGAGCTGTGGCTCGAGAACATCCACATCTCTCCCTACCGGTTCGCTCGCGACGGGGGCCACGATCCGGAGCGACCCCGCAAGCTGCTCCTTCGCAGGCGGGAGCTGGCGGCGCTCGTCGGCAAGGTGCAGGAGCGAGGGCTGACCCTCGTGCCGCTCTCGGTGTATTTCGTCCGCGGCCTGGCGAAGGTCGAGATCGGCCTCGCCAGGGGCCGGCGCAAATACGACAAGCGCCAGAAGCTCAGAGAGCGCGAGCAGCGGCGGGAGATCGAACGCGCCAAAGGGCGCCGCTGAGCGACCTCAGGGTGCGATGGTTGCCGGCTCGGGAGGGACCGGAGCGGCTCGCCTCGCGGCGTTCGCCTTCGAGACGTGGACGACGGTGATCCCGGCGAGGACGAGGACGGAGCCGACGACGCGACCGGCGGTCAGGCTCTCCCCGAGGAACCACCACGCCATGACGGCGACCTCGACGATCTGCGCCGAGGCGATGACGCCGGCATGGAGCGCGTTGAGGGTGCGCATCGCCTGGTGCCAGATCGTGAAGGCAAACGCCGTGTTGACGACGCCGAGCACGAGGAGCAGCGAGAGCGCAGAGCCGTCGAGAGCCGGGAAGTCCTCGACGATGAGGGCGATGACGAGCAGCGTCGCCGAGCCGAGCGCCATGGGGATCATCGTGGCGTCGAGGCTCGAGATCGTCTGGGTCCGCATGATCGCCCTCTGGATGAGGTTCGACCCGCCGATGGCGATGGCCGCGCCGGCGGCGAGCATGACTCCGGCGGCTTCGTCCCCGGCGGGCAGGGCGGGGAAGAACACATACATGCCGGCGATGACGACGCCGACGCCACCCCATTCCCACCACGATGTCGGTTCGCGCAGGATCATGCCCGCGCTCAGGGCGAGAACGAGCGGGATCCCGGCCTGGAACACGAAGTTGAACGTGACCGCCTCGGCCCGGTCGAGCCCGAGGAACATGAAGGCGGGAATGAGGGCGTAGAGGACGAGCCCGAGCACGACGAGCAGGATCGACGTGTCACGGTCGAGCTTCCATGGTGCAGGCGGCCGGCTCATCCGGAACATGGCAAGCGTCACCGCGCCGATGAGGTACCGGAGCGCCGCGAACGTGAGCGGCGGGATGTCCTCGAGTCCGATCTTGATGTAGATGAACGACGTCGCCCACAGAAACGAGGCGAGGATCGCAAGCGACACGGCTACTGCCGTGGTGGGTGATGGGCCGGCGACGCGGCGCCCGGTCACACGACGGCGCCGGCGTTCTCCAGAGCACGCCGCACGATGCCGACGGCCGCGGCGCGGTCCTCGGGGTGGTTGACGTAGTCGAGAAGCTCGGAATCGATGGTCACCATCGGGATCTCCGTCGGTGCGGCCAGCCAGCGCTCGTAGCGATCGTAGACAGTGCGCAGCCAGCCCTGATCGATTTCGCGCTCGGCGACCCGGTCCCGCTCCTTGATGCGCATCACGCATGTGTCGAACGGGGCGGTGACGGCGACGATGAGGTCCGGGAGCGGCAGTGCCGCCCGGGCGGCGTCGTAGAGCGACATGAGCGTCGCGAGATCGTTGTCGTCGTAGGCGCCGGCGTCCCGGTAGGCCGGGAAGAAGACGAGGGCGTCCTCGAGGATGCTCCGCTCTTGGAGCGTCGGCCGGGTCCGGCGCGCCGCGGCGAGGTGCTGCGCCGCCCTCCGACCGAGGTAATAGGTCTGCATCCGGTAGCCGAGGTCGGTCAGGTTCGTGTACACGTCCCCGAGGTACGGGTTCTCGTCGACCGGCTCACCGAGTACGTCCCAGTCTCCATGGGCCGCGAGCAGCTCGATGAGGGCGGTCTTGCCGACGCCGAGCGGGCCGGCGACGACGACGTACGGCCGGGCCCGGTCCTCGATCGTGACCAGGGGCTCGTCGGTGGTGAGATCGATCTCGACCCGGATCGCGTCGAGCATGTCGCGGAGGGCGTCGATGTCGTTGGCGAGTTCGTAGTTCAGGATGCCGTCCAGCATGAGGTTGTTCCCGCCCGGCTCGACGGCCCTGAAGTCGGTCTGGAGACCGATGCAGCGGATCCCGCTGCCGTAGGCGATGCCGGCTTCGACGCAGGCGCCCTCGTCGGGCACGCGCCCGTCGAGGTTGAAGATGAGCACGTCGGCGCGGCGGACCGCATCGCGGTTCATCCGGAAGATCTCGTGACGCGCCTGGGCCAGGGTCATCCCCTGGTCCATGTAGTCCTCGAGGAACCCGGCGTCCTCCTGGGGGAACCACGTCTCGTAGCCCAGGTCGTCGAGCATGGCCTTGACGCGAAGATTGAACGACCGTTCGGCCTCGTTGAAGAGTCCGGCGGCGTAGTAAGCCCGGGGGCGACGCACGTGCACCTGGATGCCTCCCATCCAATGCTCTTCCGCCCCTCGAGAAGAGCCGTGTGCCTTCTACTCCGCCACGAATAGGGGCTCGAGCGTAGCCGTGGTGTGCTCCCGATAGCAACAGGTTTCGCGACTTTCGGTGAGCCCACCCCGACCCTTTGGTATCGTTCGGCGGGTATACATGTACTTGCCCGCAAGGGGGTGATCGGTTTCGACCGTGAGGGTTGAGGCGTCGGAAGCGAGCCGAGGTCCCCGGAGTCCTCGTTAAAGAGCCGGGAAACACATACGTGCCGACAACGATATGGCACTGGCCGCCTAACCAATAGCGGCCTGTCCCACCGGGGGGTTCCTGTCTCGCCGGACCGGGGCAACGCAATACAGGATGCAACCGGGGGGTCGCCGGAGACCCCGGTCAAGATCTTCTCCGGATAAGGCCGAGAGGAGAGGGTCAGCAGCGACTCACGGCCTGACACTCAGCTGTTGACTGCGCTCGGAGATGCCGTCGCTGAAGCCTCGCGGGACCGGGGTTCGAGTCCCCGCACCTCCACTTCGCAACGCCCCGCCGTCCGGCGGGGCGTTGTTGGTGGTGCACTCGTTCGTGGTGCAGTGAGCCTGCCAGGACCGTCAGCCGGGATCGGGGAGGATCGAGATCTGGCGGGAGTGGGCGAGCACGTTCCCGTCTTCGTCCCAGATGACGCCGTCCTCCTCGAGGTGCCCGTGGCTGAGGACGTGTGAAGAGAACCGCGCCGCCAGCCATTCGGTGTCCGGTCGCCGGCGGACGTGGACGGTCAGCTCGAGCGTCGGCACCCACGCAAACGCCATTCCCAGGTTGAGGACGGGCGGGGCGAAGGCGTCCGCGAAGAACGTCAGCGATCGCGAGTCGATGGGGCGGCCGTCTCCAAAGCGGATCCACCCGCCGACAACGGCCTCTCCGGTGGGCGATCCGAGGGCAAACCCGGCGAGGTGGGGAGCGATCCGGATCTCGGCCCTGTCGAGGACGGCCACGGCGGCGGAGACACCGGTCCTCGTGCCGCGCGGGCATTCGCCCGGCGGGGGGAACTCGGGCGGCGGGATGTCGACCATGACCTCATCGCCGGCGTCGCCGAGGTCGGCGGCCATGACGAGAGCCGTGGCGACGATGCGGTCGGCCTGGAGGAGGTCGCCACGCACCGTCGAGTAACGCCGCCCGAGCTTGGCCACCTGGGTGTGGAGCCCGATGGGACCGGGGTGCGGACGGGCGAGGAAGTGTGCCGTCGTCGTGAGAGGATCCGGCTGAGGGACCTCGGCGAGCATCCCGGCCAGCATGAGGGACATCACGTACCCGCCGTTCGGAGTACCGGAAACATCCCAGCCGTCGGCGATCTCGCCGTGCCACGTGCCCGACCCGGTGCGCTCGAGAGCGGTGTCCCGGTCGAACTCGGACGTCATCGGCACGTCACCTGCGACACCGCCCGCCAACCGGCTCGCTGCGACGGGTCACGACCGTGCTCATGCGAGTGGGACGGCGAGATCTTCGACGACTTCGCCGCCCACGGTGAGCAGCGCCTCGGGGTCGAGCTTGAGTTTCAGCGACCTGCTTCCACCGCCGAGGATGATCCAATCCGGCTCCATGACCCTGGCGTCGACCCACAGGGGGAGGTCGGCCGGCAACCCGAATGCGGTGACGCCCCCCATGAGCATGCCGGTGAGCTCGGCGCTCATCTCCGGCGAGGCGAAGGACACCTTGCGAACGCCGAGCCTGGTGCGGACCCGCTTGTTGACGTCGAGCCGGGTCGTCGCCAGCACGACGCAGGCGGCGTTGTGGCCCTCGGGTTTGCGCGATGCGACGACGATCGTGTTCGCCGACTGCGACTCGGGGTACCCGTAGTGGGCGCAGAACGCGGCTGTGTCGGCGAGGTCGGGGTCGCACTCGATGAGCTCGTAGGCGGCTCCCGTCGCGTCGAGTGCGGCGACGACCCGTCGCTCGATCTCGTCCATGGGGTGCGATTCAACCAGACCGCGGCCTGCCGGGCTCCGCCGGAGGCCGGATCGGGGCGGCGCGATTTCGCGACCGACGGGGTGGAGTTGTGGCAGAATCCCGTTACCGGTGAAAGGAGGTGGTCCAAGCAATGTATGACAGTTCTTCGAGGACCCCGGAGGTGGCCGAGCGCTGAGCGGCCGTTCTTGAACGACATTCGAGGAGTCAGGCTGCTCCTCGCCACCCGGCGAGTCAGGTAGCGACTCCAACTCGGACCACCGAGACCCGGAGATCCGCGAGCAGGTCCTCTCGCGGCGGCGGCTTTCGCCGAAGTATCTCCGGGTCTTTCGCGTCCGGGATCCCGGCGACCTCCGGTTCCGGTAGGGTCGCCCGGTGGAACCAGCGAGGTATCTCGACGCGATCCGCACCGACGCGGCCGCGCTCGGTGCGGCGGCTGCGCTGGGTCTCGACGCCGCCGTGCCCTCGTGTCCTGGGTGGACGGTCGCCGACCTCGTTGCCCACACCGGCGTCGTGCACCGCGAGAAGGAGCGCATCGTGCGGGAGCGGATCGAGGACCGCCCACCTGCTCCCGCGGCGGCCCCGGATGCGGGCCTGGTGTCCTGGTTCGAGGAGGGCGCATCCCGCCTCGTCGCAACCCTCGGAGAGGCCGACCCGACAACACCGGTGTGGACCTGGTTCCCCGCAGACCGCTCCGTCGGGTTCTGGTACCGGCGCATGGCACACGAGACGGCGATCCATCGCGTCGATGCCGAGCTCGCCCACGGCCGGCCCGCGCCCGTCGATCCTGAACTCGCCGTAGACGGTGTCGACGAGATCCTTGCGGTCATGATCGACGGAGCGCCACCGTGGGCGACCATTGACCGCGGCCGGGGCGCCTTGGCCGTCGTCACGACTGACGTTCCGGCGCGCTGGACGCTGCGAGAGATCACCTGGTCCGGCACGTCCGCCGGTGGCGCCGGCTACACCGCTGAACCGAGTTTCGAGCTCACCGAGGCGGTCGAGCCCGGTACGCGCCTGACCGGGGGCGCCTCGGACGTGCTGCTGTATCTGTGGGGTCGGGGGCCGCTCGATCGGCTGTCCGTGGAAGGCGATGTCGAACTCGTTCATCGGCTGCGCCGCGTCGCCGCGGACGTGACGGGTTGACGTACCGGGTCTCCAGCGAGATCGGGAGGCTTCGCGCCGTGCTGGTCCACCGGCCCGGGACCGAGATCGCCCGGATCACCCCGGACAACAAGGACGCGCTCCTCTTCGACGACCTTCTCTGGCTCGAGCGGGCTCAGGAGGAGCACGACGCGTTCGTCGGCATGATGGAGGAGCGCGGCGTCGAGGTCCTGTACTTCGAGACGCTGCTCGCCGAGGTCCTCGCCGACGACGTGGTGCGTGCCGAGTGCATCGCCCGGGTGTTCAGCCCGGCCCAGTGCGGGCCCCGGGTCTCGGAGCAGCTCGGCGCCGCGCTCGGCGAGGTCCCCGTCGCCGACGTCGTCGAAGTCCTCGTGGGCGGGCTGCTCGAGCGCGAGCTCGAGCGCTTCGGCGTCGATCCGCTCTTCGCCGACCTCCAGGCCGATCGGTTCCACTACGTCCTCCGGCCGTTGCCGAACCTCCTCTTCATGCGGGACAACGCCGCCTGGATCAACGATGGCCTGTCGATCAACGTCCTCGCCACCCCGGCGCGGGCACGCGAATCGCTGTACATGGAGACGATCTACCGCCACCACGATGCGTTCGCCTCAGCCGGGTTTCCCATCTGGTTCGGGGCGGGCGAGGGGGACGCGTACCCGGCGAGCATCGAAGGAGGCGACGCGCTCGTGCTCGACGAGCGGACCCTCATGGTGGGCCTCGGGGAGCGCACCGCGCCCTCCGCCGTCGAGATCCTCGCCAGGCGCCTCTTCGCCGTCGGATCCGTGGACCGGGTCATCGTCGTGCACCTCCGCCACGCCCGATCTCAGATGCACCTCGACACCGTGCTGACGATGGTGGATCGCGCCTGTTTCAACGTGTTCCCCGGCTTCCTCGACGATGTCGACGTTCACGTCATCACCCCCGCCGGGGACGGTGGACTGGCCGTCCGTCCATCCCCGGGCCTCGAAGCCGCGATCGCCGACGCCCTCGGGCGGGACGGGATCCACTTCGTCCCCACCGGAGGCGACGCCATCGGACGGCTCCGGGAGCAGTGGGACGACGGCAACAACACCCTGGCGCTCGAGCCGGGCGTCGTCGTCGCCTACGAGCGGAACCAGGAGACGAATCGCCGCCTCCGCCGCGCCGGCATCGAGGTGCTCGAGCTCGACGCCTCCGAGCTGTGCCGGGGCCGCGGCGGAAGCCGGTGCATGACCCAGCCGCTGGTTCGCGATCCCGTGGAGTGACCCCCCCTCAGAGCGCGATCGTCATGCCTTCGTGAGCGGCCGCCGTGAGCGGGAACCTGACTCTCGCCGCGGCCACCATCGCCTCGACGTCGTCGTCGCCGTGGTCGGGATCGTGGCTGGTGAGCACGAGCCGGGTCACTCTCGCGGCGAGGGCGGCGTCGACCGCTCCTTCCGGCGTGCTGTGACCCCACCCGCCCCGGGCCTCGTACTCGGGAGCCGTGTACTGGCCGTCGTGGACCAGCACGTCGGCCCCCCGCGCCACCCGTGCGAGCCCGGCGTCGCTCGCGGGGTCGCCGTGCTCGTGGTCGGTGGCGATCACGACGGCGCGGCGGGGGCCCCTGAGACGGAACCCGGTCGAGCCCTGGGGGTGATGCAGGGGGACGGAGCGCACGTCGATCGGCCCGAAGCGCATCGACGTCTCGATGTCTGCGTACGTCGTCGTTGCGCCGACCGAAGCGAGGTCGACCGGGAACCACGGAGGGCGGATGACCCCGCGCAAGACGTCGCCAACACCTCCTTCGTCGGTTGGCGGCCCGATGAATGTGATGTCACTGTCCGGATCGTGGAGAGGGGCGAACAGCGGAAGGCCCTGGATGTGGTCCCAGTGGTAGTGCGTGAGCAGGAAGGTGAAACGGTGCGGGCCGGCGCCCAGGGCCCGCTCCACGCCGCGGAGGCCGGTGCCGGCGTCGATGACGAGGTGTTCTCGGGCAGCGATCGGGACGTGGAAACACGTCGTGTTGCCGCCGAACCGGCGATAGCGGGCGCCGGCGACGGCCATCGAGCCCCTGGCGCCGTGGATCGTCAGCGAGAGACCGGTGCTCACGGCGGGCGTGGGGGGGACGCCACCCCGCAACGACGGACGCCGCCTGGCCGGCCGTTCCCTTGCTGCGTCCGTGCCATGCCCGTGCCTCCTACGCCGTCGGCGCCCACGTTATCGGACGGCCGCCTGCACCGAGGAGAACTCTCGCCGGCCGGCCCCGGCCCGAGTAGCCTCGGCGATCGATGACCGACAGCCCACTCGTCACCGTGGCCTCGTATCTCAGCCGGGGCGATGCCGAGATCGCCCGCGCCAGGCTGGTGGGGGAGGGACTCGACGCGATCGTTCAAGCCGACGACGAGGGCGGGCTCAACCCCGGGTTCTTCGCCGAGTACCGGGTGCGGCTCGTCGTGCGCGCTGGTGACGCCGCCCGGGCTGCCGTCGTGCTCGAGGAGCGAGGGTGACGGCTTCGGTCGCCCTCGAACCCCAGGTCGGTGAGGCGATGATCGCCCACGCTCGGTTCTCCCATCCCCAGGAGGCCTGCGGTTTGCTGGCCGGGGCCTCGGGATCGGTGCGCATGGTCTACTGCCTGACCAATCGGGACCGGTCACCCACCCGGTTCACCGTCGACCCCACCGAGCACTTCCGGGCGATGCGCCACGCCGAGCAGCGTGGCTGGCAGATCATGGGCGTGTTCCACTCGCACCCGTCCACCGCAGCGGAGCCCTCGGTGCTGGACGTGGCCGGAGCGCTCGACCCGCAATGGTTGTACGTCGTGGTCGGCCTCTCCGGGCCGGCACCCGAGGTCCGGGCGTTCGACATATGCCACGGCGACGTCACCGAGCGGACGATCACCTGGAGCGAGAGTTGATGGAGCTCGTCGTCCTCGGCTCGAGCGGCACGTACCCGGTCCCGGGGAACCCCGGCTCCGGCTATCTCGTCGTCGCCGGGGAGACGACGATCTGGATGGACGCCGGGCCGGGCACGTTCCAGGCGCTCGCGGCCGTCACGGAACCGGCAGCGCTCGATGCCGTCATCTTGAGCCACCTTCACCCGGACCATTGCAGCGACATCTTCGCCCTCATGCACTACGTCGGATACGGGCCGACGCGGCCCCCGGGGCCGATCGCCGTGTACGCCCCCGTCGGATCGGAGGCGCGGCTTGCCGCATTCGTCGAGGCGGAGCCGGAGAACGGCTTCTTCACGCGGTTCCGCTTCCATGAGGTGCGTCACGGGATGAGCTTCACCGTCGGCGACGTCGGCATCGAGTTCGCCGACGCCGCCCACTCGGTCCCGGCGGTCTTCAGCGCGGTGAGCTGTGACTCGCGCCGGCTCGTCTACACGGGCGACACCGGGCCGTCCCCGGGTCTCGCCGTGTTCGCCGCCGGTGCCGACGTCCTCCTCTGCGAGGCTTCGCTGGCTCCCGACGACGCTCCCTGGTTCGGTCACATGACGCCGGGGCAGGCGGGACGGGCCGGCGCCGAGGCCGGCGCCGGCAGGCTCATCCTCACACACCTGCGGCCCACCGTGGATCCGGAGGCGGCCATCGCCGAGGCGGCTGCTGCGTTCGGCCGTGAACCGGTGGTCGCGGTCGCCGGTATGCAGGTCGAGATCTGAGGCGGAGGAGAGCCACATGCGCACCGACCGAGGCCCCGACGAGCTCCGTCCCGTCACGATCGTGCGCGGCTACACGGAGATGACCCCGGGCTCGGTCCTCATGGAGATGGGCAAGACGAGGGTGCTGTGCACCGTCTCGTTCAACTTCGACGTGCCCCCGTGGATGCGGGACAAGGGCGCGGGCTGGGTCACCGCCGAGTACGCCATGCTCCCGGGTGCGGGGAAGGAGCGCATCGCCCGGACCGCGATTCGGGGGGGGAGGGTGAAAGAGATCCAGCGGCTCATCGGCAGGTCGCTGCGCGCCGTCGTCGACATGACGGCGATGGGTGAGCTCACGGCGCGTGTCGACTGCGACGTGATCCAGGCCGACGGCGGTACCCGGACCGCTTCGATCACCGGCGCCTGGGTGGCACTCGCCGACGCCTTCGATTCCCTCGTCGCGCAGGGACGGCTGCCGTCCACCCCGATCGTCGACCACGTTGCCGCGATCTCGGTGGGGGCCACGGCGTCCGGCGTCCTCCTCGATCTCGACTACGAGGAGGACGTCTCGGTCGACGTCGACTGCAACGTCGTCATGACGGGGTCGGGCCGCCTCGTCGAGGTGCAGGGGACCGCCGAGGGCGACCCGTTCACGAGGGAGCACCTGAGCCGGATGCTCGACGTTGCCGAGGCCGGAATCAGCGCGCTCGTCGAGGCTCAGGCCACGTCCCGCGCCGGATGATGCGGGTCCCGCCCCGGATCGTCGTCGCCTCCCAGAATCCCGACAAGATCGCCGAGGTGGAGGCGGTGCTGCGGGCGCTCGACATCGCCAGTGAGGTCGAGCGCGGGTTGTCGTGGCCCCCGGTGGAGGAGACCGAGGACACGCTCGAGGGCAACGCGCTCGTCAAGGCCCGCGCCGTTGCGGCGCACACCGCTATCGCCGCTCTCGCCGACGACACCGGGCTCGAGGTCGACGCGCTCGGCGGCGCCCCGGGTGTCCGCACGGCCCGCTTCGCCGGCCCGGCGGCGACCTACGAGGCCAACGTGGCGAAGCTGCTCGAGGTACTCGACGACCGGGCGGACCGAGGGGCGACGTTCCGCACCGTCGTTGCGCTCGTGACCCCCGACGGTGACGAGATCACCGCCCACGGTGAGCTTGCCGGCACGATCGCACGAGAGCCACGCGGTACGGGCGGGTTCGGCTACGACCCGGTCTTCGAGGTCGACGGGGTGACGCTCGCGGAGATGGGCGAGGCCGCGAAGAACCGGATCAGCCACCGGGCCCGGGCGCTGCGGGCGCTGCTCGGCATGCTCGAGCCGGGAAGCGGTGCCCCAACCGAAGATCCCGGCTCCTGAGGAGCCGGGATCTCGCGCACGGCGTCTCCGAGTGACGCTCAGTCGGCGTCGAACCAGACAACTGTGATGTGGCTTCCGTTTCCCGTGGAGATGCCAGTCGTGTCGATGTTGGCGCCCGTGATGTGATCGCCGTCATGGCTTGCAATGATGGAAGCGACGACCGGAGACGGGCCGGCGAAGAACCGCTGCTGGAGCTCGACGACGATCTGACGCTCGAGCTGGAGACGCCGCGCTTCGAGCCGCTCGAGGGCTGCTTGGAGCCGAGCCGGTCTGCCCATGATGTGCGTCTCCTCGTGGCCTTGTTCTTCACTGGCATGATCGGCGAAACCCGCATGCCCGTAGAGAATGGTTCTCGCCGGTTCCGGGGGGACTAGTCCTTGCCGCGCGGTCGGGTGCCTCGCGTCGTGTCATCCCCCGACCGGACGACCGTGGGCGCCGCTGGGACTACAGGAACCGCAGGAGCGAATCGGGGTGGCGCCGTTTGAGCTTCCCGTACCAGACGCACGCCGGGTAGAGCAGCACGAGGCCGGCCAGCCAGTAGAGGTACATGGCGGGAAGGCTCGTGCCGTCGGGCTCCAACACGTTGCCCAGGCCGCTGTACACATAGAGATGGGCCACGTAGAAGAAGAGCGGGACGCTCCCCAGCACGGCCAGCCGCTCGAGGACCCACACGCCTCCTCGCTCGATCCTGGCGAAGACACCGAGCGCGATGAGGTTGAAGCCCATCGTCAGCAGGGTGAACGTCATCGCCGGGGGGTACTTGACGACGTTGAAGAACCCGACCCAGTCGTCCGTCGGCCGCGGCCGGACGTTTCCGAAGCCATCGGCCGCTCGGAGGAGGACGAACCCGACGACGAAGGCGGCACCCACTGCCATCGCGGTGTTGAAAGCCTTCGACGGGTCGGAGAGCATCCACGTGCCGAACGCCAGCCCGAGCACCACCAGCTCGAGCCACGCCAGGATCGGGTAGTTCGACCAGAACGTCGCGTCGCCGCCGCTGAACCCGAAGACCAGGCCGAGGGGTTGATCGAAGACCACGCCCCACAGCGACGGGTCGGGGTGGCTGAGCTCGATGACGACGAACAGCAGCCCGGCGAGTCCGGCCAGCAAGGCCGGGCGCACCCTGAGGACGAGACTTCCCAGGATCATGCAACCGCCGAGCGCGCTGAGCACACCTTGATAGAAGGTGGGGAAGGGCGGGACGCCGGTCGTCCATGCGAGGTTGATGACCGTGAATTGGAGCGCGATGAGCACCAATCCCCGAGTGACGAAGTGCCTGATGAGCTCTGCCTCGCTCCAGCCACGCGCTCTGCGCGACGCCGCGAAGAGTGCCATCCCAACCCCCATCAAGAAGAAGAACCCCGGTGCGACCGGATGGGTGATGAGGCGGGTCACGAAGCTCAGCGCATCGTCGTACGCCGGGAACGGCCCGCCCCAGTGCTCACCGGTGGAGTGCTGCTGGGCTACGAAGTAGTTGGCATGGTCGACGGCCATGAGCACCACGATCAGCCCGCGCAGCGCGTCGAGCGACAGGTTGCGCTGGGTGCGTGTTGCCCGGCTTTGGACGCTCGCATCGACCATGGTGGATCCGCTCCGGGAGAGAAGCCGGCCCTCGTCCCTCGACCATACCCAGGCGGAGGCACCCCGGGTCGGGGGCGAGGCGAGTCGCGACGCTGCGAACCGGCGACAGATCCGATCAGGCCGGCCTGATCCCCGAGAACTTGCCCAAGAGTGCGGGTGGAGGGACTCGAACCCCCACGGGACGAAGCCCACCAGGTCCTAAACCTGGCGCGTCTACCAATTCCGCCACACCCGCCGAGGCCTTCGGGAGCCGGGTGCGCACCACGGCGACCGGCCGGCACCCGTCGTGGGTCGCCCGGGACTCGAACCCGGAACCTGCGGATTAAGAGTCCGATGCTCTGCCAAATTGAGCTAGCGACCCGGCAGGGAGGTTACCCGAGTTCCGCGCGGCGGGCGCTGGCGTGCACGGAACCCGGAGCGGCAAGGCCTGGGCTGCCGGCAGCCGGCGGCGGCGCTAGTACGTCAGGACGCGGTCGTACTCCATCGTCACGTCGCTGAGGTCGTCGGTGCCGGCGAGCTCGGCGTTCTTGCCTTCCAGGTCCGATTCGGTGACCCCACGGGCCACGGCACACGGGATTCAGACGTACACCGGGACCTTGGCACCCACGATCTTGTCGAAGACCTCGCGCAGCGGCGGGAACCCGACCCCCTTGACGCCGTCCATGATGTCGTCCTTCATGAGATACACGGCCTCGCCCATGAGCGCGATCGCCGGTTCGTGACCCCGGTCGAGCGCACCGGATGCCACGACGAAGGGCATCGTCGCGCGCGTCTGGTCGTCCGTTCCGTAGGTCCCTACGAGAAGCAGTGTGCCCATGTGTCCTCCTCCCATCACGGAGGAACATACACGAACGGGTCTCGCACTCGCACTGCATCGTGGCTCCGCTGTTCTCCGCGGTGCGGAGTGTCTTCTCTGGCCCCGGCCGGGCGCGGCGAGAACGAGTGTTGTGGACCTCCCCGGGGCGTTGTCATGGCACAATGTCGTCCTCGGGCTGTGGCGCAGCTTGGCAGCGCGCCTGCTTTGGGAGCAGGAGGTCGCCGGTTCGAATCCGGCCAGCCCGACGGGCGGGACGGGTAATGTCCCGTTGCCCTGGACGGCCGCGGCGATCGGGCCTCCGGCCGGACTGGGCGAGCGCGGATGTAGCTCAATGGCAGAGCCCCAGCCTTCCAAGCTGGTGACGCGGGTTCGACTCCCGTCATCCGCTCGAGCGGGTGCCTCGCCCCCGTAGCTCAGTGGACAGAGCAGGAGCCTTCTAAGCTCTTGGTCGAGGGTTCGAATCCTTCCGGGGGCACGGGACGAAAGCTCTCTGCACGTGGTGGCCGTAGCTCAGTCTGGTTAGAGCGCCGGGTTGTGGTCCCGGAGGCCGCGGGTTCGAATCCCGTCGGCCACCCCAATTCCCGGCGGGCGGCGGGTGATCGAGTCGCCCGGCCCGCCCGCCAACCCATCACCCGAAAGCCGAGGACACACGCATGCAGACCGAGGTCACCGAGGCAGGGCCATTCGAGCGGATGCTCACGCTGCGCCTCGAGGAGTCCGAACTGGAGGACGCCAAGGACTCCGCGGCGAAGAAACTCTCCAAGTCGCTGAAGATCAAGGGCTTCCGGCCGGGCAAGGCGCCGCGCGCCGTGGTCGAGCGGACGGTGGGCGCAGATGCCCTGCGGCGCGAGGCCATCGACGATGCTCTCGCCGGCTTCGTCAGTGACGCCATCGGGGACACGGATCTCGCCCCCGTCACCGTCCCCCGCGTCGAGGACCTCCGCGACGGCGACACCGGCGGGGTGGAGGTCGACGTGCGCATCACGCTCTGGCCGCGAGTCGAGAGCCCACCCGATGCGGAGGGGAGAAAGGTGCTCGTCGAGGTGCCGGACGTCGAGGAGCCCGAGATCGACGAACAGATCGAGCGGCTTCGGGGCCAGTTCGCCGAGCTCGAGGATGTGAGTCGGGAGGCCGACGAAGGTGATTTCGTCGTGATCAACCTCTCCGTCGAGTCGGGGGGCCGCCCCATCGAGGAAGCAGCCGCGACCGACCTGCTCTACGAGGTCGGGTCGCGCTCGTTCATCCCCGGTCTCGACGCGATCCTCGTCGGTTCGTCGGCCGGCGACATCAAGGAGGGCCCGGCAACGCTGCCCGACGGCTTCGGAGATCGCAGCGGGGAGGACGTGAAGCTGCGGGTCCTCGTCAAGGGCGTCCGGGCGAAGGCGCTGCCGGATGTCACCGACGACTGGATCGGAGACGTCACCGAGTTCGAGACCGTCGCCGAGCTCCGGGACCAGCTCGCCGAGAACCTCCGGGCCATGAAGCTGGCCGCCGCCCACGCCGCGTTTCGCGAGCGCCTCATGACCGATCTCGTCGAGGAGCTCGACGTCGAGCTGCCCGAGGCCCTCATCGAGGCCGAGATGGAGGCGTCGCTCCACAACCTCGCCCACGGGCTCGAGGAACAGGGCATCGACCTGCCGAACTACATGCGGATCACCGGCCAGGACGAGGCGTCATTCGTCGGTGAGCTGAGAGAGCGGGCGGTGAGGGCGCTGAAGACACGCCTGCTCCTCGAGGCGGTGGCGGAGTCCGAAGCGATCGCCGTCGACGAGGCGGACATCGACGACACCATCGCCGAGATGGCGGCGCGGGCTCGTCGCGAGCCGGCAGAGCTGAAGACGGCGCTCGAGGAGAGTGGTCAGGGGGAGGTCCTGACCGGTGATATCCTTCGCCGCAAGGCACTCGACCGGCTGCTCGAGGATGCGACCCCGGTCGACGCCGACGGCAACCCCGTCGACCTCGACATCCGATTGGAGGATGACGAGGTCGACATCAGTGAAGAGGAGCCGACGGGAGCGGGGCCGGACCAGGCGATCGATGAAGCCCCGGCCTCCGATGCCGATACAGACAACGAGCCCGGGTGAGAGCCCGGCGGCCCCCAAGACCGAGGATCACCCCATGAGCTATCTCGTCCCCACAGTCGTCGAGCAGACCCCGAGGGGGGAACGCGCTTTCGACATCTACAGCCGTCTCCTCAAGGAGCGGATCATCTTCCTCGGCACCCCGATCGACGACGGTGTCGCCAACCTCATCATGGCCCAGCTCCTCCACCTCGAGGGAGAGGACCCGGAGAAGGACATCTCGCTCTACATCAACTCGCCGGGCGGCTCGACGACGTCGCTCATGGCGATCTACGACACGATGCAGTTCGTCAAGCCTGCCATCGCCACCTACTGCATGGGCCAGGCGGCGTCGGCTGCGGCGGTGTTGCTGGCGGCCGGTCAGCCCGAGAAGCGCTTCGCTCTGCCGCACTCGCGGATCATGATCCACCAGCCCTCGATCTCGGGTCTCGAGGGTCAGGCCACCGACATCGAGATCCATGCTCGTGAGATCATGCGCATCAAGGCCGAGATCAACGAGCTCCTCAGCCACCACGCCGGCAAGGAGGTCGACCGCATCAAGACCGACACCGAGCGCGACTTCTGGATGACGGCGGCCGAGGCCAAGGACTACGGGTTGGTGGACGAAGTGCTCGAGGGACGTACACTCGAGGCCGTTGCCGGCTAGGAGAGCGCAACCACAGTGGCGAAATACGAGGGATCCGAGCTTCTCAAGTGCAGCTTCTGCGGCAAGTCGCAGAAGCAGGTCAAGAAGCTCATCGCCGGTCCCGGCGTGTACATCTGTGACGAGTGCATCGAGCTCTGCAACGAGATCATCGAGGAGGAGCTCGCCGAGACCGAAGAGGTCTCGTTCGCCGAGCTGCCGAAGCCGCACGAGATCTACGAGTTCCTCGACAGCTACGTCGTCGGCCAGGAACGGGCGAAGAAGGTCCTCTCGGTTGCCGTCTACAACCACTACAAGAGGGTGCGGGCCGACCAGCGTGCCAAGGACGACGATGTCGAGCTGCAGAAGTCGAACATCTTGCTCATCGGGCCCACCGGCTCGGGCAAGACGCTCATGGCCCAGACCCTCGCCCGGCTCCTCAACGTCCCCTTCGCCATCGCCGACGCCACCGCCCTCACCGAGGCCGGCTATGTCGGCGAGGACGTCGAGAACATCCTGCTCAAACTCATCCAGGCCGCCGACTTCGACATCAAGCGGGCCGAGACGGGCATCATCTACATCGACGAGATCGACAAGATCGCCCGCAAGGCGGAGAACCCGTCGATCACCCGTGACGTCTCCGGCGAGGGCGTCCAGCAGGCGCTGCTCAAGATCATCGAGGGCACCGTCGCCTCGGTGCCGCCCCAGGGAGGGCGCAAGCATCCCCATCAGGAGTTCCTCCAGATCGACACCGCCAACATGCTCTTCATCTGCGGCGGCGCCTTCGCCGGGCTCGAGGACGTCATCTCCGACCGGGTCGGCAAGAAGTCCGTCGGCTTCGCCGCCGACGTGCGATCGAGCGCGGAGCTGCGAGCAGGCGAGATCCTCGTCCAGGTGATGCCCGAGGACCTCATGTCGTTCGGCCTCATCCCCGAGTTCATCGGGAGGCTCCCCGTCGTGTCGACGGTCGACGACCTCGACAAGGACGACCTCGTGCGCGTCCTCATCGAGCCGAAGAACGCCCTCTCCCGCCAGTACGCCCGCTTCTTCGAGATGGACGGTGTCGAGCTCGTCATCGACGACGGGGCGTTCAACGCCATAGCCGAGCTCGCCATGAAGCGGGCGACCGGGGCGCGCGGCCTACGCGCCATCATGGAAGAGGTCCTCCTCAACACGATGTACGAGCTGCCCGCCCGCCACGACGTGGCCCAGGTCGTCATCGACGAGGGGGTCGTGCGGGAGCGGGTCAACCCGACGCTCGTACCCGTCCAGGACCTCACCAAGGGCGACGACTTCCCCGAGGAGCGCTCGGCCTGAGGGCGCTCAGCCGGGCCGCTTGACCGCTTCGCCGGCCTTCCACACGTGGGTCACCCGCTCCGGGTCGCCCCAGGCGTCCATGTCCTCGAGCGGGTTGGCGTCGAAGGCGATGACGTCGGCGTCGTAGCCCTCCCTCAGCTGCCCCGACGCCGGGGCCTGCGGTCCGAGCGTCGACGGCCCGTTGGCAGTCGCGGCCTCGACAGCCTCGAGCGGTGTCATGCCGGCTTCGATGAGGTGCCGGACCTCCAGGGAGTTCCTGCCGTACATGTCCCCGCTCACGAAGATGTCGGTGCCCATTGCGATCGTGACGCCGGCCGCGACCGCGATCTTGAGCGCCTGTTCGTGATGCTGGGCGATCATCACCATTTTGCGGTACGCGTACGGAGGCATCTCGTCCTCCATGTCGAGTCCGGCGGCGACGATGAACCGGGTCGGGACGAGGATCGCGCCGGCATCCACCATGGCCTCCGCCGCCTCCTCGTCGAGGTAGGAGCCGTGTTCGATGGTCCTCACCCCGGCTCGCAGCGCCGCCATGATGCCGGGCTTGCCGTGGCAATGCGCCGCCACGACACGCTCGGCCCGCTCCGCCTCCTCGACGACGGCGCGTAGCTCCTCGTCGCTGAACTGCTGGTGGATCGGGTGGTCGATCTCGCTCATGACCCCACCGGATGCGCACACCTTGATGACCGACGCGCCTTTGCGAAGCTGGAGCCGGACGGCCCTCAGGACGCCGGGGACGCCGTCGCACACCATCCCGATGGGGTCGCCCCGGGGCGACATGACCCAGTCGACGGGTATCCCGTGGACGTCGGCATGGCCGCCCGTCGTCGAGAGGATGTTCCCCGCCGGGTGCAACCGCGGCCCCCGCACCCGTCCCTCCTCGACGGCGCGGCGCAGGTACACCCCGAGCCCGCCCACCTCGCGCACGCTCGTCACGCCGCCGTCGAGGGTGGCCCCGAGATCGGCAGTGGCCCTGGCGGCCTTCGTCGCCGCATGCTCTGCGGCGTCGACGACGAGGTCGGCAGTCGCCATACCGGTGAAGTGCCCGTGACACTCCCACAATCCCGGCATGACGGCGGCGACCTCGACGTCGGCGAGCCCGACGGTGTCGGGCACGCCGTCACGGGGACCGGCGTAGGCGATCGACGCGCCGTCGAACACGACCGATCCGTGGGGGATCGGGTCGCCCCTGCCGGGGATGAGGAGCTCGGCGTCGATCCGCATCGCCGGCAGGCTACCCAACCGGGCCGGCTCGCCACAGTGGAGACGACCCGCCATGTTCGTCCGAGCGTGCAGCGGTGGCCTCGCCGACCCGGGACGGCAGGGCTGCTCCTGCGTCGGTGGGCTTTCGCGGTCGGCGATGTGTGCTGGTAGGGATGACTAGTCCCTCCATGCAGCCACACAATGTGTCTGGTCGGCTGCGGGGAGTTGTCGATACTCAGAAGAGACCGCGGGTCAGGAAGAACACCCCGGTTCGGGCAAGCAGGGGGAACTGGGGGTAGGGACCACCCGGGGGCTCACGCTCCCGGGTGTTTCCCACCCGGAAGGCACGACGGGTTTCGACAGCCGCCGCCGCACGGCCGGCGGCTGCCTCGCGTCGGGCTGCCGGCGTGGTCCGGTATCATGCGCGACCCTTGCATCGAGGGACCGAGTCTCCGCCGGGCAGACCACCCGCCCGGCACGTGGAGTGAGCGCCGTGGCGAAGGATCGTGATGAGACCAACGTACGAGCCCGAGACGATCGAGGCGCGTTGGTACCCGGTCTGGGAGGAAGCCGGGGCCTTCCGGCCTGAGGCCAATCCCGACGGCGAGCCGTTCTCGATCGTCATCCCCCCTCCCAACGTCACCGGCGTCCTCCACATGGGTCACGCCCTCAACAACACCCTCCAGGATGTCATCATCCGCCGTAGGAGGATGCAGGGCTATGCCGCCCTGTGGCTCCCGGGGATGGACCATGCCGGGATCGCGACCCAGAACGTCGTCGAGCGCGAGCTCGCCACCGAGGGGATGTCGCGCCACGACCTGGGGAGGGAGGCATTCGTCGAGCAGGTCTGGGGGTGGAAGCGACGCTCCGGGGGCCAGATTCTCACCCAACTGCGCCGTCTCGGCTTCTCGTGCGATTGGACCCGGGAGCGGTTCACGCTCGACGACGGTCTGTCGCGGGCGGTGCGCGAGGTCTTCGTGTCCCTCTACGAGGAGGGGCTCATCTACCGGGGCAACCGGATCATCAACTGGTGTCCCCGGTGCCACACCGCGATCTCCGACATCGAGGTGGAGCACCACGATGAGGCGGGCGAGCTCGTTCACATCCGCTACCCGTTCCTCGACGGCGACGGCGCCATCGAGGTGGCGACGACGCGGGCCGAGACAATGCTGGGAGACACCGCCGTCGCGGTCCACCCCGACGACGACCGCTATCGCGACGCCGTCGGCAGGGTCGTGCGATTGCCGCTGCTAGGGCGGGAGATCCCGGTCGTCGCCGATGCTGCAGTCGATCCCGAGTTCGGCACCGGGGCGGTGAAGGTCACCCCGGCCCACGACCCGGTGGACTTCGAGATCGGCGACCGGCACGGGCTGGCCCAGATCGTCGTCATCGACCCCGAAGCGAGGATCGCCCCGGCCGGCGGCCGCTTCGAAGGGATGGACCGCTTCGACGCCCGGAAGGCGGTGAAAGAGGGCCTCGCCGAAGAGGGAGTCCTCGTCGGCGTCGAGGAGCACCATCACTCGGTCGGCCATTGCTCCCGGTGCAAGTCGGTCATCGAGCCGCTGCTCTCCGAGCAGTGGTTCGTGAAGGTCGACCCGCTCGTCGGCCCCGCCATCGACGCCGTGCGCAACGACGCCACCCGGTTCACGCCGAGGCGGTGGGAGAAGAACTACTTCCATTGGATGGAGAACCTGCGCGACTGGACGATCTCGAGGCAGCTGTGGTGGGGCCACCGCATTCCCGCGTTCTACTGCGACGACTGCCCCGATGTCATCGTCTCCCGCGACGATCTCGTCGAATGCCCGTCCTGCGGCGGCACCGTGACCCCCGACCCCGACGTCCTCGACACGTGGTTCTCCTCGGCGCTGTGGCCGTTCTCGACGCTCGGCTGGCCGGATCGGACCGACGACCTCGAGCGATATTTCCCGACCGACGTGCTCGTCACCGGGTTCGACATCATCTACTTCTGGGTGGCCCGCATGATGAAGATGGGCCTCCACTTCACCGGTGAGGCGCCCTTCGCCGATGTCGTCATCCATGGCCTCATCCGCGCCGCGGACGGCCGCAAGATGTCGAAGAGCCTCAACAACGCCATCGACCCGCTCGACCTCGTCGAGCGGTTCGGGGCCGACTCGGTCCGGCTCACCCTCGTTCAGTCGGCCGCACCCGGCAACGACATCCCGCTCGACGAGGCGTGGGTCGACGCGGCGCGCCGGTTCGGCAACAAGCTCTGGAACGCACTCCGTTTCGCTGTCGACCACGTCGGCATCCGTGACGTGCCGGCGAGCGGCGGCTACCCGGAGGACCCCGCACCGATCGACCGCTGGATCCTGTCACGGCTGGCGTCGGTGGCCCGCCAGTACGACGCGCTCCTCGACGAGTATCGGTTTTCGGACGCGGCGGGGCTCGTCTACAGCTTCGCGTGGTCCGAGATCTTCGACTGGTACTTGGAGATGGCGAAGCCGGCGCTGCGCGACGAGTCGAGAGCCGGCGCGACGAGAGAGGCGCTCGGCGTCGTCCTGCGCGACCTCCTCAAGCTCTTCCACCCGGTGATCCCGTTCCTCACCGAGGAGCTGTGGTCGGAGCTCGTCGGCGACGGGCTCCTCATCACCGCCGAGTGGCCTGATCCACCATCGGTCGTCGCGCCGCACGGCGTCGACGCGCTCCAGGACGTCATCGTGGCGGTGCGCCGGTTCCGCAGCGAGCACTCCCTGGGCGCCGAGCCGCTCGAGGTGCTCCTCTCCGACCCCGAAGGCATGGTGGAGGACTGGTGGCTCGAGCAGATCGAGTCGCTGGCGAGAGCCTCCGCAACGGTGGGTGAAGCCCCCGCCGAGGGCAGCGGCTACGCGAGAGTCGGGTCCGGGCCCGTTTCGGCGTTCATCGGGTTGGCGGGGCTCGTCGACCCGGTCGAGGAGTGCCGCCGGATCGAGAAGGCGATCCGCGACGCCGAGGAGCTGCTCGCCCGCTCGGAGGCGAAGCTCGCCAATCCCCAGTTCCGCGAGCGAGCTCCCGCCGAGGTGGTCGCCAAGGAGGAGGCCAAGGCGGCCGACTTCACCGCCAGGCTGGAGAAGCTGCGGGCACAACACACGGAGCTGTGCTGAGCCGTTGAGAGGGAGCGTTTCGCCGTCGGTGATCACCAACCGCGCCGAGGCGGTGGCGTTCCTCGACGAGCGCATCGGGCGAGGGATCCGCCCCGGCACCGAACGCATCGAGGGTCTGCTCGAGCTGATGACGGCGCCGCACCTGTCGTACCCGTCGATCCACGTCGCCGGCACCAACGGCAAGACGACGACGGTGTGGATGACGGAGAAGCTCTTCGAGGAGCACGGCTTGCGCGTCGGCAGCTACACCTCTCCCCACTTGCAGCAGATCGAGGATCGCTTCCGTATCGCCGGGCGCCGATTCACCGGGGTCGACTTCGCCGCTGCAACCGCCGACGTGGCTCCGTTCATCGAGATCTACGAGGATCGGTCGGCGACGTCGGTCACGTACTTCGAGGCCACGGTGGCGATCGCGTTCCAGGCCTTCGCTGCCGCCGGCGTCGACGTTGCTGTCGTCGAGGTCGGCCTGGGGGGCAGGCTCGACGCGACGAACGTTCTTGCCTCGTCGGTCTCGATCATCACCGGTATCTCCCTCGACCACACGACGGTCCTCGGCGATTCTCTCGGAGCGATCGCCGCCGAGAAGGCCGCCATCGTTCCCAACGGGGGTCGTCTCGTCACCGGACCCCTTCCCGCCGCCGCCGAAGGAGCCGTGACCGCGCGGGTCGCCGACACCGGCGCTGCATGGTTCCGCTCCGGCTCCGACTTTGCCGTGACCGACGCCAGCCGCGCCGTGGGTGGTTGGTCGGCGAGCATCGAGGGGCTGTACGGCTCGTACGACGAGGTGTTCCTCGGGCTGCACGGCCGCCACCAGGTGGACCACTTCGCCACCTCCATCGTTGCAACCGAGATGTTCCTCGACGGCGAGCTCGACCACGAGGCCGTCATGAGGGCTGCGGCAACCGTGGCGGCCCCCGGTCGGATCGAGATCATCGACCGGCGCCCGTTGGTGATCGTCGACGGCTCCCACAACGCCGAGGGGGTCGAGGGGCTCGCCGGCGCCCTTCGTGAGGAGTTCCCGGAGGCGGATCGGGTCCTCGTCGTCGGCATCCGCGGACAGCGGGAGCCCGCCGAGCTGTTGCGACCGCTCCGGGGCCTGGTTTCCAGGGTCATCGCCACCGAGGCCGTCGACGGCCACGCCGTGGCCGCCGACGACGTTGCTGCGGCCGCCCGCATCGAGTTGGGGGACATTCCGGTCGAGGTGGCCGCACCGGTGGCCCAGGCGGTCACCGAGGCGTTGCACCTCGCCGGCGAGTCGGGCATCGTTGTCGTCGCCGGGTCGCTGTACGTCGCCGGTGAGGCGAGGACGAGGCTTCTCGGCGGCTGAGGACGAGGCGCCTATGATCGCCGCGCCCCGGCGCCCCCGGGGCCCGGATCGCGAGGATGGAGCGGCATGGCAGTCGAGCACACGTTCGTGATGGTGAAACCGGACGGCGTCGCCCGCGGTCTCGTCGGAGAGGTCATCAGCCGGTTCGAGCGCAAGGGTCTCGTTCTGGAGAAGATGCGGCTCCTCGTCGTCGACGACGATCTCGCCCGCCGCCATTACGCCGAGCACGTCGACAAGGCCTTCTTCGCCGACCTCGTCGAGTTCATCACCGGAGGACCCGTCGTCGCCATGGAGTGGTCCGGGGAGTCGGCGATCGCGGTCGCCCGCACGCTCATGGGCCCGACGAACCCGGTGGAGGCCCCACCCGGAACGATCCGCGGCGACTTCGGGCTCGTCATCACGACGAACATCGTCCACGGCTCCGACGGGCCCGAGAGCGCGGCGCGAGAGTTGGCGCTGTTCTTCGGCGGCTGACCCGCTCCGGGCGGGGTCCGGGCCGTGACGCGGCCGGTGCCGGGTCAGGACGCTGCCGCCAGGTGCGCCGCGGTGCGGCGGGGCTACACTGTCGGCACTCTCGGACGGAGTAACCCTCGATGCTCAATCAGCTGTTTTCCGTGGCTGGCCGCGACATGGCGATCGACCTCGGCACCGCCAACACGCTCGTCTTCGTGAGGAACATGGGCATCGTCCTCAACGAGCCCTCGGTCGTCGCGATCAACACGAGGGACAACCGTCCGCTCGAGGTCGGGATGGAAGCGAAACGGATGATCGGTCGGACCCCGTCGTACATCCAGGCCATCCGCCCGCTCCGCAACGGCGTCATCGCGGACTTCGACATCACCGAGAAGATGCTGCGGTACTTCATCGACAAGGTCCACAACCGCAAGTTCGCCGCCCGGCCTCGCATCGTCATCTGCGTCCCCTCCGGGATCACGGCCGTCGAGCGTCGCGCCGTCGAGGAAGCGGCGTACCACGCCGGTGCCAGGAGGGCATACACGATCGAAGAGCCGATGGCCGCTGCGATCGGGGTCGGCCTCCCCGTCCACGAGCCGTCGGGGTCGATGGTCGTCGACATCGGGGGTGGGACGACGGAGGTCGCCGTCATCTCCCTCGGCGGCATCGTCGTCTCCAAGAGCATCCGGATCGGCGGGGACGAGCTCGACGAAGCCGTCATCTCGTGGGTGAAGAAGGAGTACAACCTCATGCTCGGGGAGCGGACCGCCGAGCAGGTGAAGATGGCGATCGGGTCGGCCTGGCCCTATCTCGACGAGCCGGCCGCGGAGGTCCGGGGCCGGGACCTCATCTCCGGACTCCCGAAGACGGTCGTCCTCTCCAGCCCCGAGATGCGTGAGGCCATCGAGGAGCCGGTCGAGGCCGTCGTCGACGCCGTCAAGCTGACCCTCGACAAGACGCCCCCGGAGCTGGCCGCCGACATCATGGAGCGCGGCATCGTCGTCACCGGCGGCGGCGCGTTGCTGCGTGGACTCGATGTCCGCCTCGCCCATGAGACCGGCATGCCGATCATCACCGCCGACCGGCCGCTGCAGTCCGTCGTGCTCGGTTCCGGCGCCTGCCTCGAGGAGTTCGAAGTGCTCCACGTCGTGCTTCAGTCGAGCGGCCGGGCCTGACCCGCGCCGGCGGGCCTGCGGGTCATGCTCCCCTCGCGACGATTCGAACGCTCAACCGGGCTCTTCGTCCTATTGCTCGTGACGTCGTTCCTCGTGACGACGTTCGACGTCCGCGCCGACGGCGCCGGCGTCGGGGACACCCTGCGGGAAGGGGCCCAGGCCCTCTTCGCGCCGGTGCAGCGTCTCGCCGACTCCCTCACGCGGCCGATCGTCGGCTTCATCGACGGCGTCTCGAACATCGCCGGTCTGCGCGAGGAGAACGATCGCCTCGCCGAGCGGGTGCGTGGGCTCGAGCAGGAACAGGCCGAGGTCCTCAGCCTGCAGACCCAGCTCGACGAGCTCCGCAAGATCAACGACCTCGCTCCGCCCGACGAGCTCGACGCCGTCACGGCGAGGATCTTCTCCAACGGTGTGTCCGACCTCGACCACATCCGGTGGATCGACAGGGGAACGGACGACGGGATCCTCGTCGGTCAGGCGGTCATCGACGAAGCGGGGCTGATCGGCCGGGTGGACTTCGTCGCCGACGACAGCGCCCGGATCCGGCTCGTCTCGGATCCGCGTCTCGGGGTCGGGGTGAGGGATCTCGCGACGAACGAGGTCGGCTGGGTCGAGGGTCAGGGCGGTGACTTTCTCACGCTGAAGATGTTCAACGCCGTCGAGCCGGTCCACGAAGGGGACCTGCTCGTCACCGACGGCACCCGCTTTCCCCCGGGCATCACCGTCGGCACGGTGCGGGAGACGGCGAGCGCCGAGGTGGGATTCCAGCTCATATCCTCGGTGGTGCCTGCGGTGAACCTCTCCGAGGCGGACTTCGTCAAGGTGATCGTCGGGTGGTCGCCGCTCGATGCCACCCAACCGGTGGACGAGGAGCAACCGGCGAGGGGGAACCCGCTCATCATCGAGCAATGAACCGCAACGTCGGCTTCGCCCTGGGTCTGGTGATCGTGGCGGTGATCCTGCAATCAGCGCTGTTCGGTGAGGGACGGATCCAGCCGTTCGACGCGTCGCCGAACCTCGTCCTCGTCGTCGTCGTCGCCACGGTTCGGTACTTGGAGCCGGAGCCGGCTCTGCTCGTCGGCTTCACCGCGGGGCTCCTCATGGATCTCCTCGGGGGGTCGCCGCTCGGGCTGTGGGCAATGGCGATGACGGTCGTGGCGTTCCTCACGCTGCGGGTTCGCGACCGCGCCGACGATGGGCCGTTCACCGTCGCCGTCGGTGTCTTCGCCCTCAGCGTCGCCGCCCACACGTTGTTCGGAGTGCTGGGTACGCTCTTCGGGCAACGCTTCTTCGCCGATCCCGGGGTCCTCCGGTTGATGATCGTTCCCGGCCTGTACAACGTCGTTCTCGCCGCCGGCGTCGTGCCGCTCGCCACCAGGGTCATGCGCGCCCGCGACGCGAGGAGGTGGGTGGCGTGAGCTTCGGTGCCCGCCTCCTCGTCCTCGGCCTCGCCTTTCTGACGCTCTTCTCCGTCCTGACGTTGCGGTTGTGGCAGATGCAGGTGACGGCGGCCGAGGAGTACCGGGACCAGGCGGAGACCAACCTCGTGCGCATCGTCGAGACGCCGGCGCCGCGGGGGGAGATACGCGACACCGAGGGCAGGCTGATCGCCGGGAACAGGCCCGCCCTCGCCGCCGTCGTCGAGGGCTCTCTGCTCCCCGCAGCGGACGACCCCGCCATCGACGAGCTCGTTCAGCGCCTCGCCGCCTTCTCGGGGTTGCCGGCGTCGGAGATCGCCGTCGTCCTCGCCGAAGCACGGGAGCGGGGAGACCGCGAGACGATCCTCGCCGATCTCAACGACGAGCAGGCCGTCTTCCTCGTCGAGCGCGACGAGCTCTTCCCCGGGATCTCGGTGGTGCCGCAGCCGGTGCGGGTGTACGAACGCGGCAGCTCGGTGCCTCACGTCGTCGGGTTCATCGGGAGGCCTGATGCCGATGACCTCGAGAAGCCCGGTATCGGGCCCACCGACGTCCTCGGCAAGGCCGGGGTGGAGCGGGAGTACGACGAGGTCCTGCGGGGCGCGCCCGGGATCGTCAAGTACCAGGTCAACGCACAGCAAGAGATCCTCGAGACGCTCGGCGAACAGCCCCCGGCACCGGGAGGAACGCTGATCCTCGAGATCGATCTCGACCTCCAGGAGGTTCTCAACGACGCCCTCGAGCAGGGGCTCACGCTCGCCCGGCTGAGTCACAGCGCTCGCGGCTGCGTCCCCGGCGACGCCGACCCCGGGTGCCCGGTGCGGGCCGTCGGCGTCGTCCTCGACGCCACCGACGGGGCGGTCCTCGCCATGTCGTCCGTCCCCGGATACGACCCTGACCTCTTCGTCGACGGTGTCACTCAGGCCGAGCTCGATGCGCTCCCCGAGGGCGTCTTCAACAACTTCGCCATCCAGGGCCAGTACGCCCCCGCTTCGACGTTCAAGGCGGTGACCTATGTCACCGCGTACGAGAACGGCCTCACTCCGCGAGAGACCGGCAGCCTCGAGGACGAGATCGAGTGCACCGGGATTCTCGAGGCCCCGTTCACCGATGCCTCCCAGCTCGTGTGGCGGAACTGGAAGCGCGCCGACGACGGGCTCCAGAACATCCACAGGGCCCTGGTGCGATCGTGCAACACGTATTTCTGGGACATCGCGCTCAACCTGTGGAACGAGTTCAAGGAGACGGCCGGTGAGGACCAGCTCCAGGACTGGGCCCGGTCGCTCGGCCTTGGCGCCCGTACCGGGGTGGATCTGCCCTTCGAGCGTCACGGGATCATCCCGGACCGGAACCTCTTCGAGGAGTGGGCCGCCGAACAGGAAGCGGGAGGACCGCGAAGGCTCGATCCCGCCCGGCTCGACCTCGCCAGTCCTTGGCTCGGCGGCGACCTTCTCCAGGCGGCCGTGGGTCAGGGTTCCGTCCTCGTGACGCCGCTGCAGCTGGCCACGACGTATGCGGCCATGGTCAACGGAGGCACGGTGTGGCAGCCCCGGGTCGTGCGCGAGGTCGTCGACACCGACGGGCGGCGGCTGCTCGCCAACCCGAGGCAGGCGCTCAACCGCGTCGAGCTGTCCCCGCGCACGGTGCTCCAGCTCCGGCGCGATCTCCAGCAGGTCGTCAACAGCCCAGAGGGCACGGCCTTTGCGGCGTTCGAGGACTTCGGCGAGGGCAAGTCCCGTGTCGGCGGCAAGACCGGGACGGCTCAGGTCATCCGCGCCCGGGAATTGGAGGACGGCACGACGGTGGACGCGGTGAACACGGCCATCTTCGTCGGCGTGGCGCCGATCGACGATCCGAAGTACGTGGTGGTCGTCATCATCGAGCGCGGCGGGAGCGGAGGCGGCGACGCGGCACCGACCGCGAAGCCGGTCCTCCAGTTCCTCCTCAACGGCCCGGGCGCGGTCACCGCGGTTCGGCCCGGTGCGGAGGACTTCGACTGATGGCGCTCACCGCACGCCGGATGGAGCCGGTCACGATCCTGCAGCGGGAGCGTCCGATGCGCCCCGACATCCTCCTCGTTCTCGCCTATTTCGCCCTCGCCGCCCTCGGCATCATCATGGTCTACAGCGCGTCCGCGCCGCGGCTCGAGGCGTTCGGCGAGGATCCCTCGTCGCTCATCCGCAGGCATCTCGCCTTCGTGGGGATCGGCGTCGTCGCGTTCGTCCTGTCCTCAGCCATCCCCGGCAGGACGCTGCGCACGATGACGCCCGCCGTGTACATCGGCAGCATCGTGACCCTGGTCGCGGTCCTCTTCGCCCCGAAGCTGGCCGGGGTCAACCGATGGATCCAGATCGGCGACTTCCAGTTCCAGCCGTCCGAGTTCGCCAAGGTCGCGGTCATCCTCGTGCTGGCGCTGCTCCTCGCCGGGGCGCACGACCGGCTCCGGCTCGGCCACATCGCGCGTGGCATCGCCCTCGTGACGGTGCCGGCCGCGCTCACGTTCTTCCAGCCCGACCTGGGGACGATGCTCGTGTTCAGCTTCATCGCGATCGCGATGCTGTTCGTCGGTGGGACGACGTGGCGCCAGTTCGCGTTCCTCCTCGTTGCCGCCATCGTCATCGCCGTTGCGCTCTTCCAGGTCGGTGCATTGCGCGAATACCAGCTCACCAGGCTCACCGCTTTCCTGGACCCGACGGCTGATCTCGATGCGACCGCGCTGTACAACCAGCGCCAGTCCGAGATCGCGATCGGTTCCGGGGGGTTCTTGGGCAAGGGGCTCTTCGAGGGGACCCAGACGAACCTCTCGTTCGTCCCGGCCCAAGCCACCGACTTCATCTTCACCGCCGTCGGCGAGCAGCTCGGCTTCATCGGTGGTGCGATCGTCATCGCCCTCTACTCGTTACTCGTGTGGAGGATCCTGGCCGCCGCCGCTGCCGGCAGGGAGGCCTTCACGCGATTCGTTGCAGTCGGGGTGGCGACCGTGATCGTGTTCCACGTGTTCGTGAACATCGGGATGACGATGCGGCTCATGCCCGTGACCGGGCTCCCTCTACCGTTCATCTCCGCAGGCGGCTCGGCGTTCATCGCGATGAGCATCGCGCTCGGCCTGGCCCACTCGGTGTGGATGCGGCGCTCACCGGTGCCCGAGTGACCAGCATGTCACCCGGCGTCGCCGGGACGTCAACCGCCGGCGCCGCCGGCTCCGTCGCCGCCCGTCGCGACCCGTTTCCTGCGCTCCAGCCAGTAGCCGACGGCGCCGCCGGCGGCCGCTCCGGCGAGGACGACCCAGAACGCGCTGCGGCCGGCGACGAGCATCACGATCGCACCGAGGATCCCCCCGGCGAACGCACCCACGCGAAACCCGTTCAAGGTGTCCCAGGGCGGGCGTCCCGCAGGCAGACGCGGCCGGTCGTGGCTCATGGCGTCATCGTGGCAGCCGGCTCCGGGCGGCGGTAGTGCCGAACGGCCCGGGTGGATCGCCCGGTGCGGTCAGGCGCTCTCCACCTCGAGGGTCGTCTGCACTGCCTCGGCGGGGTCGTAGCAGCGGCGGCATCGGGCCTCGTACGCGTCGGTTGCTCCCAGCACGACGAGTTCGTCGGAGTCGACGACGCGCTGGGTGAACAGACCCGGCCCTCCACACCGGTGGCACACGGCGAGGCTCTTCGTCACGTACTCCGCCCGCACCATGAGGGAGGGGATCGGCTCGAAGGGCCGTCCCAGGTAGTCGAGGTCGAGGCCGGCGACGATGACCTTCTTCCCTGCGCCGGCGAGCACCGACGCCACGTCGACGAGACCCTCGTCGAAGAACTGGCCCTCGTCGATGCCGACGACCACGGTGCGATCTTCGACGGCTCGCAGGAGCTCCGCCGAGTCGGCGACGGGCTCGGCGGCGGTCGTCAGCCTGCTGTGCGAGACCACCTCGCCCACTGCGTACCGCACGTCGAGCGAGGGCTTGAACGTCTGGGTGGGCACCCGCCCTATCCGGTACCGCGTGACCCGGCGGATGAGCTCTTCGCTCTTGCCGGAGAACATCGGGCCGCAGATGACCTCGATCCAGCCCTGGTCCGCCCGGCGGTGCATGGCATCCGAGCGTAGCATCGGGCCGCGGGCCGGCTCCTCGAAACGGGACAAGGCTTTCGCGTTCCTGATGATCGGGGCCCCGGGGACTCCGTGCTACGCTCATTCGGGCCCGCAGAACACGGGCCCGGCTCCCGGCACGGGGACACCATGCCAAGCATCTTTGTCCGACGAATGGCGACGCCCGCCCGCACTGGGCGCGACTTCGCCGTCCCCGCGTCCCGGTTGCCTGCTCCGGCAGTGCCCTCGCTCGCCTGCAGGAGCGCCCTGCCCCCCTTCGGCAGGGCACCGTTCGCACATCGCACACGACGTGCAAAGGAGTTCTTCAATGGGCCTGTTCCGCAAGAAGGCGGAGCGCACCGTCACCGTCCGCCGGGTCCGCCCGGCTGAGCCTGAGACCGACAAGAAACAACAACGTCAGAAGCAACGCCGTTCCGGATCCCGGGACGGAGCCCGCTCCTCCGGCAAGGGTGCCGATCGCCAGCGCGCTCCCCGCGCCGACCGCCGCAGCTCGCAGCAGGCGCACCGACAGCGGCGCGAACGCCAGGACCGGGCCCGGGTCGGTCGCGCCACGAGGCCGCATCTCGAAGTCGTCGCTCCGCCCGAGACCGCGAGGAAGCAGATGCTGGTGCGCGCCAATCCGCACCAGACCCAGATCGTTGTCCTCGAGGGCCCCCTCCTCGTCGAGCACTACGTCGCGAGATCCGAGAAGCAGTCCCTCGTCGGCAACGTCTACATGGGCAAGGTGCGCAACGTCTTGCCCGGCATGGAGGCGGCGTTCGTCGACTTCGGCGAGGGAAAGAACGGCGTGCTGTACGCCGGCGACGTCGATTACGCCGACCTCGACATCGAGGGCCGGAATCCCCGTATCGAGAAGGCCTTGAAGCCGGGCGACAAGGTCCTCGTGCGGGTCGTCAAGGACGCCATGGGTCACAAGGGGGCGCGGCTCACGAGCCAGATCTCCCTCTCCGGTCGGTATCTCGTGCTTTCCAGCGACCCCGAGATCCGGGGGATCTCGCGGCGGCTCCCCGACGATGAGCGCCGCCGGCTTCGCGACCTCGTCGCCCAGCTGCGCCCGAAGGGGATGGGGATCATCGTTCGCACCGCGGCCGAGGGCGCGTCCCCGGAGGACCTCGAGTCGGACATCGCCCGGCTGAAGGAGACGTGGGTCGACATCGAGGCCAAACGCGACCTGAGCCCGCCGGCCCTCATCTACCAGGAGCCGGACCTCGTGCTGCGGGTGATCCGGGAGCACTTCACCAAAGACTTCCGGAGGCTTCTCATCGACGACCGCAAGACCTACGACATGGTCGTCGGATACCTCAAGCGCACCGAGCCCGACCTCGTCGGCAAGGTCAAGTTCTATGAGGACGAGATGTCGGTGTTCGAGCGGTTCCACGTCGAGGATCAGCTCCGCAAGGCGCTCGATCGCAAGGTGTGGCTGCCGTCGGGGGGTCACATCGTCATCGATCGGACCGAGGCGCTCACCGTCATCGACGTGAACACCGGACGGTTCGTGGGTCACTCCAACCTCGAGGAGACCGTGCTCCAGAACAACCTCGAGGCGGCCGAGGAGATCGCCCGCCAGCTCCGCCTGCGCGACATCGGGGGCATCATCGTCATCGACTTCATCGACATGGAGGCTGCGTCGAACCAGGCGAAGGTGCTCCTCAAGTTCCGGGAGCAGCTCGCCAAGGACAAGAGACGGACCCAGGTGTTCGAGGTCTCCAATCTCGGTCTCGTCGAGATGACGCGCAAGAGCGTGTCCGAGGGCCTCCTCGAGTCGTTCTCCGAGGTCTGCGAGCACTGCAGCGGGCGTGGGGTGTTGCTGTACGAGGACGCGGCCACCGCCGGTGCGCCTCTGCCCAACGGCGACTGAAGCTGCGATCCCGGCGTGTCCGCGAGGCGGCTATCATGTCCTCCGTTCTGGTGCAGCCCGGGTCTCTGAGCGCGACCGGCTGCCCACCATCTCGGAGGATCAGATGTACGCCATCATCCGCGCCGGAGGCAAGCAGGCGAAGGTCCGTGAAGGGGACGTCATCGACGTCGAGCGGATCAAGAACGCCGACGGCGAGATCACGCTGCGCCCGCTGCTCGTCGTCGGCGACGACGGGACGGTGATCTCCGATCGCGTCGCGCTCGACAAGGCGAAGGTCACCGCCACCATCCTCGGTGAGAACCGCGGAGAGAAGGTGGAGGTCTTCAAGTACAAGGCCAAGACCGGCTATCGCCGCCGGTCCGGTCATCGCCAGACCTACAGTCGCATCCAGGTGACGAAGATCGAGGCGCCGGGGGTGAAGGCGCCGGCGAAGGCCTCGAAGTCGAAGTCGAAGCCGAAGACCGCGCCGAAGCCGAAGACCACGGCGAAGAAGCCTGCGACGAAGGCCGAGACCACGGCGGAGCCGGCGAAGAAGCCCGCGGCGAAGAAGCCTGCAGCGAAGGCGGAGACCACGGCGGAGCCGGCGAAGAAGCCTGCGGCGAAGAAGCCTGCAGCGAAGGCGGAGACCACGGCGGAGCCGGCGAAGAAGCCTGCGGCGAAGAAGCCTGCGGCGAAGAAGCCGAAGGCCGAGGAGGCGTAACGATGTCCAAGACCAAGTCAGGCGGTTCGACGAGGAACGGGCGCGACTCGGCCTCGAAGCGGCTGGGGCCCAAGGTGTTCGACGGCCAGCGGGTGACGGCCGGCTCGGTCATCGTGCGGCAGCGAGGCACGAGGATCCACCCGGGCGACAACGTCGGCCGGGGCGGCGACGATACCCTCTTCGCCAAGGCCGACGGCGTCGTGAAGTACGGCGAGCGCAAGGGCCGCCGTCAGGTGAGCGTCCTCGCGGACTGAGCCGAGCAGCGTCGGCGTTCCGTCCGCCGCCGCGATCGAGCACGAGTCAGTTCGCCCGATGTTCGTCGATCAGGCCCGCATTCACGTCCAGGGAGGCCACGGAGGCGCGGGCGTCACGAGCTTCGAGCGCAGGCGACGCCAGCCCAGGGGCAAGCCGGTGGGCGGCTCCGGGGGGCGCGGCGGCGACGTCGTCGTCGAGGCGAGTCCCGAGGCCGCGACGTTGCTTCCCTTCGCCCGTCAGCCTCATTGGATCGCGGAGGCGGGAACTCACGGCGAGGGCGAGCTGCGCCACGGCAGGCGCGGGTCCGACCTCGTTCTCACCGTACCGCTCGGCACGCTGGTCCGTGACGGCGAGGGCACGCTGCTCGCCGACCTCGTCCGCCCCGGCCAGCGGGTCGTCGTCGCCGACGGTGGCAAGGGCGGCAGGGGCAACGCCGCATTCGTCTCCAGGACTCACCGCGCCCCCGGGTTCTCCGAGCAGGGCGAGTACGGGGCGGCCGCTTGGATCACGCTGGAGCTGAAGCTCGTCGCCGATGCCGCTCTCATCGGGTTCCCCAATGCCGGGAAGAGCACGCTCATCTCCCGGGTGTCCGCAGCGCGCCCCAAGATCGCCGATTACCCCTTCACGACCCTCACCCCGAACCTCGGTGTGGTGGCGCTCGATGATCGCGAGTTCGTCCTCGCCGACGTCCCCGGCCTGATCGAGGGCGCAGCCCGAGGGAAGGGGCTCGGGCACGAGTTCCTCCGCCATGTCGAGCGTGCCCGAGTCCTCGTCATCCTCCTCGACCCGACGGACGTCCAGACCGACGACTACCGGGCCCAGCTCGACATCCTCGAGCAGGAGCTCGCCGAGCATTCCACCGACCTCGCCACCCGCCCCAGGCTCGTGGCGCTGGGCAAGCTCGACGTCTGCCCGGACGCCGATGCCTGCAGACGCTGGGCAGACGAGCGTCGCATCGACCTGTACCCCGTGTCGAGCGTCACCGGCGAGGGCTTGAGCACGCTCGTCCACGCGATCGCCGATCTCGTCGACGACTACGTCCGTGAGGCTCCGGAGCGAGCCGGGTACGTGCTCCACCGGCCGCTGCGGACGGGCTTCGAGGTCGCCCGCGAGCGCGACGGTTGGGTGGTCAGCGGCCGGGCCGCGGAGCGCGCCATCAACCTC
This sequence comes from uncultured Acidimicrobiaceae bacterium, assembly GCA_947259365.1. GTDB lineage: Bacteria > Actinomycetota > Acidimicrobiia > Spongiisociales > UBA5794 > CAMYMC01. The sequence continues at coordinate 21,790 of CAMYMC010000008.1, read as the reverse complement.
GACGATCTCACGAGGCCCGAGGCCGCCGATTTCGTGGCGAGGCGGCTCACCCGTATCGGCGTCGATGCCGCGCTCCGTGACGCCGGGGCGAAGGCAGGCGACGACGTGCGTATCGGCGGACTCACCTTCACGTTCGACCCCGAGGACTCACCCGAGGAGGCGGAGTCGTGAGACGTCCGACGAAGCCGGGGGCTCCGGTCGTTCTCAAGGTCGGCTCGTCGAGCCTGACCCGGTCTGACGGCGGGATCGACCCCGACGCCGTCGAACGGGTCGTGAGCCACATCGAGGCGCTCTGGTCGTGCGGCTATCCGACGGTCCTCGTCACCTCCGGGGCCGTCGCCGCCGGCCTGCCCGCACTCGGCCTCGCCGAGCCACCCCGGGACCTCCCCGGGCTCCAGGTCGCGGCCGCAGTGGGTCAGGGGCGGCTCATGGAGCGGTATGCGGCCGCCTTCGCCTCGAGAGGCCGGGTGGCCGGCCAGGTCCTCCTCACCCGTGATGTCCTCGCCAACCGGGGTCAATACCTCCATGCCCGGGAGGCGCTGGAGCGGATGCTCGGCCTCGGAGTCGTGCCGATCGTCAACGAGAACGACACCGTGGTCGTCGACGAGCTCCGGCTGGGGGACAACGACCGGCTCGCCGCCATCGTCTCGCATCTCGTGGCGGCGGGGATGCTGGTCATCCTCACCGACACGGGCGGGCTCTACTCGGACGATCCCCGCCTCGTCGACGATGCGGAGCTGCTCTCGGCGGTGCGCCACACCGACGAGGTCCTCGACGAGCTGCGACGCCGGTCGACGAAGGGCGCGTTCGGCTCGGGTGGGGTCGCCACCAAGGTCAGCGCCGCCCGGATGGCGGCGTGGTCCGGGGTGCCGACGGTGATTGCGGACGCCGGTGACCCCGACGTCGCCACTCGAGCGGCCGGCGGCGAAGAGGTCGGCACCTGGATCGCACCGAGGGAGTCGCGACTGTCGGCGCGCAAGTTGTGGATCGCGTTCGGGCTGCCGTCGCTGGGGACGGTCGGCATCGACGACGGGGCGGTGGCAGCGCTCCTCGGCACCGGCTCGTCGCTGCTCGCAGTGGGAGTGACCTCGGTGGACGGCGAGTTCGAGGCGGGCGCCGCCGTCGAGGTCGTTCGCGATGGCGGCGACCTGATCGGGAAGGGCATCGCCGGAATGGACTCCGCCGCGCTTCGCGCCGCGATGGGCCGCCACAGCTCGTCGGTGGGCGGCGAGGCGATCCACCGCGACGACCTCGTGGTCCTCGTGTGACCGGCCCCGCGCGACCCTCGTTGAGCGACGGCGTCGTCACGATCCGGCCCATCGAGTCGGCCGACGTCGATGGCGTGTTCGAAGCCGCCGCTGAGTCGATCGCCGACATCTCCCCGTGGATGGAGTGGAGCCACCCCGGCTACGACCGCTCGGAAACCGCGGAATGGATCGAGGCCCAGCCGGCGCTGCGCGCTCGCGGTGACATGCCGATGCTCGTCGTCGGTGCCGGCGACGGTGCGGTCCTCGGCTCGGCGGGCGTCAACGACGTCGACGCGGTACACCGCAGTTGCAACGTCGGCTATTGGATCCGGACGAGCGCCGCGGGTCGTGGTTTCGCCGTGCGGGCCGCCCGCCTCTCGGTGATCTACGCGCTCACCGACATGGACCTCGTCAGGGCCGAGATCGTCGTCGACCTCGCCAACGCGAGAAGCGTCAGGGTCGCCGAGAAGCTGGGAGCCGCCCACGAGGGCATCGCCCGCCATCGCCTCTATCACCACGGCGCCGCCCACGATGCTCACGTCTTCTCGCTCACCCGCGACGACCTGGATCGCCTGTGCACGGAGGCGGGTCTGGGGCCCTGAGGCCAGCCACTCGGTATCCTCGGCGGCCATGGACGACCGACTCACCCGGCTCGAGCCCGGCATGCCGATCCTCTACGGCGGGGACCGGATCGCCCGCGTCTCCGCGGAGCTCGCCGCGGCGTTCCGCGAGGGCGACCGGCTCGTGGTCGTGCAGACGACCGGTGACCTCCTCCACGTGCCCGCAGACGCCTGGGAGGTGGCGACGGACGCCGTCGGCAGAGCCGTTGCCGCCTTCGAGGCGATGGGCACCGTCACGGACGACCAGATCAGCGACTTCTACGAAGCCTTCGCGAGGCGACTCGCGGACGATGCCGTGTTCGACGCGATCGCGGCGGCGAACGCCTCCGACGTCATCCGCGCCCGGGAGCGGGGGAGATCGACGACCCGGCTCGTGCTCTCGGACGAGATGCGGGCCGGCATGATCGACGGCCTCCGGCTGTGGCGCGATGCCTCGGGCGGCCGGGGAACCGTCGTCGAGACCATCCCGCACGAGGGCTGGCGGGTGGAGCAGGTGCGCTCGGGCCTCGGCGTCGTCGGCTTCGTGTTCGAGGGCAGGCCCAACGTCTTCGCAGACGCCACCGGCGTCATCAGGGGCGGGAACACGGTCGTCTTTCGCATCGGCTCGGATGCGCTGGGGACCGCGGAGGCCATCGTCGCCCACGCCCTCGACCCCGCCCTCGCCTCCTCGGGCCTGCCGGAGGGGACGGCGTCGCTCGTCGCCAGCGCGGCGCGGGCCGCCGGCTGGGCGATGTTCTCCGACGACCGGCTGGCGCTCGCCGTCGCCAGGGGATCGGGCGGCGCCGTCGCCCAGCTCGGGGCGGTGGCACGCCAGACCGGGATCCCGGTCAGCCTCCACGGCACCGGTGGCGCCTGGATCGTCGCCGCCGAGACGACGGACGCTGCCGCGTTCGCCGCCGCCGTCTACCACTCCCTCGACCGCAAGGTGTGCAACACGTTGAACACGTGCTGCATCGTGGAGTCCCGTACCGAGGATCTCGTCCCCGCCTTCCTCGAGGCGCTGCGCCGGGTCGAAGCGCGGCTCGGGGTGTCTGCGAAACTCCACGTCGTGAAGGGGAGCGAGGCGCTCATCCCGGACGACTGGTTCGCCCCGGCGGTCATCGCCAGGGCCGAGGGCGAGGTGACCGAGCCCCAGACCGAGCTCATCGGCGCCGACATGCTCGGCCACGAGTGGGAGTGGGAGGCGAGCCCGGAGGTGACCCTCGTCGTCGTCGCCGACGTCGCCGCCGCGATCCGGCTGTTCAACGAGCAGAGCCCCAAGTTCGCCGCCAGCCTCATCTCGAGCGAGGACGTCGAGCATCGCCGGTTCTTCGACACGATCGACTCGCCGTTCGTCGGCAACGGGATGACCCGCTGGGTCGACGGCCAGTACGCGCTCGACCGCCCCGAGCTCGGCCTGTCGAACTGGCAGTTCGGCAGGCTCTTCGGCCGGGGTGGGGTGCTCTCCGGGGACTCGGCGTTCACGATCCGCACCAGGGCGATCCAAGACGACCCCGACCTGGGTCGCTGAGCCCGGCTACGACAGGGCCGCGAAAACTTCGCTTGTCCGTGGTGCATTCCGCCACGCTCTGTGACTAGCTTGGGCGTGATGGCCTGGTATCAGGCTCTCGTCAGGTCGGTGCCTCCCGACGGGCACCTGTGCGTCGACCCGGTCGACCGTGAAGACCTGCGCAGACTGGTGGAGAAACGAGCCGGGGAACCGTCGAAGCGGATGCTCCGGCCCCGTGAAGGGGAAAGGGGAATGGAATGCTCCTAGTGAGAACGAGGCGAAGGGGGTCGACGGCGCTGTCGATCGGGGCGATCGTGGCGCTCGTCCTGGCGTTGCTACCGGTGATCGGCACTGCGCAGGCACGCGCGGTGGCGCACGTCCCGATCGGCGCGGTGCAAGGCGCATCGCACGTCTCGCCCTTTGAGGGCTCGTCAGTGACCGTCGTAGGCATCGTCACGGCGCATGCGTTCAACGGTTACTACGTCCAGGACCCGTTCGGCGACGGGGATCCGGATACGTCCGAGGGCCTCTTCGTGTTCAAGTTCGGTCCCAAGCCTGTGATCGGCGACATGGTGCGGCTCACCGACACGGTGACAGAGTTCGTCGGAGGCGGCTGTGTCACGGGCAATCTGTCGACGACGCAGATGTCGTTCCCGGCGATAACGATCCTGTCGTCCGGCAATTCACCGCCGGCGCCGACGGTGATCGGCACCAGCGGGCGCATACCGCCGAACGTCGTGACCCACGACGAGTTGCCGGCGCAGCTGCAGCCGTCGTTCTGCCCCGGCGGTGGCGCGTTGACGACGTTCGACCCTGCCAGCGACGGCATCGACTTCTACGAGAGTCTCGAGGGCATGCTCGTGACGATCGAGGACCCGGTCGCAGTCTCGGCGACCAGGACGTTCTCGCCGTTCTCGAGCGAGATGTTCACGCTCCCGAACAACGGTGCCCACGTCGCGCCGGCAGGCGTGCGGACGGCCCGTGGGGGCATCAACCTCGCCGCAGGTTCGGACGGGTACGGAGACACCAACCCGGAGCGGGTCCAGATCCAGTTCGACCCCGACCTGTCAGGCGGCGCCTCTGTGCCACCGATCACGGTCGGGGACAGACTCAACGACGTCACCGGCGTCGTGGGCTACAGCTTTGGGAACTACGAGGTGAACACCACAGGCCCCGTCACGTTCACACCCGGTGGTCTGGGTCTGGAGACGACGGACCTCGTGACCCCGGACCGGGTCCGTGGTGGACCGAAGACCGTGACGGTCGCCAGCTACAACGTGCTCAACCTGGCGGCGGAGCCGCAGGACAACGCCCAGCGGGCGACGCTCGCCGGCCACATCGTCGACAACCTGGGGACCCCGGACGTCCTCGCACTCCAGGAGATCCAGGACAACGACGGGTCATCGAACACAGGCAACACGGACGCCACCCAGACGCTCCAGGACCTGGTCGATGCGATCTCGGCGGCGGGTGGGCCCGACTACTCGTTCTTCGACGTGGCACCGGCCGATGGAACCTCGGGCGGCGTGCCCGGAGGAAACCTCCGCAACGCGTTCCTCTACAACCCTGATCGGGTGAAGCTCGTCGACTTCGTGTCGCTCACGCCCGACGTCCTCGCCGCCGCCGGGGCCGCGGACCCGAACGCGTTTGCCGGCACGAGGAACCCACTGGCGGCGACGTTCAAGCATCGCGGCAAGGAGTTCACGGTGATCAACAACCACCTGACCTCTCGCTTCGGGTCGACGCCGATCTATGGCGGCCCGCAGCCGTTCGTCCAGGCCGGGGAGACCGATAGGGAAGCGCAGATGCAGGCGCTCAACGACTACGTCGACTTCGTCCTCGGTGGGGTCGCGGCGAAATCCGACAAGGCGAGCGATGCCGGTCGAATCATCGTGGTCGGTGACCTCAACACGTTCGAGTTCACCAACGACCTCACCGATGTCCTGCCGGGGCCGGAGCCGGTGTTGACGAACCTCATCGACGGGCTCACGGACGACAACGTGTACACGTTCATCTTCGACGGCAACTCGCAGGTGCTCGACCACATGCTCGTCACCGACGGCCTGGCGGGCGTGGCCGAGTTCGACATCGTCCACGTCAACGTCGACTTCCCCAGGGTGAGCCCCGCGTTCGGCAGCGACCACGAGCCGCTGGTCGCCCGGTTCGATCTGCGGGACTGAGCCACCACGGACGGCAGAAATGGGGAGCCCTTCGGGGCTCCCCATCCGCGTGTGTGGCGAGCCCGCAGCGGGGGCGCGAGTCATCCCTGCCAGAATGTCGCCCGTGACCACCCGTGAGCCAGCGTGGACGAGTGCGGCCGAGGCCGGTGATGCCCTCAAGGCGACCGGCTACCTCAGCACGCCCGGGATCGCCCAGGTCGCGTTCCTCGCCGACCGGCTCGACAAGCCGATCCTGTGCGAAGGCCCGGCCGGCGTCGGGAAGACGTCGCTGGCACTCGCCGTCGCCGAGGCCATGGGGCGCCCGCTCGTGCGGCTGCAGTGCTACGAGGGCCTCGACGAGGCGAAGGCGCTCTACGAGTGGAACTACCACAAGCAGCTCCTCCGCATCCAGGCCGACGAGGGGAAGACGTGGAGCGATCTCGAGGGCGACATCTTCACCGACGACTTCCTCCTCACCCGGCCGCTGCTCACCGCGATCACCGCTCCGGAGGCCGTCGTCCTGCTCATCGACGAGGTCGACCGTGTCGAGATCGAAACCGAGGCGCTGCTGCTCGAGGTCCTCGACGCCTTCCAGATCACGATCCCCGAGCTGGGGACGATCCAGGCGACGTCGAAGCCGTTCGTCGTCCTCACGTCGAACACCACGAGGGAGCTGTCGGAGGCCTTGAAGCGGCGGTGCCTGTTCCTCCACATCGACTACCCGACGCCGGACCGGGAGCGGGAGATCCTGCTGAGCCGGGTCCCCGATCTGCCGGACGCGCTCGCCGCCGAGATCGCCAGGGTGGCCCGATCCGTGCGCCAGCTCGCTTTGCGGAAGGCGCCGTCGGTGAGCGAGACGATCGACTGGGCCCGTACCCTCCTCGCCCTCGGCATCGACCACGTCGACGCGGCCGTCACCTCGGAGACGCTGCACGTGCTGCTGAAGTACCAGACCGACATCGACAAGGCGCGTCGCGAGCTCGAGCTGGTCGAGGAGCCTCCGGGCTGACATGATCGGGGCGCTCACCGCCTTCGTCGACGAGCTGCGCGGTGTCGGGATCCCGGTGTCGATGGTGGAGGCGATCGACGCCGCTCGCGCCGTCGAGCACGTCGACCTCTCCGATCGCGAGGCGCTGCGGGCGTCGCTCGCCGCCACGATGGTGAAGAACGCCCGCCACCTCCCGGCGTTCGACGTCGCCTTCGATGTCTATTTCGGCCTGCGGCCTTCGCCGGACGCTGGGGACGGAGACGGAGCGGGGGCGGCGGAAGCCGCGGGAACGGCCGGGACCGACGGCGCCGACGATCTCTTCGAGGGGATCCTCGAGGCGCTCCTCGAGGGCGACCACGAGGAGCTGCGGCGGCTGGTCCATCTCGCCGTCGACCGGCTCTCGGGGATCCAGCCGGGCCGCCCGGTCGGCGGCCGCTACTACTTCTACCGCGTGATGCGCCGCCTCGACGGTGATGCGCTGGCCCGGCGCCTTCTCGACGCGTTGGGGGCGCCGGCGCCGGCCGACGACCGGCTCGGCGCCCGGCTCTCCGCCGAGGACGTCGACGCCCTCCTCGAACAGTTCCGCCGCGAGCTGCGCAGCGAGATCGTTCGCCGCCTCGTCGCCGACCGCGGCTCGGAGGCCGTTGCCAGGACGCTGCGGACGCCGCTCGTCGAAGACCTCGACCTCATGCACGCCACCCGGGAGGAACTGGCGCGCATCGAGCAGGTCGTCACCCCGCTCGCCCGCAAGCTCGCCACCCGCCTCGCCCAGCGGAGGAGGCGGGGACGCAAGGGGAGGCTCGACGCGAGGAGGACGATCCGGCGGTCGCTGTCCCACGGCGGGGTGCTCCTCGACCCGCAGTTCAAGCCGCCCCGTCGCTCCAAGCCGGAGCTGGTGCTCCTCTGCGACGTCTCCGGGTCGATGGCGACCTTCGCCAGGTTCACGCTCCAGCTGACGTATGCGATCTCGCACCAGTTCTCCAAGGTGAGGGCCTTCGCCTTCGTCGACGGGCTCGACGAGGTGACGCACCTCTTCGGCCCGGGTGTCGAGTTCGGCGACGTGTTGTTGGAGATGGCGTCGACGGTCGACCTCGTGTGGCAGGACGGCCATTCGGATTACGGCCACGCCTTCGAGGTGTTCCGGGAGCGCTTCTCCGACGCGCTCACGCCGAAGAGCACGGTGATCGTCACCGGTGATGCCCGCACCAACTACCGGGAGCCGCGGCGGGACCTCCTCGAGGAGATCCGCGACGACGCCAGAGCGCTGTTCTGGCTCAACCCGGAGGCCCGCCGCTACTGGGACACCGGCGACTCGATCATGTCGACGTACCGCCCGGTCTGCGACGGCGTCCACGAGGTTCGCAGCCTGCGCCAGCTGGAGCGCTTCATCGAACTCGTCGCGCTGCCGGCTCCGCTGCGGAGGGCTGCGACGCTCGCCGCCGGCTGACCTACGGTCGGGATTGGTTGCACCGGCTCAAGATCGGGTCGCCTGGGTCCGATACCTACTTGGAGCACGCCTCGGTGGAGCGCTGCAAGGAGGATCAGTGGAACGTCGTGTTCTCGTCGTCGAGGACTCACCCGTCATCCAGAGGTTGATCGAGATCTGCCTGCGTCCCGCCGGTTTCGAGGTCGAGTTCGCCGAGAAGGGGGCCGAGGCCCTGGAGAAGGCATCAGCCGACCAGGATCTCGTCGTGCTCGACGTCGGGCTCCCCGACATGTCGGGCTGGGAAGTTCTCACCGGGATCCGGGAGAACGACGAGACGAGCGGTGTGACCGTGCTCATGCTGACCGCCGACGGGCGTCACGAAACCGAGGTCCACGCCGACGAGCTGGGGGCCGACGCGTTCCTCACGAAGCCGTTCCGCCCCAACGATCTCCGTGAAGTGTGCCTTCGCCTCGTCGGGCCGCCGTTGCCGATGACGGCCGGCTGAGCTCAGATCCCCTCGCCGTGGCGCCCGGCGCCGGCGGCGAACTCACGAGCCCCCTCGACCGCGGTCTCCCACACCGTCAGCCCGTGCTCGCGCTCGCGGGCGAGGCCCTCATCGAGGGTGAGTCCGAGACCGTCGAGGGCGGCCTGGCGGTCCGACCGCACCGTTGGCTGGGGGAACGACGCCACCCGCTGCGCGATCGCAACCGCCGTCGCCAGCGCTTCACCGTCCGGGCAGACGCGGTTGGCGAGGCCGATGTCGAGGGCCTCCTGCGCACCCACGGCCCGGCCGGTGAGGATCATGTCGAGAGCCCGTCCCAGTCCGACCACGATCGGCAGCCGCTGGGTGCCTCCGTCGACGAGGGGCACGCCGAAACGCCGCTCGAAGCACCCGAACACTGCACTCTCGCCCGCCACCCGCAGATCGCACCACAGCGCCAGCTCGAGTCCACCGGCGACGCAGTACCCCTCCACGGCGGCGATCGTCGGCTTCGACACCCGGATGCGGCTGATGCCGATGAACCCCTCCGGCCGGTCGACGAGGTCGAACGACCTGAGGTCGGCGCCGGCACAGAACGTCTCGCCGGAGCCGGTGAGGATGCCGACGTCGGCTTCTTCGTCCGCGTCGAAACGCCGCCATGCCCGGTTGAGCCCCGTGGCGACGGCGTCGTCGATGGCGTTGCGTCTCTCGGGGCGGTCGATGGTGATCACCGCCACCCTGTCGCGGCGGTCGTAATGGACGGTCATCGGTGCTCCTCTCGTCTCCGATGATTCTGCCCGGCGGGTTCCATCTGTCGCACCCCGCGCATACCCTGGCGTGGCTTCTCCCGAACGGCGAGGCGCTGCGGTGGCCGGATGGTGGAGCATGTCCTTTGCGCTGGCTGCCCTGAGCCTCGTGAGCGCCACGATCGCGACGCCGTGCACCGTCCTGATGCGGCCGGTGCCCGGCGAGGTGGTGCGCGAGTTCGCCCCCCAGGGCCGCTTCGCCGGGCACTGGGGCATCGACTTCTCCGCTTCGCCGGGCACCCCCGTCGTAACTCCGGGGCCGGGCATCGTCACCTTCGCCGGCTCGGTGGCGGGGCGGCTGTCGGTGACCATCGACCACGGGGGCGGCGTCAGGACCTCGCTCTCCTACCTCGTCGCGGTCGGCGTGGCCGCCGGCCGCCGCGTCGCGGCCGGCACCGTGGTCGGGACGAGCGGTGTCGGGCACGGCGGCGGCGACGTCCACATGTCGGTGCGAGTCGGCGGCACCTACGTCGACCCGGCACCGTGGCTGCGGTGTGTTCGCGCTCCCGCGCCTGGCATCGCCCTTCTCCCCGCTCGAGACGGGCAGACCTATGCTGCCGGGCGTGCGACGCGGCATCCTCGGGGGAACCTTCGACCCGCCTCACCTGGCGCACCTCGTCGCCGGCGAGGCTGCGTACCGTCAGCTCGGTCTCGACGTCATCACGTTCATCCCTGCCGGCGCCCCCTGGCAGAAGTCGGACCGCCGGGTCACGGACGCTCGCCACCGCTGGGAGATGACCCGCCGCGCCGTCGACGGCGTCGCCTACTTCGAAGCCGACGATCGGGAGATCCATCGCGACGGCTGGACGTACACGATCGACACGCTCGCGTCGTTTCCCCACGACGAGGCGCTCGTGCTCATCCTCGGTGCCGACGCCGCCCGAGGCATCCCGACGTGGCATCGCGCCGGTGACATCTTGGCGAGGGCGCACGTCGCGGTCGCCCCGCGGCCCGGCGTCGACCGCGCCTCGGTCGCCGAAGCCCTCCGGGGCGGGGCGATGAGCTGGCTCCAGGGCCCGGAGATGACGGTGAGCGGCACGGCGCTGCGAGTCATGGCTGCAGCAGGCGCCAGCTTGCGGTTTCTCGTGCCCGAGGCGGTCTGGCAGTACGTCGTCGAGCATCACCTCTATGACGGGGCGTGACCGCTCGTCGCGACGAGCCGAGGAGCGGGCGTGGTGGGTCGCGCTCGCCGTGGTCCTCGTCGCCGCCGTCGCGGCGTCACCGTGGCTCGTCGACCGCTGGCGATCGTGGACGACCACCCTCCAGGGCCGGGCGGAAGCCGCTCCCGGTGTCAGGCTCGACGAGCAGCGAGAGCTCGAGGTCACCGCGTCGCTGCTCGTCATCGTCGCCGACGATGCCGGCGCGGCGCGATCGGTCGCCTTGCTGACACGACCGGAAGGGGGCGACGGACTCGTCGTGCTGGCTCCGGCGGACCTCTTCGAGCTTCTCCCGGGCTACGGCGAGTTCACGCTCGGGGAGGCCAGCATCTTCGAGGGGCCCGGCCTCGTCGCAACCGTGCTCTCGAACGCGCTCGGCGTGCGGATCGACGACACCGTGTACTTGCGCCCCGGTGGGCTCGCCGGCGCGCTCGTCGGGCCCGTCGAGGTGAGCCTGCCGGCGCCACTCGTCGTCGAGACCGGCAGCGGTCGCGAGCAGCTCATCGCCGATGCCGGCCCGGGCGTCTACGAAGCCACCGTCGTCGAGTCGCTGCTCGTGAGCCGGGGGAGCGGCGACGGCCTCGACTGGCTCGAGCGCCAGGCGGCGGTGTGGGGTGCCGTCCTCGAGGCCGCGGCATCGGACCCCTCCGTGACCGACCGGCTGGCGTCGTCTGCGGCCGACCCCGAAGCCGCCGTCGGTGTCATCGCCTCGGTTGCGGCGTCGTCGCCGCAGGTCACGCTGATGCCGGTCGACCGCGCCGTCGGCGCTGGCGAGACGGACGGGTTCACCGTCGATGTCGCGGCCTCCGACGCCTTCGTCGCCTCCCGCTTGTCGCATCTCGCCCTGGTCGACGGGGAGCGAGCCAGGGTGGAGGTCCTCAACGGCAACGGACGGGTCCTTGCCACCCGCCCGGTGGCAGACGTGCTCATCTCGGCCGGATTCCGGGTGGTACTCACCGACAACGCCGAGCGGTTCGACATCCCCGAGACCCTCGTCATCGCCCAGGGCCGGGAGAACCGGCCCGCTGCCGAACGCGCCCTCGCCGCCCTCGGGGTCGGCTCCCTCCAGCTCGAGCTGAGTTCGCCCTCCGGCGTCGTCGACGTCTCTATCATTGTCGGCCTGGACGTACCCGCAGGGGAGGGTTGAGGACCATCAGCGCCGATCGCGAAGCCATCGCAGCCGCACGGGCTGCCGCCGTTGCCATCGCAGACAAGAAGGGCCTCGACATCTCGCTGCTGGACGTCTCGGAGCTCCTCGTCGTCACCGACCTCTTCCTCATCGCCACCGGCACGTCGAACCGTCACGTCAGAACGCTGACCGAGACGGTCGAGGACGAGCTGCGTGTCTCCCAGGATCGCAAGCCGCTGCGCCGTGAGGGCGAGGACCGGGCGAGATGGGTCCTGCTCGACTACGGCGACCTCGTCGTGCACCTCTTCGACGCGGACACGAGGGGCTACTACGAGCTGGAGCGCCTCTGGGCCGACGCCCCCCGGCTGGAGGTCGAACAGGCCGTGGTCGAGCACGTTGCCGTGGACCAGGCGGCGGCGGACGCCTGATACAATCCACCGCCCCCGAGGGGCTGTAGCTCAGCCTGGCAGAGCGCTTGCATGGCATGCAAGAGGTCACGGGTTCGAATCCCGTCAGCTCCACCGAGCCCACGCTGAACGGCGTGGGCTCTGTGCAGCTTCCGTGTAATCCTGCTGCGCACCGGTTCGCGTTGGGGCCGCCGTCGTGCGCCGGGTTGGCGGGGTGTCGTCTTGGGTGGGGAAGGTTCGAATCCCGTCAGCTCCATTCTCGGAATCCCGTGAGTCGCAGGGGATTTCGGGGATTATGGGCTGAGCTGAGCAACCGCCGATCCACCAACAGGGCTGGAATTCCGGCTAGAGCATTCAAGAAGAGATCAAGGTCCCAGGTCCACGGTTTCCACCAGCTGAGACGATCCAGGGTCGCCGACAAGCCCTACACCACGATCGCCGCCGTGCCGACGGTGGCGAGAACTGCACCGGCCCAGGCGCCGGCTGCGGGGAGCTCTCGGGTCGCCGCCCAGATGAGAGGTAGCTGCATCACCGGGGAGGTGGCGATGAGGACGGACACAATGCCGGGGTCGCCGCTGCCGAGGGCGATGAGGACGAGCGTCTTGCCGATGACCATCGACACCGTTCCCGAGACGATGACGAGTCCCCACGTCCGGGCAGAGATCGCGTTGGTGACGGGAACGGGGTTGCGCCGGTTCAGCCACGGGTTCAGGGCGACCAGGGTGGCGGTCCCGACGACGGCGCGCACCGCGGCCCCGGTCCAGGGGTCGAGGTCACCGTTGGCGAAGGCCGGGTCGGCGAGGAGCACCCCCACTGCCTGTCCCAGCGCCCCGAGGAGACCGAAGGCGGCGCCGACCAGCACACTGCCCTCGATGGCCTCCCAGTGGTGGCTCTGCCCCGGCCGCGTGCCGAAGGCGATGGCGAGGACGACGCCGAGGATCACGAGCACCGAGCCGGTGAACGACGCCGGGGTGAACCGCTCACCGAAGATGATCGCGCTGATGATCGCCGCCATCGGGGCGTTGGCGGCGAAGAGGATCCCGGTGCGGCGGGGACCGATCCGGTAGAAGGCGGTGAACAGGGCGACGTCGCCGAGGGCGAGCCCGGCGATCCCCGACAGGCTGAGGAGGACCACCTTGCCTCCGTCGAGCGTGCTCCACCCGCCGACGAGCGTCGCGATGACGACGAGGGCCACCGCCACGAAGTACATCCGGACCCGGGTGAACCGTGGACCGCCGAGTGTGCGGGTCGGAGCCGTGGCAACGAGGCCACCGACCGCCCACGTGAACGCGGCCCCGAGGGCCGCCGTCTCGAAACTCATGGCCGGCGGAGGCTAAACGCGTAGGTCGCGGCCATCGCCGCCGGCGGGGCCCCGTCGACTCCAACGGCTCCGTGTGTACACGAGGGCGGTCCCGTCGAGGACCGCCGTGCCGTCCTGGTTCGTGACCGTCGTCCGCAGCCGGTGATCGGCGTGTGGTCGCGAGCCTCGAGAGTGTCGACCTCGGCCATGTTCTCGTCACCCGAGTGCACCGGGGCCCTGAAGTTTCAGGCGACGTGAAGGAACACGCTCCCCGGGCCTGGCAGGTCCTCCGCGACGACGGCATCCAGCAGCCCGAAGGTGATCCCGCCTTTGACGATGATCCCGCCACACCGGGTCCGGCTCGCCACGTCCGGGTCGTAATGGAGTGGGCTCCGGTCGCCCGTCATGGGTGAAGCGGGCGATGTCCCGTTCCCGAACCAGCCGGGTGCGACTGCGGTGTCTCCCACGACGGGCATCGGGCCATCTCGCGCAGCCGGCAACGGCGGGCGTGGCGCGGAGCGACGGGGTAGGGTCCCTCCCCATGCACCGATCCCGTCGTCCGGCACTCCTCGTCGTCGTCGCTCTCGTCCTCGCCGGCTGTGGCGGCGGTGACGACGATGCGACTCCTTCCACGCCGCCGCCGACCACCGTTGCCGGCGGCGGGGACACGACGGCGCCCACGGTCGCCGCCACCGAGCCGCCTACGGAGACATCGGCTCCGTCGGGTGATCCGGCCGAGCGCTGCGCCGCGCTCCTCGGCGTCGACGAGGCCGGCGCGACCTTCGGCGAGGCGGCGGTGCTCGACGAGGCAACCGCCAACGCCAGCCTCGGCCAGCTCATCTGCTCGTGGTCGACCATCGAGGACCCCGGTGACCTCGAGGACCTGACCTCGCAAACGATCCTGTTCCAGTTCTACAGCGGTAGCCCTATCCCCGGCAGCAACTTCTACGAGGAGTCGTTGTATCCGGGGGCGGTTTCCGTCGACGGGATCGGCGACCAGGCGTTCATGGCCTACACCGTCGGGACGGCCGACGGGGCGTTCGTCGACGGCGAAGCCGCGGGCTTCCTCAGCTACTTCGTCGTCGACCTCGGCACCACCGGCGCCGGAGGGGCCGTGACCGAGGACGACGCCGTCGAGCTTCTCCGGACATTCCACGACCGGGCAGTGTGACGGGACTCCTGCGACTCGAGGGTGGGTCGACCGTTCAGCCCAGCGACTGGATATAGCCGACGATGGCGTTGAGCTCGGCGTCGCTCAACCGATCTCCGTACCCCGGTGGCATGACGTTGGCGAACCCGGAGACGATCCTGGCGGCGGGATCGATGATCGCTTCGACCAGGTAGGCCTCGTCGGCGGTCGCCGTCGTCCCGTCCTCGAAGGTCCGCTCGCTTCCGGCGAGTCCTTGCCACGAGGGGCCGACGACGACGCTGCCGTCGATGCTGTGACAGGCGGTGCACCCCAGCGATGTCGTGAGCGCCACGGCGTCGATGTCGTCGGCCGGAGCCGCCGTCGTCCCCGGAGCTGCGGTGGTCGCCGGGGCTGCGGTGGTCGCCGGGGCTGCGGTGGTCGCCGGGGCTGTGGTGGTGGCGGGCGCCGCGGTCGTTGCGGATGCCGTGTCGTCGCCGGGATCGCTCGTCAGCCAGCCGATCGTGAGCACGACGGCGAAGATGAGCAGCGGGATGGTGATCCCGATCGCGGCGCCGGCGACGAACTGATCGGCGCCGGCGAGGTCGCTCTTCGGCTCTTCTGGGGTCGAGATGCGCGCCTGCCTCGTCGTGGAGCGGCATGCTAACCCACGGCCGGGGCGCGGCATCGTCGGAGCGGGGTCAGTGGGAGTGGTCCCGCTCGGTGAGATGGGTGAGGAACTCGAAGTCCTCCTCGACGGCGACGGCGAGGCGCCGTCTCCACCGCAACGTCAGCCATGCCGCAACGAGCGAAGCGGCGACACCGATGACCACACCCGCGACCACATCGGAGAGCCAGTGAACTCTCAGGTAGGTCCGGCTCATGGCCATGAGGACGGCGCCGATGCCGGCAACGCCGAGCCACACCCGCCGGGCCCGGCCCGGCGTCGTGAACAGCAGGACCAGGGTCACGAACGTCACCGTGGCGGCGACGCTGTGGCCGGAAGGGAACGCGGAGCTTCGCGTCGCCTCGAGGCCGAAGGGGGGGCGGGTTCGGCCGAACGCCGCCTTCAGCAGGGAGATCGCAACCTCGGAGAGGAGGATGGCGGTGAGCCAGTATGCGGTGTGGAGCCACTGCCGCCTCGTGGCCAGCCACACCGCAACGCCGAGGCGCAACGGCACGGTCACGTACACGCTGCCGAGGAAGGCGAACGCCTCGGAGGCCCTCACCCCGGCGGCCAGCTCGGCGTCGAGCATGAGATCGAGCCAGCCGTCATCGATCCCCTGGATGGCGCGCCGCAGCGGCCCGACGAGCATCGCCACCGTCACGGCGACGGCGGCGAGCACGGGCAGGAGGACGAACCATCCGAACGCTGGCCGGTCGACGATCGTCGGCTCGTCACCTCTGCGGTCAGCCATCGGCCGGCTCCGGTCTCCGCCAGCTCCGGTTCGTCCTCCAGTACGTGTAGGCGACCGCTCCGGCGGGGATCGGCAAGAAATAGGTGAGGAATCGGAAGACGAGCACGGCGGCGACGACCTGGGCCGAGAGCATGTCGTCGAAGCCGATGGTGAGTGCGGCGACGTAGCCGAGCTCGACGACGCCGACCCCTCCGGGAGTCACGGGGAGCGCCGAGATGAGCCGGACGAACGCGAACGCGGCCAGCACCGTGACCCAGCTCAGCTCCTCGTTTCCCACCCCGACGTGGCGCAACGCGACGAGCAGGACGACATACAGCGAGAGGTGGCTCACGAGCGACGCCAGCGTCAGCCCGAGCCATCCTGTCGACAGCAGGTCGACGGTGTCGGCCCGGAACGACGCTGCGGCATCTCCCCACTGGGTGATCGGGGGGCGCCCGACGAGGGCGAGGACACGACTGGCGAGCTTGCCGAGGAATCCGCCGACGGTCCGCGCCAGCGGGTCGCTGTGGAGGATGAGCCAGAAGAACACGATGGTGGCGACGAGGACTCCGACGCCGAGCAAGGACGCGACGAGCAGCGCCGGCGAGACATCACCGACGAGGGCGAGCAGGGCGAGAGCGACGACGGGGAGGCCGAGTTTCATGAAGTTGTTCCACACCCCGGACACCACGACGGATCGGGCGATCTCGGCCTTGGCGAAGCCCCACGACGTGTACATCGCGTACGTGACGCCGACGCCGATGGCGCCACCGCCGGGCAGGGTGTTGGAGATCGCGGTGGACGCCTGATTGACGACCGCCGCCTGGCCGAGTCGCAGCCCCGGGAGGGCGGCGACCATTACGAACCAGTAGGTCACGACGTTCCAGACGGCGATGAGGAGGAGCGAGACGAGCTCGAGCCACGTCATGTCCGCGATCGTCCGCCAGACGTCCGAGTAGTTGGCGATGCGGGGCAGCACCCCGACGAAGATGCCGACGACGATGACGATCGACACCGCCGCCCGCAACGCGAGCCGGGCGCGACTTCGCGTCCCGGGGGCGGCCTCCCCGCCGGCGGCCGGCTCGGCCTGGCTCATACCTCGAAGCCGAGGTCGGCAGCGGCCCGGCGCAGCTCGGCGAGCGGGAAGAAGCCGAGCGCCTGGTCGATGTCCTCGACGAGCGTCAGCACCCCCGCACCTTTGGCGTCGAACTCGTAGACGATGCAGCCGCCGTCGAAGGAGTGGAACCACATCGCTCGGTAGCGGAGCACCCCCAACTCGTCGGTCATCTCCTCCAGGGCCTCCTCGATCGTGAGCCCGGTGTCGTCCTCGCCCGACGGCATCCTCAGCTCCACGGTTCCCCTCGCCATCTCGCGGTCGTCGATGATGACGACGAACCGGTCGGCGGCGAGAGCAGCCTCGATGCGCTGCGCCGCCGTGGTCTCGTCGGATCGCAGCATCGCATCGACGGAACGGCCGTCGATGCGCCGCCGGGACAGCTCTGCGACGAGGTCCGCCGCGAGGTTCTCGTGGCGCGGTGCCACCGGGACCACGGTGATCGCGATGTCGCTGGGACTCTCCTCGACGGAGACGAACCGGTCGATGCCCGCGACCGGCGAGGCCGCTGCCTGGGCACCGCTGAACGTGCAGGCGGGGAGGAGGGTCACCTCCACGAACTCGTCTCCCATCCGGTCCGAGTCGAGCCAGAACTTCGTCTCACCGCTCTTGACGATCTGGGCCACGTATTCCCAACCCACCATCAACTCGGTGATGCATGGTCCCCACGCGGCGTCCGGCACGGCCTGGAGCTGCATGATCGTCGCGGTGGCGACGTCGCCGACGCGAGAGCAGCCGGGCGTCCCGGGCCCGAGGTCCGTCGCGCACGAGCCGGCGGCGAGGGCGAGGACGGCGACGAACGCGGTTCTCGCCTTCATACGAACCCACCGCCGGAGAGGTTGGCGACGAACCACGACACGAGCAGGAAGCCGCCGAGCGCGGCACCGAGGGTGAGGGCGATACGGCGGGGGCTCCACCGCTGGATCGCGATCGGCTCTCGGCTCGGGGCGAGGCCACGGAACGCCTCGATGACGTCGATGCCGTCCTTTCGCTTCCGACCCTTCAGGTGCGAGCGCGATTGCGACGGGATCGTCACGCTCCTCGTTGCTGCGAACGCCTCGGCGATGTCCTCCGGGGCGAAGTACTGCAGGGCACGCCGGTAGACGCGCTCGGGGCTTGTCTGGAGGGCGAGGATGATCATCATGTTCGCCAGATCGACGGCCTGTCGCCACGGGGTGGGCCGGATGGTGCCGAAGGCGACGTCGATGAGCCGGACCTTGCCGTCGCGGATCAGGACGTTCGCCGGCTTGACGTCGCGATGGGCGAGACCGGCGTCCCACAGCCGGCGGATCATGAGGAGGGCGTCGTCGGTGACGGCGTCGTCGACCTCCGACTCGGAGATCTCCGCCGCATCCTGAAGGAACTCGGTGACGATGAGGTACTCCCGCTCGGGCGTGATCTCGACGATGCCGTACGGCTCCGCCGACGGCACGCCGGCCTCCTTCATGCGCAGCAGCATGTAGTCCTCGTACTCGACGAGCCGTCGCACCGACGTGAAGCGAACTTCGTCCTCGAGGGCGCCGTAGAGGATGGTGCGCCCGATCTTGTACCACCGGTCCGCCCTCAGGTGGCTCGTCGCGTACAGCTTGGCGAACAAGTACGTGTCGGGGTCCCCGGCGACCTTGAGCCGGATCGGCGTCGAGCCTCCCGAGCCGGCCAGGCCGAACGGCTCCATGTCGACGACCTCGAGGCCGAGCTGGTCGGCGACGGCCCGGCGGATCGCTGCGCCCCGCGCCCCGCCGATGTCGAGGTGCGCCGTCGTGCCCTTCCGATAGACGACCGGGAACACCGTGTCGGGCACGAAGAGGCGGAACACGACGACCGCGACCGCGACCCCGAACGTCGCACCGACGATGCCGTCGGTGAGATGGTCGACGCCGAGATACGCCCGCGACACGATGAGCGCGGCAACGACGGCCCCGGAGGTGGCCATCCACCAGTTGCGAAGCCGTCCCCGGGGGACGAGCGAATAGCCCATGACGGCGAGCGTGGCCGACAGCGAGGCGACGGGAGCAGCAGGATGGGAGAACCCGCGCCAGGTGCCGATGATCTCGACGAACGGGCGGGGCCGCCCGATCGAGACCGTGAGCGCGTCGACGACCGCCTCCGTGATGATGAAGACGAGGAGCGCGCCGAAGACGTGGCGCCACCGCTTGACGACGACGAGGGTGAGCAGCATCGCCCAGCGCAGCGGACGGAACCACCAGAAGGACCCGAGGGCGTGGACCCCGAGCGCCACCGTCGTCAGCCAGGGGGTGCGGAGGTCGGCGAACCACCTGTTGACGGCCAGGTCGCGCGCCTCCCACCAGTTCCTCGTGTCGGGGAAGGCGAACAGCGAGATCCACAGCGCCGTCATGACGATGCCGTTGACGAGCCAGAAGGTGCCGGTGGCCCGCAGCGGCCGGGGGAGGGGCTCCTTCTCGCCGGAGGGGCGCCGCCGCCTGCCGGCCACGCGAATCCCGGCGACGCGCACCTCGCGACGCTCGCTGATGCCCTCGAGCTGGGCGGCGACTCGCTCTCCGAGCTCGACCTCGGCGAGGCTGATCCCCTCGGGAAGCCCGGGGTGACGCTCGTCGTCCTCGGCCGACACCGCGTAGACGATGGCGTCGGCCAGTGACATCGACCGCCCCGCCGACCAGAGGCTCTGGTAGAGCTGGGTGCCGACCCGCGCCCGGGCGCGCGTCAGCGCCTCCTCACGCCGCGGCGGGTCCACCGAGAAGAACGTCTCGGGTTCGATGTGGCCGAGGGCCTCGACGGCACCGAAGAGCGTGACCGCCCGCTCCGTGCGCCCGGTGTGATGAGACCACCACGCCAGTCCCTCGAGCGCCAGCTTCGCCGCGCCCCTGGTCTGATCGTCGCGTTCGCCCTTGGCATCGTCGAGCGCACCGAGAAACGCCTGCTGAGCTCGCTCGAGGTCGCCGGCTACGAGCGCGGAGTCGCCTTCGAGGTAGTGGAGCTCGCGCAGCCACGGCCGGTTGCCGAGCGGGGTCGCGATCTCGATGGCGCGGGCGAACGTGTCGGCGGCGTCTGCCGGCTGTCCGGCGTCGCGGCGGTCGATGCCGAGCGCTGCGGTCACCGCGGCCCGACCCTCCCGGTCGCCGAGCTCGGTGAACATGGCGAGGCTCTCCTCGTGAAGGCGGATCGCCCGGGTGGCGTTCCCCCCGGCACGGCTGAGGTGCCCGAGCGTCGCCAGGGAGTTGGCGACGCCGAACTGGCTCCCGACGCTGCGGAACATGCCGAGCGCCGTCTCGGTGAGCGAGGTTGCCGGCTCGACGTTGCCGGCAAGCATCTCCCCGAGACCGAGGAACCACGTCGCCCACGCGACGCCCCACGGCTGGTTCTCGCTCTCGAACGCATCCCGAGCCTGCTCGAGCTCGTGTCGTGCCGCGGCCGGGTCGCCTCGCTGCTGGGCCTGGACGCCGCGGTAGAGCCTTCCCTCGGCGGCGATCGCCGGCTCGCCGAGTTCTTCGGCGAGGCCCACCCCGTCTTCGAGGAGCACGGTTGCCGCGGCGACGTCGGACTCGACGGTGGCGAGCATGCCGGCTCCGATCATGGCCCGAGCCCTGGCGATGTCGGGCGGCCCCTCCATCGTCAGCAGACGCTTCACCTCCTCGTAGGCGGTGTGATGGCGATGGGCGAACCAGAACAGGTAGAGCGCCGCGACGAACCGCATGACCGAGTCGGTGTCGCCGATCTGCTCGACCCAGCGCACCGCCTCCATGAGGTCGACGTGGGCCCGCTCGAGGCGTCGCAGCACGTCGGGCTGGAACGAGGTCCGCAGCCCCGGTGCCAATGACTCGGCGAGGGCCAGGTGATGAGCGGCGTGGCGGGTCCGGACCTCGTCCGTCTCGCCGCGGGCCGCAAGGCGCTCGGCGGCGTAGCTGCGGAGCGTATCGCCCAGGCGGTAGGCCCGCTCGGTGCCGGAGAGCTCCGTGGGGAGGACCATGGACTTGGTGACGAGCGAGCCGAGGAGGTCGATCACGCGTTCTCGGGCCAGCGGCGGTGCAGAGCCGACCGCTTCGGCGCCGTCGACGGTGAAGGCGCCCCGGAACACGGAGAGCCGGTCGAAGAGGTGGCGCTCGTCATCGGTGAGCAGCTCGTACCCCCAATCGATCGCGGCCCGCAACGTCTGGTGGTGCTCGACATCGGGCTGGCCGGAGCTCTCGAGCACGTCGAAGCTCTCTTCGAGACGGTCGGCGAGCTCGGGTGCGGTGAGGATGTTGGCCCTGGTGGCGGCGAGCTCGATCGAGAGCGGGTTGCCGTCGAGGCGACGGACGATGCGGGCAACCGCAGGTGCCGTGGCCTCGTCGAGGGCGAAATGAGCCTCGACGGCGCGAGCCCGATCGATGAACAGACGCACGGCCCGGCTGTCCGCGATCTCGGTCATCGTCGCGCCCGCCGGCGGCACGTCGAGTTGGGGCGTGTGCCAGACGAGCTCGCCCGGGACGCCGAGGGCGACCCGGCTCGTGACGAGTATTCGCGCTCGGGGGGCGGCCCGGAGCAACGCGTCGGCGAGGTTGGCGACCTCGGCAGCGGCCCGCTCGGCGTCGTCGAGGACGAGGAGGAACTCGCGATCCTTCGAGAAGTCGATGATCTCGCGAAAGGTGGACCGGGTGTCGGCGCCGCTCGCCATCGCAGTTGGGCCGGCGCTCGGTGCCGCCAGGCCGAGGGCCTCGGCGACCAGCTCCCGGACCGGTCCCGGATCGTCACAACACGCGAGGTTGGCGTGCCACACGCCGTGCTCGTAGCGTCCGACGAGGCTGCGTGCCGTCTCCAGGGCGAGGCGGGTCTTGCCGGTGCCGGGGAGGCCGGTGACGGTGACGAGGCGCCCGCTGCCGAGCAGGGTGAGGAGCTCCTCGACCTCGTGTTCCCGGCCGACGAACGAGGTGAGGGTCGTGGGCAGATTGTGGGGCCCCGCGCCTCCGACCGAGGATCCCGGCTCAC
>CAMYMC010000007.1 GCA_947259365.1 uncultured Acidimicrobiaceae bacterium | reverse complement strand
CAAATGGGTGGCAGGCACTTCGAGAGCCACACCCACCAGAACCCCCGCAACGCTACGGAACAAACCTTCGCAGCACCCCTACAGACCTATCAGGCACATCGGTGTGCGTTATCCCGGAAGCTGCCGAGTACGCAAAACAGTTGCCCGATTGGATCTAGCGGTCCGGATTAGGGTCGCCGGAGTTGGGTCCGTCGAGCCTGGTGACCCGGATCTGGGTCAACTTGTAGCTGTCAATGCCTTCGACCGTGAGCTCGTGGCCCTGCGACTCGACTCGATCACCCACGCGTGGCACGGTGCCCGTTTCGACCAGGACGAGGCCGGCAAGCGTCGTCACTCCGTCGTGCCGGAAAGTGAAGCCATAGTCTTCCGACAGTTCGGTCAAAGTGGTCTCGCCATCGAGCGTGACCGACCCGTCGTCGTGTACGACCGCAGGAAGATCGTGGTCTCCGGCTGGATCGTCGATCACCTCGGAGATGATGTCGTCGAGGGTGACGAGCCCGATCGTGCCGCCGAGCTCGTCGACCACGAGCGCCGCGTGGATTCGTTCGTTTCGGAACCGGGCGAGGAGGACGTCGGCACCGGTCTTACCACCCACGGTCGGGAGCCGCCGGACGAGCGTGGTGAGGTCGACGGAATCGTCGGACTGGCTGACCCGCACGAAATCCTTCACGTGGAGGATCCCGATGACGTGATCGAGATCGTCGACGAAGACCGGATAGCGCGAGGTGGGCGACGCCTCGATCTGGGCGGCGATGGCGGCTCGACTGGCATCGTGTTCGATCGCCCGGATGTGGCGGCGCGACGTCATCAGCTCGTCGGCGGTGAGGTCCTCGAGCTCGAAGATGTTGTGGATGATCTCGCGCTGAAGCTCGGGCAGCTCGCCCCCCTCGGCCGACTCGTCCGTGACGATGGCCAGCTCCTCGGAGCTGTAGAGAGACAGCGTCTTGTCGGGTTCGGAGATACCAAGCAGTCGCATGAGTGACAACGCCATCCAGTTGAGGAATGCAACCGCTGGCCGGAAGAGGAGGCTGAATGCCCGCATCACGCGGTTGACGCGGAGGCTCGTGCCCTCGGGCTCGGACAGCGCCAGGGCCTTCGGGATCATCTCGCCGAGCACGACGTGCAGGTACGTGATGATGCCGAGTGCCACGAGGAATCCGACCGTGTGTGCTGCAGCCTCGGACAGCCCGAGCGACTCGAAGGGGTCGTACAGCCAGTGGGCGATGGCGGGCTCGCCGTACATGCCGAGACCGATCGAGGCGAGGGTGATGCCGAGCTGGGCGACGGCGATGTAGCTGTCCTTGCCGGTTGGACGATCGAAGACTCCGAGAAGCCAGCGGGCGCCACGGTTGCCTTCGATGGCCAGTGCGTTGATGCGTGACCGGCGGCTGGCGACGAGCGAGAACTCGGCGGCCACGAACACGCCGTTGATCGCTACCAGCGCGATCACGGCGACGATCGGCAGGATCACACCGGTCACGAGGTCGACGGCAAGCAAGTGCACGCTCATGCCGGGTCCTCTCCGGGTTCATCGGCGGGGAGGGTGAAGCTCACCCGCTCAACGAGGGTGCCGTCGACCGAGTCCACCCGGAGTCGCTGATGGGGCCCCACGACATCGCGCCCGTTGCCGCCCTCACCGAGCTTCGACCTGGTGATGAGCGGCACCGTGTCGCCCACGGCCGGAAGACGCCCGAGGTGATGCCACACGTAGCCGCTGACGGTGTCGGCCCGGTCTACGGGGAGGGCCAGCTCGAAACGCTCGTTGAGGACCTCCAGCAGCACATCACCCCGCACCGACACTGCAGACCCGTCGAGGGTGATTGGGTCGGGCTCGTCGTCGAACTCGTCGTAGAACTCGCCCAAGACCTCTTCAATTGCGTCCTCACGGGTGACCATGCCAGAGATCGATCCGAACTCGTTCACCACGATCGCCACGTGGATGCCCCGTTGGGCGAAGGCGTTCATCAGCAGCGGAACCTCGAACACCTCGCTGACCACCATCGGCTCTTCGGCGACGTAGGCGACCGTCGCTGCCGCCCCCTTCTCGTTGGCCAGGAAGAGGTCGCGCAGGGTGACGAGACCGACGATCTCCTCGCCGTCCTCGGTGACGGGGAAGCGTGAGTACGGGCTGGCGGAGAACTCGGCCAGCGCATCGGCGATCGGAGTCGACGCGTCGATCGTGACGAGTCGGCGACGCGGCGTCATGATCTCGCGTACAACTCGGTTCGTGACCGAGAGGGCACCAGTCAGCATCTTGCGCTCGTCCGAGTCGATCAGCCCGCCGGCCGCACTGTCCCGGTACAGGCCTGCGAGCTCTGTCGGCGAGTGCACGTGGGAGTGCGAGTGATCGATGTGGAGCCCGAGCCAGCGCATGATGGCGAAGGCCGAACCGTTGAATACGGCGACGAGCGGGCGCAGCAGCCACTGGCTGATCCGCATCGGCGTGAGCGTGGCAATCGCCAACGTTTCGGGATACCGAAGTGCCACGGTCTTGGGCAGCAGCTCGCCGAGCACAACCTGCAGCGCCGTGATGAACAGCAGCACGACGACGACGGCGATCGTGCGGCTTGCGCTTCCGAACCGCTCTTCGAAGAGCGGGACGAGCTGGGCCTGACCGTAGGCACCGGCGACGAGACTCGACAGGGTGATGCCGATTTGGCAGGCGGCGACGTAGTTGTCCAGCCGCATGGGGTCCCGGAGAATTGCCAGGAGGCCCGTAGCTGGTCCGCTTCCCTTCTCGGCGGTCTCCTGGACGCGCGAACGCCGCGAGCCGACGGTGGCGAACTCCGCAGCGACGTACAGCGCATTGAAGCTCACCATGACGAGAATGAGCAACAGCACGATCACGGAGTTCATTCGAAAGACGATCGTACAGACGAAGCCGGGATCCCTTGTAACCCGCACTCCCGCAACAAGGAACAGTTCGGGCCGGTGGGCCGCCGAGATCGCGCCGTTGCCTGGCTCTGAGCGGCAACAACTTGGTCCTGGATGAGGTTTCTTTGCCTTGTCCGAATGGAGCAGCAGTGATGGATGCCATGGCTATCGCTGAGAATCTCCACCTCTCGGGGCTGACAGCCTTCTGGCCACGCTCGGTCGTCCTGGTGGCACCCACGTCGACGAGCGCGAGGCGTGCGTTGTTCCGGCCCGAGATCGACATCGGGGGCACTGTCACGCCGATCATCTCAACCAACATGGCCACCCTCGAGACCGCCGGCGCCGAGTTCAGAGCCGCCGAAGCTCTCGCGCTGCGCGCCCACGGACTCACCATTGAAGCCATCGCAGAACTCTTCGGCGTAACCCGCCAACGAATCTCCGCACTCCTCAAACAGAAAGCCGCCATCCAGATCGACATGAAGCAATGACCTCTACCCGCAACCGTGCGCTCCCAGCAACCGAGCAGAGCACCGAATCGGGCGCACGAACGCACATTCCGCCGTGTGCTCGGGATCGGCACCTCTGGGCGGCTACTCGGCGTCGAGGGTGTGCTTACGCCCCTGCACAGTGGATGGAGGGCTAGGGGGAGCCGTGGCCTTCCTCGGACGAGAGCCTCCGGATGGTTTCTTCGATCCGGCTAGCGCGGGTAGCGGGCCGTTTGGCCGAGTGAATCCACCAGAGATACTGCTTCTTGGCCGAGTTGCTCAGCGCTTCATAGGCGGCCTCAGCGTCAGGGACTGCCTGGAGGGCGGTCTTCAGGTCAAGGGGAACGATGAGGGCATCGACGTCGTCGAACTGAGACCACGAGCCGTCGGCCTTAGCTTGGTCGATGGCTGCCTGACCGCGCTCGGTCATGTGTCCGGAGGCAATCAGCCGAGCGACCCTTTCCTTATTGACCGCCGACCACAACCCACCGCTTCGACGTGGAGAGAACCACTGCATCACCCGGTCATCGTCGACCCGCCGGACCCGACTGTCGATCCACCCGAAGCACAGGGCTTCCTCGACCAGGTCGTCATAGACCGGACCGTCCAGACTGCTTGTC
>CAMYMC010000006.1:53477-69693 GCA_947259365.1 uncultured Acidimicrobiaceae bacterium | reverse complement strand
GTTCTCCGGCCACGTCCACAACTTCCTCTACAACCGCCACGGCGACACCGACCTCTATGTGGTCCCGTCCACCGGCTTCGTGCGCCCCGACTACGCGGAACTCGCCGCCGTAGCGCCGGAGCGGGAGGGTGGGCGCGACGATCGAGCGAAGCTCGGGTTCTTCGTGGTCGACGTGCACCGCGAGGGGCACGAGATCAGGCCGATCCGGACATTCGGGGGCACAGCCGCCTCCAACCACACCGCCGGCCACCTCGACACCTTGATCGACCCTACCTGGAAGAGCCCGATCGGGGTCAGGATTCGCCACGCTTGGAACTCGAGCGTCGATCTCCCCACAGCCGGGCTGGACGAGTTCAACCGAAAGACCGTGCGCAGCGACGGCCTCCTCATGGCCCTCTGGGAGGCCCGGATCCGCCACGTTGTCGTGCCGCTCGCCGATGTGGCGTCGCCTGGCGGTCTGTGCCGGCTGCGAGCTCTCGCTGGCCGGGGCATGACTCTTGGGGTGCGGTCCGGGGGAGTGCCCGACGCCAAGGCCCTCGGCGTGGTCGCGTCCCTCGACGGGGCGGCGGTGCGGTGGGAGATCGCCGCCACTCAGGAACGGTTTCGCGAGGTGGTCGACGCCGTCTGTCGAGCAGAGATCTCGGAGAACCTCCGCCTGGCGATCGCACCCGTGGCTCCCCTCGCCGCTGCCGGGGGAGCGGCTCACCATTTCGTGACGTCCGGCTTCGATCCGGAAGGCGGGAGGCTGCTCGACGAGTGGCTTGCGGTCGACGACGAAGGGGTGTTCCGGGACCTCGTCTTCCGGGTGAGGGCTGACGCGTCGTTGGTCGACGAGGTGGGGATCGCGCTCGGCACTGCTATCCGGGTCGCTCCTCGATGGGTTCATGGACCACGACCGCGGGTACTACCCGCATCACGGCCTCATCGACCGGCGGTACGACCCGCGTCCGGCGCTCTACCGGCTGGTGGCGGAATCAGCCCTGGCCGGCGCACACTGAAAGGTCGCATAGGTGCAAGAGTCCTTTGGTGGCTGAACTTCGCCGTGGAGAGAGCCCGGGCGCACGCCACGTGAGTGGCGCACCACCGGGCCGGAGAGGCCCTAGGAGCCTGTAGCTACCGGGGGAGGAGCCCCCCAGACCCACAGGCCGCCATACCAGTTGACGAAGACCCTCGATTCCGTGGCGACCACCCCGGAGAGCCAGCCAGCTTCCGGGAAGGCGGACCTGTCGAACGACGACGTGACGTCGGTCCAGGTGGCGCCGTCCCCGCTGAACGAGGCGAACGGCACCCACTCCTCGCCCACGTCACCGGGCCCGAACCGCATCGTGCCACCCACGACGAGGACACCGGCGCCGACGTCGGCCGCACCGCGGAGCCACACGGCATCGACGGGGGCGGGGAAGTCGGGAGTGGACAAACGCTCCCACGCGACGCCGTCGGGCGACGCCCACACACCTGCGAGGTCGTCGTTTCGCGTCTTCGGCTGGAGGTAGTCCGGGCCGCACCCCGTATCGGCCGCCGAGCCGATCGCGAGCAGGCCCTCGTCCCATGCGGCGACGTCATCCAGCGTCATGCCGGTGGCGATCAGGGTCCTGGTCCACGCCAGACCGTCGGGGGACGTCCACACCGCCGCCGACGCTTCCAAGCCTGCGCACGAGCCCGTGCCCACACCTCCGGCGGCCACGAAGCCCGAACGGAAGCGGGTGACGCTCGACACGAAGGCATCGTGGAAGACTCCCGCGTCGTCGTCGAGTTGCGTCCACGTGGCTCCGTCCGGTGATGTCCAGAGCGCGGCGCCTTCTGACCCCGAGCCGATCGCCACGATCAGGTCCTCGCCCGCGGCGACGTCGTACATGACGTCGACCGCCTCGTAGTCGCCGTGGACAACCCGGGTCCAGGCGCGGCCGTCGGGTGAAACCGAAACCGCGGCGCCGAAATCGCCACCGACGGCGACGAGTCCGGGCCCGCCCACGGTGATCGCTTCGATGTACCCGTGGCTGTCCGTCAGCGGAAGCCGCCTGACCCACTCCCAGCGCACGCCGTCGTCGGAGACCCAGACAGCGCCACCTGCCAGGACGAACCCGTCCTCGAAGGCGACGACGTCGTTGGCCTCCCGGAGCGCTCTTCCTATGCCCTCGGCGGCCTGCCAGCCATCGAGGAGGTCTGCTGCCGTCGACACGGGTCCGCCATTGGCCGGCGGTGCGGGCTCATCGGCTGGCGCTAGGGGTTCGGCGTCCGCGCGGAGGAGATAGAGCGCGAACCCGACGAGGAGCACCGAGAGGAACGCCGTCAAGGCCACGACGAGCGGCCGTCGTCGCCGGATCGGTGGCGGTTGGAGGGCCGTGGCGGCGGCCATCTCCTCGATCCGGTCCCACAGATCGGGGGCCTCCACCTGCCGGTACTCGTCGAAGCGCTCCCGGAGATCGGTCATCGGCTCACCTCCGCCATTGACCGGGACAGCCGTTTCCGGCCCCGGAACAGATGGACCCGCACCGCCGAAGGGGTCGAGCCGATCAGCTCCGCGATCTCTCCCGGTGAGTACCCGCCGTAGTAGTGGAGAAACAGCGCCGCTCGCTGCCGGGGAGAGACCTGCATCAGCGCGTCGTGCAGCTCGAACGGCACCGGCCATTCCGCACCGGGTGCCGGACCGAGCGCCACGAACCGGGACCGCTCCTTCAACATGCCCGCTGCGATCCGAAACGCCGCCTTCCACACCCAGCGCTCCGGTGTACGCAGGTCGCCATCACGACGCAACGCCTGGGCGAACGCTTCGGCGGCGGCGTCGCTGGCGATGTCGGGGTCACCCGAATATGCCAGCAGTGCCCTCCACAGATGCGCGAAGTGCTCCCGGTAGACCGCCTCCACCTGGCCATGAGGCGTGGACCTTTGAGTCGGCTCGGATCGGGTCACGGCCGTGCTCCCCTTCCGTCAACGATACAGGGGCGAAAACACGGCCCAGCGTTAACGACCGATCATCCTGGAACCGCCTACGCTCATTCTGGACCAGGCGTCGACTCCGGCACTCCGCCTCGGTGCTCGACCTCGGGTACCGTCTCGACCGTGTCCGGAGACAGCGATCCAGGTCGCAGCTGAGCCCGAGCCCTCATCGAGGGAACGGACGAGGCGATCGCGCGACGGGACCCGGACTACCTGGTGCGCTATCACGTCGAAGAACGACTCGGAGAACTCGAGAACCAGCCCCGGGGGCAAGATCCCGACCAATGGAGCCCGATACGCCCATCCGCCCGGGTCGTTGGTGGTGGGTTCGAGTCCCACCCCGGAGCGCAGCGTCGCGATGAGTCGGGCACAGCCCTCCCGAGATTCCGATCGTTGCGGACTCCGCGACGGTGCCGATCGCCGTCACCCGCCGGCTCCCAGCCCGGCGACGATGCCGAGGACGCCTACCAGCAGCTGGAAGAGCACGAGCGCAGCGACGATCCACACGCCGACGGTGATGGCGCGGTCGATCTTGGCGGCGATGGTATCGCTGCCCTCGGCACCGTCGGCGATGCGGGCGCGGCGCAGGTTGGAGCTGTGGACCAGGCCGACGACGGGGAGGGCGAACAGCAGTGCGACGTGGAGCACCCCCATGAGGAGAAGGAGCCCCCCGAGCCGCACGCCCTCGAAGTAGAGCACGTCGGTGAACTGCACGTCGGAGAGGGGTAGGTCGCTCGGTGGCTGGAACTGGAGGGTCATGACGACGTAGGCGCCGAAGACGAGGTAGTAGGCGACGTCGAGGAGCCGGAGCACCCGCTCACCGGTCTCCGGGCTGCCGGCGAACACGGCTCGCTCGTACGTCTCGCCGAAGCGGCGGATCGACGGGCCCATCACCGCCACGACGGAGATCATGATCGCGGTCACGAGGATCTCGAGGCTCGCAAACGGCATCTCGACCCGCCCGTCCTCGACCGACCCCGTGGCCAGCACGTAGAGGCTCGCGACGGCGGCGCCGGCGAGCAGCCACAGGAGCACATCCCTGACCCGCCGGCGATGCGCTCGGTCCTCGTCGATCGAGCGTTGCACCTTGGCGAAGAGGTCGGGGCTCGGTGCGTAGTTGTCCGCGCTGTGCAGCGTCTCCGCGAGCAGCTGTTCGAGGCTCATGTCGCCATCTCCACGCGTGCCCTCAGTGTCTCGATGCCACGGCGGCAATGCGTCTTCACGGAGTTCTTCGAGATGTCGAGGGTCTCGGCGATCTCCGTCTCGGACAGCTCCAGGTAGAACCGCAGCAGCAGACAGTCACGCTGGCGCGGGGACAGCGACCGCACTTCGTCCAACAGCCGGCGCCGCTCGTCGTCGAGGACGAGCACGTCCTCGGGGAGATCGGGCTCGGATCCTCCGGGTTGCGCCTCCTGATGGCGCAGGGACATGAGCCCGCGCCGGTTGTGGTCCCTGGCCAGGTTGATGACGATCGACCGCAGGTACGGGGCTGCCTTGGCGGGATCGCTGATGCGGTGCGCCGCCCGGTGCAGCCGGATGAACGCCTCCTGGACGAGGTCCTCAGCCGCGTTCCGGTCGTCGGTGAACAGCCTCGCCATCCGCACCAGCCGGGTCCCTTCGAGCCGGAACAGCTCGGCGACCAGCGCGTCGCGGTCGGTTGCGATGACGGCGGCAACGACCTGGTCGGCGACCATGAGCAGCCAGTCGGAGATCCGGCGCCGCAACGGACGCCGGAGCGGGAATGCGATCATCAGGCCGCCTTCGGATCGTCCCTGGCGTCCTCGTCGAGGCGTCTCCCCAGCCCGAGCAACCGCCCGATGATCGGCAGGCTGAGCACGTTGGCACCATGGAGGATCCCCATGATGAGCAGCATGCCGCCGATCCTCAGCGCCCCGTTGCGGAGCTGTTCGGCGTTGACGGTGGCCGCCCACCCTCTCTGCTGCTCGAAGACCGTGGTGAAGAGCACGTACGCGCTGAAGATGAGGTAATAGGCGATGTCCATGAGGACGATGTAGCTCTTCCCCGTCCTCGGGTTCGCCCGGAACACGTCTGCGGCGTAGCTGCGACCGAAGCGCTTGATGAGGGGTCCGAGCGCCACCAGCGCGACCACCAGCACGCCGAACGTGATGAGTTCGAGCACCCACCAGCTCATGTGTCCTCCCTCCCCGTCGGGATGATGCCAGCACGACCGCTGCGGTGTCGTCTCGCCATCGTCATGAGGCGACCGCGCGGCGCTCGGGGGCGTCCACCACCCGGAAGGCTGACCAGCTGGTGACCAGTGCCAGCATGCCGACGGCGACGGCGGGTGGGAACCAGAAGAACGCAAGACCCGCCGACCCGGGGAGCACGCCGAGCGCCACGAGCTTGGTGCCGACTCCGCCGGTGCGGCGAACGAAGACCAGGCCAGTCAGGATCAGGGCCGCCCCCGTGGCCATCACTGTGAGAAGCATGACCTGCCCGAAGAGCGGTCCGGTGTCCCCGGGATCCAGGAGGTTCCCGATCCCGAGCATGAGCATGAGGACGCCAATGACGGATGCACTGACCATCCACCAACGTATCTGCATGAGAGCTCCCTCCTCCGGCGCTCCGTATCGACCAACTCACTGAGACAGACGAGCGAGCGGGCCGAACGGGTGACACGTTTCGGCGCGGGGCCGGTTCCCGCGTCACCCGATCCACCCCCGTCGTTCGTCTCCGCTGGGGCTGACTCCGGCAGGAGGGTGCCCGGCGGGGGCTATCTCACACTGCTCCGACATGCGAGAGATCGAACATCTCCGCGGACCCGAGCTCGAATGCGTGCCTCAATTCCGGGTCGGCGATGTCTTTGCCGATGTCGGCTGCCAGGTTCTCACCGAGAGCG
This sequence comes from uncultured Acidimicrobiaceae bacterium, assembly GCA_947259365.1. Lineage (GTDB taxonomy): Bacteria > Actinomycetota > Acidimicrobiia > Spongiisociales > UBA5794 > CAMYMC01. The sequence goes on along the minus strand of CAMYMC010000006.1, from coordinate 63,896 downwards.
CGCAGGCTTCTCGCCTCGCCTTGGCGACCCAGCTCGGCGGTGGCGCGGTACAGGGTCGCATAGACGTCGAGGAGCATCCGGCGCATGCCCATCTCTGCGAGTTCCACGTCGAGCCCGGCGAGGAGTTCGAGCCCCGATGCAGGGTTCCCGCTTGCCATTTCGATCTTGGCGGCCGCGAGCTTCACGGCGCCGGACAGGTGCCGCATCTCCCGCTTGTCCACGTAGTCGCTGGCTTCCGTGAGGAGGCGGCGGGCATCGTCGATTCGGCCCTCCGTGAGCGCGATCTCGCAATCGCCGAGCAGAGCCGACGGCCGCGACAGGTACATCGCAGCCGTTTGTTCGGTCAGCGCCCGATCGAAGAGCTGCCGGGCCCGGTCGATCCTCCCCGAGCCCATCGCGCAATGCCCGATCTCGGCCCACAAGAGCGCGGCCATGGTGATGCCGCTCGGCATCTCGATGATGTCGAGGGTCTCCTTGTGTAGTTCGTCGGCCTTCGCTGCCAGCGGTCCGCCGACCTTCATGTAGCACGTGCCGGTTGCACAGCGCGCCAGCGACATGTACACGGGGAAGCCGGTGGCATCCGCAGCAGCGTTGGCACGCTTGAACAGGGCGAGTGCGTCCTGCAAGTAACCGCGGTACATCGCGAGCTGGCCCTGGAAGACCGCGGCCACCGATTCGGTGCCGCGATCGCCGATCCTCTGGGCGATCTCCATCCCGCGCTCGACTGCGGCCATTGCAGCATCCAGGTCTCCGTTGCGCTGGTGGCAGAACGGGATCGGGAAGGTGAGCAGCTCGGCCTGATACTGGAGGTTCCCTGCGGACTCGGCTTGCTCGAGGGCCCGCTCTGCCTGGACGAGCGCTTCGTCGTATCTGGTGAGGAACAGCAGTGTGTTGGCGAGATGGCTCATCCCGAAGAGCGTGGCGTTCTCATCTCCGCTCGACAGACCGAGGTCCGTCACCTCCCGCATGTAGTACTCGACCTCGTCGAACTCCGCCCACCCGGTGCGAAGCTTGCACTGGTTGATGCAGGCTTCGGCGAGCCCCGAGGTCTCGCCGGAGGCCCGCGCCATCTCCTCCGACGCGACGAGTTGTTGGAGCGCCTCTTCCCTCTCGTCGAGGAAGAACCCGCGGATGAAGCCGTACTTGTTCATCGCCGAGACGACCATCGCGTCGTCCTCGCGGGCGCGTCCCTCGGCTTCCAGCCGCCGATAGGCCTCTGCGGCACCCTCGAGGTCGAACAAGAACTGCTTCGCCTGGCCGAGTCCCTCCAGGGCGCGCTGCACGAGACCGGGCTCGGTCCGGTCGCTCATCCCGCCCAGCGCCGTCTCGAAGCGCTCGATCGCGGTGGGGATGGCATAGGCCCGGGACGCCTGTTCCCCCGCCTCGACGAGGTAGGGAACGGCCTTCTCGATCTGGTTGGCCCTGACGAGATGATCGGCGATGTCGGTTGCCCGGTCCGTGCTGAAGTCGATGAGGAAGTCGGCCACTGCCGCGTGCATCTGCGCTCTCGTCTTGAGCAACACGGTCGAATACGCGGCCTCCTGGACGAGCGCATGGATGAACGTGTACTCCCGCTTCGGGATGCGTGTGACCTGGCGGATGATCTCCCGACGCTGGAGCTCGGAGAGAGCGGGCTCGAGACCGTCGAGAGCGACGAGCGCAGCCGCGAGCTCGTCGTAGCGGAACGTGCGGCCGACGACGGCGGCTGCCTGCACCACGTTGCGGCTGGCCTCGTCGAGCGCGTCCAGCCTCGTGGTGAGCACCGCCGACAGCGTCGCCGGCACCGGGAAGTTCCTTGCGGTCTGAGTCGCCACCCATCGGTCTGTTTCGTGGCTCACAGCCCCGGCGTCGATCATCCAGCGGACGATCTCCTCGACGAAGAACGGGTTCCCCTCGGAGCGGCTGAGGATCGTGCTCCGGGTCGACTCGTCCAGACCGTCGATCGCGAGCAGGTTCCCGATGAGCTGACGCGAGTGTGTCTCGGTGAGGGGAGCAAGCCGGACCTGTGTGTACAGGTGACCATGATGTTGCTCTGCCGACTGGTGGACCTGCCACGAGTCGCCCTCGCGGCGTGGTCGGAGCAGAAACAGGATCACCAGCGGTGCGCGCTCGGCGACGGCCAGGAGCTCCGTCACGAGGTCGGTCGAGCCTTGGTCGGCCCAGTGCAGGTCCTCGAGCACGATGTACGTCGGTCGCGAGTTCGCGAACGCCTCGACCAGCGTGAGGAACGCACGGAATGCGTTCTCCTTGATTTGGGGGGCTTCGAGGTAGTCGAGCCTGTGAGCGAACTCGCGAGCCGGCTCGATGCTCATCATCCATGCGAGGAACGGCGCGATCTCTCCCGTCTTCCCCGGAAGCTGCTCGGCCACCGTCTGCTCGAGCCTTCGCCACTTCTCGGCAACCGACTCCGTTCCCGCGATCCCGGCCATCGACTGCAGCAAGCGGATCGCGGGTGCGTAGGGAGTTGCGGTCTCGTACGACAACGACCTGCCCTCGAACCAATGCAGCGCCGATCTGTCGAGTGACCCGCGCAGCTCGCGTACCAGCCGCGATTTCCCGAGACCGGCTTCGCCAATGACCGAGGCAATGTGTCCCTGACCCGTCTCGACGAGTCGCTCTGAGATCGCCGACAGCGTGGCGAACTCGGTGTCGCGCCCGACCATCGGCGAGGACAATCCGGGGATGCCGCGCAGGTCCTCCGGTCGCTCCTTGGCTCGGATCACCCGGAAGGCCTCCATCGGCTCGTCTTTGCCCTTGACGTCGACGGGGCCCACGTCGTCGAACTCGAACAGCTGCTCGACGAGTGCCCTCGTGGCTCCGGTGATCTGGACTGTGCCGGCTTGGGCGGTCTGCTCCATACGTGCCGCCAGATTCACGGCGTCGCCCATCGCCGTGTACTCGACCCGCAGGTCGGAACCGACGGCGCCGACGACGACGAGGCCCGTGTTGATCCCGACGCGAACGTCGAAATCGACTCCCCACCTCGTGCGCACCACCTCCCGATAGGGCTTGATCTCCTCGAGGATCTCCAGACCGGCCAATACGGCACGCTCGGCGTCGTCTTCGTGGCCGATCGGTGCGCCGAAGAAGGCGAGGATCGCGTCGCCCATCAGCCTGGCGAGTGTTCCCTCGTACCGGTAGACGGGAGCGATCAGGTGATCGAAGGCGCCGTTCATGACTTCGGCCCATTCCTCGGGATCGAGGTGTTGGGCGGCCGAGGTCGATCCGGCGACGTCGCAGAACAGCATCGTCACGACGCGGCGCTCGCCGCTCATTCCGCCGGTCCGCGCCGCGTATTCGAGCTTCCGCAGCAGTTCGTCCGGCACGAAACGCTTCAGATCGTCCGTGCCGGCCGGTGGCGGAGACGCGTCCGCCACCGCACTGCTTGCGGCGTGATCGACCGGTGTCCCACAGGACAAGCAGAACTTGGCGTCCGCCGGCAGCTCGGTGCCGCATGACGAACACGACACCGCGAGGCTGGTGCCGCAGCTCATGCAAAAGGAGGCGGCGTCGGGGTTCGCGTTCGAGCAGTTGGGACAGTTCATTGCGTCGGGGTTCCTCTGCTGCTGTTCGTCGGGGGCATCAGCGTACCGTCGGGAGGCCCTGGTCGCGACCCGACCACCCGTCCCGGCGGCGGCGCGACCCTCAGACTCCGGAGTGATCGGCCATATCCGGCCGCCGCTGCGCCCACGGGCGGGCGGTCTCGAGCTGTGCGGCCAGCCTGAACAGGAGGGACTCGTCGCCGTAGCGGCCGGCGAACTGCGCTCCGACGGGGAGCCCCGCCTCGTTCCAGTGGAGCGGCACCGACATGGCGGGCTGGCCGGTCATGTTGAAGAGCGGGGTGTTCGGCATCGGCCTGAGGATCTCGCCGACAAGCTCCTCCTCGACGCGGGCGAGCACCGGCCCCAGCGGGACGCGACTCACGAGCTGGAGCATGCGCTCGTCCCTCGCCTCGAGGGCGAGGCCGCCGATCGGCCATGGCGGCTCGGCGAGCGTGGAGCTGAGGAGCACGTCGTAGTCCTCCATGAACGTTGCGATCGTGGCGGCGGCCCGGTCCGCCACCTGGAGCGCCCGCGTGAGCTCTCCCGAGGTGCGCTTGCGGCCCACCAGGGCGATGATCCACGTGATGAGCTCGACATCGGACTTGTTGACCCTGCGTCCGGTGAGCCGGGCCGCTTCGTCGAGCTGATATTCGGCCTCGGCGCCCGCCAGCGTGACGAACGCCCACAGCATCTCCTCGACGTCGAGTTCGGGTCGGGCCTCGGTGACGTCGTGGCCCAGCTCGTCACACAGGGCGGCGGCGTCTTCGACCGCGTGCACGCAGTCGGCGTCGAGCGGCCGGCGATCGAGGATCGGACCGGTGGTGTAGGCGATACGGAGCCGCCCGGGGTCGGCCCCAACCTCGTCCGCATACGGACGGCCCGGACCCGGCGGTAGCGAGGTTGCACCGGGCGGCGCCCCGTGGGTGGCGTCGAGCAGGCGAGCGCTGTCGCGCACGGTGCGGGTGATCGCGTGCTGTTCGGCGAGCCCCAGCCAGGCTTCGAGATACTCGGGTCCCCACGTCGACCGCCCCCGTGACGGTTTCAAGCCGAAGAGCCCGCATGCCGAGGCCGGCATCCGCACAGAGCCTCCGCCGTCGTTGCCGTGGGCCATGGGCACGACGCCGGCGGCGACTGCAGCCGCCGAGCCGCCGCTCGAGCCGCACGGGGTGCGCTCGGTGTCCCACGGATTGCGGGTCGGGCCGTGCAGCTCCGGCTCGGTGACCGGGGCCATGCCGTACTCCGGGGTGTTCGTCTTGCCGAAGATGATCAAGCCTGCGTTGCGGAACCGGCTGACGATGTCGTCGTCCGCGGCGGGTACGTACCCCTGGCGGGCCCGCGACGACTGGGTGAACGGCAGACCGGCGTACGCGGCACCGAGGTCCTTGATGAGAAAGGGCACGCCCGCAAAAGGGCCCTCCCGCAGGTCGCGGTCGGCGTCGGCGCGAGCCTGCTCGATTGCCTCGTAGACGACGGCGTTGATGCGCGAGTTGACACGCTCGAGGCGCCGGATGGCGGCCTCGAGCAGCTCGCGCGGATGAACCTCCTTGGACCTCACGAGCTCGGCGAGCGCGGTGGCGTCGTGGCGGTCGTAGTCGGTGAACGGCTCCATGTCACTCTCCTCGCGCGTCTCGTGATCCGAACCCTACGCGGTGCGCCTCCATCGAAGCCGTTGCGGTCGGGTCGGCGCGAGCCGCCGTTCCCGCCTAGACGCCGGCGGCGTCGGCGAGCGCTTCGAGGGAGGTGAACTGGAAATCGACGCGGGGTGGTCGCTCCGGTGGCCGGGCGGCGCCGTGGTCGCCGGCCACAGACGGGCGGCGGATCCAGCAGGTCGCGATCCCGGCGTGCGAGGCCGGGACGTGGTCGTGGAACAGGCTCTGTCCGACGTGGAGGATGTGTGCCCGGTCGTGGCCGGCCGCCCCCTCAGCGTCGATGAGATGAGCGAAGTTCCTCGGGTCCGGCTTGTAGGACCCGATGTCTTCGGCGGTGTACACCGCGTCGAAGTCGATGCCGAGGCGATCCCGGCTCGCCGCGAAGGATGCCCGGTCGACGTTGGAGAGCACGACGAGCCGGTACCGCCGCTGAAGACGGGCGAGCGCGTCGGGGGAGTCGTCGAAGGCCGGCCAGTGCAGCACCGACGTCGCAAACCGGTGCGCCTCCGCCGCTTCGGGGTCGAGCCCCCAGCGAGTCGTCAGACGCCGGTGCACTCGCTCGAGCACCACGGGATACGGTGCTCCGGGCGTCTCGGCCTCCACATCGGCCTCAGCGACGCCGAAGGCGGCCAGGATCTCGGCGGCGGGCACGTCGCAGCCTCGAGCCTCCAACCAGGGACGGATGGCGGCGAGGATGCCGCGCTCCCAGTCGATCATCGTCCCGTAGCAGTCGAACGACATCACCCGGAACGACGTCAGCTCCATGCGGCCTCCAGCTGTTTCCGTTCGAACCAGAGGTACGCGAGGGCGAACACCAGACCGAGAGCGAGGATCAAGCCGACGAAGCCGACGATGACCCTCGGCATGGTCGAGGACCAGCCCACGAGGCCGATGATGGTGAGGTTGAGCCCGAGGAAGATCATCAAGACCACCACGGTGAGCAATATCGGACCGAAGTCACGACGCAGGCTTCCGAAGGTCGTCGAGACGGCCGCCGCCATCACGACCACGACGGCCACGGTCAGCGGCAGTGCTTCGACGATGAGCTCGTCGAGTGGCCCCTCAGCCGCCGCAGCCTCCGCAAACGTCATGACCGGTTCGAACACGGCGATCGACAGCGCCGGCACCACTGCGAACAGTCCGATGAAGGCGAGGTTGTAGCGAAGCCAGCCGCCGACGGTCTTGCGGGCATCGAGCCGGCGGTAGGTCCAGGCGAGGCACAGCCCCGAGAGTGCGCCGGCCACCGTCATCACCCCCATCATGTCCCAGATGTTCGAGATGAAGATGTGATGGATCCCGGCGAATGCTGCGGCCGACACGACGCCCGCCCACGCGCCCGTCCACAGCCGGAGTTGGGCGGGCGGGGCCATGGTCGAGGATTCGCCGGGGTGCACCTTCCCATTCAAGACGGGCAGGCATCACGAGACCATCGCCGCGCCAAAGACCGGGAATGTCGAATCCGGGCTCGCGTGTTCGTCGTACCACGTGAGCGGGGAGATGCCCCGTGACCACGAAGGAGGACGCATGCCCAAGTACGTACTCGCCTACCACGGTGGAGCCACGCCGGAGACCGAGCCGGAGGTCGCCAAGGTCATGGCCGCCTGGGAGGCCTGGATGGGCTCGCTGGGGGAGGCGCTCGTCGACCCGGGGAACCCGATCGGCCAGACGAAGACGCTGAGCGCGGACGGCAGCGTCACCGTCGGCGGCGGCGCCGACCCGCTGTCGGGATACAGCCTCCTCAACGCCAGCGACATCGACGAGGCGGTATCGCTCGCCAAGGGCTGCCCGATCTTCGAATCCGGCGGCTCTATCGAGGTCGCCGAGGCCATCGAGATGTGAACGGAGCCTGCGGGGGACGGGGCGGCCGGGTGATTCCATCCGCCGCCCCGCCTTCGCGTCCGAGCCGGCAAGCCCCGGCGGGTAGCGTTGACGGGGCCACCGCCGATGAGGAGGAAGACCGTGGTCACCCCGACCGAGCCCTACGCCGCCCGTCTCGAGATCGACTATCCCGACGAGTTCGACCGCTTCACGACGTTCTTCCGGCTGATCTGGGTCATCCCGATCGCCATCATCCTCATCCTCCTCACCGCCACCGGTAACGAGACGGTCGTCACCGAGACGGGTGAGGAGATCCGCACGACCGGTTGGGGCATCACCTTCGGGCTCGCCATGGCGACGGCGCTCATGATCGTGTTCCGGCTGCGGTACCCGCGGTGGTGGTTCGACTTCGCCAGGGAGCTGACTCGGTTCACCGCGCGAGTGGGGGCCTATCTGCTCCTGCTGACCGACGAGTACCCGTCGACGGTCGAGGAGCAGAAGGTGCATCTCGACATCGATTACCCCGACGTCGAGGGGGACCTCAACCGGTGGTTGCCGCTCGTGAAGTGGTTCCTCGCCATCCCGCATTACGTGGTCCTCGTCCTGCTCTGGGTCGCTGCGATCGTGTCGGTCCTGATCGCATGGTTCGCCATCCTCTTCACCGGCCGTTACCCGCAAGCGCTCTTCGACTTCGTCGTCGGCGTGGCGCGGTGGAGCCTCCGCGTCGATGCGTATGCGTTCCTCCTGGTCACGGACCGGTACCCGCCGTTCAGCCTCGCCTGATCTGGGACGCAGGGGCGCCGTGGCCGCCTGACAGCGCCGCGGATCCACGATTGCGGGAGCGGCCCATGGCGGGAATCATGTCCTCCACCACACCGAGGAAGTGGTCTCACACGCGAACGCGCCTCCCCAACCCCATACTTCGGTGCCCGACGAGGAGGTGATTCGTGCCGCCACCCACGCCCCATCTGGGCATCTACATCGACCGCTCGCCGGCCGACGTGTTCACCTACGTGCTCGACATCGGCCGCACCCCGGAATGGCGGCCGCGCATGTCCGGAGCCGAGTGGATCACCGCGGGCGAGCCTGGGGTCGGCAGCAGGTTCCGAGTGTCGGCGAAGGCGCTGGGATACACGTTCGAGTTCGAGCTCGAGGTGACAGAGTGGGAACCGCAGCGTTACTTCGCATACGTCGGCGAGCGAGGTCCGGTGCTCATCGACTCGTTCATGGAGTGGTTCCCCGACGGCGACGGGTGCCGGTTCTTCATCGGGGGTGACCCCCGATCGAACAACCGGCTCGTGAAGCTGCTGCGGCCGGCATTCGAGGTTTCCCTGCTCAGGCACAACCTGCGTGACCTCGAGCGGCTCCGCGAGATCATGGAGAGCGGGAGGGACCGGGCGAGGTGAGCCATCCGCGGATGCCAGAGGAATCCGCTGGCGGGCCCGGGCCGCGTCCCGGTATCGTGATCCCCCGATCGAGCGAGGGAGGACGGGTTCGTGAGGAACTGGAACTCGATTCTGCGCTGGGTGCATTTCCTGGCGGGACTGAGCATCAGCTACTACTTCTTCTTCATGCCGGACGACGGGTGGTCCGATGGCGTCAACAGCCTGTATCGGCTGGGCATCGTCAGCTTCGTCTTCTGGACCGGCGTCATCCGGTGGAACCTCCCCCGCATCCGCAGGTGGGTGAAGAGCAGAGCCGCCGCCTAGGAGCCCAGCGGCGGCCTGTCAGCTGCGGGGGCTGAACCAGGGGTGGGCGCCGAACTGGTTCCGGGACACGGGCTCGCTGGTCGTCACCCGCCACTCGACGCCGCGCAAGACCGAGCGGAGATAGCGACGCATCATCGGGCGCACGACCAGCAGGTTCACGGCCGGGCGGGCAAAGGCCGGCCCTCCTGGTAGGAACCGCGGGGTGAGGCACAGCGTCAACGTGGCCCCGGAGCCCGCGGCGGCGAGACGCCAGGAGACGCTGGCGGCGGGTCCGCCCGTGTCCGACACCTCGAGGTCGTAGCCGGCGCCGTCCAGCCACGCGGTGAACCGGCGCTCGATGACCCGTCCGTTGTGATACTCGACCTCGTCCCGGGAATGGGCACCCGGCCAGATCTCGACAGGATTGGCGGCACAGAACGGGTGGCACTCGGCGAGGTACCCCGGCGCCGAGATCACCGCCCACACGTCGTCTGGAGCGGCGGCGATACGGCGTTGCGCCAGGATCGGTCTGCGGTCGTGGCGTGAGGTGCGCATGCCTTCGGCACGCTAGGTCAGCCGGTGTGTCCGCGTCCCGCATTGACCGGGAAGATCCGGCGATCGGGTTCTCCTCGTCACAGCCGCAACCACGGAGTGTGGTCGGTAGGATTACCGGTAGGTCGTCACCACGGGAGGTGGGATGCAAAGGATCAAGGTTCTCGCCATCTGCGCCGCGCTCGTCTCGGTCCTGCCGATTCCGGCGGCGGTCGCTGCTCCGTCGATCGACGCCGCCGCACTCGCCGCCGACTGCAACGCCGACGGCTTGCTGATTGTCGTCGACGACCTGCGCGTCAGCGGGGGCGCCGGCACGCTCTCAGGGCTGTGTGCCGTGACTATCGCCGCCGGCGCAAGGCTGACCCTGCGCGACGTCACGATCGACGGTCCCGGCGGCTTCGTCATCGGTGACGCCCTCGCCGACTCCGAGGTGCGCGTCTTTCGCTCGGTCATCGACCTCGCGGGCTTCGTCCAACTTGCCGCCGGCTGCTGCTCGGGCGACCCGAGTCGGGACGAGTCCGGGGGACGCGCCGTGGTCGTCGACAGCTTCGTGCGAGGCCGGACCGTGGAGGTGTCGGCATCCGTTGCAGACGCCTCCGGTCGGGTCAGGGTGAAGCGCTCGACGCTCGAAGCTCGCGGCCAGATTCCCGGGTCGGTGCTCGTGGGTGCCTCGCTGAGCGGAGGGCCGGGCGGCACGGTTTCGGTCGCCGACAGCAAGCTGATCTCAGGGAACACCGTCAGCATCTCCAGTGGTGCCGATGGTGCGACGGCGGCTCGCCGTAACGAGTTCGTCTCACCCAACGTGGTCATCACGACGGGACCGGGTGGGAGCTGCAGCTCCGCCTTCAACGTCCCGGCGGTGCCCTGCACGTAGCGCGCTCGGCGGGTCCCATGGCGCGACCCGACCCCGTGCCGTTCCTCAGGCCCCGCCCAGCGCTCGGCGGAGGAACGCCGTCATCTGGCCCCTGGTCACGGTGGTGTCGGGGCAGAAGCGGTCGTTGGCGGGCGGGTTGCAGCCCCGGGTGATACCCGCCGTCGCCAGCTTCTCGATGTCGGCTTCGAAGATGGAGCCGTCGTCGTCGGCGAAGTCGACGGTGCCGGGGTCGGTGAGGCCGAGGGCGCGGACGAGGAAGGCGGCCATCTGGCCTCTGGTGACCGGATCGTCGGGGC
>CAMYMC010000006.1:0-53420 GCA_947259365.1 uncultured Acidimicrobiaceae bacterium | reverse complement strand
GTCGACGGTGCCGGGGTCGGTGAGGCCGAGGGCGCGGACGAGGAAGGCGGCCATCTGGCCTCTGGTGACCGGATCGTCGGGGCAGAAGCGGTCGTTGGCCGGCGGGTTGCAGCCCTTCGTGATTCCGTTCGTTGCCGCCCATACGATGTCGTCGACGAAGATGCTTCCGCCGGCATCGCCGAACGCCTGGTGGAGCACCCCGACGGCGGCCCCGCCGCCGGCGTCGTCGGTCACCGTGACGCTGACGAAGTAGGTCCCCCCGACCGCCGGCGTGAACGTGAAGTCCGGGTCGTCTCCGGCGGCGACGACTGCTCCCGTGTGCACCGCCTGCCACTCGTAGCCGACCGTCCCGGACGAGGTGTTCACGACGGCTTGGAACGTTGCCGGGAGGCCGTCGGCCCCGAACGGCGGTCCGTCGACGGTGACCTCGAGCGTGTCGTTGTCCGTGATGGCGACGGCGACGGGCCCGATCTCGATGGACGCGTAGCCCGGGTCCTTCGACGCCACGGAGAACGTGATGAGATCACCGTGGTCCCCCTCGGCGACCCCGTCGTCGACGGCTGCGACGTCGAACGACTGGGGCACGTCCCAGTTCGACGGCGTGAGCGTCCGCCGCTCCGGCCCGACGGCGACCTGGCCCGCTGCCGCTGACGGGGTGATGACGACGGCCGCAGCAGGTCTCGAGTCGAGGACCACGGTCACGGAACCAGCGGGCCCTCCTTCCTCGAGCACGACCGACGAAGGGGCCACGGATACGCCCGCGGTATCGTCGTCGACGATCGACACGTCGACGCTGTCGACCGCGACGAGGGCGTACTCGGGATCGGTGGTTGTGATGGCGTGCTCGATCGTCACGGTGTGTAGCAGCGCCTCGTCGAGGTGGTCGTCGACGGCGACCACCGTGAACGATTGCGCCTTGTTCCAGTTGGCTCTCGTGAACACGAGTTTCTCCGGCAGAACCGACACCTGGGCGACGTCGGTTGCTCTGGTGATCATCACCGGCGCCGCCGGCCTGGTGTCGAGCACGACCGTGTAGCTAGCGGCTCCGCCGCCCTCGGCGATGCGCACCGGGCCGCCGGAAATCGTGACGCCGGGGCACGGCCGGTCGGCCGGCGCATCGAACCCGGCGTCGACGTCGCAATCGGGGGCGGTCGGGACGGCGACGAAGATGCCGACGAGGAAGGCAAACCCGAACCAGCGTCGCATGGTGCCGCTGCCCTCCCGCTCCAGAAGCGCCCCCAACCGGCACGGATGAACGGTAGCGAGTCGGGTCGGTTCGTGTCGGCCCCGGCGCTCTTACGCCAGGCGGCGGATCAGAACTGGACGACGGACGCCACATCGCCGGCCGAGGCCTCGACGCCTCCGGCGACCTCTCGGGTGAGGGCGAAGCCGTCGACGGTGCCGCCGGTCCACGTGAACCGACTGGGGGCGGGGCGGGCACCGAGCACCCCGGCGGAGATCACGAGGTCACCGTCGAGCACCCAGAGCTGGTACGTCCTCGCCGGGTCGAGCGCAGACAGCCCCGTGGGCAGGAAGATGCCGTCACCGTTTGCGGTGAGCACGACCTCGGCAGCCGGGGCGCCGTCGATCTCGAAGGTGCCGTGGAGGGTCGCCGGGTCCTCGAGCGCCAGCTCGAGGGCGCGGTCCAGGTCGGCGATCGCCTCGAGGTCGCTGATCCGCTGCCGCTGGGCGAGCGCCACGCCGATGCTCGCCGCCAGGGCGACGACCGCAACGGCGGCTGCTGCCTGCATCCACCATCTCGAGCGCGTCGGGGCAGGGGCCACCTCCGCCTCGATCCGGTGCCAGAGGTCGGCAGGAGCGGGCTCGGGCACCGCCATCGCCGCCATCGTCTCGAGGTGCGTCGCCAGCTCGGTGCGACACGACCCACACTCGAGGAGATGAGCCTGGACGTCGGCCATCTCCTCCGGGTCCAGGGCGCCCAGCGCGTAGGAGGCGATGAAGTCCTCGTAGCGTTCGTGGTCGGCGGTCATGGGCTCGCCACCTCGCGGTAGAGCATCGAGTGCAGGCGTTTCATTCCGGAGCGGATTCGGCTCTTCGTCGTGCCCTCCGGTGTCTCCTCCAGGTCTGCGACCTCCCGGTAGGAGTAGCCGCCGTAGTAGGCGAGGACGACGGCTCGGCGTTCCTCCTCGGGCAGCTGAGCGAGCGCGTCGCGCACCCTGGTCGAGAGGTCGCTGAGCACCCCGGCGTGCTCGACGTCGACGGGGACGGGAGCCGGAGCATGGCGCAGCTGGCGGGCCGCCCGCGCCTCCTCGGAGCGGATGACGTCGACCGAGCGGGCGTGGGTCATCATCAGCAGGTACGAGCGGAGCGTGCCGCGGGTGGCGTCGAACGACTGGGGTGATCGCCACAGGTTCACGAAGACCTCCTGGGCGACGTCGTCGGCGAGCGCCGCATCGCGCAGAACGCGTCTGGCGACCGCTCGGACGGCTGCAGCGTGTCTGCGGTACGCATCTTCGAGGGCTCCCTGGTCACCCGACCGGATCTGGAAGACGAGTCGGGTGTCCTCTTGGGTCACGGTGTTGTCGTCTCCTATTCGGAGCCCGGGGGCACCCCGGATGGCGTTGTCTGCCCGATGCGCAGCACGCGACGGGTCCACGGGACCACTCGTCACGGCGGTGTGCGCAGGTTAGTGGGCCACCTCATCGGAAAAACCTTCATCCGGCCCCGCCCCCGGCGCCGAACACCCCACCAAACGCCACGAGAGCGAAAGGAAACGCAGTCATGCGCAGGATCGTGCTCACCCTCATCGCAGTCGCCCTGGCCTCCATGCCGGCGACGGCGCTTGCCCAGTCCGAAGACGGCACCGTGACGGTCGTTCACGGCGTGCCCGATCTCTCCGTCGACGTGTACGTGAACGACACGCTCACGTTGGCCGCATTCGAGTTCGGGACCGTCACCGACCCGCTGACCCTCCCCGCCGGCGACTACGACATCGACATCCGCGCCGCCGGAGCCGATGCTTCCGACCCGGCCGTCCTCAGCGAGACGGTGACCCTGCCGGCCGGCGCCAACGCCACCATCGAGGCGAATCTCGACGGTGCCGGCGACCCGCTCATCAGCGTCTGGGTGAACGACATCTCGACGATCGACGCCGGTAACGGCCGCGTCACGGTGCGACACACCGCGGCGGCGCCGAACGTCGACGTTCTCGCCAACGACGGGATCCTCTTCGCCGACGTGCCCAACGGGGCGGAGGGCGTCGCCGACGTCGCGGCCGACACGTACAACGTGAAGGTGACGGCGGCCGGCGATCCGAGCACCGTCGTGCTCGACACGCCGCTCACCATCCCCGAGGGGACGAACGTCATCGTGTACGCGATCGGCGATCTCGGCGCAGGCAGCTTCATGGTCGCCGTCCAGAGCATCGGCGGGCTGCACACGGCGCCCTCCGGTGTGCCGAGCGGAACCGGCGGCCTCGCGGCAGCCGGGCTTCCGATGTGGCTCTTCTCCGCCATGGTGCTCGGTGCCGCCCTCGTTGTCGGTGGCGGACTCGTCGCCGCCCGTCAGCGAGGCTGACACGCTCCCGAACCGGTAGGGGAGGGCCGCACCGGCCCTCCCCTACCCTCGATTCCGTCCCACCCTATGCGCACCGCACGACTCCTCATCACCACCGGCCTTCTCATTGCCGCGGCGGCGCTCGTCACCTGGTACGCGGTGAAGCCCGATCCGGTTGCCGGTGACCCCGATCGGTTCATCACGGCTCTCACCGCACCATCGGCGGAGAACCCCATTGCAGCACGGCCAGAGGATGCCCCGGTGGCCCCGGCGACCGGAAGCCTCGGGCCGTCCTCGGTGCCTTCTCCCACCCCGTCGGTTCCGCCGTTCACGATCTCGTCCGCGACCGTCACCGACGCACGCATCCCCATGAGGCTTCGCATCCCCGCCCTCGGCCAGGACGCGCCGGTCGTCGTCGCCGGTGTCGACGAGGCCGGCGAGATGGAGGTGCCCTCCAACGTCACCGACGTCGCCTGGTACGGGTTCGGCCCGGCCCCAGGCCAGCCCGGCTCCTCGGTGCTCGCCGCACACGTCGACCTCGCCGGGCAGGGCCCCGGAGTGTTCCACCGCCTGGGCGCGCTCGAGCCGGGCAGCCTCATCTTCGTGGATTTCGCCGACGGCACCACCGGTGCCTACCTCGCCGAGGCGCGGGCGATCTACGACAAGGACGACCTGCCGACCGACGCGCTCTTCAGCCGGGACGGCCCTCCGGTGCTCACCCTCATCACGTGCGGCGGCGGCTTCAACCGCTCGCTCCGCAGCTACGACAGCAACATCGTCGTCTATGCGGTCCCGGTGGGAGACGAGGGCGTGCGGGGCGTGCTGCCGGCATGAGGTCCGTCGGCACTCGGCCGCTGGCGGTCCGGGGCCGCGCTTGACTACCGGGGTGGACGTCGACACGTCGGATCTGTGGGTCTGCCCGAGCTGCCGCAGGCGGTTCGTCACAGTCAACATGTGGCACTCGTGCGGGAACCACACCGTCGAGGACTTCCTCGAAGCCAAGAGCGACCTCGCCCGCGCCTACTGGGAACGGCTCTGCGAGCTCGTCGGCAACTGCGGCCCGTATTCGATCGTCGCCAGCAAGACCCGGCTCGCCTTCATGGTGCGGGTGCGGTTCGCCGGCATGAGCGCTCTGTCCGATCGCGGCATGAGCTTCGCGTTCTGGCTGAAGCGGCGAATCGACAGCCCCCGGTTCCGGAAGGTGGAGCACTACGGCGGTGATGACTGGGGTTATCACCTCCGGGTCGCGTCGCTCGACGACCTCGACGACGAGGTGCAGCAATGGCTGTGCATGGCGTACGAGGTCGGCTGCCGGCGAGCGTGAGCGTTGGTGGCTTCAGCCGGCGGGTCCCATCAACCGGAATCGAAGCGGAACAGATAGCGATCCGCGAGGTAGTCGAGGGTCCGCGACGTCGAGGAGGAACTCGGGTCCGTCGCCGACGGTCGCCGCTGCCGCATCGACCGGGGCATGAGATGGAGATCGTGCTCGCCGAGATGCTCCAGGCAGAGCAGCGGATGATGCACGTGACCGTCGCCCGTGGTTTGCCGTCATCGGCATTTCGCCAGGCAGCCGTGGGGCGATGCTCGCCCCCCGGGCATCAGTGGCGGTGGCGCGACCTTCGTGGGGCGGCGTGGAGCTCTGCGGTGAGGTCCGTTCGCTTCCGCCCCGAGGCGCCTTCGATCGTCTGGCACCGGTTGGGGTCGGTGCACTCGGCCGGGTCCAGGCTGCGGGCTCGCTCGGTCATCGCGACGAGTTCGGTGCGGGTGGCCTGGAGGGTGTCGATGAGGGCATCGAGGTCGGCGAGGTGATGTTCGAGCAGGTCGAGGACGTGTTCACAGGTGGACTCGCCCAATCCCCGAAGTCTCAAGATCATTGCGATCTCGTCGAGGCTGAGACCGGTCGCCTGGGCATCACGCACGAAGCCGAGCCGGTCGGCGTCGTCCGGGCCGTACATGCGATAGCCGTTGGCGGCGCGCTCCGGCTCGGGCAGCACTCCGATGTCCTCGTAGAACCGAATGGTCTTGGTGGGAACGCCGGTGTGCGCTGCCAGTTCACCGATCCTCATACCGGCCAGTGTAGCGCCGACCTTCCAGCCGGCTGAATGCTGCAAGAAGGGCTTGACCTTCCATACGGGTGGATGGTTTACGGTGTCCACGTGGACTCATTCCGTCCGACGAAGAAGTGCCTTTCGGCTCTACAACCCCTCCCCCTGAGGGGGTGGGATTGAGTCGTACATGTCAAGGATCACACCAAGGAGGAGGAACAAAGACATGCAGCTAGAGGTGGCGGGGACCTACGGGTTCCAGGAGGGGTACACCCTCACCCATATGGACGGCTGGAGCTGGTTGTGGATGACCACCGGATGGCTTGCCACCATCGTCGTGATCGCCCTCATCGTCTGGGCTGCGCAGAGGGGCAGCGCGACCCCGGCGTCACCGTCCCACTCGGCGATTGACGTCCTCGCCTCCCGGTATGCGCAGGGTGAGATCACCGCGGAGGAGTACGAGGAGCGGCGGACGATCCTGGAACAGCGCTGAGAAACGAGCGGCGATGCATACAGACGTCGAATCGAGTGGCGCGGGGACGTCGTCATGATCCCGGACGACCGGGTAAGGCAGCGGCTGCTCACCGCTCGCGGCCACCTCGAAGCCGTAGTTCGCATGGTCGACGTCGGTCGTTATTGCTTCGACGTGCTGCATCAGGTGTCCGCAATCCAGGGTGCGCTCGCCGCCGTTCGCCGGGAGCTCCTCGAGGTCCATCTGCGTGAGTGCGTGCCGGCAGCCTTGGCGGAGGGGCGCCTCGAGGCCCTCATCGAGGAGTTGCTCGCGGCGACCTTCGGGGCCGAGCCACGGGTGCGGCAGTGAGATGGAGCGGGACCCAAACAGGCGCCTGCGGAAAAGGAGCGATGACATGACGACGCTGATCGACCCGGTGTGTGGGATGCACGTGAGCGAGTCCGACCTGAGGGTCGCCGGATACGAGGAGTTCGCCTTCTGCGCAGAAGGCTGCCGGCGAGCCTTCATTGCGGACCCCGACCGCTATGTCCGGGCTGCGGCCGGCGCCGGTGAAGCGCCGGCCCCCGACCACGGTGGGCACGACGACCACGGGGTGAGGTGACGTCATGACGCTACCCGATCCCGTGTGCGGCATGGATGTGGATGAATCGGCACTCCGCGCCGAGGGACACCCGATGTGGCCTTTTGCTCCGAGGGGTGCCGGACGGCGTACCTCGCGGAGCCGGAGCGATACCCCGTGCCCGACGACTCCGGGAGCACCTCAGCGGCGCCCGGCCATGCCATCGAACCGCAGGCCCGGGCCGGCGCCGCACCGACGATGACGATGGCCCCCGAGACCGTTCACCTCGCCATCGACGGCATGACGTGTGCCTCGTGCGTCGCCTCCATCGAGCGGTCGCTGAAGTCCAAGGCCGGCATCGTCGACGCCAGGGTCAACCTCGCCGCCGAGGAAGCCACCGTCGAGTTCGCTCCTGATCTCATCGAGGTCCACGAGCTGTTGGCCGCTGTCGAAGCGGCCGGCTACGGAGCTGCCGTCGCAACGGACGACGTAGAGGAGGACGCCGAGGACGCGGCTCGGACCCGCCACTATCGAAGGCTGCTCAAGAAGTTCTGGTTCGCCGCTGTTGTCTCGGTGCCCGTGATGTACTTCTCGTATCCCGAGCTGTTTCCCGGCATCCCCGAGAAGGGGTCGACGGCGCTGAACCTGATCTGGGGCGGAATGGCCATCGTCACCCTCGCCGTGCTGCTTTGGTCCGGGTCACAGTTCTTCACGGGGGCCTGGGCTGCGCTGAAGCATCGGTCGGCGAACATGCACACGCTCATCGCCACGGGCATCACGGCCGCCTGGGTCTACTCGACGGTGGCGCTGCTGTTCCCGGGATTCTTCCCCGAGGAACGGCTGCGAGACGTCTTCTTCGATGTGACCTCGGTCGTGACGGCGCTTGTCGTCCTCGGCATGGCGCTCGAGGTGAGGGCTCGCGCCCGCACATCCGAGGCCTTGAAGAAGCTCATCGGGCTCCAGGCGAAAACCGCCCGCGTCGTGAGGGGCGACCGGGAGCTCGACGTGCCGATCTCCGAGGTCGTCGTCGGTGATGTGGTCGTCGTTCGACCGGGGGAGAAGGTCCCCGTCGACGGCGAGGTGCTGTCGGGGGCGTCGGTCGTCGACGAATCGATGGTCACCGGCGAGCCGATCCCGGTCGAGAAGACCGAGGGATCGTTCGTGGTGGGCGCCACGATCAACAAGACCGGGTCATTCCGGTTCCGGGCAACCCGGGTCGGCGCCGACACGATGCTCGCCCAGATCATCAGGATGGTGAAAGAGGCCCAGAGCTCGAAGGCTCCGATCCAGCGGACGGTCGACCTCGTCGCCGGGTACTTCGTGCCGGCAGTCATGATCCTCGCGGTCCTGACGTTCATGACCTGGTACACGTTGGGGCCGTCACCGGCGTTGCTCTACGCCGTGATCACGGCGGTCACGGTGCTCGTCATCGCCTGCCCCTGCGCCCTCGGCCTCGCCACCCCGACATCGCTCATGGTGGGCGTCGGAAAGGGCGCCGAGAACGGCATCCTCATCAAGTCGGGGGACGCCCTCGAGACCGCGCACAAGATCACGACCGTCGTCCTCGACAAGACCGGCACCGTCACGAAAGGGGAGCCGTCGCTCACCGACGTGATCCCCCTCGGGGCACTCAGCGAGGACGCCGTGCTTCGTCTCGCCGCCAGCGCAGAGCGGGGCTCGGAGCACCCCCTGGGCGAATCGATCGTCGCCGGAGCACTGGCGCGGAGACTCGTCCTGTCGGAGCCTTCGGGCTTCGAGGCGACCCCGGGCCAGGGAATCGCCGCCACCGTCGATGCTCGACGTGTGGTGCTCGGGAACCTGAAGTACATGGCCGACCAGGGGGTCGCGGCGGGTCCAGCCGAAGAGGTGCTCGAGCGCTTCGCAGATGGCGGGAAGACTCCGATGGTCGTCGGGATCGACGGCGAGCTCGCCGGTGTCGTCGCCGTCGCCGACACGGTGAAGGCGGACTCCATCGCCGCTGTCGGGCAGTTACACGATCTCGGGCTCGAGGTCGTGATGTTGACGGGCGACAACCACCGGACCGCACGAGCCATTGCAGCGGAAGTGGGAATCGACCGGGTCCTCGCCGAGGTGCTGCCCGAGGACAAGGCGCAGCAGGTCACCCAGCTCCAGGCGGAGGGAAAGGTCGTGGCGATGGTCGGCGACGGCATCAACGATGCGCCGGCCCTCGCCCAGGCCAATGTCGGCCTCGCCATGGGCACGGGCACCGATATCGCGATGGAGTCGGGCGATATCACGCTCGTCAAGGGCAGCCTGACGGGTGTCGTCACCGCCATCGAGCTCTCCAAGGCCACGTTGCGCAACATCCGGCAGAACCTCGTCGGGGCGTTCGGATACAACACGCTGGGTATTCCCATCGCCGCCGGGGTGCTCTACCCGTTCTTCGGGGTGCTGCTGAGCCCGCTCATCGCCGGTGCGGCGATGGCGTTCTCCTCGGTGACGGTCGTGAGCAACGCCAACCGGCTGCGCCGCTGGAAGCCCAGCCTCGCCAGGGAGGTCGGATGATGGACGTCTTCTTCGTGAATGTCGTCGGTTTCGTGCTCATCGGCTGGATCGTCTGGTATTTCTGGCTGTCCCACTCCCGCGGTGTCGCCGCAGCGACCGTCGATGGCGGTGTCCAGGAGACCTACATCGTCGTCAAAGGCGGCTACAGCCCCGACACGATCGAGGTTCGCGCCGGGAGGCCGGTGCGGCTCGTCTTCAACAGGCAGGAGGCGGACCCCTGCTCCGAGAGGGTGGTCTTCGATGCGTTCGGCGTCGCGGCCGATCTCCCCACCGGTGAGGACGTGCCGGTCGAGTTCACCCCGGGCGCGCCCGGCGAGTACGGCTTCGCCTGCCAAATGGGCATGTTGCGGGGAAGGCTCGTCGTCAGATGACGCGATCCGGCAACCGCCCTCTCCCGAACCGTCCCGCCTGGCCCTCACCGCTGGCATGGTGCCCCCCCGAGGATTCTCCCCTCCTCGGGGGGGCCGGGCCGGCGTCCGACGAACCCGGCCCGGGAGTCCGGACGCCTGAGTCCGTCGAACAGCAGGCGGTGACCAGGCGTTACGACCGGATGGCGTCGCTGTACGACGTGTACGACGCACCGATGGAGCTCATGGGAACGAGGCGCCGGCGAGGGCGACTTCTTTCCCACGCACGGGGCTCCGTTCTCGAGGTCGGTGTCGGCACCGGCCGCAACCTCGAGCACTATGGCGAGGTGTCCCGCGTCTGCGGCATCGACGTGTCGACGAGGATGCTGGCGAGGGCGAAGCGACGCGCCGCCCAGGCCGGTGTTGGGGCGGATCTCCTCGAAGCCGACGCCCATGCCCTCCCGTTTGCCGACGACGAGTTCGACACGTCGGTGGCCACCTGCGTGTTCTGTTCGGTTGCCGACCCGGTGCGCGCCCTGCGCGAACTGGGGCGGGTCACCCGCGCCGACGGCCGGATCCTGCTCCTCGAACACGTCCGCCCCCGCCATCGGCTGCTGGGACGTCTCGCCGACATCGCGACCGCGGTGACGAGACGTCTCTTTGGCTTCCGCGCCAACCGCCGCACCGAGGAGAACGTCCTCGCCGCCGGGCTCGAGATCGCCGACGTCCGCCGTGAGGGCGTCTGGCGTGAGATCATCGCCGTCCCGCAACGGTGCGCCTCGACGGATGGGGGAGAGGACACCGGATCATGAGCTCCGCCGCAGAAGCCGGACCCGGGTCCGCGCTCTCCGGTTTCGATGACCGCGAGTTCGTCCTCGCCGCGAGCGGTGTCACCAAGTCCTTCCGCCGGCGTGGCTGGCGCCGCCGGCGCCCCCTTCGCGTCCTCGTCGACGCCGCCGTCGAGCTGAGGCGCGGCGAGGTGGTGGGACTCGTTGGTGAGAACGGATCGGGCAAGAGCACGTTCATGAAGATCCTCGTCGGGAACCTCGCCCGTGGCGGCGGGGACGTCGACCGGCTCGGCACTATCGGGTACTGCCCTCAGGAGCCGATCCTGTATGAGCTGGCGACACCCGACGAGCACTTCGAGTTGTTCGGTCACGCCTATGACCTCGATGTGGCCACCATGGAGGCGTCCCGAGACGAGATCTACGACACGCTCGGCTTTGCCGATCATCGCGATGTCCGTGTCGAGGAACTGTCCGGCGGCACCAGGGCGAAGCTCAACCTCGGTCTGGCTCTCTTGCCCGACCCGACCGTCCTGCTCCTCGATGAGCCGTACGCGGGCTTCGACTGGGACACATACCTCAAGTTCTGGGATTTGACCGCCCGCCGCAAGAAGGACGGCCGTTCGATCCTCATCATCAGCCACTTCGTCGCCGACGAGGAGCGTTTCGACAGGATCGTCCACCTCAAGGATGGGAGGACGCTGGACGAATGACGGCGACGTTGCTCCTGCGGCGGTATCTCAGCGAGTACGCCCGACGTCCCCTCAACGTCGCGTTGCTCGTCATCGTCCCGGTCCTGTTCGTCTATCTCGCGGCGTCCGCGATCGTCGACTTCGCCTCCATCGTCGGCGAGGTCGGCGACCCGGATCGGCTGAGCGGCCCGACGGCCGGGTGGGCGGCGGCGTTCCTCGCCGGAGTCTCGGGGTTCTTCCTCGTACTCGGCTCCCGCGAAGCCGATCAACGCCTCGCCACCGCCGGGATGCGACCGATGAGGATCGTCGCGGCTCGCCTCGGCTCAGGGCTCGTCCTCGCCCTCCTCGCCGGAGGGGGAGCGCTCCTCGCCCTCGCCCTGCGAACCGACATCACCGACCCGGTCCGCGCCGTGGGCGGAACACTCATGTTCGCCGTCATCTACCTGGCGATCGGCGCCGCCGTCGCGTCCGTCATAAAGAGCGCGGTGAACGGCTCCCTCGTGGTCGTGTTCGTATGGATGATCGACGTGTTCCTGGGGCCGGCCATGGCGGGCGCGGACAACGCGATCTCTCGGTGGTTTCCCTCTCACTACGTGACGCTGGTCATGCTCGACGAGCCATCGGGCCACGGCGCGCCGTGGGGCGACCTCGGCTGGGCGCTCATGTGGGCGACGGCGGCCGTTGTACTCGCCGGGTGGCTGTTCTACTCGGCGACCGCAGGGCCGCGGACCCGAACGGTGACCGCGCCAGGGTCACGGAGGTACGTCGCCGCACTCCGCTTCGGGTTGCGGGAATACCGGCGCAACCCGGCGATGTGGGTTCTGCTCGTCGTCCTGCCCGTGTTCTTCACCTCGCTCAGCTTCTGGGTCACTCCGGACGACCCGGCACCTGTGCGCCTCGTCGAGAACGGCCGGTCGGCGATTGCCATTCTCTCGATGATCGACGTGCACGGAGCGATCATGGTGCCGATCACCGTTGCCTTCCTCTCCGGGCTCGCCGGCATGTTCGTCGTTCAGAGCTCGCTGGAGGCGGACGGCCGGCTCGCTCTCGCCGGGTACCGTGCTTCCGAGGTCCTCGTCGCCAGGCTCTCGGTGATCGCCGCGGCAGGGCTCTTGACGGCTGCAGTGTCCTTGGGGGTGACGGCCGTCGATTTCGCTCCCGAGCAGTGGGGCGTCTTTGCGCTGGCGACCGTGATCGTCGCCCTCACCTATGGGATGGTCGGTGTGCTCGCCGGGTCCCTCTTCGGCCGGGTCGGCGGACTCTACGTCATGTTCTTGATCCCGTTCGTCGACGTCGGCATCGCTCAGAACATCATGTTCAGCGCAGTGCCGCCCGGCTGGGGCCGTTTCCTGCCTTCGCGGGGCGCGGTGTCGTTCCTCGTCGACGGGGCATTCACCGCGACGGTCGACGAGTTGGGCTCGCTGCTCCTCTCCCTGGTATGGGTCGCCGGGCTCATCGTCACGACCGCCTTCGTCTTCCACCGGATCTCGTCTCCCGAGAGGATCTGACGTGCCACCAACCGAGCCCACCCGAGCTGTCGACGTGCTCCTCGTCACCAGCACCGCGTGTCACTACTGCGAGATGGCGAAGAACGTCCTCGGTCGATTCGCAGCCGAGTACTCGATCCGCCTCCGTGAGGTGGACATCATGTCCGATGAGGGCCGATCGATCGTCCGTCGCCATCAGATCCCCTTTCCTCCGGCGATCTTCGTCGATGGTCGATATCACTCCCACGGCAGGGTGTCGGAGAAGAAGCTGCGGATGGCCCTGGATCTCGCCATGGGAGGCGGTTGACGTGGAGGGCGTGTTCCTCGGAGGCTCACTCCTCGCTGCGTTCCTCGCCGGCGCCATCGCCCTCTTCGCTCCCTGCTGCATCGTATTCATGTTCCCCTCCTACCTGGCGGTAACCGTGCGGAACCGTCGGTGGCGGCTCGCCCCGCTGACACTCGTCTTCGCTGCCGGCATCGCAGTCGTCCTCGTCCCGGTGACGCTTGGCGTGAGCATGCTCACGAGGTCGCTGC
Source organism: uncultured Acidimicrobiaceae bacterium (assembly GCA_947259365.1). Taxonomy (GTDB): domain Bacteria; phylum Actinomycetota; class Acidimicrobiia; order Spongiisociales; family UBA5794; genus CAMYMC01. The sequence continues at coordinate 40,457 of CAMYMC010000006.1, read as the reverse complement.
TCCGGTTCCACGGGCCTCTCTATGCAGCTGGTGGGGCACTGCTGCTGCTGCTCGCGGTGCTCGCCGTGACGGGTAAGACCTGGACGCTGCCGATGATGGGCAGTGCGCCCGACGTTGCGCGCACCGACACAGCCGGCGTCTTCGCGTTGGGAGTGTTCTCCGGAGCGGCGAGCGCATGCTGCGCGCCGGTACTCGCCGGCGTCGTCACGCTCTCGGCGGTGTCGCCGAACCTCTACCAGGGTGTCGCCCTAGGGCTCGCGTACGTCTTCGGCATGGTGTTCCCACTGGTCATAGTCACGGCGCTCTGGGACAGGGCGCGGCTCGGAGACCGACCACGGCTTCGGGGGCGAACCGTCCGGTGGAGCATCGGCGGGTTCTCGTTCGTCACGAACACGTTCGACCTCGTCGCAGGCGCCATGTTCTCGATCATGGGTGTCGTGCTCCTCGCCGTGGCTGCCACCGGTGCCACCGTCGCCACCGAGTTCCAGGCCGGCCTCTCCGAATGGCTCCAGGAGACCGCGCAGCCGCTGGTCGCATGGCTCGAGCCCGTACCCGACGTCATCGTCGGGCTGGCGCTCGTTGCGATCGGCGTGACCCTCGCCGCGTTGTCCGGCAGGCGCCGCAGGGCGGCGGGTGACCAGCCGGCGGCGGATGAACCGCAACCCCATGAGATCTCGCCCACGGAGGTACCACGATGAGCCGACAGACTGACAGCAACAAGAAGCAGGCCTCGTCCCGAGCGCCTGCGGTCCGGAACCGATCGTCTCCGTCACGTCCGGCGCCCGGCCGCAGCTGGGAGCTTCCGAAGGTCTGGACCTGGCTCGGTCTTCTCATCCCGACGGTGCTCATCCTCGGCGTCGTCATCTTGGGAGGGGGCGAGGTGGGCGACTCGGCAAACGTCGGTTCTCGCGCTCCCGAATTCGCCCTGCCGACGACGCTCGGTACCGAGGTATCCCTCGACGACGCCGTCGCCGAAGGGGACGCGCTGCTCTACTTCTCGATGGGTGTCGGCTGTGACGGCTGCTTCGCCCAGATACCGGAGATCGAGGTGCCATTGCGTGACATGGGCATCAACCTCGTATCGGTCATGGTACAGCCGTCGTCACACGTCGCCGAGACCGCCGAGCGGTTCGGGATCCACAGCCCGATCCTCATCGATGAGGACCGCAGCGTCTCGACCGCCTACGAGATGCTGGGCATCTACGGCCACTCCGACCGGCCGAGCCACAGCTTCGCGCTCGTGGGCCCGGACCGGACGATCAAGTGGGTCAAGCACTACTCCACGATGTTCGTGCCGCTCGACGCCCTCGTCGTCGACCTCGGCGCGGTCTGAAGGGGCGCTCGGCGAGCGACATCGAGAACCAGAGGTAGAACCATGATCACCGTGACACTGCAAGCACAATCGAAGCTCGAGGAGATCCTCGATGCGGAGATATGGGAGGGCTCGGCGATTCGGCTCGGGGCCGTTCGCGGGCCGCACGGATGCCTCCACGGCTGGAGCCTCGAGGTCGAAAAGGACGTCAGGCCCGACGACCAGGTCAGCACCGTCGGCCGGCTCCAGATCCTCGTCGAGCCTGCGTTGGCCACGGCCCTCGAGGGCGCCACGATCGACTTCCGCGGCGCGGGCCCGGCACCTGGCTTCGCCATCGTGGCTCCGCACAGTCGCCCGCCGCGACACGAGGGCGGTTGCCCGCCCGGCTGACGACAAGGGCGACCATCAGCGCGAGAGCGCCTCTTCCAGGGGCCTCCGTTTGACGAGCGCGCGCTGGCACACGACGCTTTGCACCGCCGGCGGGATGCACGGAGGCGCCACGTCATGATCAGGGTCGGGTTCGACGTCGGAGGGACGTTCACGGACTTCGTCCTCGAGGACTCAGCCGGGCGCTGGCACACCGGCAAGCGCCTCACCACGTACCCGGATCCGTCCGACGCCTGCCTCGAAGGGCTCCGGGAGCTCCTGGCGGGAGCGGACGTCGGCTTCGACGAGGTCGAGCTCGCCGTCCACGGAACGACCCTCGGATCGAACATCGTCATCGAGCGCCAGGGCGAGGGGGCGGCCCTGGCGACGACGGCCGGGTTCCGCGACGTGCTCCAGATCGGCCGGGAGAAGCGCTATCAGGTGTACGACCTCCAGATCACGAAGCCGGCGCCCCTCATCGACCGATCGCACATCTGGGAGATCGACGAGCGGGTGCTCGCCGACGGGTCGATCCGGGACCCTCTCGACGAGGACGCCGCCCGGGACACCATTCGCGAGATCGCAGAACGGGGCGTCACGTCGCTCGCCGTCTGCTTCCTCCACAGCTATCTCAACCCGGCCCACGAGCGGCGTTTCGCCGAGCTCGTCTCCGCGGAGGCACCCGAGGTCGTCGTCTCACTGTCGTCGGACGTCTCGCCCCAGTTCCGGGAGTACGAGCGGACGAGCACCACCGTCGTCAATGCCTACCTCATCACCGCGGTCCGTGCCTACCTCCACAACATGGTGGACCGGCTCGGCGGGCTCGGCTACCGGGGGCGGCTCTTCATCATGCAGTCGGGCGGCGGGGTGGCAACCGCGGAGTCGATGGCGGACCTGCCGGTGCGGATGATCGAATCCGGCCCGGCTGCCGGAGCGCTCATCGCGGCGAAGTTCGGCGAACTCTCCGGAGATGCGGACCTCGTCGCCTTCGACATGGGGGGCACCACCGCGAAGCTCTCGCTCGTCAACGACGGCGAGCCGTCGACCGTCGGCCAGTTCGAGCTGCACCGGGTGCGTCTCGCCTCGGGAAGCGGGATCCCGATGAACGTTCGCAGCATCGACCTCGTCGAGATCGGCGCTGGTGGGGGGAGCATCGCCCGCGCCACGCGAGGCACGATCCAGGTCGGACCCGACAGCGCCGGCAGCGTCCCAGGGCCTGCCTGCTACGCACGCGGCGGAACCGACCCCACGGTCACCGACGCCAACCTCGTCCTCGGCTACGTGAGCCCCGACCGGTTCGCCGGAGGCTCGATGCAACTCGACACCGAAGCCGCCCGGGGGGCGATCGAAGCCGGCGTCGCCGGCCCCCTCGGTCTCACATGCGAGGAGGCGGCGTGGGGCGTCCACCGGATCGTCAACCTCAACATGGAGCTGGCGACCAGGGTCGTCTCCATCGAGAGGGGCAACGACCCGAGGGGCCTGGCCCTCGTCGCCACCGGAGGCTCGGGTCCGGCGCACGCCTGCCGGCTCGCCATGGCGCTCGGGATGCGGGCTGTTCTCATCCCGGCGGCGGCCGGCGTTGCGTCGGCGGTCGGCCTCCTGTCGGCGGACGTCAAGTTCGATGCGTCCCGTAGCTTCGTGGCCCGCCTCGACACGCTGTCTCCGGAGCGGCTCGGCACGATCTACGACGAGATGGAGGACGAAGCGGCGAAGGTCGTCGGGGAGTCCGCCGAGGGCCAGCCGGTTCGCATCGTCCGTGAGGTCGATCTCCGCTACGTGGGGCAGGGATTCGAGCTGACGGTCGAGCTCCCCGGTGGTCCCGTCACCGCTGCGGTGCTGGAGGACGCGCGCACCCGCTTCGACGAGGTCTACGCCAAGCGGTACGGGTTCGCCAGTCCCGACGAGCCGGTGGAGGCGACGACGTGGAAGGTGACGGCATACGGCGACAGCCCGCCTCTCGATCTTCGCGCCTTCCACACGGTGGCCGGCGAAGCATCGGCGCTGGGGAGCCGCCCCGCCTACTTCCCCGAGGCCGACGGGTACGTCGACACCCCGATCTACGACCGGTACGGGCTGGCCGCGGGACGGGTGATCGAAGGCCCGGCGATCATCGAGGAGCGGGAGTCGACGACGGTGATCCCGCCCGGGCTCGCTGCCCGGATCGAGGCCCACGGGACGGCGAGGGTGGAGATGACGTCGTGACGGCCCCCGATCCGATCACGCTCGGAGTCATGTGGGGAGCTCTGCAGTCGATCGCGGTCGAGATCGGCACGACGATCCACCGCACCGCATACTCGGCCCAGGCCCGGGAGGGCCAGGACTTCTCGGTGGCGATCTTCGACAAGGCGGGCAGGATGACGGCTCAAGGGCCGTACAGCCCAGGCCACATGGGCGCGATGAACTTCGCCGTCCTCAACATGCTCGAGGCCTTTCCCGCCGACACGCTCGCGCCGGGCGACGTCATGCTCCTCAACGACCCGGCACTCGGCTCCGGCCACCTCCCGGACTTCTTCGTCACCCAGCCGGCGTTCTCCGGCCACGATCTCATCGGGTTCGCCGTCAACATCGTCCACCACACCGACGTCGGCGGCTCCCGTCCCGGCAGCCAGGCGGTCGAAGGCGTGTTCGACTACCACCAAGAGGGGCTGTTCATCCCGCCGACGAAGATCGTCGACGCAGGCACTCCGAACGAGGCGGTCATCGAGCTCATCGCGGCGAACTCGCGAACCCCCGAGAACATTCGCGGCGATCTCGGCGCCCAGCGCAACGCACTCCGCGTCGGCGAGCTGCGCCTTCAGGACCTCGTCGCCCGGCACGGCATCGATGTCTACGAGAGTTGTCTCGAGGTGATTCTCGACCAGACCGAGGCAACGATGCGATCGGCGATCGAGGCGATCCCCGACGGACGATACGAGTTCACTGATCACCTCGACGACTATGGACCGGGCACCGACCCGCTCGTCATCAGCGTCGCGATCACCGTCGCGGGCAGCTCGATCTCCCTCGACTTCGACGGGTCGTCTCTCCAGACCGAATCGGGGCTCAACGCGTACCTCAACTACACGAAGTCCTACAGCTTCGCGGCCATCAAGTGCCTCACCGACCCGTACGGTCCGATGAACGGGGGTGCGCTCCGTCCCATCGAGATCACCGCGCCCGAAGGCTCGTTCCTCAACCCCCGCCGGCCCGCCGGCGGTGGGCCGCGGGCGATCATCTGCTACCGCGTGTTCGAGGCCATTCTTGGCGCGATGGCGCAGGCGGTCCCAGAGCGGGTGGCGGCGGCGAGCTCGCACTTCTCCAACCCGACGTGGGGCGGTCACGACCCCGCCTCCGGGCGCAACTTCGTCGCGTATGAGCTCGTCCTGTCCGGAACCGGGGCGAGAGCGACCCTCGACGGCTGCGAGGCCATGGCATCCGCGTTCAACGCGTCGAACATCCCGGTCGAGGCGCAAGAGGCCGTGCAGCCGGTCATCGTCGAGCGATTCGAGCTCATCCCCGACAGCGGTGGGCCGGGGCGCCAGCGCGGCGGATGCGGGATTCGCCGCGACATGCGAATCCTCGGCGAGAACGTGAAGTTCACCAACCTCTCGGAGCGTCAGAAGTTCGCACCGTTCGGTCTCTTCGGGGGCGAGTCAGGGGCGCTGGGCCGCACCGTCATCAACCCGGGGGAGGCGACGGAGCGCACCGTCGGCTCGAAGGCATCGCTCGATCTCGAGTACGGCGACGTCGTCAGTTTCCAGCTGGCCGGGGGTGGGGGATACGGTGATCCTGCCGAGCGCGAGCCCGAGGCCGTCCTCGAGGACGTGCGGCTGGGCCTCGTCGGCGTCGAGGAGGCACGCAGCCGCTACCTTGTTGCCATCGCGCCGGACCTCACCGTCGACGTCGACGCAACCCGCCGGCTCCGGACGGCGTGACGCGAAATCGAGTCGCCTGGGGCGCGAAACCCCGGCCCGGTTTGCCGCGGCGCCGCTCCCTTCCACCGCCTACGCTGATGCCATGCGCGCGGCGGCCTTGCGGAGACTCGTCGGCCTCTGCGCCGTCGCCCTTGTCGCGTCGGCGTGCTCGGGGGACGACGCCGGGACCACGACGACGCTGGCGACATCGACCACTGCGGCGACGACGACCACGGCCGCGGCCACGACGACGTCGACGCTCGCCACGACCACGACGACCACGCAGGCTCCGTCGATCACGCTGCCGCGGTCGGAGGTGTTCGTGACCACGGTGGGCATGGGTCCCATCCGGGTCGGGATGACGGTGGAACAGGCTGAAGAAGCCGCCGGGTTCGCCCTCGAGGGCGAGCCCGACCCCGACGTTTCGGCGACGTGCTACATCGTGACGCCGCCCGCCGACCAGCCCGATTACGCCGGGGTCGCGTTCATGGTGGATGACGGCGGGATCGCCAGGGTCGAGGTGAGGGACTCCAGCGCGGTCACCACCCGCTCCGGTGCCGGGATCGGCGTCACCGAGACGACGTTGCGGGAGATGTTCCCCGGCCGGATCGAGCCCGCCCCCGACTTCGTCGTCGACGGCGACGCGCTCCAGTTCGTCCCCGCGGACGAAGCCGACGCCGACTACCGGGTGGTGTTCGTCTTCGCCGACGACGTGGTATCGGAGTTCCGCGCCGGTGTGCTTCCGGCCGTGGGGTACTCGGAGGGTTGCCTCTGAGAAGGCAGCTCAGCGGATGCCGGTGTCGTAGGCCAGCTCGATCTCGGTCGTGCCGGCCGCGGCGACCGTGACTTCCACGGGCACCGGTGTGCCGAGGAGCCCTTCGACCGCGTGCGCCGTCACGACGTAGACGCCGGGCTCGAGGGCGATGAAGAAGCCGCCTCCCTCGCCCGTCGTGACCGGGATCACGACCTCGGATGGGGGCTGGGTGATGGAGATCGCGGCGCCGACGACCGGCTTGGCCTCACATGCCGGATCGGGCGGGTCGCGCAACACCGGGCATTGGGGGCCGGCGAGTGCGGTGCCCCGGATGAAGCCGAGGCGCTCCAGCGGGGTGAGCTTCGTGATGCTGAACGCCAGGCCTCCGTCGACGGCGACGGCGGCGGGGTCGATGACGACGTCGAGGGGATGCCCGTACTCCGCGTCGTAGGTCACCTGGACCTCGGTGCCGGCGTTGATGGCGGCGGCGATCACGTCGAAGGCGTCGGCGATCGTGATCGGCTCCGGATCGGCTGGTGTGTCGCCGCCCTGCCACCAGCCTGACCAGAACTCGCCATTTCGCACTGTGATCTCGAACGGCCCGGCGACTTCGGGCGGGCATTCGCAGTGCACCGTGAGGACGAAGCGATAGTCGGTGAGACCGGCTGCGTCCCAGGCGGCCCTTGCCTCTCGGAGCTGCGCGGCGGCGTGATCGTTCGGGTGCGGCTCGGCACCACCCGCTCCCTCCACCGGCACCAGGTCGATCGTGATCACGATCTGCAGCGGTCCGGAGAGGGGCTCGTCGCCGGCGACGTCGGCATCGATCCGGAACCACCGCGGGTAACCCAGCGTCGGATCCATCCGCACCTCGACGGCGAGGATGCCCTCGTCGATGAGATCGGCGGAATCGGTGAACCATTCCTCGAGGTCGTCGAACGCGTCCTCGAGAGGGCCGGGGTAGATGGTGCTCGCTCGTGCGGCCTCGTCGAGCGCGGTCACGGATTCGACCCGACCGTCGCGAACCTCGATCTCGAACGTGCCGCCTTCGGGGCAGGTGCAGTCGGCCCGCAGCACGTATCGGTAGGAATCGAGCCGCAGTGCCTCCCATTTCGCCTCGGCGGCGAGGAGCTCCTCCAGGCTTGCGACGATCGGCATCGCGGCGAGATCCGAGTAGACGAGATCGACGTCCGGGGTGCCGTCGGCGTCGAGGTCGATGACGACGCGCTTCGGGTACCCGAGCTCCTCGTCGTACTCGACCTCGACGGTTGCGCCCTCGCGGAGCGACCGTTCGATGGTGTCGAACACGTCTTCGACGGTGACCTGGTCGGAGGACGCCAGAGAGACGACCTCGCCGCGGTGGACCGCCAGGGTCCGCGGTCTTCCGGTGCACCCGGGGCAGGAGCTCTCCTCGGTGAGCGTGTAGTCCTCGGGGGCACCCGATTCCCATCGTTCCCGCGCCGAGGCGAGGGCATCGAGCCCGCCATCCGGGGGCGGTTGCGTGCCGGTTCCGGTCACGGCGCCGTCGCCGCACGCCGCGGCGAGGACGACGAAGAGGACGAGGGCTGCGAGGGCTCTCATGGTGTACAGACGTGGCGAATGTGGTGCTGGGTTCCCGGGCGCCGCCCCACTGGTATCGGCACCGGGGGAGGTTTCGTGAGCCGGAATGGGCAACCCCTTTGCGGGCGGAGCCGTCCGAAGAGGCCCCTAGGCTCGCTCGGAGACCTCATGATCCGCCCCGCTGCTGCCGAAGACGAGGCTCGTGGCCAGAAGCGACGAACGAAACCATCCTCAGGAGTCCTCGCTGCCCGCCGCCCTCTGGCTGGTCCCGCTCGTCGCCTCCGTCGTGACCCCGGGCCTCCTCTGGACTGCGGGCGGGCCTTTCGCTTTTGGGTTCGACCTGTTCCTCACCATCACGGCGCTCGTCGCCCCGGTCGCCGTCGTCACCGCCGCCGTGCTCAGCAGGGGGTTCAAGGAGCGCATCCGCTGGTCGCTCGGCGTGACGATGGTCGTCATGACGCTCCTGTTCCAGTGGCCGTCGTTCACGCTCGTCGGTCGCAGGGTCGCGGGTGTGGTCTCGGTCCGGCTCGTCGCCGACGTCGTCCCGGTTGTGGTGGCGGTGGCCCTGCTCTGGGTCACGGTCCGGCTCGCCCACACCTGGCAGTTCGCCGCCATCACATCGCCGATCTTGGTGGCGACGACCGCCGTCTTGGTGGTGAGCGCCGTCTCGGTCATCGCACCGCGTCCGGCGCCGGTCGACGCAACCGAACCTGCCGCGGAGGCACCGGACGTGGTCCTCCTCGTCCTCGACGGCTACGGCCGACCGGATGTGACGCTCGAGCCGTTCGGGTTCGACACGTCCGCGTTCGAGCGGTCGCTCGAGGAGCTCGGGTTCGCCGTCGCCTCGGCTGCGACGGCGAACTACACGTTCACGTATGCCGCCCTCTCCGGCGTGCTCGAACTCGAGTACGTCTTCGACCTGGGTCCCGTCACCGACTCCGAGCGGGAAGCGATGCTGGCATCACTGTCCGGCGACGCCCGCATGATCCGTGCGTTCAAGGAGGCGGGATACGAGATCACGTACCTCGAGAACGCCTGGGCCGGGTCCTACTGTGGCGGGCTCGTGGACGAGTGTGTCCGCGACGGGCTCCTCGAGCGGGGCCTGTGGGGCATCGGCCAGCTGACGGTCGCGGCTCCGTTGCTCGCCATGGCCCGGCCTCATCCGTTCAACTCGGTGTCGTTCGGGCATCTGGAGTCGCTGGCCGAGATTCTCACGAGACCGGGGTCCGATGGCCCAAGGTTCACCTTTGCCCACCTCATCTTGCCGCACCAACCGTATGCCCTCGATGCGGACTGCACCAGGCAGACGGCGGAGCTGCGCAGGACCCTGGACAGCCCGAGTGAGGCCGAACGGGATGCGCAGCGGCGCCACTACGCCGAGCAGATCGCGTGCGTGAATGCCACCATCGTCGCTGAGCTGACGGAGGCGATCGCCGCCCGCCCGGACCTCGTGGCGATGATCACCGCCGATCACGGGCCGAGGCTGCTGCCGCTGACCGAGCTCGAGTTCTGGGCTGACGAGGCGATGAGAGAGCGGCTCAGCATCTTCGGTGCCTACCGGCTCCCCGGCTGTGACAACCGGTTCTGGCCGGACATCACCCCGATCAACGGGGCGCGGGCGGTGACCGACTGCGCCCTGGGCACTAGCCTCGGCTCACTTCCCGACGTCAACTACTGGGTACCCCCCGGAGGCAACGGAGACGTGGTGGATCTGACCGATCGCCTGCGGAATTGAGGCCTCAATGTCGCGGCCCGTCGTGCCGAGGTCTTAGCGAGGAATGATCCGGATGCTCACGCCATTGTTCGCATATCTCGACCCCGGCGCCGGGGCCACGATCCTCCAGATCGTGCTCGCCGGAACCGCCGGCGTCGCTGCCGCGGCGAAGATCCGGATGAACCGCATCAAGCGTCGTCTCGGCAGAGCCGAGGAGACCGAAGTCGACGCCGAGCCCGACAAGGACGGTCACCTGGCCGAATGATCGAGTCGGGCTCGTTCCGGGACCCAACCGCGCGTGTGTTCTATTCGGGCCGCCGGGTCCTGCGCGGACTCTCCCCGGACGCTGCAGCCGTCGACGAGGAGGCTCGGAGCAGCGGGCTCATGGAAGCCCTCGTGGACCGTGCGCTCTTCGTCGACAACCGCCTCGTCGACGACGTCGAACCGCCGCCGGGAGTGCCGGACGCCGCGATCGTCGAGTCCGAGCGGATTCCCGTCGTCAGCTACCCGTCGGAGTGGTCCTTCTCGATGCTCAAGGACGCCGCCCTCGCCACCCTCGATGCCAACCTCGTCGCGCTCGAGCACGGCTTCATCCTCAAGGACGCATCGGGGTTCAACGTCGCTTTCGACGGCACACGGCCGCGCATCCTCGACGTCGCCTCGCTCGAGCCGTTCGGCGAGAAGGGCATCTGGACCGCCTACGCCCAGTTCTGCGACCACTTCCTCGCCCCGCTGTTGCTCGAGGCACACGCCGGGGTGGCGTTCCAGCCGGTGCTGGCGGCGCGAACCGAAGGGCTGGGGATCTCCGACCTCGGGCGTCTCCTCCGGGGCCGTGCCGGGCTGCGCCGGGGTGTGCTCGGCCACGTCCGGCTCCGGGCCGCCATCGAGCGCCGGGCGGCGCGAATGGGGACGGCGACGCGGGCCGACGTGGGGCGGGCGGAGCTGCCGAAGGACGCTGTCACCGCATCGATCCGCAAGATGAGGGCGCTCGTCACCCGACTCGAGAGCAGGGCGACGAGCACGTGGTCCGACTACGAGGCGGCATTGCCCTATTCCGCCGACGGAGTCGACGCCAAGGAGGCGTTCGTCAGGGCGGCGGCGGAATCGGCGACCGGAGGCGGGGTCGCTCTCGACATCGGCGCCAACGCCGGCAGGTTCACCAGGATCCTCACCGAGCACTTCGAACACGTCATCGCCGTCGACAACGATCCGGGTGCGGTCGACGTCCTCTACCGAGCGGCCCGCGACGGCGACTGGGACGGCATCACACCGATGGTCGTCGACATCATGAATCCGACGCCCTCCCACGGGTGGCGGGGCCGGGAGCGCAAGGCGTTCCTCGAACGGGTGCGGCCTGTCTTCTCGACGTGGCTCGCCGTGCTCCATCATCTCTGTCTCGGCACCGGGATTCCGCTCGACGAAGTGGTCGGGCTCGTCTACGAGGTGAGCGATTCTGCCGTGGTCGAGTTCGTCGACCCCGGCGACCCCATGGCGCGCCACATCTCGGCGACGCGGAGGTCCAGCCTCGCCCCGTACACGCGCGAGCGCTTCGAGGAATGCGCCACCGCCGAGGGGACGCTCCTCGCCAGCGCCCCGGCGGGCGAGTTCCGCACCTTGTATCACCTCACCCGCCGCTGACCACCGGGGCGGCCTAGGGCATCACCTGACGCCGCGCCGTTCCGCCCGTTCGGGGTGCGGCGAAGTATCGGCCGACGTCGGAAGAGAACCCACCTCGATGGCGCGATCGGTCTCGGTGAGCTGTTCGAACGTCGTGCTGCGCAGCTGCTCGGTGAACGCCTTCTGGGCCCGGGACCACGCGGGGTGGATCGGGCATACATCGACCCAGTCGCAGGGGCCGCCGCTGAGCACGCATTGCTGCAACTCGATCGGCCCCTCGGCGGCTTCGACGACTTCGAGCAACGTCACCTTCCCGGGGAGGCGGGACAGCGAATAGCCGCCTCCGGGCCCGGCGACGGCGACGAGGACCCATCGCCGCCGCGATCTCGCGCGCCTTGCGCCGTCCCCGGTCCCAGTGTCTCGCGATGTCGAGCACAGCGCGCACGGAGTAGTCACCGCGACGGCCGAGGGTCGCTCGCATCGACCTATCTCTCCTTTCGCCTATAAACGTTTACAAAAAGCATTGACGTTTAGTCCCAGTGTGACTATATACAGTCTCAGCGGTCGAAAGTCCAGGACGTGGCATCCCATTCGGGACTCCGTGTGATGACGAGCCAGGCCCCGCCGGTGACCCGGAGGATTCCGGCGCGACCCTCCGCCTCCGTGCACACCCCCGGGTTCACGCGTCTCCTCGTCCTCGGGGCTGCGGTGGCTGGGGTCGCCGAGATCGTGCTCGCTCGTGTCGTCGCCCCGATCCTCTCGCACGTGCCCTCGTCAGGAACCGGCTCCGACGTCGCCGGGGCGGTGATCGCCGGGGGCGACGCCGCGATCGGGGCCACCCTCGTGCTCGTCGTCGCTACGGCGTTGGCGCTGGCGGCCGGTGGTGCGGCGCCCCGGGTTGTGCGCCCCCTTCTCGCCGCAAGCCTCGTCGCGGTCCTCGTCCACGTCGCCGTGCCGACAGCTCTTGTCGCGGCGGCGTCGTATCTCACGATCGGGACTGCGGCGGCGGCGGCCGCCGTCGTGGCCCGCCGGGTGGGCGGGCGCCTCTTCGGACTCGGCGTCGCCACGCTCGCGCTCGCCTACCTCGCCGGGATGGCGCCGATCGCCCTCGGGGCGGCGGCGAGCGGAACGCTCGTCCGCACGGCAGCCGAGGCAGCGGTGCTCACATCGGCCGCCGTCTTCGCCGCCCATGTCCTGGTGCAGGGCGTCACCGTCCGGGCGGCATGGTGGGTCGCCGGGGCGGCAGGTCTTGGCGCCGCCGGGTCGCTCGCCGCCGACCCGGGCAACTCTGCCGCGGTGTCACTGTGGGCGACCGGTGTCACGCTCGGGCTGCCGCCGGTCGCCTACGTCATCGCGGCCACGTGCTTCGGGCTCGTCCTCGCCCAATGGAGTGCAACCCCGGACCGCCGACACCTCGCCGCCGGTCTCGTGCTCGTGGCCGTCGCCGGCATCGGGCCGGGACTCGTGCACCACAACCTGACCGCGGTCCTCGGGCTCGCCGTGCTCGCCGCACCAACCACCACGACCCGCGCCGGCGACGGCGCAGACACGACCCCCGTCCCGGCCGGACCACGGCCGCCCGGACCCGACACCACCTGAGGAGGAAGCGAATGGGCGGGATGTCACGACGTGATTTCCTCAAGTTCGGAGTCGTCGCGACCGTCGGCGCATCGGCATACCCGCTGCTCCTCCAGCTCCAGGCCGCTCAGTCCGTCGAGAACCCTCTCGACGCCTACCCATTCCGGGATTGGGAGCAGGTCTATCGGGACCAGTACGCCTACGACCGCAGCTTCACGTTCGTCTGCTCGCCCAACGACACGCATGCGTGCCGTCTACGCGCGTTCGCCCGCAACGGCGTCATCCAGCGCATCGAGCCGAACTACGACGTGGGCCGCTACAGCGATCAGCTCGGCAACACGGCGTCGGTGAAATGGCATCCGCGCGGCTGCCCCAAGGGCCAGTCGTTCCACCGCCGGGTCTACGGCCCCTACCGCCTCAAGTTCCCCATGGTGCGCGCCGGCTGGAAGCGATGGGCCGACGACGGGTTCCCCGAGCTGACGCCGGCCAACCGGGACGAGTACAAGTTCACGAGCCGGGGCACCGACACCTTCACCCGGGTCAAATGGGACGAGATGTACGACTACGTCGCCCGCGGCCTCGTCAACGTCGCTGAGACCTACAGCGGCGATGAAGGAGCCGCCAGGCTCGCCGCCGAGGGCTACCAGCCCGAGATGATCGAGGAGATGGGCGGTGCCGGGACCCGGACGATGAAGCTGCGCGGGGGGATGGGCCTCCTCGGCGTGATCGGCAAGTACGGCATGTACCGGATGTCCAACACCCTGGCGCTGCTCGATGCGAGCGTCCGCGACGCGGGTCCCGACGAGGCAAGGGCGGGCCGGAACTGGTCGAACTACACCTGGCACGGCGACCAGGCGCCCGGCCACCCCTTCGTCCACGGCGTGCAGACCTCCGAGCCCGACTTCAACGACCTCGCCAACTCGAAGCTCACGATCCAGGTGGGGAAGAACCTCGTCGAGAACAAGATGCCCGAATCGCACTTCTTCTCCAACATCATGGAGCAGGGCGGCAAGATCGTCACGATCGCACCCGAGTACAGCCCCCCGGCGTCCAAGTCCGACTACTGGCTGCCGGTGCGTCCCGGGCTCTCGGACACCGCCATATTCCTCGGGATCACGAAGATCCTCATGGACGACGGCCTCTACGACGAGGAGTTCGTCCTCGGCTACACCGACTTTCCCCTCTTGCTGCGCACCGACACCCTCGAGCGGCTGCGCGCCAAAGACGTGTTCGCGGGGTATGAGCCGGGGCTCACGCCGGACGGGCCGAGCGTCGCCGACCAGAAGCTCACCGACGCCCAGTACGAGGCGATCGGCGGCGATTTCGTCGTCTTCGACGACGCGACGGGAGCACTGCGAGCCATCACCCGGGACGACGTGGGGAAGAGGATGGCCGCGTCCGGCATCCGCCCCAGGCTCGACCATCGGGACACGGTGACCCTCGCCGACGGGTCCGAGGTCGAGGTGCTCACCCTCTGGGAGGCATACCGCGATCACCTCGAGGACTACGACCTCGACACGGTCCACGACATCACCGGCACCCCCACGGACCTCATCCGTCGCCTCGCAGACGACATCGCGACGATCAAGCCGGTCGCCATCCACACCGGAGAGGGCATCAACCACTGGTTCCACGCCACGCTCCACAACAGAGCGACGTATCTGCCGCTGATGCTCACCGGCAACATCGGCCAGCCGGGAGCGGGCAGCCACACCTGGGCCGGCAACTACAAGGCGGCGCTGTGGCAGTCGACCGACTGGTCCGGTCCCGGGTTCAAGGGTTGGGTCGCCGAAGACCCGTTCAACCCCAACCTCGACGACACCGTCGACGGCAAGGACATCGCCGTGCGCAACTACGCCAAGGACGAGGAGCCGGCGTATTGGGATCACGGCGACAGGGCGCTCATCGTCGAGACGCCGCGGTTCGGACGCAAGAACTTCACCGGGCAGTCCCACATGCCCACCCCGACGAAGGTCATCTGGACGTGCAACGTCAACCTCATCAACAACGCGAAGCACGCGTACTTGGTGATCCGCGACGTGAACCCGAAGGTCGACATGATCATCACCCAGGACATCGAGATGACGTCGTCGTGCGAGCTGTCCGACTTCGTCCTCCCCGCCAACTCCTGGGTGGAGTTCCAGACCTCCGAGGTCACGGCGTCGTGCTCGAACCCGTTCCTCCAGATCTGGGGTCGGGACGGGATCTCGCCGCTCTTCGACTCCGAGGACGACCTCATGATGATGGCGAAGGTCGCGCAGCGCCTCGGGGAGATCCTCGAAGACGGCCGCTTCGCCGCCTACTGGAAGTTCGCCCTCGAGGGCCGGGGTGAGGTGTACCTGCAGCGTCTCCTCGACGCCTCGGCGACGACGCGGGGTTACACGGTCGAGGACATCACGGCGGGGGTGTACGGCGAGCCGGGGGCGGCGCTCATGATGTTCCGTACCTATCCCCGCATTCCCTTCTGGGAGCAGGTCCACGACGACCTGCCCTTCTGGACCGAGACGGGCCGGATGCACTCGTACGTCGACATTCCCGAAGCGATCGAGTACGGGGAGAACTTCATCGTGCACCGGGAGGGGCCCGAGGCGACTCCGTATCTCCCCAACGTCATCGTCTCCTCCAACCCGCTCATCCGGCCCGAGGACTACGGCATCGCTCCCGACGAACTCGATCCGGAACTGCGCACCGTGCGCAACATCAAGATGCCGTGGGCGGAGGCGAAACAGACCACGAACCCGCTGTGGGAGCAGGGCTTCCAGTTCTACTTCCTCACGCCGAAGACACGTCACACGACGCACTCCGGCTGGGCGGTCACCGACTGGCACGTCATCTGGGGCAGCAACTTCGGCGACCCCCATCGCCGCGACAAGCGGCTGCCCCACGTCGGGGACCGCGAGGTGCACATGAATCCCCAGGCTGCCCGGGACCTCGGTCTCGAGGACGGCGACTACGTGTGGATCGACGCCAACCCGGCCGACCGCCCCTACCCGAACTACGACCCCGACGACACGAGCGACCCGTTCCACAAGGTGGCTCGGCTCATGTTGCGGGTGAAGTACAACGCGGCCTATCCGTACAACGTCCTCATGGCGAAGCACGGGTACTGGCTCGCCACCGAGAAGACGGTCCTCGCCCACGAGACGAGACCGGACGGGCGGGCGGTGTCAGAGGACACCGGCTACCAGTCGAGCTACCGGTACGGATCGCACCAGAGCGTCACCCGGGACTGGGCCATGCCGATGCACCAGACGGACACGCTGTTCCACAAGTCGAAGATCGCCGTCGCCTTCATGTTCGGCGGCGAGGCCGACAACCACGCCATCAACACCGTCCCCAAGGAGACGCTCGTGCGGGTGACGAAGGCCGAAGACGGGGGCCTCGGCGGGACGGGGATCTGGGCGCCGGCGACGAGCGGGATGGCGCCGGGCAACGAGAACGACGCCATGGAGACCTACCTCGAAGGGGGGTACGTCACATGACGCGGCGAATCCCCCTCGACATCAGGATCGAGTCCGGGGCGATGAAGGGGGCGGAGCCGACCGATCCCTTCCTGGCGACCGCCGTCGGCATCCCCACTCCGGGACACGACGGCATGGGCCTGATGGCGCGCGTCCTCGTCGAGGAGTTCGCCCTCATGGGGTGGTCGCGGCAGCGGCTGGAGCGGATGTTCCGCACTCCGCGCTACGTCGCGGCACACGCCGTATACCTGCAGCGGGGGCCCGAGTTCGTCTCGGCCCTCATCGACGACGTGCTGGGCCCCGCCCGGCAACACCACGAGCCGGAGGTGGGTTGAGATGGCGTCCGTCTACAACTGGCAGCTCGGCCGGGAGATGACGTACCGCTTCGACCAGGCGGCGCCCGAGAGGCAGTTCGTCGCCATCTTCAACATCAACCGCTGCATTGCATGCCAGACCTGCACGATGGCCTGCAAGTCGACCTGGACGTTCTCGGCCGGCCAGGAGGACATGTGGTGGAACAACGTCGAGACGAAGCCGTACGGCGGCTACCCGCAGCACTGGGACGTCAAGACGCTCGAGCTGCTCGAACGGGCCAACCCGGGTGGGCAGACCTGGGGAGGCGCTCCGGCGGCGGAGGCGCCCTACGGTGTCTACGGGGGCCGGACGATCTTCGAGGCGGCTTCGCTCGGCCAGCAGGCCGTGGGTTACCTTCCCTCCGACGAGGAGTGGGGCTCGCCGAACATCCACGAGGACTCGCCGGTGGCGAAGGCGGCACTGTCCGACGGGGTGAGCCTGCCGGAGCACCGCACGTGGTTCTTCTACTTGCAGCGGATCTGCAACCACTGCGCCTACCCGGCCTGCCTTTCGGCGTGCCCGCGCAACGCCATCTACAAGCGTCCCGAGGACGGGATCGTGCTCATCGACCAGGCGCGGTGCCGGGGCTATCGCAAGTGCGTCGAGCAGTGCCCCTACAAGAAGTCGATGTACCGCCCCGACTCGCGGACTTCGGAGAAGTGCATCGCCTGCTATCCCCGGGTCGAGGGGTCCGATCCGATCACCGAGGGCCGGCCGATGGAGACGCGCTGCATGGCCGTCTGCCCGGGCCAGATCCGCCTCCAGGGCCTCGTCGAGGTCGCACCTGACGGGACGTGGGTGCAGGCACCGGACAACCCCCTGTACTACCTCATCCGTGAGGAGCCGATGGCGATGCCGCTCTACCCCCAGTTCGGGACATCGCCGAACGTCTACTACATCCCGCCGCGCTGGGTGCCCCGGCAGTACCTGCGGCAGATGTTCGGGCCCGGTGTCGACGACGCCGTCGCCGCTTACGAGCGGCCCTCGCGCCGGGCCCAGGCCGTGCTCCAGCTCTTCCGGGTGACCCAGTCGATCATCTTCTCGTTCGAGGTCGTCGAGGGACCCAAGGTCGCCGAGATCAACGTCGGCGGGCGGCCCCTCGAGATCTTCGACGACACCGTCGTCGGCTACGGGAAGGACGGGGAGGAGGTCGTCCGGGTCAACGTCCGGGAGCCGCAATACGAGCGGCCCGCGCAGTACCTCAACACGATCTGAGGGACGATGGAAACGACGCCACGAGCCACCGCCGAGGAGCGAGCCCTCGCCAGGGCCGCCGTCTACCGGCTGCTCGCCCTTGCTTTCGCCTACCCGACACCGGAGACGGTCACCGCTCTCCGGGCCGCTGCCGACGTGGCGGCGGTGGGGGCGGGACTCATCGATTCCCGGACGCGGGCTGCGGCCGCGAAGGTGGCCGGCATGGCCGCCGGGCTGTCGCACCGCGAGCTGGAGTCTGCCTACCAGCGCTCGTTCACGCTGTCGTACAGCGCCGATTGCCCACTGTACGAGACGGCGTTCAGCGCCAGCCACATCTTCCAGCAGACCCAGCACCAGGCCGACATCGCCGGCTTCTACCGGGCGTTCGGCGTGGAAGGGGGAGGGGAACGACCCGATCATCTCGCCGTCGAGCTCGAGTTCCTCTACCTCGTGTCGCTCAAGGAGGCCCGGGCTCGGGAGGAGGGGGAGCGCGAGCACGTGGCCGTGTGCCGAGACGCGCAGCGGTCCTTCGTACGCGACCACCTCGGGCGGTGGGCGCCGGTCATCGCCGGGCGCATCGCCGTGGCCGGGCGGGGGACGTTCTACGCAGCCGCGGCCCGCCTGCTGCGGGCGTTCGCGGCGCGCGAGGAGGCGTACCTTCGGCTCGGGACCATCGAGCGCTTCCGCGCCGAGCCGGTGCTCATCGCCGACGAGCCCGGCGAGTTCACATGTCCGATCGACGAGACGATCGCACCGATCGCCATCGATCCGCCCCAGGTGGGTGAGGAGGCTGCCCATGCACCAGTGGTCACGCGCTGAGTCGACGAGGAGCCGCGTCCGCGGCCCCGCCGCCTTGTTCGTCGTCGTCACCGCCGGTGTGCTCATCGGGGTGCTCGGCATCGCACCGCTCCGCTCCCAGCTCGTCACGCTCGAGGCGGCCCGGACGACAGCTCCGGTGCCTGCGGACGATCCGTGGTCGGGCGTGTGGGACGGCGCTCCGGCCCGCGAGGTGCCGCTGTCGGTGCAGAACCTCGTGCCCCCGTTTGGAGGCGGGGTGGTCGACGGGGTCGTCGTGCGGGCACTCTTCGACGATGAGCGCATCTACCTGTCGCTCGAGTGGAGCGACCCGGCGGCGGAGGCCGAGGTGAACGCCACCGAAGCGTTCTCCGACGCCGCCGCGCTCCAGTTCCCGGCGATCCCCGGCTCGACCCCCCCCTACACGATGGGATCCGAGGACGAGCCGGTGAACATCTGGCAGTGGAAGGCCGTCTGGCAGCACGACATCGACGAGGGCTTCGCCACTTCCGCCACGAGGTACCCCGATACCTACGCCGACGTGTACCCCAACGCCGACGATCCGCTCTTCAACCCGGCCGGGTACGTCGGGAACCCCCTGGCGCAACGAACGCATGCCTCGTCGGTCGAGAACCTCGTCGCCGCGGGCTTCGGCACCCTCACGAGCGCGGCCATCCAGGACGTCGAGGGCTCCGGAGAGTGGCGTGACGGGACATGGCGGGTCGTCTTCGGCCGTCCGCTGCAGGCGGCCGCCGACGGCCTCGCCGGGTTCACCCCGGGATCGTCGACCCAGGTCGCGTTCGCCGTGTGGGACGGAGGGTCGGGCGACCGGAACGGTCTCAAGTCGATCGCGCAGTTCATCCAACTCGACGTCGGCCCCGTTGTCGCGCCGCCTCCGCCCGAGCCGCCAGACGACACCGTGGTGGCGGCGCCGGCGGGTGACACGGAGACCGAGATCCCGTGGGTGGTGATCGCAGTCGTCCTCGCCGCCTTGCTGCCGGTCCTCGCCATGGTGATCGCGGCGAGCCGCGCCGGGCGGGGCAGCGCCCGCTGAGGTCCGCCTCGGCATCGAGCAGGTTTCTCGCTGTCGGGCGCCCCTCGTCGGTCGTCGTCGTACGCCGGGAAGACTTGACAAACGGTTGTTTGGTATTCATGCTCGAGGGGTGACCCGTACGTACGAGAACAACCGGTCTGCCGAGCTTCTCGATGCTGCCGCCGTGAGATTCGCCGACGCTGGCTATCACAAGACGACGATTCGCGAGATCGGCGACGCTGCCGGGATGCTTCCCGGCAGCGTCTATTACCACTTCCCCTCCAAGGCCGACCTTCTCCTCGCGGTGTACGACGAAGGCGTCGAGCGCGTCGGGGGCGCCGTCGACGCCGCCCTCGAGGGCAAAGTAGACCCCTGGGATCGTCTCGAGGCAGCACTCGGCGGTCACCTCACGGCGATCCTGGAGGCCTCGGCGTATGCCCGCGTCCTCCTCTCGGTGCTGCCCTCCGACGTCCCCGAGGCGGCGGCGCGGCTACGCGACGCTCGCGACCGGCACGAGGATCGGTTCCGGGAGCTCGTCGCCGATCTCGACGGAGACCTCGGTGTCGATCCGGCCCTGTTCCGTCTCTTCATGCTGGGGGCGGCCAACCACGCCAAGGTGTGGTTCCATCCCGGGAGCCGTCGGCCGGTGGACATCGCCGCAGAGCTCGTCCGGGTGCTACGCGGTTCTGAGGCGAGTGACCGTTCCTCGGAGCCAGCGGGGGCCTCGTGAGCGCAGAGCCGGTTCGCGTTCTCGTGACGAAGCTCGGTCTCGACGGGCACGACCGGGGAAGCCGGCTCGTTGCGCGAATGCTGCGCGACGCCGCCATGGAGGTCGTCTATACGGCGCCGTGGCAGACGGTGGAGTCGGTCGTGGAGGTCGCTATCGAAGAAGACGTCGACGTCATCGGCATCTCGAGCCTCGCTACCGACCACCTCATCGTCCCGGCGCTCATGGAGCGGCTTCGCGCCGCCGGGCTCGGAGCCGTCGGCGTCGTCGTCGGCGGCATCGTCCCGGACGACGAGCAGCCGGCGCTCGTCGAGGCCGGGGTGCACGCCGTGCTCGGGCCGGGGGCGTCCCGGGCCGAGATCGTCGCCGCGGTGCGTGAGGCCGCAACAGCAAGGCGGAGGGTGAGCACATGAGCGAGACGACAGAGACCGCGGGCCCGCCCCGTCCCGCCGGGGAGGAGGACTGGCGGGCCGCCTACGACGAGGCTCTTCCCGATGCACCGACCGTCCGGAACCGGTCCCGGATCGAGGTGAAGCCGATCTACACGCCGGTGGACTGGGACGGCTCCGGCTACGACGAGCAGCTCGCCATGCCGGGCCAATACCCGTTCACCCGGGGGATCTACCCGACGATGTATCGCGGCCGGACATGGAGCCAGCGTCAGCTCATTGGTCTCGGCACCCCCGCCGACTACAACACCAGGGTCCGGGCGCTCCTCGATGCCGGGACGACCGCGATCAGCCTCATCCCCTGCAACTCCGGGTTCCGCGGTGTGGACTGCGACGAGGTCCCACTCCCGCTCCTCGGCACGTGTGGCACCGTCGTCAACACCGTCGACGACATGGACGAGGCCCTCGCCGGGGTCGGCATCGGCGAGATCTCGACGGCGATGAACGACCCGTCCCCATTCACGCTCCTCGCCTTTCTCCTCGGCGTCGCGACCCGGCGCGGGATCGGCTGGGATTCGATCACTGGCACGTCGAACCAGTCCGACTACCTCAGCCACTTCATCGCCAACCACATGTTCTACCGGCTCTCCCTGGCGGGCTCGCGGCGGGTGTTCGTCGACCATGTCGCGTTCTGCACCGAGCGTGTGCCGAGGTGGAACCCCATCTCGGTGGTCGGCCAGCACATGCAGCAGGCGGGGGCCACCCCGGCCGAGGCGATGGGCTTCACCCTCTCGACCGCCCTCCAGCACGCCGAAGACTGCGCCGCCGCCGGGCTCGACCTCGACGCCGTCCTGCGCCGGCTCACGTTCTTCTTCGACATCTCGATCTCGTTCTTCGAGGAGGTGGCGAAGTTCCGCGCCGGAAGGCGGGTCTGGGCGCGACTGGCCCGGGAGCGGCTCGGGGCGACCGATCCTCGCTCCTGGCGATTCAAGTTCCACGGGCAGACGTCGGGCGTCGACCTCACCCGCCAGCAGCCGCTCAACAACATCGCCAGGGTCACCGCCCAGGCGATGGCCGGCATCTTCGGAGGCCTGCAGAGCCTCCACACCGACGCCTATGACGAGGCGATCGCCACCCCGTCCGAGGAGGCAGCCCGCATCGCGGTGGCGACCCAGAACATCCTGCGTGAGGAGGCGCACCTCTGCGACGTCATCGACCCGCTCGCCGGGTCCTACTACGTCGAGACCCTCACGGACGAGATGGAGTCCGAGATCCTCGCCGTCATCGAGCGCATCGACGACACCGGGGGGATGTACGCCGCCGCCGAGGCCGGGCTCGTCCAGGACCTCATCGGCGACTCGTCGCACGAGCACGCCATGCGCATCGAAGACGGCGCCGAGACGGTCGTCGGGGTCAACCGGTACGTCGTCGAGGGCGACGAGGACGATCCGGTCCCGCCGACCCGCCGTCCCGATCCGGAGGCGATGGCCGCCCACGTCGCCGCATTCGTCGACTACAAACGGAGCCGTTCCGCCGGCGAAGTGCGCAAACGGCTCGGCGACCTCTCCCGCGCTGCCAACGACCCGGGGTCGAACGTCTTCGCCGCGGTCGTGGATGCGGCGGCGGCCGGCATCACCCACGGCGAGATCATCGGGTGTCTCCGCGAAGAGCTCGGGTTCGGCCACCCACTCGTGAGGGCGTCCTGACATGCGATCGAGAAAGGACCTGCCGTGAACGACGCATACGTCATCGGTGCGTACTCGACCACGTTCGGCAAGAAGCCGGAGATCTCGTACAAGGACCTCACGACCGAGGTCTACCGGGGAACGCTCGCGGATGCGGGCATGGAGGACGGCGCCGAGGTCGTCTCGACGTGGTTCAGCAACTACGGGATGTACTCGGTGGGCCAGGGCGGCATCCGCGGTCAGGTCTGCCTCACCCCGCTCATCGAGTCGGGCGAGTACCCGATGTTCGCTCCCATCATCAACGTCGAGAACGGATGCGCCTCAGGGGCGACAGCAGTGCTCGGGGCATTTCGCGACGTCTCCTCGGGCGCCGCCCACACGAGCCTTGCGCTCGGCGTCGAGAAGCTCGTCGACGAGCGGCCGGGAGTCGACAGGTTCGCGGTCCTCGAAGGGGGCATCGATCAGCTCGACCCAGACGACTGGCGGGAGTACTACACGGCCGCCGCGACGAAGGCGGGCAAGGAGCTCACCTTCGCCGGGAACCGCTCGATGTTCATGGATACGTACGCCACCCAGGCGACCTACCACATGGCGAAGTACGGCACCACCCAGCGCCAGCTCGCCGTCGCCGCCGCCAAGACGCACACGTTCGGCGCAGACAACCCGAGGGCGCAGTACCGGTTCAGGATGACCCCGGAGGAGGTGCTCGAAGATCGACTCGTCTCGTATCCTCTCACCCGCTCGATGTGCTCCCCGATCGGTGACGGCGGCGCCGGGCTGCTCCTCTGCTCCCCCGAATACCTCCGCTCGTGTCCGCCGGAGGTGCAAGACCGTGCGGTGCGGGTGCGGGCGTGCGCGATGAGCAGCGGGCGGTACCGGGACCTCGACGACGCATCGATGACGGCGGTGGCGGCCCGACGCGCCTACGCGGCGGCCGGCGTCGACCCTGGTGACATCGACGTCGCCGAGGTCCACGACGCCACCACATTCTCGGAGATCCTCCAGAGCGAGATGATGGGGTTCTGCGACGAGGGCGAGGGTGGGCGCTTCATCGAGAGCGGGGCCACCCATCTCGGTGGCTCCGTGCCCCTCAACACGTCGGGAGGGCTCGTCTCGAAGGGTCACCCGATCGGTGCCACCGGTATCTCGATGCTCGGCGAGCTCGTCATCCAGCTCCGCGCCGAGGCCGGGCCCCGTCAGGTCGACGGCGCCGAGCTCGCCCTCGCCGAGAACGGCGGCGGCATCATGGGCTTCGACGAGGCGGCGTGCGTCGTCACGATCCTCGAGCGGACGTGAGCGGCACCAGGGGCCGCCCCAGCGGACCGCCATGACTTCCGGACAGGCTTCCTCGCTGGAGATCTAACGTGTGCGCCCAGCGAGGCGCGGGTGGTCGGACGTGCTTGTCGAGCTGACGGCGGACGAAATCGAGGCGCGGGTCTTCCCTCCGTCCTGGGAGCGGCGGATCAGTGCGTCGTCGCGCGGCATCACACTCGCTGGAGATCTCACCGGCCTCCACGAGATGTTCGTCCACCACGAGTCCGGCATCGTCACGGTCTCATCGGAAGCAGGGGAGCTTCTCGATCACCTTCGCGCTCGCAATGTCGATGTCGAGATCGCGCCTTTCGGGCTCTCACAGCTTCTCCACCACGGCCACGTGCCGATGCCCTATACGGTCTACCGAGACATCTCGTTCCTCGGGATCGGCGATGTGGCGCAGGTGACGAACGGTCGTGATGGCCTTGTCGTCCATCTCGAGAACGACTTCCCCTATTTCAGCGGCCGGTCATCCGGCGACCGGGAACCAGATCCGGATCGGCTCCTCGCGCTGCTCACCTCGGCGACGATCCGGCAACTCGAGGACGCCGGGAACCGGGGCTTCCTCATGCTCAGCTCCGGCAAGGACTCGGTCGCTGTCGCGCTGGCGCTGGCGGAGGCGGGGCACCGGGGGTTTCCGTGTGTGACGTACACCTCGGGCGACGACGACCCCGAGCCGGGCGTCGCTGCGGAGGTTGCCCGTCGTCTCGGCCTCGAGCACCAAGTCGTGGGGCTGCCCGAACCGGGCGAGCGGCTTCACGACGTGCTCACCAAGTTCTTCGCGTCCGCGGCCCGTCCCTGCGTCGATCTCGCCCAGATCCCGTACGTGATCGCGACGCAAGCTGCCGCCGCTGGGGCTCGCGACGGCGCTGTTGTGGACGGGAGCGGGAACGACATCTACATGGGGTTCCCTCCGGGTCGCGTGGGGCAGACGAAGCAGCGGTATCGAGTGCGGGGCCGACCTCTGGCCCGGCTCGTCGCAGCACTCTTGCCGGTGGACTCCCCGCTCAACTACCTGGCCCGAAGTCGCGCCGCAGCGGCATTGCCCGGGCGGCTCCTTCGGCTCCGCGAGTCGCGTCGGCTCTTCCCGGCTGCCGAGGACACCGCTTCCTGGTGGTACTCGTTGAGCCGGGAGATCAGCCACCTCGACGACGTCGACCTGGAGACGGTTGCCACCCGTCACCTCGATCAGGCCGCTAGCGGCCTCAAGCTCCGCCTCGCCGCGAGTGCGCTCGGGTTCTCTCCGGCAATGCCCTTCTGCGACGATGCGATCGCCGAGTACTGCTTCAACCTTCCTGAGGAGCACAGGTTCGACCGCAGGACGGGGACCAACAAGATCCTCCTCCGCGAGATGCTCGCCCGGCACCTCGGCTACGACGCAGCGAGAGTCGGCAAGCATCATTTCGCGTTCGACGGGGCCCGTTTCATCTGCGAGAACCGGGAATACGTTCGAGCCCAGATCCAGGACTGCGACCTGTGGTCCGCGGACGGAAAGCGGTTGACCGACCGCTGGCTCGACAAGCTCGAGTCACGCCCGTACCTCTACCACGCACTCTTGACGATCTTCATGATCTCCGGCTGGCACAACCACAGCCGCTACGTAGCGGGGCGCTGTGTCGACGACACCGGGCGCGCTGCCGGGGAGGGCCGGTGAAACGGCGCGGCACGGACCGCCCTGAACCGGCCGCGTCGCGATCCAAGGAGACGACGCGGGTATGAGGGTCCTCATGGTCCACAACCGGTATCTCCAGCGAGGCGGGGAAGACGTCTCGACCGAGGTCGAAACGGAGCTTCTTCGATCGGCAGGCCATGAGGTCGTGATGTATGAGGACACGAACGAACGCATTGCTCGCATCGGCGCAACGAGAACCGCGATCCGGACCGTGTGGTCCCAAGAGAGTTACCGCCTCGTGGATGACGTGTTGCGAGGCGGGGGATTCGATGTCATGCACGTCCAGAACTTCTTTCCGCTCATCTCGCCGTCCGTGTATTGGGCGAGTAAGCGCCGTGGTGTTCCCGTCGTCCAGGCGTTGCGGAACTTCAGGCTGCTCTGTCCGGCGGCAACTCTCTACCGCAGCGGCCGGGTCTGCGAGGAGTGTGTGGGCAAGCCGCTGGCATGGCCGGCCGCTCTCCACGGCTGCTATCGCGGGAGCAGGGCGGGCAGTGCGGTCGTCGCCACCATGACGGCGGCCAACCGGCTCCTCGGCACGTGGACCAACCAGGTCGACCTGTTCGTCACCCCGAGTCAGTTCTCCCGTCGCAAGTTCGCGGAAGCCGGCTGGGATGCGGGACGGATCGTCGTGAAGGCCAATTCCGTTCATCCGGATCCGGAGCCCGGCCCAGGCGGCGGAGGGTTCGCCGTCTATGTCGGCCGTCTCGCGCCGGAGAAGGGCATCCGGACGTTGCTCCGGGCCTGGACGCATGATGCTGTCGACATTCCGCTGAAGATCTGCGGCGACGGCCCGCTCCGTGCCGAGGTCGTGCGAGCCGCGGCGGCCAACCCCCGTGTCGAGTGGGCGGGACGGCTGGGGCTCGAGGAGGTCTACGAGACCATGGGCAGTGCGGCGCTCGTCGTCGTCCCGTCCGAGTGGTTCGAGCCGTTCGGGCGGGTCGTCATCGAGGCCTATGCCAAGGGTGTCCCGGTGGTGGCATCCCGCATCGGCGCGCTCGAGGAGCTCATCGCCGACGGAGAAACCGGCTTGCTCGTCGAGCCCGGCAACGCCCGTGACCTCGCCGAGAAGGTGGCCGCCGTCGTCGCGCGTGTCGCCACATCGAAGAACATGCGCCACGCCGCCAGGGATGCGTATCTCGAGGGGTATACGGGTGCCCAGAACGTGGAGTTGCTCGTCGACGTCTATCGTCGAGCGGCCGAGCTGTCTCGTCGCTGACGCCGATGTCGCTCAACCCGGCGTGGCCAATGCCCGATGACCCAGGAACGCGCCGCAAAAGAGGATCGTGCCCGAGCTGAACATCTCCCTCACGAACCCGGATGCGGTCGTAGCCGAGACGCCCGCCGGTATTTGGCTGGGGTCGCGAGTCGAGCGCAGCGTGCTCGAGGGTCTCGCCCGAGGAGACCGAGGGGGAGAATCGGTCGAACGGGCATTGCGAGCGGCCCGCGGCGGGACCGTCATCCACGTCGCGATCGAAGGAGGGGAGCCGCGGCGCCTCACTGCGTGGAGAGCGATGTTCTCGGGTGACGAGACCTACTACTCGATGCGGCCGGGAGGCGACATCGTCGTCTCCGATCATCTCAAGAACGTCATGGCGCTGCTGCCTCCTCCTGCCCGCAGGCCGAGCGAACTCGGCATCTCCCAGCACTACCTCTGCAAGGGCATCTACGACCGCGACACCTACTCCGCTCACGTGTCGAGGCTCTCGTACGGTGATCGGCTCGATCTCGACCTCTCGCAACTGAAGCCCGAGGTGACGCTGTTCGATCGCATCGAGATCGAACCCGACCCGGCGGCGACGTCGGACGTCGTCGACCGTGTGTCCGCAGTGCTCGACGAGACCCTGACCCCGCTTCGCGACGCCGGGACGTGCACGATGTTCTCAGGAGGTATCGACTCGACCCTCGCCGTGACGTACCTGGGTCGCGACGTGACGGCGGCCACGATGACGCCGGACACGCCCGAGTTCTCCGTGGAGACCGACTACGCCGAGGCGGCCGCCCGTCTCCTCGGTATCCGGCTCGTCCGCCAGAATGTCGCCGAGTCCGACTACCTGACGTTGCTCGAGGATGTCATCGACGTGCTCGCCACGCCGCCCGTACATCACGTCTACCCCTTCCTGGCAACGCTCTTTCGACGGCCCGAGACGACGTTTGTCGTTGGCGAGGGCGCCGACAGCGCATTTGGCGAAGGCCTCCGACTCGCCCGAGTGGCGAACTGGTTCTCGTCATCTCCGGCGAGGGCTGCACTTCGGGTGGCCGGCCTGGCGCCCGAGCCGATCGGACGTCGAGCCGCCCAGGTGCGCCACGAGGCAGAGCTTCTGGCCCATCCGCTCACGGCTGCCCGTGGCTACGCCGGCACCACGCTCGCCGGGGGTGACCCGAGCGACGCCGCGGAGATGCTCGGCGACGCCGTCGTCGACGGGATCCTCGCCCGCCACGTCGCGATGACGCTCGACCGCGTCCGGATGGAGACGCCGGGGCGTCGTCGCTTCTTCGCGCACGTGGAGCTCGCCGGCTGGCGACTCGTGTTCGGTGATCTTCCCCGCTTGGACCGCCAGATGGCCCAGGGGCTGGGCAAGCGCGCCGTCTTTCCGTACATCGAGCCCGGAGTCATCGCGGTGCTCCTCCGGGTGCCCCCCGACGCGCGATACGTTCGCGGGCTCCGCAGCAAGTGGATCCTCAAGGAGCTCCTACGTCGCCGGCTACCGGGCTATCCCGTTCACCAGCGAAAGAACGCCACCGGGCTGCCCTTCGCTCGGTTCTACACGTCCGGCCCGCTCGCCGGCGTCTGGGAACGCTATCGGGTGCCCGACGTCGTCGACGGTTTCGCCCACCTCCTCGACCGGCCCAGCAAGGTCGCCTGGAATGCGATCACCCACGCCGTTTGGGAGGACAGGATCGTCAACAGCCCCGATCTCGAGCCGCATCCCGCTCACATCACCGTTCGTCGCTCGTTTGGCGACCGCTGAGCGCCTTCACCCCCGAGCACCGACCCCGTGCGGGGCCGAGTCGTAGTGCCTGCGCAGCGCCGCCCGGTACCAGGCGATCTGCACCACGTCGCGAGCCATCAACCCGTACGGCCGGGCGAACGCGCCCGTTGCGCGGGAGGTGAGAGCGACCGCGATCAGGATGGGGCTCGTCGCGATCGCGATGCCGGCGAGCCACCTCGCTTTGCGGGCACCGAGCAACTCATTGATGTCGAGGTACATCGCCGCACCGATGAGGTTCGACACGATCGTGACTGCCGCCAGCCACCCGACCACATAGGCAGCGGGTACGAGGTGCTGCATGGGATTCCACACCCAGGGTCGGCCGGCTGCAAGGAGATAGGCGGCGCCGGCAGCGAGGATCAGCACCGTGTAGAGACGGTTGACTCGGCGTCCCCCGGGCGCGTCCTGCTCCATCGCCGCTTGCATGGACTGGGGGGCGAGGACGGCGGTCAGCCCCGTCGCGAAGACGAGCACAGGTTGCGCGACGACGCGCGCAGCCTCGGCGAAGCCCATCGCCTCCGGCCCGGCGAGCTTCGTGATGATCGCCGCAACACCGAAATGGGCGAGCGACGGGATCGTGGACTCGGCGAGGAGCCATCGGCCCTGGCGAGCGAGTGCGCCGAACCGCAGGGTCCCGAGGTCGCGGGTACGCATCGAGCGTCTCGCGAGCAACAGACCTGCGGTGAGCGAGGCCGCGTTGGCAATCGCAAGGGTTCCGAACGGTAGCCAGGCTCTCTCGATGTCGAGAGCGAGCATGGTCGCCAGGCTCACGGCGACACCACCGAACTGGACCGCCGAAACGGCGGCCGCTCTCCAAGATTGCTCGGCGATGTGGAGCATCCGGCGGACATGGTCCTGAATCGGCGAGAGGACCGTTGCGATCGCCGTGCTGATGGCGAGCCCTGTCACCACCCCTTGGTCCGTCAACGACGAGGTCACGAGCACGGCAAAGACCACGGCGACCGAGCCGAGAAGCGCCGGGATCAGACCGAGCCGGACGCTCCGCCCGAGATGGGCTAACCGGTCCGGCACCGGAAGGGCTACTGCTTCAACGGAAGCCGGCACATATACGAGGTTCGTCGCAAGTACGACTCCGAGCATGAACGACGTGAAGAACACGGCGTACACGCCACGGTCGACGTCCCCGAAGACGTTGACGGCGGTCAGGCCCGCGAGGAACGTCGCGAGCGACGCGAGCGACGCGTCGATGACGCCCGCCGGGAGCCGACGGGTCAGGCCCCGGCTCCGGGTCGGGGGCTTCGTGTCGTCCCGCTCGTTCACGCGCAGACCCTAGTTCTGGGGAACGGTTGCGGCGTCTGAACCCCCGCTGTCTGGTGCAGCCGGACTCGCGTCAGTTCGCCGCGCTCCGCGCGGAGCCGTTTCCGTACACCATCCGCTTGATCCGCGCCCGCACCTCGTCGGGTCGTGCGTCTTCGAGCGGCGTCGGTGTTGTAGCGACCAGCCTCAGCCGGGCCTTCGTGCGATCGTCGTGCGACGCCTGTTTGCGCACCGTGCGCCCGACCCATCTGGTTCTCACGTCGTTCTTCCTCCGGCCTGGCCCGATTCGGCCACTCCCACCCTCGCCGGTTCGGGGCCTCGTGGCAATGGCCGTTTTCTGTCACGCCTGGGTGACTAGTCACCCCTGCCCACCCGACGAGGGGAGCCGGCGCGTTTCGGGTTCACCGCGTGGCGTATGCTCAAGGGGCCACATGAGGTCGGAGAAGGGGGCTCGATGAAGAAACTCATCAAGCTGTTGGTGCTGGGCGGGATCATCGCCGCGATCGTCAAGCTCGTGCAGTCGAAGAAGGCGGAGTGGGAAGGGCTCACCGAGACGGAGGTTCGCTCCAAGCTCGACTCGAAGCTCTCCCCGAAGATGCCGCCCGAGAAGCTGGAGAAGATCCAGGACAACGTCGTCGGGGTGATGCGCGCCCGCGGCAAGCTGCGGGAAGAGCCGACGCTGGAAAGCGTCGACGATCTGGGGGACAGCGGGGTCGAGACCGGCTGACCCGGAGGTCAGCGCGGCCCGATGAGCTGTGCCTGGGTGATGCGCCCGCACGGCCCCGACCGGTCGAACACCATCGTGTCCGCGATGCCGACGCCGTGGGTGCCTGGCGTCGATGCCGAGTCCATGCCGATCCATTCCCCCTCCGGCACCCGCTGAAGCGACAGCGTCAGGTCGGGGTTCACGAAGAGCCACTTCCTGGCGTCGAGCACCCGGCTGTTGCCGTTCGACATGTCGGCGAGGGTCGCCATCCGGGTCAGGGGAGTGAGGGGCTCGTCGTCGACGAGGGGTCGCTTGAGGCGGAACCACGACACGCCCCGCCCCGACCGCTCGAAACCGTGTTCGAAGCTGCGGATCTCGATGGCATCGACGTGGAAGCGGGTCATCGTCGTCTCACCGGGGGCGAACGACCCCCACTCGACGAGCGGAGCGTCCTCGGGCGGGCCGGGGCTGATGAACTCGACCGCGCCGCCACGGTCGAGCTCGAGGTCGGCCGTGCGTATCTTGAGTCCCGTGGCCCTCGCCACCTCGACACCGTCCGCCGCCATGCGGGCAGCCACCACCTGGATGCGCCTGCCCTCGCGGGCGACCTCGGTCGTGATCGTGAGGCACGTGTGCATCGGCACCTCGCGAAAGAGATCGAACGTGAGGCGGGCGACCTGCATCGGTACCGGCGTCGGCACCTGCTCGATGGCGTGGCCGAGCAGCCCGCAGGGCGGGCCGCCGTGCTGGCCGTAGTCGCTCCAGCCGCCGCGGGCGTACTCGGTGGGCTCGAAGCCGTCGCTGCGGCGGATGTAGAGGGAGTCGGCCATGGAGGCCAGGATGCTACCCGCCGTTGAGGGCATCCCCAGTCCCTTGCCGGTATAACGTGAGCCGGTGTTTCACGTCGTCCTCCACGAGCCGGAGATCGCACCGAACACGGGCAACCTCATGAGGCTCTGTGTCAACACCGGGTGCCGACTCCATCTCGTCCACCCGCTCGGCTTCGAGCTCGACGACGCGAGGCTGCGCCGGGCCGGGCTCGACTACCGCGAGCATGCCGACGTCGCCCATCACCAATCGTTCGCGGCGTTCCTCGATACCGTCGGGCCGCCCAGGGTGTGGGCGTACAGCGAGCGGGGCGACACGAGGTACGACACGGTGGCGATCGGTGGCGGCGATGCGCTCGTGTTCGGGAAGGAGTCGGTCGGCCTACCCGACTCCGTGCTCGACCATGCGTCGGTCGCCGGACGTCTCCGCATCCCGATCGCCCCCGGCGGTCGCTCGCTCAACCTCGCCAACGCCGTCGCCGTCGCCGTGTACGAGGCGTGGAGGCAACACGGGTACGCCTTCGAGGCGTGAGGCGCGCCCGCGGCAACTAGCGTGCCCGCAATGGCGCACGAGATCGCGGTCAGAGTCCGCTTCTACGAGCTCGACCCCTACAACCACGTCAACCACTCCGCGTACATCCAGTACTTCGAGACGGCGCGCATCGAGCTGCTGGAATCGATCGGGTTCGGGATGCCGGTGCTCGACTCGCTCGGGCTCCGCATCGTCGTGACGGGGATCACCACGCGGTTCCTGCGCTCCGCGGGGCCGGGAGACGACCTCACCGTCGAGACCGAGGTGGCCAGGATCAGGCGGGCGACGTCGCAGTGGCTGCAGCGGATCCGCCGCAATGACGAGATCCTCGCCACCCAGGCGGTCGATGCAGCCATGACCGACACGGAAGGCCGTCCGGCTCGATTCCTCCCCGAGCTCGCCGCCGCGCTCGGCCCCTATCTCGCCGATGGACCCTGAGGGAGTCGCCGCAGTCGAGGCCGCCGCCTTCGCCGCATGGCCGGCGGCCGAGAGCCGGGACGAGGACGGCTGGGTGGCCCGCTTCGGTGATGGCTTCTCCCGACGGCTCAACTCCGTGACGATCGCATCGGACGCGGCCTCGGATCACGTCGAAGCTCGCCTCACCGCGGCGCATGATTGGCTGGTGGCGCGGGGTGTGGCGCCGCTGGTTCGGGTCACGTCGGCGACGCCGGCAAGGACGGTCGCCGTCCTCGACGCCCTCGATTACACCACAGAGGGTGAGACGCTCGTGATGACCGGCCCCATCGCGCCCGCATCACCTTCTCCCGCCACGGAGCTCGGCGCACCGTCCGCAGGCTGGCTGCAGGATCAGGAGCGCTGGATGGGCATCGCGGACCCGGGGCCGTGGCGCTCCGTTCTGGCGCGGGTGGCTCCCCCCGCCCGCTTCTCCGAGGTCGACGAGGGCGACCGCCGGGTGGCGGCCGGCCTCGGGATCGTCCGCAACGGATGGCTGGGGATCTTCGAGGTGACGACCGACCCGGCGCGACGGCGCCGCGGCCACGCCACCCGCCTCGTGGGGGAGCTGTGCTCGTGGGCCGCGGCCGGCGGCGCCTCGGGCGCGTTCCTCCAGGTCGTCGCGTCCAACGAGCCCGCGGTCGCGCTGTGGCGGTCCCTCGGCTTCACGACGGCGTACCGGTATCGCTATCGCCGGCCTCCCGAGGCCACGTGAGCCGATGCGACTGGAGTGGGTCGCGAAGTGGGCTAACCTTGCTCGCGCCTCCGCAGGACGCAGTGGCGGTTGACCGCAGTGCGGGCAGTGCTGAGGCGCCAGGGAGTGCCCCGGACCGTTCGGGGCACGTGTTGAGCAAGGGCGATTCATACCCGTGAACATCTATGTCGGCAATCTTCCGTTCCAGACCACCGATGGCGAGCTGGAGACGCTGTTTTCCAGCCACGGCCAGGTCCATTCCGCCAACGTCATCACCGACCGTGAGACGGGCCGCTCGCGCGGCTTCGGTTTCGTGGAGATGGACGACGACGCAGAGGCGCGCCGCGCCATCGAGGAGCTCGACGGCTACGAGATGGACGGCCGCAGGCTTCGTGTCAACGAGGCGCGCCCCCGGAGGTGATGAGGGACGATGGCATCCTCTGACGACGTGTTCCGCACGCAGGGAACGGTCGTCGCCACGCTCCGCAACGCCAGCTTTCGGGTGAAGCTCGATTCCGGTCACGAGGTGATCGCACGGGCCTCGGGCAAGATGCGCCGGGGCCGTTTGATTCGGATCATCCCGGGTGACAAGGTCGAGCTCGAGGTGTCGGCCTACGACCCGACGCGGGGCCGCATCATCTGGCGCTACCGCTGACCCGGCTCCCGACCCGGGCGACACAACAGGAAGGATGAGCCATGGCCGTCACGTCGTTGATGCTGCCGCTCGGTACCCCCGCACCCGACTTCTCGCTCTGTGACACGGTGACAGGCGACACCGTCGGTCTCGCCGATTTCACCGGCGAGAAGGCGCTTGTCGTCATGTTCATCTGCAACCACTGCCCGTACGTCCAGCACGTGCGCCGTGGTCTGGCGAGCCTCGGCAAGGACTACGCCGGGTCGGGGCTCGGCATCGTCGCCATCTCGTCCAACGACGCAGACGCCTTCCCCGACGACGGGCCGGAGGCGATGGGGCGCGAAGCCGCCGAGTTCGGCTACACGTTCCCGTACCTCTACGACGAGGACCAGACGGTGGCGGCTGCGTACACGGCGATGTGTACACCGGACTTCTTCCTCTTCGGACCGGACCGCACCCTCGTCTACCGGGGTCGCTTCGACGATTCCCGACCCAACTCCGGGCTCCCCGTGACCGGGTCGGAGTTGCGGGCCGCCGTCGATGCGGTCCTCGCCGGCGAGACCCCGGCTGCGGAGCAATATCCGTCGATGGGGTGCTCGATCAAGTGGAAGCCGGGCAACGTCCCGGCGTACTTCGCCTCGGCCGGCTGATTCACCCCCCGGCACAGGGCCGGGTTCGTGTCCTTCGCCTCTGGTCGGGCCCGTTTCGCCGCTGCATGATGCGGGATCGGGCGATGGGCCTCGCCGCCCAATCCTGCG
Source organism: uncultured Acidimicrobiaceae bacterium (assembly GCA_947259365.1). Classification (GTDB taxonomy): domain Bacteria; phylum Actinomycetota; class Acidimicrobiia; order Spongiisociales; family UBA5794; genus CAMYMC01. Next base: position 6,170 of record CAMYMC010000006.1, on the reverse strand, counting down.
CCTCGGGAGGAGGTGACACGTGTGCAGACCGAGCTGAGGCATACCTACTCCGTACCGCTGAAGAAGGGCTTCGACTACCTCGTCGATTTCAACCTGTGGCCCCACTGGTATGCGGGGATGATCGAGGTCCTCGACGCCGACCAGGCGGCGTGGTCGGGCCCGGGCGACGAAGTGCGCTTCGCGTACAAGCTGCTGGGGAGGCGGGTCGAGGGCAAGGTCGTGCTCGACGAGTACATCGACGGCGAACTCGTCCGTCATCACAGCGTCGTGGCCGGGCTCCCCGATGTCGCGTTCACGTACGCCTACGCTCCCGCCGGCTTCGAGGCCTTCATCCTGAAGGTCACCATGGACACCGAGGAGCCGGACACGTTCTTCGGTAAGGCGATCGACCGCATGTTGCTGCCGCGGGTGCTGGCACGAGATCTCAGGAGGAGCCTGGAGAACCTCGACGACATCTTCATGTCCGGCATGCTGGACTGAACCGGACCGATGTGGCTCCCGATCGAGACGGTCGGGAGCCACCCGCGCCCCGCACCGGATAGGCTCGTGGCCCATGGTCGACACACACCCGTTCCGTGCCGCCGTCGAAGCCCGTGACCTCGACGCGATGGTGGCGTTGCTCACCGACGACGTCGTGTTCCACAGCCCGGTTACGTTCCACCCCATCGTCGGCAGAGAGCCGGTGTCGCGTCTGCTCGAGTTCCTCCTCCACGAGGTCTTCGCGGACTTCCTCTACACCGACGAACTGACCGCCAGCGACGGCACGACCGCGCTCGTCTTCACCGCGAAGGTCGGCGACAGGTCCGTCGAGGGCCTCGACCTCCTTCGCCACGACGCCGCCGGGCGGATCACCGATTTCACCGTCATGGTGCGGCCGATGAGCGGGCTGGGGGCGCTGGCGGCCCGCGTCGGGGAGCGATACGACGAGATCGTCGGCTCGTGAGCCGGTCGCCTGGTTGGCGCCACGGGACCCGTAGCATGCGGCGGGTCCCGGAGGACGAGACGGAGGCGGTGGGATGGAGCGGGTGAACGTCGCGACCTGGAGCGAGCTGGAGCCGCTGACGCCGACGTACGCGATCGTGGGCGACGTCGACCTCGTCATCGTGCGTTGGCCGGATGCCGGCACCGCGTCGGTGCTCTACGGCCGCTGCCTGCACCGGGGCGCCCTGCTCGCCGACGGCCGCATCGAGGGCGACAACCTCATCTGCGGCGTGCACAACTGGGACTACCGCTACCGCACCGGCATCTCCGAGTACCACAACGACCAGGCGCTGCACCGCTTCACGTCATGGGTCGAGGACGACGGGCTGTGGGTCGACGCCGACGAGATCGTCACCTGGGCGAAGTCCCACCCCCAACCGTACGACCGGAGTTCTTACCAGGGCCTCTACCAGGACCACCTCGGCACTCCCGACGAGCCCCACGTCAGCTTCATCCGCGAGCTCGCCGGTCACGGTCTCGACCGGGTCGGCCACCACGGCCCGGTGGCGGCGATGGGTGTGCCGCGCTCGAGTGTTCCGAGCTGGGACGACATCCAGATCGTCACGGGTCAGCTGGCAAATCCGCCGCTGCTCGACGACGAGGAGGTGGGGACCGACATCGTCATAGGTCCGGCGGCCAAGCGCCCGCTGCGTCTCGATATCCCGCTCTTCGTCTCAGACATGAGCTTCGGATCGCTGTCCGAGGAGGCGAAGGTGGCGCTGGCGAGGGGCGCCGAGCTCGCCGGCACCGGGATCTGCTCCGGGGAGGGGGGCATGCTCGACGCCGAGCAGGCCGAGAACTCGCGCTACTTCTACGAGCTGGCGTCGGCCCGGTTCGGGTTCTCGTGGGAGAAGCTGGAGCGGGTGCAAGCGTTCCACTTCAAGGGCGGCCAGGGCGCCAAGACCGGCACCGGGGGACACCTGCCGGGGCACAAGGTGTCGGCGCGCATCGCCCAGGTGCGGGGGCTCGAGGTGGGTCAGGCGGCGGTGTCGCCGGCGAGGTTCCCGGAATGGACGACACCCGGCCAGTTCGCCGAGTTCGCCGAGGAGGTGCGGGAGCGCACGGAGGGGATCCCGGTCGGGTTCAAGCTGTCGGCACAGCACGTCGAGGACGACCTCGAGGCGGCGCTCGACGTCGGCGTCGACTACGTCATCCTCGACGGCAGGGGAGGGGGCACCGGTGCCGCCCCGCTGCTGTTCCGCGACCACATCTCGGTGCCGACCATCCCGGCGCTGGCGAGGGCGAGGCGCCATCTCGACCGGCGCGGCGCCCACGACGTCACCCTCATCGCCACCGGCGGCCTCCGCCATCCCGCCGACTTCGTCAAGGCGATGGCGCTCGGCGCCGACGGCGTCGCCGTCTCCAACGCTGCGCTCCAGGCCATCGGGTGCTTGGGGATGCGGGCGTGCAACACGAACAACTGCCCGGTGGGGATCGCCACCCAGCAGGAGCACCTGCGGGAACGTCTCCCCATCGACGCCGCCGCGGAGCGGCTCGCCCGTTTCTTCGCCGGCGCCGTCGAGCTCATGAAGGTGCTCGCCCGCGCCTGCGGTCACGGCCACCTCGAGGAGTTCACGGTCGACGATCTCACGACGTTCGACCGGGAGATGGCGGACCTCTCCGGTGTCGCGTTCGGCGGTGTCGGGCGCCAGTGAGGCCGCGTCGGCGCCGAGTTCCTTCCCTCCGGTGCCGCGGCATAAGCTGTGGGCATGGCCCCCGTCCGAGATGCACGTTCCCTCGACGAGAGCGTGGCGTCGTCTTCCGCCCCCGAGCAGGCCACCGGCGCCGGTGAGCGGTGGTACCGCCACCAGCTGCTCGTTGATGAGCCGGCTGGCGACGGGGTACGGAGGGTGTGTCTCGGCGAGCTGGACCGAGCGCTCGGCGGGCTCGGAGAAGCCGACCGGGCAACCGGCGTCCACACGGCGCGGAAGGCCATCAAGCGGACGCGCGCTGCGCTGCGCCTCGTACGCGACCGCATCGGCCGCGAGGACTTCGAGCGTGAGAACACGGCCCTCGGTGATGCGGGCCGGGCGCTCACGGAGCTGCGGACGGCGCACGTCATGGCGGCGACGGCGGCGGAGGTGGGTGCGGGGAACGGCGACGTGGCGGGGCGCCTGGAGGCGCGGGCCGGGCGCCTCGAGCGAGAGATCGTCGACGCGCGCGGGGCGCTCGATGCGGTGGCCGCCGACCTCATCGCGGCCCGAGCCCGGCTGGCAGGTTTGGCACTCGGTGCGAAGGGCGACGGTGGTCCCGGTTTGGAGGAGACCTTCGCGGCGGCGTTATTGCGTTCTCATGCCCGCGGCGCCAGGGCGATGGAGAAGGCGGCACGGAGCCGGAGCACCGACGCGTTTCACCTCTGGCGTAGGCGGGTCCGGTATCTGCGCTATCAGGTCGAGATACTGCACGCGGTGTGGCCGCATCCCATCGGCGAGCTCGCCGACGAGCTCACGGAGCTCGCCGATCTGCTCGGCGTCGAGCACGACCTCGCCGACCTCGCAGTGCTCATCGAGTCGGACCCCGGGCTCGTTCCGGACGAAGCGGCGAGGGTCGGGTTCCTCGCCGCCGTCGCCGAGGGTAGGGCCATCCGGCAGGCGCACGCCCTCGAGCTCGGATCACGGGTCTACTCCGATGCCACCCGGCAGCTTCTTGACCACCCGGCTGCGGTCGAGGAAGCGCCGCAGGGCTCGGGGCAGGGCTAGAGGTTGCCTGCCCAGTTGTGCTCGACGACTTTGAGCCCCTCGTCCGTCTCGATGACCGAGAAGGCCGACACACCGACATACTCGACGCCCCCGGCAGTCACCCGCTCGGCGGCCGCGACGAAGTACTCGGACCCGTCGCTCATCGCCTGCTCAGGACTACGCCGCGGCGACCTCGGCGCTGAGCCGCCGGGTGGAGGCCGAAGACCCGGAGGGGCTGCTCCGCTACAGCTTCTACGCCGGCCACGACACCGCGGGGTCGGTCATCGCCTACCGCGACCTCTAGCCGTGGATGGCCCAGCACGAACTCGTGGCGCCGATGGGGGAGTATCAGCGGTTCTACGAGACGATCCGGCTCGTGAGCCTGGGGTTCCTCGGCAACCTCCCCGGCGAGGTCAGGGGATGGCTCGACGGCTGCCGGCTTCGAGCGCCAGCGGCGAGTCACGAACCGACCGGCGCGATCATCTCCCAATCGCATGAGCGCCCGCCGAGCCCTCAGGTTCGTACAATGCGCATCGGGGCCCGTAGCTCAGTTGGTTAGAGCAGCGGACTCATAATCCGTCGGTCGCAGGTTCGAGTCCTGCCGGGCCCACCACATACACCAGGCGATCCCGCCGTAAACCATTGGCACGCCTCAGTTTCAGACCTTACCGGCATTCTCTCCGGTCCTTGCGCCACGTTGCGTGAATGTGTGCGGTTTCGCTCACGGTGCGGCCCATATGCGGCCCAAACGGCGAGAGGGGACGCATGCATGTTGACCGAGAACGAACGGACCGCGTGGGAGGAGCTTCACTGGACGCTCACGCTCGACAGCTTTACGGGTCGGGGAGACACGGGGCCCCCTCCACAACAATCGACCTCTGACCGGGTCTCTGGTTCTGCGCCCGCAACGAGAACACGTTATCCACTTGCTCACCTTTGTGCCCCCCTCGGAACCTCGGAGCACCATCACGTGGGGCGAGGGGTCGTGACCCCGTTCACGCAGGACCTGTGCAACCCGACGATGTCACGGTTGATTCGTTCACCGAGTTCGTTTCTGAAACGCAGCGGCGGCTGCGGCATGCGTTGGGCGGCAGCGTTTGGTCCTGACCGGGGCCCGGGAGGCTGCGGCTGAGGCTCTGGCGTACGGGTGGGAGCATTGGAGTCGGGTGGTTTCAACGCCTTCGCGATCGCTATATTCGCTGAGGTCTACACAACCAAAGGGGGTCAATGGGCGAGTTTCGCGTAGTGATAACTGGCACGGTCGAGGACCCGGCCGCTTTCGTTGACCTCGGAGAACGGATGCTCGCCAATGTCCGTGCCAACGACCCCGGAACGACCGTCTACAACTGGTTCGTGAGCGAAGACGGCCATTGCGTCAACGAGGACGGATACTCAAGCACGGAGGATTGGGCCGCCCACTTCGGCTCCGCACAGGAGCAAGGCTTCATCGATGAGTTTATGGGCTTGGTGAACATCTCGGCCGTGCACGTCCTCGGCGACGTAGACGCTGCGGCAAAAGAGATGCTGGCGCCCTTTGGTGCGGTGCACTACAGCCAGAAGGCGAGTTTGTAGCACAACCGGAATCGCTGAGCATCGGCAGCAATCGCGGCGTGGTCAACTACCCCATCAGTGGACAAGATCAATCGATCTCGCTCGATAACGCCCACGTCGCCGCGTGCTCGTGATCGGCACATATCGAGTGGCCCCACTTCGTCCTCGCGCGCCGTCGCAGCCCAAGATAAGTGGCTGAGTTGTCTACGAACGCCGATCGGCGTCTGCGGAACAGCCGCAGCAGGGCGAGCTGATTGTGGCGTATCTGTTCAGCGATGATGTGGTCGGTGGCGCCACGGCTGTTGGCTTGTGCGACGTGCCCCCCGCGCAGCGAACGCGAAGCCAAACGAATTCGAGAGCCGACCCCTAGCCGGAGAAGTACGCGTCAAAGGCGGCCTCGTCGGAGCCGAAGCTCCAGAACTCGGTCAACTGGCCGTTGCTGATGTGCAACGTGTCAGCAGAGTTGACGGAGAGGCTGCCGCGGGAGCCGCCTGCGGTCACCGTGTTGAGCACGACGGTGTGGTCGTCGTTGGCCAATACGTCGTGCAACTCGATCGACATTGTGCCTTCGCTCATCTCACCGATCTTGGCGAACAGTCCGAAGATGGCCTGATGGCCCGTGTAATCACCTGAGAGCGCGTTGTTGCCGCCGACGTGCCACACCGCATCTTCGGCGATGGTCTCGGTAAGCGTCTCCATGTCGCCCTCACCAAATGCCTTGTAGCCGCGGCGGGCAATGTCGGCGTTGGGATGATCTCCCATGGTCTCCTCCTTGGAGTTGGCTTCGGTACCGAGCCTAGGTGTCGCGACTCTCCCAAGGCTCAGCGGAGACAATGACCTGTAGACAGAAGCACACATATCGAATCTCGTATGGATGTCAAGCGCGTTGCCGCGAGCTGGCTGAAGGCGCGCCGAGTAGGCCGGCGGCGTGCCGGGGAGGCTTTCCGGGTGGGCGTGGGT
>CAMYMC010000005.1:3650-94179 GCA_947259365.1 uncultured Acidimicrobiaceae bacterium | reverse complement strand
GCACCGGGTGCAACCCGAGCGTCCCAGAGCGTTGGCCGCGCCGTCGCCGAGGAGCCCGACCCGTACCGCACCGTCTTCGAGCGGGACCGGGACCGCATCCTCCACTCCAAGGCGTTCCGCCGGCTCAAGCACAAGACCCAGGTCTTCATGAACCCGGAGGGGGACCACTACGTCACCCGGCTCACCCACACCCTCAAGGTCACCCAGATCGGCAGGGCCGTCGCCCGCTATCTGTCGCTCAACGAGAGCCTCACCGAGGCCGTCTGCCTGGCCCACGACGTCGGCCACAGCCCGTTCGGCCACACCGGTGAGGACGCGCTCAGCGAGTTCGTCGAGGGGGAATGGCGCCACTCGGACCAGAGCGCCCGGATCTTCGAGGTGCTCGAGCCTCTCAACCTGACGATCGAGGTCCTCGACGGAATCCGGGCGCACCCGTGGAAGGTCGAGCGCGGACCGTCGACACCGGAGGGAACAATCGTGCGGTACGCCGACCGGATCGCCTACCTCTCCCACGACGCCGAGGACGCGCTGCGCGCCGGCGTGCTCGACCGTGGCGAGTTCCCCGACGAGGCGATCGGCGCGTTCGGGGAGCCGGGGCGGCAGTGGATCGAGTCGATGGTGACCGCCGTCGTCGAGGAGTCGCTGCGCCAGGACGAGGTGACGATGGAGCCGGGGCGCCTCGAGGTCATGCACCGGCTGCGGTCGTTCATGTTCGAGCGGGTCTATCTCCGCCCCGAGATGGAGCCGCAGCGGAGGCGGGCCAAGGAGATCGTGCGCGACCTCGTCCGCTACTTCCTCGACCACCCGGCCGAGATCCCCTCGTCGTATCGCCACGACGACGCGACGCTCCTCACCCAGGTCATCGACTACGTGGCGGGCATGACCGACCGGTTCGCCATCCGCACCCACGACGAACGCTTCCGGCCCAGGCTCTTCTGACGGTCGGGTGCGGGCTCCGGTCCCGGTTCACCCGGCCGGCCACAGGGGCTCGTCGACCCGCCAGCCCGGTGCCTCCCCCCACCGCTCGGCGTACACGACGTCGTGGACGGGGCGCCGGGCGGCGACCCCCCAGCGGCCCGTCGGATAACCGCAGGTGACGGCGGCGGCGTTCGTCCAGCCCCGGTCGGTGGGGACGCCGAGCAGCTCGAAGAGCTCCGCCGACTTGAACATGCCGAGGATCGTCGTGAGCGTCGTGCCGATGCCGAGGCCTCGGGCGGCGAGCATGAGGTTCCAGATCGCCGGGTAGACCGAGGCGCCGGAGGGATCGTTGCGGTGGAAGGCGAAGATGACCAGCGGCACCTCGGCGAAATGCTCGGCGAGCCACGTCGACGACGACCGCACCCGTACGTCCTGGTCGTCGCGCGGCTCGATGCCGGCGTAGACCGTGTTGTTCAAGATGTCGTACGCCTCGGCGTAGAGCGGCCCGAGGCGGGCCATCGTCTCCCGGTCCGTCACCGTGAGCCAGCGCCAGTTCTGCGCGTTGGAGCCCGACGGGGCGCGCACCGCCGCATCGAGCAACTGGCGGACGGCGCCCTCGGGCACGGGCTCGGGGCCGACCCGGCGCATCGCCCGCGTCGTGTACAACGCCTCGTACAGATCCATTGCGTGACCCTCCTCAGGCCGGTTCGATCTCCCCGGCGAGCTTCTCGGCGACGGACGCGACCTTGTCACGCATCGTTTGCTCCCGGTCGGTTCGGGTCCCCAGCTTCACCGTCGTCGAGATCCGTGGTGCGCCCATCTCGTGGACGACCTCGTGGCATCGCTTCACGACGGCGAACACCTCGTCCCACTCCCCCTCGATGTTCGTCCCGTACGCGTGCATCTCGTGGGCGAGCCCCGCCGACTCGATGACCCGCTGGCACGCCGCGATGTGCTCGGACACCGAAACACCCACGCCGAGCGGGACGACGCAGAGATCGATGATCACCTTCACGTCACCGAGGGTACCCGTCACCCCGCCAGCCACGCGACGATGGAGAAGACGACGAGGTTGAGGGTCGTCCAGGCCAGACAGAGGAACGTGTAGCGGCGCACCCATTCCGTCCACCGGCTGCTGGCGGCCGCGATCGCCCGCCCGGCGAGGTACCACAGCGGCGAGCTCGTCAGCCCACCGACGAAGAGGATCGTGAACCGGCCGGCATCGATGAAGTCGAACGAGAACAGCCAGGCCGTCGGCTCCGCGATCAACACGAGGAGGGCGGCGAGGAACGACGCGGCGAGCTCGTCGAGCCCGGCGTCGCGCCCGAAACCCGTCTGGATGGCGAGCGCGACGAGCACCACCGGGTAGACGAGGGCGACGAGGCCGCCGAGCGGTCGCGACAGGCCCGTGCGCGGCGTGAAGCTGAGCTCGCGCGTCACGAGCCGCAGGCTACCGCTGTGGGCCCTCCGGTAGCATTCGGCTCACATCCATCGAGAGAGAGGTGCGGGCGTGACCGATTTCATCGAGAAGGGCGCGGTCAAGGTCGTCGAGCTGATCGGGATCTCGGACGCGAGCTTCGAGGACGCCGTGCAGCAGGCCGTGGACAAGGCAGCGGAGAGCATCAGCGGCATCACCGGTGTCGAGGTCCAGACCCTCAACGCTCGCGTCGTCGACGGCCGGATCATGCAGTACCGCGCCTCGGTGAAGCTGGCGTTCGCCGTCAAGTGAGCGCACGGGGCTGAGCCCCAGGGCATGGAGCCGACGATCCGGCCGGCGACCGGCGACGACATCGAGCAGATCACCGCGATCTACAACGAGTACATCGTCGACTCTCATGTGTCCTTCGACGAGGAGCCCCACACCCCGGAGCACCGGCGTGCGTGGCTGGCGGCCAAGGACGGTCGATTCCACCAGGTGTGGGTGGCCGAGGTGAAGGGCGAGGTCGTCGGCGCCGCCTGGAGCGGGCCGTGGCGGGACAAAGAGGCCTACCGACGGTCGGTGGAGACGACCGTCGTCATCGACCCGGAGTGGACAGGGCGCGGCATCGGGAGGCCGCTGTACGCCGCGCTCCTCGACGCGATCGCCGCGGCCGGGGTGCACCGTGCCTACGCCATCGTCGCCCTTCCCAACGACCACTCGGTCGGGTTTCACCACGCCCTCGGCTTCCGCACCGTCGGCGTGCTCGACGACGCCGGCTACAAGCTGGGTCGGTGGTGGTCGACGGAGCTGCTCGAGAAGAAGCTCGGGTGAGCACGCCTCCCGGCAGCTCGGGGCGACCACTAGCGTGGCGGCGTGATGCCGGAAGCGCTCCGCCGCACGGCCGTCGTCGCAGCCGCGATGGCGATCTTCGCCGCGGGGTGCGGAGGCGGATCGGATGACACCACCACCGAGACGATCGGCAGCGACATCACCGCCATCCTCGACGCGGCGGCGACTTCGATGGGCGAGGTCGATACGGTGCGGTTCACCATCGAGCGCGCCGGCGCACCGGTGTTCATCGACCTCGGCGACGAGCTCGGCGATCTCCTCGAGTTCAAGAGCGCAGACGGATTCTTCGCCGGGCCCAGCTCGGCGGAGGCCCTCGTCACCGTCAGCGTCTCCGGCTTCAACACCCGAGTGGGTGCCGTGGCCATCGACGGTCAGATCTGGCTGTCGTTTGTCACCGGCACGTGGCAGCCGGCGCCGCCGTCGTACACGTTCGACCCGGCCAGCCTCTTCGACCCCCATCAGGGATTCCGCCAGCTCTTCATCGACGGTCTCACCGGCGTCACCCTCGTCGGGACCGAGGACCGCGACGGGACGCCGGCGTACCACATCCGGGGAAACGCGGGCGAGAAACGGGTCGAGGCGATCACGGCCGGCCTCGTCCGCAACCAGGGCGTCGTGCTCGACGCCTGGATCGACCAAGGCACGGGGAGGCTCGTCGACGCCTTCTTCACGACGAACGTCACAGGGGGGACGGCGGAGTGGACGATGACCTTCCGTGAGTACGGCGCGGAGGTGACGGTCGACCCACCCGACCTCGGAGCCGGTGGCTGACGAAGGGCGAACGCCCTCCTCCCGGGCCGTCCTCGCGGTCGTCGCCTTCGGGGTCTTCGTCGCCGCCGACGACCTCACCGTCGTCACCACGATGCTGCGGCCCATCATCGGCGACCTCGGCATCATCCTCCCCGACGGCCTCGACGATGCCGCCTGGATCGTCAACGCCTACCTCATCGCCTTCGTCGCCGTCATGCCGTTCATGGGCCGCCTCAGCGACGTCATCGGCCGGAGGCGGGTCTACATCGCGGCGTTCACGCTGTTCCTCGTCGGCTCGATCGTCATCCCGATGACGAACTCACTCGGCCCGTTCCTCGTTGGTCGCGTCCTCACCGCGCTCGGCGGCGGGGCGATGGTGCCGATCGGGATGGCCGTCGTCGCCGACGTCTACGCGGAGCGGCGGCGGGCGAGGGCGCTGGGGATCCTCGGGGCGATCGAGACCCTCGGCTGGGTGTGGGGACCCCTCTACGGGGCGATCCTCGTCCGGTTCCTCACCTGGCGATGGCAGTTCTACCTCAACATCCCGCTCGCCGTAGTGGGCATCGCCGCGGCCTGGTGGGCGCTGGCCGCCTTCGACCGGCCGGACCGCACCAGCCGCGTCGACTGGGCCGGGGCGGTGACGCTCACCGTCGCCCTCGTCTCCCTCAACCTCGCGCTGCTCGGCAGCGCCGAGATCCAGGGCGTGACCGGACTCGAGGAGCTGACCGGCTCGGGTGGCGCCGCGTTGCGGTGGCTGTACCCGGTCGCAGTGATCGCCGCCGCGGCGTTCGTCGTCATCCAGCTGCGCAGCAAAGAGCCGCTCATCGACTTCTCCTTGTTCCGCGGGCGCAACCTCACCGCGGCCGTCGTCGTGAACTTCCTCGTCGGCGCCGCCCTCGTCATCGCGATGGTCGACGTGCCGCTGTTCGTCAACGTCGTCGAGGTCGACCTGGAGCGTTCCGCGCTCATCTCAGGACTGGTGCTCAGTGCCCTCACCGCCACGATGGCGCTCGCGTCGTACGCCGGCGGCCCGCTCACCGAGCGCACCTGGTACCGGCCACCCGTCCTCGCCGGGCTCGCCGGGGCCACCGCCGCGTTCGTGCTGATGGGCTTCGGCTGGGAGGTGGGGACGAGCTACTGGTTGATGGCACTCCAGCTGGCGCTTCTGGGCGCCGGGTTCGGGCTCGTCGTCGCCCCGACGTCGGCGGCGGTCGTCGACGGAGCACCCCCCGACCGGCGGGGAACGGCCGCGAGCCTCGTGGTCGTCCTCCGCCTCATCGGGCTCAGCGTCGGGCTCTCCGGGCTCACCGCCTACGGGCTCATGCGCTACAACCAGCTCCGCCCCAGCCTCACCCTGCCCCCGATCACGTCACCGGAGTACCAGAGCGCGCTCATCCGCGGCCAGGCCGAGCTCACGACAAAGGCCCTCACCGAGACGTTCGTCGCCGCCGCCGTCGTCGTTGGTGTCGGCCTCGCCGTCGCGCTGTCGATGCGCTCCCCGCCCCGAGACACGGCCGAGCCGGCCCCCTCCCGGCGGACCCGGCGCGGCGGGCGCACGGGATAGCCGGCAGCTTCCGGTACGTTCTCCCCCGAGAGCCGCAATCCGGGAGCGTGTGATGAAGGAGTTCCTCGAGCGCAACGTCGTAACCGTGCTCGCCGTCGTCGGTGGGCTCGTGCTGGCATCGCTCGTCCTCAACGTCGTCCTCATCGGCCGGGTCGGCAGTGTTCGCGACGACGTCGACCGCATCACCGGCGACGTGTCGGCCGCCCGCACCGAGGTGGAGGAGCTGCGGGGCACCGTCGCGCTCTTCTCCGCCCAGGCCGGGGCACTCCAGAGCGCACTCGCCGACCTCGGACCGACCGTCGGCGCCACCCTCGACGAGGCGGTCGCCGGGCTCGAGACCTTCCGTACGTCGACGATCGTCTTCGACGTGCCGATCAACGAGACCATCCCGATCTCCACGACGCTCGACATCAACCGGACGGTCCAGGTGCCGATCCAGACGACGCTGCCGGTCGACGAGACGATCGACACCCGGATCACGATCGACGGGCCGTTCGGCATCGACATCCCGCTCGACGTCACCGTGCCGATCGTCGTCGACTTCCCCATCGACCTCACGGTGCCGATCCCGATCACCGAGACCGTCCCGATCGACACCTCGATCCCTGTCGACCTCACGGTGCCGATTGCGATCCCCGTGGCCGGAACCGAGCTGGCGACCCTCGCCGAGAGCCTGCAGCGGGGCCTCGAGTCGTTCCGCGACGTCGTCGCCGGGCTCGGCTGAGGGCGGCCCGGGATGCTCTCCTTCGACCACGTCATCATCGCCGTGCGCGATCTCGACGCCGCGGCGGCTCGGCTGCGGGAGGCCTACGGGATCGCCGCGGTCCCCGGGGGACGGCACCCCGGTCACGGCACCGGGAACCGCATCGCCCCCCTCGGCCCCGACTATCTCGAGCTCATGGCCGTCGTCGACCCGGAGGAGGCGGCGACGAGCCCCATCGGGCGCTCCGTCACGGCGTCGACGGCCGACGGGGACCGGCTGATGGCGCTGTGCCTTCGCACCGGCGACATCGGCCCGGTCGCCGGGCGGATCGGGGACGAGCCCTTGAGGATGAGCCGGGCGCTCCCCGAGGGCGGCGAGCTGTCGTGGAGCCTGGCCGGCATCGGGTCGGCGCTCGGTCCCGAGCGGCTCCCGTTCTTCATCGAGTGGCACACCGACCCGAGCGATCACCCCGGCAGGGCCGCGGCCTCCCACGCCATCGAGGTCGGGGGCATCGCCTGGGTCGAGCTCGGGGCCGATGGGGCGGTCCTGGAGCGCCACCTCGGTCTCCACGACCTCGATATCCGCCTGAGAGCCGGCGCCGCCGGCCTTCGCGGGATGGCCGTCCGCACGGCAGGCGGTGAGCTCGTCATCACGAACCCGCCGTGGTGAGCGCCCGCACCCGGCCGACGGACACGAGGACCGCCCCGGCCATGGCGAGGACGCCGCCGGCGACGATGCCGACGGTCACCACCTCGTCGAGGAGGACGACACCGCCGACGACGCTGATCACCGGCGCCAGGTAGCCGGTGACGGCGACACGGGCGGCGCTGGTGAACCGCGAGGCGTAGAGCGTGCCGACGAATGGCAACAGCGTGCTCCCGAGGCCGAGAGCGACGAGGAGGAGCCACAGGGGGACGGTCATCTCGGCAGTGCTCGGGCCACCGGCGATGACGAAGGACCAGATGACGGCGAGCGCCGTCCCGGTGACGAACATCGGCATGGCGAGATCTGCGGTGTCGTGGAGCGGTGCGTACTTGCGGCTGATGACCGCGCTCAGCGACGCCGCGGCGGCGCCGGCGAGCGCGAGCACGCCCCCGAGGACGACGCTGCCCTCTCCGCCGCCGAGACCGGACTCGCCGGAGAGGATGATGAGCGCTCCCCCGACGAGGCCGAGGACGAGACCCCCTACCTGCACCCGCGTCAGGTGCTCGCGGATCAACAGCCACCCCATGATGCCCGTGAAGACCGGGATGAGGGTGATGAACAGGCCTTCGACACCGGCCGAGATGTGCTGGAGCGACGAGATGAAGAGCACCGGGGCGAGCGCGATCCGGGGGATCCCGATGTAGGCACCGTGCCGCCAGATCTGCGCCGTGATCTTGCGCCGCTGAGTGACGACGAACGCCACGACCGCAACGGTCGCCGTGACGAGACGGACGTCGACGACCGTGAAGGTGGTCACGCCCTCCACGAAGGCCACCCGGACACCGACCGAGGCGAAGCCCCAGCCGATGGCGGAGGCCCCGATGGCACCGACGACTCTCGCCCGCATCCGGCGGACACTAGGCGCCGGGATCGAGGCCGCCGCCGGCCACCCGGTCGGTCTTCGCAGGCCCGGTGCGCCCCTCAGGCGAGGTGACGCCGGGCAACGATCTCGTCACCCTCGGTCTCACCGGTCTCCACGAAGCCGAGCCGGGCGTAGAGGCGCCGGGCGGTCGTGTTCTCCGGCTCGTAGGAGAGGGCGAGCTGGCGGATCCCGTCCATGGCCGCCAGCTGCTCCGACACGGCCTCCACGGCCGCTGTTCCGATCCCCCGGCCCTGATGGGCGGCGTCGATGACGAGCCCTCCGATCCATCCCTCGTCTCCCTCGACGCCCCACATCACGTGACCGACGGTCCGTTCGTCGAGCTCGACGGCGAGGCAGTTCCACTCGCCGCCGTAGTGGCTGAGGCACATGTAGTACGTCGGGTCGGCGACGTACTCCCGCTGGTCCTGTCGCGGCGTGACCGCCGCCACGTCGCGCCAGTTGTCCCGATCGATCTCGACGAGCCTCACCCGGGACCTCAGCGCGTCGGTCATCGCGGCCACCTTTCCGTCACAGAGCCGCGAGCGGATCCTCGGCGCCGGTTCGCTCGAACACCCGCCGTGCCTTGCCGGCTTCCTGGCGGGGCAACGAGCCCGGCTCGCCGACGTCGACACCGATCCGCAACCGCAGCGCACTGGCGAGGGTCCGCTCGAGCCGGTCGCGGACGGTGTCGCGTTGGGGGAGGAGATCCGCGCTCTCCAGCTCGCAACGGACCTCGAGCTCGGCCAGGGTGCCGCGGCGATCCACAACGATCGCGTACTGACCGGAGATCGCGCCGTCGCCCATGACGACCGCCTCGATCGCCGACGGAAACACGTTGACACCGCGGATCACGAGCATGTCGTCCACCCTGCCGGCGATCCGGTCCATCCGCCGGAACGTCCTCCCGCACGGCGAGGGCTCGAAGACGAACCGGGTCACGTCCCCGGTCCGGTACCGGAGCACCGGCAGCGCCTCCTTGGTCAACGTCGTGACGACGAGCTCGCCGTAGTCGCCGTCGGGCACCGGATCGTCGCCCTCGGGGTCGATGATCTCCGGGTAGAAGTGGTCGTCGAAGACGAACGGGGCCCCCTTGCCCTCGACGGATTCGCACGCGACGCCCGGCCCGATGACCTCCGACAGGCCGTAGAGGTCGATGGCGTCGATCCCCCACAGGGCCTCGATGCGCCCCCTCATCTCCTCCGACCACGGCTCGGCGCCGAAGACTCCGTATTCGACGCGGATCTCGTCCATGAGCCCGACCTCGATGGCGCGCTCGCCGAGGAGGAGGGAGTACGACGGCGTGCAACAGAACCCCCGTGCCCCCATGTCGGCGAGTAGCCCCGCCTGGAACACGGCGTTGCCTCCGGACGCCGGCACGACCGTCATCCCGAGCCGCTCGGCGCCACCGTGGAGGCCGAGACCGCCGGTGAAGAGGCCGTACCCGTACGCAATGTGGAACACGTCCTCGGGCCGGCCCCCGGCGCAGGCGATGGCTCGGGCGTTCACCTCGGCGAACACGTCGAGATCGCCGGTGGTGTAGGCGACGACGGTCGGTTTCCCGCTCGTCCCTGAGGAGGCGTGGATGCGGGAACACTCGGCGATGGGCACCGTGAGCAACCCGAACGGGTAGCCGTCGCGCAGCTCGTGCTTGCGCGTGAACGGCACCGTCTCGATGTCCTCGATGCCGGCGATCTCGCCGACGTCGCGCATCTTCTCGCTCCAGTACGGCGTGTCGCTCGCCCTCAAACGGGCGACGAGCGCCGTGAGCCGCTCGCTCTGCAGGCTGCGCTTGGCGGCGGCATCCAACGTCTCGAGCTCTGGTTGGTACAGCATCCGGTCAACGCTATCAGGGACGGCTCCCGCCGGCCGGGTGAACGGGCTGGCGCCCCACCGGCCGATTTCGAGGCGGTCCGGGTTGCCGGACGGTCCCTCCGGTCCCCGGCCGTGAGCGACCCCGACCCGACGGGATAGGGTGAGCGCCCATGATCCGCCTCGAGGACATCCGCAAGGTGTATCCGGGCACCACGACGCCTGCCGTCTCCGGACTGTCCCTCGAGGTGCCCGAGGGCGCGATCGCGGTGCTCGTCGGGCCGTCGGGGTGCGGTAAGACGACGACGCTGAAGATGATCAACCGGCTCATCGAGCCGACCGGTGGACGCATCCTCGTCGACGGCCGAAACGTGCTCGAGGCCGAAGCCCACGAGCTGCGGAGGAGCATCGGATACGTCATCCAGCAGATCGGGCTGTTCCCCCACCGCACGATCGAGGACAACATCGCCACCGTGCCCAGGCTCCTCGGATGGGACAGGGCCCGGATCGCCTCCCGCATCGACGAGCTCATCGAGCTGATGGACCTCGAGTCCGACATGCGCACCCGTTACCCGGCGGAGCTCTCCGGCGGCCAGCGGCAGCGGGTCGGGGTGGCCAGGGCCCTCGCCGCGGACCCCCCTGTCATGCTCATGGACGAACCGTTCGGCGCCGTCGACCCCATCATCCGCGCCCGGCTCCAGGACCAGTTCCTCGAGCTCCAGGCCCGGTTGCGCAAGACGATCGTCATGGTGACCCACGACATCGACGAAGCCATCACCCTGGGCGACCGGGTCGCCATCCTCAACGTCGGCGGCATCCTCGAGCAGTACGGTGCCCCCGGCGACGTCCTGCGCGACCCGGCCAACGAGTTCGTCGCCGACTTCCTCGGATCGGACCGGGGCATCAAGCGGCTCTCGCTGATCCCGGTCTCGAGCGTGGAGCTCGACCCCGGCCCGGTTCTGAGCCCGGCTGCGTCGACGGCCGAGGCCCGCGATGCCATGGCCCGCTACGGCATCGACTGGGTGGCCGTCGGCGAGGGCGACCGGCTCGACGGGTGGGTGCCCGCAGACGAGCTCGCCGGGCCGGGCCCCGTCGGTGATGCCAGGCTGCGCCGCTTCCAGACGAGGCTCTCCGCGACGTCGAGCCTCAAGGAGGCGCTCGACGCCGTCGTCAGCTCACACACCAGCGTCGCAGCGGTGTTCGACGGCGAGCGGTACCTGGGGATGCTCACCGCCGACCGCATCTCCGCCGAGATCCTCCGCTGATGCTGGCCCAGACCGGCTCGGGCCCGTTCATCCGGTGGGACTGGATCTGGTCGCATCTCGACGACGTGTGGGAGCGAACCGTCGAGCACGTCACGCTCACCGCGCTGGCCGTCGGCATCGGGCTCCTCATCTCGGTGGCGCTGTCGTTGCTCGCCCTGCGGTTCCGGCCCGCCCTCGGCCCGATCACCTGGGTGACCGGCGTCCTCTACACCATCCCCAGCCTTGCCCTCTTCGCCTTCCTCGTGCCGATCACCGGGCTGTCGACCCTCACCGCCGAGATCGGCCTCGTCAGCTACACGCTCCTCATCCTCATCCGCAACATCGTCGCCGGCCTCGACGGCGTCCCCGCCGAGATCAAGGAAGCGGCCCGAGGCATGGGCTACACCCGCGCCCGCATGCTCGTCGAGATCGAGCTGCCGATCGCGCTGCCGGTGATCGTGGCCGGGGTGCGCATCGCGTCCGTGACGACGATCGGCCTCGTGACGGTGACCGCGCTCATCGGCCAGGGCGGCTACGGGTTCTTCATCCTC
Source organism: uncultured Acidimicrobiaceae bacterium (assembly GCA_947259365.1). GTDB lineage: Bacteria > Actinomycetota > Acidimicrobiia > Spongiisociales > UBA5794 > CAMYMC01. The sequence goes on along the minus strand of CAMYMC010000005.1, from coordinate 82,804 downwards.
CAGGGCCTCCGCAGGTTCTTCAACACCGAGATCTTCCTCGGGGTCGCGTTGTCGGTGATGCTCGCCGTCCTCGTCGACCTCAGCCTCATCGGCCTGGAGCGGGCGCTCACACCGTGGGCCCGCCGGAGGGCGGCGGCATGATCGATTTCCTCGGCGACGTCGCGTCGTTCATCGTGGACAACTGGTGGGGATCGAGCGGGTTCCTGGCTCGCACGGTGGAACATGTGTGGCTGAGCGCCGTCGCCACGGGTCTGGCGGCCGTCGTAGCGATGCCGCCGGCGATGGCGCTCGGTCACGTGGGGAGAGGGACGTTCCTGGCGGTGTCGGTCGTCAACATCGGTCGAGCGATCCCCTCGTTCGGCATCGTTGCCATCGCCCTTCCCATCAGCATCGAACTGGGGCTCGGGTTGGGGTTCTGGCCGACGTTCATCGCCCTCTTCGCCCTCGCCCTGCCACCCATCTTCACGAACACGCTCACGGGTGTGAAGGAGGTCGACCCGGCGCTCGTAGAGGCGGCCGGCGGCATGGGCATGACGGGGGCCGAGATCCTCAGGAAGGTCGAGCTGCCGATCGCGATGCCGGTGATGCTGGCCGGGTTGCGCGTCTCCGCGGTGCAGGTGGTGGCGACGGCCACCCTCGGCGCCCTCGTCGGCTGGGGCGGTCTCGGCCGGTACGTCATCGACGGCTTCTCGACGGGCGACAACGTCGAAGTCTTCGCCGGAGGTCTCGGCGTCGCGCTCCTCGCCATCGCCACAGAGTTCTCGTTCGCCGTCGCCGAGCGACGCCTGGTTGCGAGACCACTCCGCGTGGCGGCCCGGGCCGTGTAGACCGGTAGGGGACCCGGTTGGTTAGGGTTGGCAGACTGATGCCCCCTCGTTCGGGGCTTTGCCTATGAAGGGAGTGACCCATGCGGATGGCATTCCGCAGCCGTGTCGTTGGGGCGGCCCTCGTGGCGTTCGCGTTGTTCGCGGTCGCGTGCGGGTCGGGTGACGACACGACAACGACGCAGGCGGCTGCGCCGACGACAGAGGCGCCGGCGACCACCCAGGCACCTGCGACCACCCAGTCAGTCACAACGACCGAGGCCACCACCACTACCCAAGCCCGCCCGACCATCGTCATCGGGTCGTTCGGCTTCGGGGAGAGCGAGATCCTCGGTGAGATCTACCGGCAGGCGCTGGAGGCCAACGGCTACCCGGCCGATCACAACCGCCAGATCGGACCGCGCGAGATCCTCAAACCCGCGCTCGAATCCGGTGAGATCCACTTCGTCCCCGAATACGTGGGTAGCGCCCTCGAGGTCGGGTTCGGAGGCACGCCCACAGCCGACGGCGAGGAGACGAGATCGCTGCTGACCGCGGCGTACGAGCCCGACGTCGCCGTGCTCGGGCTCTCTCCCGCCGAGGACAAGAACGTGTTCGTCGTGACGTCGAGCACGGCCGATGAGTTCGGGCTCGCCAACGTGAGCGACCTGAGCAAGCTGGGCGACAGCGTCGTCCTCGGCGGTCCGCCCGAGTGCCCGGACAGGCCGCGCTGCAAGCTCGGCCTGGAGAGCACGTACGGGCTCACGGTCGACTTCGTGCCGCTCGACGCCGGCGGCCCGCTCACCGTGGCCGCGCTGGAGGGCGGCGAGGTGCAGGTGGGCCTGCTGTTCTCGACGTTCGTCTTCAACCCCGATTTCGTCCGTCTCGTGGATGACGGTGGCTTGCAGCCGGCTGAGAACATCGTTCCGGTCGTCCGTAGTGAGATCGTCGATGCCTACGGCCAGGACTTCGTCGACCTCATCGACTCGATCTCGGCGGCCCTCGACACCGAAGAGCTGACCGAACTCAACCGGCGCTTCGGCGTCGACCAGGAGGATGCGGACACCGTGGCGGAAGACTGGCTCACCGACGAGGGCTTCCTCGGCTGAGCCGACGCCGATCTCGATCAACGGCGGGCCCGACGGGGCCCGCCGTGTCGCGCCCGGTCCCGGTCCCCGGGACGCCGGTCCAGTTTCTCGGGTCGGCTGCCGATATTGCACAGCCTGGCAGGATGTGATCGATGGCCGAAACCACCCAGCAACCCCAGGTCCGGGATGAGAGGGTCCCGGCGCTGGCGATGCTCCTCAGTCCCGAGGCCCGCGGGCTCCTCGACGCCGTGCTCGCCCCTGCCGGAGGATCCACCCAGTCCGTGCGCGTCGCTCAGGTGCGCTACCAGCCGGGGTCCTCGGTCACGGTGCAGTACCGGGCCTCGGTGAGGTGGGCCGACGGCAGCTCCAGCAATGAGATTCTCATCGCCGCCTCCGGGCTGAAGGTGCCCGACGGCGTCGCCACCTTGAGCGACGGCGACGTGTCGATCGCGATGTGGCGCTTCCCCGACGACCCGTTTCTCCCCGGCCTCGCTGCCGCGACCGATCCCCGCCGTGTCCAGGCGCTCCTCGACAAGCTCGGGGCCTCGCCCGGCACCGTGCGTCTGCGCACCCGCGCCTACCGGCCGGGGCGGCGGGCGGTCATCGAGGTCTCGAGCGCGGCCTCCCGGATCTTCGTCAAGGTCCTGCGCCCGTCGCGGGTCGAGGCATTGCAGCGCAAGCACGTCGCCATGGCAGCGCACGTCCCGGTCCCCCACAGCCTGGGATGGGCGGACGAGCTGGGCATCGTCGCGCTCCAGGCCATGCCCGGCAAGACGATGCGCAAGGCACTGGAATCGGGGACGCGACGGCTGCCCACGGGGGCCGAGATCGTCTCGCTGCTCGACTCGTTCCCCGAGGCCGGGGACGTCTTCACCCACCGCGACCGGCCGGCGGACCGGACGCCCACTCACGCCGGGCTGCTCTCCGCCGTGCTCCCCGGGCTGGCGGAGAGGCTGGGGGAGATCGTCCGCCGCACCAGGGCGGCCCCCGCCGACGAGCCCTCCGTCCCTGTCCACGGCGATTTCCACTCATCCCAGATCCTCGTGCGCAACGGCGCCGTCGTCGGTCTCATCGACGTCGACACGGCCGGCACCGGGGGGCGGACGGACGATCTCGCCGGGCTCCTCGGGCATCTCGCCTCGCTCTCGCTCACGTCTCCGGCTCGCCGCAACATCGATCGGTACGGAGCGTCCCTCATCGCCGAGTTCGACAGACTCGTCGACCCCCGAGGTCTGCGCACCGCCGTCGCCGCGGTCGTGCTCGGGCTCGCCACCGGCCCGTTCCGGGTACAGCTCTCGCGCTGGGTGACGGAGACGGAGCGCCGCGTAGCGCTCGCCGAGCGCTGGCTCGAGACCGCCGACGCGCTCTGAGCTGACACGCCCCGGTGTACCGGTGGGGCCGTCGCCGCCCGCAGGAGAAATGACGTTGCCTTGTGACGTCGTTAGCGCACGATTATCCACACCTGGGACACGATGCAACGACATCAAAGCCGAACAGACCCAGAGGAGCATCATGCCGATACCGACGAAGTGGAAGCTCGTGAGCGGCTCGTTGTCCGTAGCCGTCGCGCTGACGGCCGGTGCGGCGGCCGCCGCATCCGACGACGGCGGCGACGAGATCGAGCTCGACGACGTCGTCGCCCTCACCGAGGTCGACACGACGACGCCTGTCTTCACCGGTGACCCAGGTGACGGTGACGTTGTCGTCATCGGTGACGACTCCCTCGCTTCGCCGTTCGACGAGACCGCCGACGACAGCCCCGAGGACTCACCAGACGACTCACCCGAGGACTCCCCCGAGGACTCACCCGACGACTCCCCCGACGACTCCCCCGAGGACTCACCAGACAACTCACCCGAGGACAGCCCCGAGGACTCCCCGGACGACTCCCCCGAGGACTCCCCCGAGGACTCCCCCGAGGACTCCCCCGAGGACAGCCCCGAGGACTCCCCCGACGACTCCCCGGAGGACGGTGCCGCCGGCTGAGCACTCCGGTGACCGAGCGACCCGCCCATCTGCGGCCCGAGACCCCCACCTCCTCCCCGGGGGTCTCGGCGCGAATGGCCCCCCGGGGTCGGATAGGGTCGCCATCACATGCTGCGGGTCAGAGCCGCCGTCGGCACGGACTGGGAGTCACTGAGGGATCTCCGCCTCCAGGCGCTCGGCGACGCGCCCGACGCGTTCCGCAGCACGCTCGAGGACGAATCCGAAAGGGGGGACGACACGTGGAGGTCGATGGCGGCGGCATCGGAGCGGCAGCCCGACGCGCAGTCCTTCGTCCTCGAGGTCGCCGGTGTCGCCTCGGGGCTCACCCACGCCTGGATCGATCGCAACCGCGACCTACTCCACATCGCCGCCATGTGGGTGCGGCCGTCCACACGCGGCCGCGGGGGAGGCGGGGCCCTGGTGTCCGCCGCGCTCGCCTGGGGTGCGGGCCGTGGCGCCGGCACCGCAACCCTCGCGGTCACCATCGGCAATCACGCCGCCGAGCGCCTCTATGTCGCGATGGGCTTCGCGCCGACGGGAACCACCGAGCCGTTGCGCGACGGCAGCCAGCTCCGCGTCGCCTGGATGACCCGACCACTGTGAGCCCCGGACACGGGCTCGCGCTCAGCCGAGCACCTGATGCGCCTCGTCGATGAGCTCGCCGAAATCCACGCCGGTTTCCTCACCCAGGACCCGCCGGACGCCGGGGGATACCCCCTCGAGCGCGACGAGCGCCCGCCTCAGCACCGAGCGCTGCGCCTTCATGCGGGCCGCCTCGTCGGCGGGAGTGACGATGTCGTCGACGATCGAGCCCTCCGCCCGGGAGGCGACCAGCGGCTCCGGCATGCCGCGCACCCACACGAGAGACCGGCGACCCGGGCCTCTCCCCTCACTGATCGGCTCCACAGCCACGACCTCGTCGGAGCGCACGTACTTCCCGTAGCCGAGCGGGACGAGCTGCCCGGTCTGGATCCGCATCTGTCGACCTCCCGTCTCGTAACGCACACCGTACCGCCCGGCCCCGACGCGCCGCGGGACAGGAACGAAGATCAGGCGCGCCCGGCGGAGATCGTCGTCTCGCGGAGGGTCTCGCGCACCGCGTCGGTCAGCTCGCCCGAGATCAGCCGCCAGGTCCAGTTGCCCTCTGCCGTGCCGGGGACGTTCATCCTCGCCTCCGACCCGAGCCCCAGCAGATCCTGGATCGGGAAGATCGACACCACCGCCCTCGAGTCGGCGACCATCCGCATCAAGCCGCGGTGGACCGGGTCTCCGCCGAGCAGCTGCAGCAGGCGGCCCCGCGCCGCGACGAGTGCGTCGCCGGCATCGGGTGGAAGGGGCTCGAACCAGCCCGCGGTCGTGTCGTTGTCGTGGGTCCCGGTGTAGGCCCACACGTCGGTCGGAAAGCGCGCCGGGTCGTGGAGGGCGGTGTCCGGTGCCTCGTCGAACCCGAACTGGGCGACGCGGATCCCCGGCAGCTCGAAGCGACGTCTCAGGGCAACGACGTCGTCGGTGATGAACCCGAGATCCTCGGCGAGCAGGGGAAGGGCCCCGAGTTCGTCGCGCAGGCGCTCGAGCAGCGCCGCTCCCGGTCCCTCCACCCACCGGCCTCGCTCTGCGGTCGGCTCGCCCGCCGGGATCTCCCAGTACCCGGCGATCCCGCGGAAGTGGTCGAGCCTGACCACATCGAAGAACTCAAGCGTGTGCCGAAGCCGGTTCAGCCACCACGTGAAGTCCTCCGCCGCTGCCCGATCCCAGTCGTAGAGCGGGTTGCCCCACCGCTGCCCCGTTGCGGAGAAGTAGTCGGGGGGAACACCGGAGACCGCCACCGGCATGCCGCCGGCGTCGAGGTGGAACAGATGGCGATTCGCCCACACGTCCGCGGAATCGTGGGCGACGTAGAGCGGCAGGTCCCCGACCAGCCCGATCCCGCGCCCGGCGCAGACGGTGCGTAGCCGCCGCCACTGCTCGAAGAAGAAGAACTGGAAGACCTCGTGACGCAAGATCTCCGCTTCGAGCTCGGCGCGGGCCACGTGCAGCGCGGACCGATCCCGGCGCGCCACAGCAGCGTCCCACTCGTACCACGGGCGAAGATCATGGGCGTCCTTGAGCACCGCATACAGCCCGTAGTCGTCGAGCCATCTCGGGCCGTGGCGGCGGCGGAAGTCGTCGAAGCGAGCATGGGCCTCCTCGCCTCCGCGGCGGAGAAACGCCTCCGCCGCGGCAGCGAGGACGGTCCTCTTGAGCCCGGCGAGCTTGCCGAAATCGACCAGGCGGACGGGCAGTCGCTCGAGCGGCTCGAGGTCGGATCGGTCGACGAGCCCATCCTCGACGAGGAGCAGTGGGCTGAGGAGCAGAGGGTTGCCGGCGAAACTCGACGGCGACTGGTACGGCGAGTCGCCGAAACCGGTCGGCCCGATGGGGAGCATCTGCCACCAGCGCTGCTCCATGTCCGCGAGGGCATCGACCCACGCCTCGGCGGCCTGACCCAGGTCACCGATGCCAAACCTCGAGTCGAGCGAGGTCACGTGAAGGAGAACGCCGCTCGAACGCCCCACCGACCCCATCCCGGCGTCGGCGACCCGGCGCACATCGAAAGCTGGATCCCGCGTTGCCATCCCGTCCCGTCCCACGTCACGACTCTTCGGAACGGAGCCGCACCCGCCGGTGATCCTCGCACATCTCCGCCGGAGTCGACGCAGAGGCGCGAAACCCAGGCTCCCCGGGCGGCGTCGCTGTTCCGGCGCCCGGGCGTCCCGCAGCCCTACTCGTGCTCGAGGAGGTCCGGCGCCGGGCGGAGAACGACGACGGGGTGGGCCGACCTCGCCACGACGCTCGTCGTCACGCTGCCGGCGAACAGCCGGGCGAGACCGGACTTGCCGTGGGTGCTCATGACGACGAGCCCGTCGGGCTGGGCGAAATCGAGGATGGCGTCGGCCGGTTCGGAGATGTGAAGCACCTCGAACTCGGCATCGATGTCGTGGCCCTCCCCGGCCTGCCTGGCAAGGAGACGGACGTAGCCGGATTCGGCTGCCGCCGCCTCCGACCCCAGCTGAGCCACGGCGGCTCGTTGTTCGCCGAGGCTGACCACCGTCACTACCCAGAGTGGCAGCTTGAGGATCTCGGCGAGGACGGATGCGGGTCGCAGCGCCGCCTCCGACGTCGCCGAGCCGTCGACCGGAACGATGATTCGGCTCAGTCCGGTCGAGATCGAAGGGTCGGCCGCGGGTCCAAGCAGCACCACGGGACGGTCGACCCGGCGGACGATTGCCTCTGCGATCGAACCGAAATGTCCGTGGTGGGGAAGCAGCGACGCCGCCGTCGTCATGCAGATGATGTCGCGTTCACCCGTTGCTCCCGCAACTGTTCCGGCCACATCGTCGTCCGCGACGACCTCGGCCGCCGTCGGCACCTCGGAGATCTCCGATGCCATCGCTGCCAGGCCGGCCCAGCGCTCGTCGACGTCCTCCTCGTCATCGACCACGCTGAGGAGCCGGATACCGGCATCGATCCTCTGCGCGATGTCGACCGCCGTCACGATCGATCGATCGTCTTCTCCGGGCTCGTCGACCGGGACGATGACCCATCTGCCCCGGTCACCATCCTCACCACGATCACTCATGTCGGCCTCCTGACTCTCACGACCCCATCCTCCCCGCCCGCCGGGCCGGCCGGTAGGGCCAAACGCCCGCGATGATCGGCTCGAGGCCACCCTATCGAACGAAGACCCGGCCGTGCGTTGCGACGATTCCAGCGAGGTCCGGCGCAGATGCGTAGGGTGGCATCGTGGCCGGCTCCGCCGGGGAGTCCCGACGCCGCCGCGGGCGTCCCGGGTCTCCGTCTGTGCCGGCCGATGACGTGGAACACGCCTCGAACCCGCACGAGGAGGGCACAGGAGCCATCGACACGAACAGCAACACGTGGATCGTCGTCAGCATCGGGGCGGTGTGGCTCGCGGTGCTGTTCACGAGCCTGTTCTCACCCGACCTGGTCTTCGGCATCGAAGAAGAGCACGTGAAACTCGCCGCGATCGCAAACTGGTTCTGGGGTGTCCTCGGCACCGTCTTCGTGCTGCGGTCGACCGTGTTCCTCAGACCCAGCGAGATCGGCTGGGGACAGAGCGACGCGTGGCCTTGGATCGCCATCGCCGTCGCCGGGCTGTGGCTGGCGGCGACGGTCGTCTCCATCGGCGTCCCGACGCTCGAGATCGGCAGCGACATCCAGGTCCCGGTTGCTTCAGCCGTCGCCCCGCCCATCGCTGCGATGCTCACGTGGTACGCCTGCCGTTTCCTCGTCGAGGGCTTCGCCGCCCGCAACCAAGGGCACGCCCCGGCCTGAGGCCGACCGCCGGAAGCGCCCCGCGCGCGGCTCGATCCGCTCAGTGGCGTGGTCCCGCAGGGACCGTCGACTCCTCCATGGTGAAGACGACCCCGCGCGCCTCGAGGTCACCCATGAGCCGGTCGAAGAGGCGGGAGTCGCCGGCCAGCCGCTCGGTGGGGTGGACGCCGGGCTCGTCGAAAGAGCCGTCGACGAGCATCCGCACCACCGACGAGCACGGGTACGCCGTCGTCCTCGCCATGCTCGTCGTCGCGGTCTCCGGGTCGTAGCGGTCGACGAGCTCCCAAGTGATCGCCGCCTGTGCACCTCCCTTGATCCCGTCGACGACGACGCGCATCACCGTGAGATCGGCCTCGCCCGGCGCGTAGGTCCAGCGGGCGGCGAGGAGCTCGGCGGCGACGTCGAACGGCCGAACGGCAGCGCTACCGACAGACACCGGTTCCTTGCCGAAGAAGCCGGCCGCGGCCATCGCCGCCATGACCTCGCGATGGCCCGGGTGGCGCAGGGTCTTCTCTCGCATGAAGGGCACAGGAAGCGCCGCCAGGCTGCGCAACCCGTCGGTGTTGAAGGCTTCCAGCGTCCCGACGCCGTCGACGTGGACCGCTTCCGGGTCGCTCAGCGCTTCCCGGACGACGACGATGCCATCTTCGACGAGCCGGGCCGGCCTCGTGTACTCCTCGAGGACGTCGCGGGGATCGAACGCTGCTTTGTAGAAGAACGGCGGAAAGGGCTTCTCGGGCAACCCGCCGACGTAGATGGCGATGCTCCGGCACGTATCGAACATCCCGAACGTCCGAGCCGCCAGCACGTTGCTCATGCCCGGCGCGACGCCGCAGTCGAAGACCACGGTGGCACCGGACGCTCGGGCGGCGTCGTCGAGGTCTCTCGCGTCCTCCGGCATGAACGAGACGTCGCAATAGGGCGTCCCGGCACCCGCCACGGCTTGCATGACGGCAAACCCGGCATCACTCGACACGGCGCCGGCAACGACATCGAAGGGAGCGACGAGGCGCCCGACAGCAGCCGGATCGGACAGGTCGGCCTCGACCGGCACGATCTCGAGTCCGCTGCTCTCATGCACCCGTTTCGTCGCCGACTCGAGGGCAGCACGCTCGCGGTCGGCGACGGCCACCTCCAGGTCGCCGCCTGCTGCGAGGTCGGCGGCGATGACGGAGCCGATCCGACCCGCACCGAGCACGAGAACCCGCGGCGTCGTCGTCACCACCCCACGCTACCGGGGCGCCGACGGTGGCATCCGGCCGGGTGGCGCCTCAATCGGCGAACCGCTCCGGTGAGATCGCCGCCGCATCGACGCCGGCGGCGACGAGGTCAGCGGGCAACGCCCCATCGCACAACAGGCCCGCCGCCGCCCGCGCCATGGCGGGCGAGGTCATGATCCCGTAGCCGCCCTGGCCGCAGAGCCAGAAGAACCCCGGCCGCACCGGATCGAAGCCGACGACGGGCAGCCGACCGGGTGCGAACGTCCGCAGGCCCGCCCACGTCCTCCGCACATGCCGGATGTCGAGGTAGGTCGCCTGGTTGATGCGCTCGATGGCGAGAGCGACATCGATCTCCTCCGGTCTCACGTCGTGGGGCGGCATCGGGGTCTCTTCGGCGAGCGAGCCCATGAGCTGGGTCCGCTCCGGCTTGAAGTAGAAGTCCTCATCGGCGTCGACGACCATCGGCCAGCCGGCGATGCCGTGGTGTCCGGGCCCGAAGGTGAAGGCGGTGCGGCGCATCGGGGTCAGGCCCAGCGGCGCGGCTCCGGCGAGCGCCGCCACCTCGTCGCACCAGGCGCCGGCGGTATCGACGACGATCGGCGACCGCAGCGCCCGGTTCCCGGCACTCACCTCCCAAGTGCCGTTGGCGTACGCGAGCTCGTCGACGGGGGCGCCGGTCACGACCTCGCCGCCCCTGCGCCGGATGCCGCGGAGGAATCCCTGGTGGAGCGTGTGCACGTCGATCTCCATCGCTCCCGGCTCGAGGAGTCCGGAGACGATACGGTCGGTGCGCAGCACGGGACAGTGCCGGGTGAGGCCGTTTCCTTCGACACGCTCCAGGTCCACGAGGCCTCGCGTCGATGCGGCGAGGTCGTCAAGCGTGGCCTGCTGGTCGCTCCTCGCGACATAGAGCACGGGAAGCGGGGTGAGCAGCGGCTGGTCGGCGAACCCGTCCGGCGGCTCCTCGAGAAAGCCGCGACCCGCCATGGTGAGAGCTCGCACCGGGCCCCGCTCGTAGCTCTCGGTGAACACGGCGGCGGAACGCCCGGTCGTGTGATACCCGGCGGTCGGCTCGCGCTCGACGAGGACCACGGCGCCTCGCCCCGCCAGCTCGTAGCCGACCGAGGCACCTGCGATCCCGCCGCCGACGACGACGAAGTCCGGGTGATCCACACGGACATCATCGCAGCTACATCGCCCCGACCGACCAGCCCGGCAACATGAACGCGCCGGGCCCGGAATCCCGGGATTCGCGCCCTCCCCTTCCTATCGTGCGCGCCACGTCGATTCGAGGTCAGCCATGACAGGAGCGCTTCCCATTGTTCTCGCCGCCGAGTTGAGCGACGCCTGCGGTGCGGACCCGGGGTTCGTGTGCGAGCTGATCTTCGACACGACCGGAAACGAGACACTGGCCGAGATCGGAGACGTGCTCATCCGGCCGGCGAGAGTCGTGCTGATCCTGCTCGTGGCCTGGATCGTCACCCGGTTCGTCCACCGGCTCATCAACAGCAGTGTCGCCCGTCTCATCGCTGCTCAGGAGGCCAAGGCGGAGGACGCCCCGCTCGAGGGGGGCGAGGACGCCCACACCGAGGAGGAGCCCGGCCGTCTCGCCGCCCTCCGCAGCCTCGCCGAGCGCCGCTCGCTCCGCCTCACCGTCCAGGCGGAGCGGGGACGGCAGCGGGCCGAAACGCTGGGCGCGGTGCTGCGGAGCACCGCGACGCTCGTCATCTTCACGATCGCGCTCGTGATGGCGCTCGGCGAGTTCGACATCAACCTCGGTCCGCTCATCGCCAGCGCCGGAATCGTCGGCATCGCGCTCGGCTTCGGCGCCCAGAGCCTCGTCAAGGACTTCATCTCCGGGATCTTCATGCTCGTCGAGGACCAGTACGGGGTCGGAGACATCATCGATGTCGGCGAGGCGAGCGGCGTCGTCGAGGAGGTCAAGCTCCGGACGACGAAGATTCGCGACATCAACGGGACGCTGTGGCACGTGCCCAACGGCGAGATCCGCCGGGTAGGGAACAAGTCGCAGGAATGGGCGCGTGCGGTGCTCGATGTCGAGGTCGCCTACGACACCGACATCCACCACGCGATGACGGTCATCAAGGCAGTCGCAGACTCGGTGTGGCGTGACGCCCTCGACCATGCCACGGTCCTCGAAGAGCCTCAGATCCTCGGTGTCGAGAGCTTCGGCGCCAGCGCCATCGCGATCAGGTTGGTGCTGAAGGTCGAGCCCGCCGAGCAGTTCGCGGTGGCTCGTGAGGTGCGGGGACGGCTCAAGCGGGCCTTCGACGAGAAGGGCATCGAGATCCCGTTCCCGCAGCGCACGGTGTGGATGCACGACGTCTCGGGTACCACCGCCCCCGGTGGGGACCAGGAGAGGGCGGAGGCGGCCGAGTTCATCCCGGACCGGCCGGCCGACGGCGGGTACTGAGGCCGGACGGGGTGCCGTCGCCGTGCCGAGAATCCCTCGAGCACGCTGCTCGGGGTCGCCGCAGGCGACTAGGTTCGCGGGTCCGGACGCGTCCCAACGCGCGTCACGCCGACCGAGCCGGGTGAGCTGATGATCCCCGCCGCCGTCTTGAGTGCCGTGGAACCGGCGACCACCGACGTCACGGAGAACATCGACGTGTTCCTCCTCGTCGTCGGCCTGCTCGGCGGTCTCGCCATCTTCCTCCTCGGCATGGACCGGATGACGGAGGCGCTCAAGCTCGTCGCCGGCGACCGGATGCGCGACATCCTCCAGCGCCTCACCTCGAACCGCATCGTCGGCATGCTGACGGGGGGTGGGATCACGGCGGTGATCCAGTCGTCGTCGATCACGACGGTGATGGTCGTCGGCTTCATCACCTCGGGCCTCATGACCTTCGAGCAGTCGCTCGGGGTGATCATCGGCGCCAACATCGGCACGACGGTGACGGCCCAGATCATCGCGTTCAACGTCACCACCTACGCGCTGCTCGCCGTCGCCATCGGGTTCGGGTTCGCCTTCTTTGCCAAGCGAGACGTCCGCCAGGCTCAGGGCACCGTCCTCATGGGGCTCGGGCTCGTGTTCTTCGGCATGAGCGTCATGGGCGACGCGATGTCTCCCCTGCGCACCTCTGAGCCCTTCATCGACGCGATGACCCGACTCGAGAGCCCGCTGCTCGGCATCGCGGTGGGCGCCGCGTTCACCGCGCTCATCCAATCGTCGTCGGCGACGACCGGCGTCGTCATCGTCCTCGCCCAGCAGGGCTTGATCTCGCTCGAGACGGGGATCGCGCTCATCCTCGGGGCGAACGTCGGCACCTCGGTCACCGCCCAGCTCGCTGCCATCGGCAAACCACGAGAGGCTATGCAGGCGGCCGTCGCCCACACCTTGTTCAACGTGGGCGGGGTGCTCATCTGGGTGCCGTTCGTCGGCGTCCTCGCCGGGTTCGTGGAGGATCTCGGTGGGGGCACCGCCCGGGCGGTGGCCAACGCCCACACGACGTTCAATGTTGCCAACGCCGTGCTCTTCATCGGCATCACGTCGCTGTTTGCCCGGCTGGTCAAGCGACTCGTTCCCGACCGCGAGGATGCCGCGGATGCCGTGATCCGCGCCAAGTACCTCGACCCGTCGCTCATCCGCACCCCGACGCTGGCGCTGGACCGGGCCCGCATGGAGCTGTTGCGAATGGCCAACCGCGTGCGGGTGATGCTCGCCGAGGTGCTCCCCGCGATCCTGGGGGGGACCCGCTGGCACCTCCTCGACATCGAGCGGATGGACGACGAGGTCGACGGTCTCCACGGGCTCATCATCGACTACCTCGGTCAGATCGGGCGCACTCGGCTCAGCGAGACGAGCACGGAGGAGCTCATCGGGCTCATGGAGGCGACGAACAACCTCGAGGCCATCGGAGACGTGATCGAGACCAACCTCGTCGGACTCGGCATCACCCGCATCGACTCGAACCTCTCCGTGAGCCCGGCGACCCGCCACGTCCTCCATGCGCTCCACGACGCCGTGCTCCACGGACTGGAGTTGTCGATGAAGGCCCTCACCGACAAGGACGAGGAGGCGGCGCGTCGCGTCTCGGCGATGAAACAGGAGATCAACGCCCTCGAGAGCGACGCCGCCGCCCACCAGGCGCGGCGTCTCGTCGCCGACGAACCGGACCGTGTCGCCACGTACCGGCTCGAGATCGACGTCATCGCCAACCTGAAACGGGTGTACTACTTCTCGAAACGGATCGCGCGCGTCGCCGTCCCGCCGGCTGAGCGCGCCACCATGTGAGAACGCCAGGCGTCGCCGCGGCGGGGCCCTCAGCCGGCGGGGGTGATCCGGTCCACGGGGAGTTCCCGTTCCGTCTTCTCCGCGTACTCGGCGAACATCGGAGCCGCCGCGACGATGCGGGGCGTCGGGACCGGGGACGCTACCGCCGGTCGCGCCCTGCCTCGAGCCGGAAGCGGTGCACCGTGGCAGCGCTCAACCGGGCCGGGGCCCGGCTCGGGTTGCTCAGTACGTCGCTCTTCCCCCGCTGATGTCGAAGACGGCGCCCGTTGTGAACGAGGCCTCGTCGGAGGCGAGCCAGGCGATGAGCCGGGCCACCTCGACCGGGTCTCCCGCCCGTCGCATCGGGATCTTCGACAGCATGTACTCGAGATGCGCCGCCGAGACCTGGTCGAGGAGCGGCGTCGTGATGACCGCGGGCGTCACGCAGTTGACGAGGAGGTCGAGGTCGGCGACCTCCTTCGCCACCGCCTTCGTGAGACCGATGACCCCGGCCTTCGAGGCCGAGTAGGGGACCGCGTTCGGGTTGCCCTCCTTGCCGGCGATGCTCGCCACGTTGACGATCCTGCCGTAGCCCTGCGCTCGCATCGGAACGAGGGCGGCGCGGATGAACAGGAACGTACCGGTGAGGTTGATGGCCAGCACCGACGACCAGTCCTCGAGCTCGAGCTCCCACGTCGGCAGCGAGCGGCCGGCGACGCCGGCGTTGTTGACGAGGATGTCGAGCCGGCCGTGGAGGGAGACGACCTCGCCGACGGCGGCGGCGACCTCGGCGGAGCTCGTCACGTCGGCGACGATGTCGTGGAACCGGGCCTGGGTCGACCCGTCGAGGCCTGCGGCGTCCTGGTCGACTCTGGCGACGGCGGCGCCGCGCTCGGCGAGGAGCTCGCTCGTGGCGAGCCCGATGCCGCGGGCGGCGCCGGTCACGAGCGCGATACGGCCGGTGAGATCCATGGTTCCTCCTCGACATCCGGTCCCCGGCCAGCTTACGAACCCGGCGGTGCGGCCGGGCTAAGGTCGCAGTGGCATCACCGGCGCCGACGGCTCCGGTGCCAAGCAGATCAGGGGAGCGTGATCGACATGTGGATCGAGACGGTCGACCCCGACGCTGCAACCGGCGTGATCGCCGAGGCGTACGAACGGCAGCGCGCGGTGCGGGGCAGGGTCGAGGACTTCACGAAGCTGGGGAGCCTGTACCCCGACCTCTCGAGCACCCGGCTCACCCTCTACAAGGTCGTCGATGCGTGCCCTTCGAACGTGCCCGAGTGGGTCAAGCACGCGATCGCACTCACGACATCGGTTCTCAACCGCACGCCGCACTGTGCGTCGGGACTGGGAGAGAAGCTCGTCGAGACCGGCATGGACCGCGCCCTTGTCGACGAGATCTACGCCCGTCCCCTCGAAGCCCGCACCGGTGACGACGCCGTCGATGCGCTTCTCGGCTACGTTCGCAAGGTGGTCCTGGCGTCGTGGGAGGTGACCGAAGACGACATCGAGACGTTGCGAGGCCATGGCTGGAGCGATCTCGACATCCTCGACGCCAACAACATCTCGTCGTACTACTGCTACATCAACCGCGTCACCAACGGCCTCGGCCTCAAGACACTCATGTGCCCGTCGCCGGACATCCCGGAGTTCTCGGTCGTCGTCGTGCCGGAGGGAGCTGCGGAGACGGCACCGCTCGAGCCGAGCGACGTCTGAGCCGTCCGAGATGGCGATCGACGGACACCTCTGCCTCAGCGTCACACCGTTCACTGCCGACGGCGCCCTCGACCGGGAGTCCCTCGCATCGCTGAGCGGGCACCTCGTCGCCGGAGGCGTCGACGGGGTCATCGTGTTGGGTTCGACCGGGGAGTTCTTCAGTCTCGACGCCGCCGAGCGCACCGCGGTCGTCGCAACCGCGATCGATGCGTGCGGAGACGTGCCGGTCATCGCAGGTGTGGGGGCGACCGGCACCGACGAAGCCGTGTCGCTCACGACGTCGGCGGTGGCGGCAGGGGCGGCCGCGGTGATGGTGCCGCCCCCGTTCTACGCACCGTCGTTCTTCTCCACGGCGGTCGGGATCGAGGCCCACCTCGCCGCCGTCGCCAACGCCGCCGGTGACGCCGAGGTCATGCTGTACGACGGCGGCGGTGGCATCGAGATACCCGTCGACGTGACGGGGCGACTCGCGGAGGCGCACCCCAACGTCACGATGGTGAAACTCACCGTGCCGCAGCCCCAGAAGGTCGGCGCGATCCGGGACGCCACCGGAGCCACGGTGCGGGTCTTCTGCGGCAACGATGCCCTCACCCTCTACGAGCTGGCCCTCGGCGTCGACGGCGTCGCCATCGGAGTCGGCAACGTCGTGCCCGGCGACGTCACCGAGGTCGTCCACGGGTACCGTGCCGGCAGCCACGACGAAGCGCGAGCCCGGTTCTACGAGCGGGTCCTCCCGGTGGCGTCGATCGCGCTCTGCGCCACCCCACAATTCGTTCAGGTGTTCAAGTTGGGGCTCGCCCGCATGGGGGTCATCGCGTCCGACCGGGTTCGTCGGCCGCTCCAGCCCCTCGAGCCGGTGAGGGTGGAAGAGAGCCTGGCCGCCATGGCGCACGCCGGAGTCGAGCTGTGAGCGTGAACACGACGAGGAGGCAGCTCGGGTCGATCGGGGTGATCTGCCACGTCATGCGCCCCACCCTCGAGGAGTGCGCCGACCTCGCCGCCGCCGCCGAAGACGCCGGCGCCGGCTTCTGCACCTTCCCCGATGCCCTCGGCTGGCGCGACGCGTGGCTGATCCTCGGTCCCGCAGCCGCCGCGACCGAGCGGATCGTCATCGGCCCTGGGCTCACCAACCCGTACACGAGGCATCCGTTCATCACACTCGCCGCCCTCGCCACCTTCCATGAGATGTCGGGGGGCCGTTCGCTCTTCGGCATCGCCGCGGGAGGCTCCGAGCTCACCGCGCTCGCCGGCATCGACCGATCGGACTCTCCGGAGCAGGTGCGCGCCATCGTCGACCTCCTGCGTCGCGCCGCACGCGGCGACTCCCCGGTTCCGTTCGCACTGCCGATCCCGGACGTCCCCGTGGTCGGCGGCGGACGGGGGCCCCGCATGCTCGCGGCAGTCGGCGACTGTTGCGACGTCGCCTACGTCTGGGCCCAGACCCACGACATCCTGGAGAAGGCCGCCGCCACCGTGCGCTCGAGGGGGGCTGCGGTGGCGTGGGCCCCGCTACGGACCGCCGACGAGGCGTACATCAAGGACGCTCTCGTCTACGGCGTCCTCAACAGCCCGGTGGCCACACGACGAGAGCTCGGGATCGACGAGGGCCTCGAAGGCAAGATCCGCGACCAGCTCATGGAGGGCGGCATGGACCGCGCCGCGGCGCTCATCCCCGACTCCGCGGTGGGCGAGTTCGTCGTCGGCGACGACATCGCGGAGGCGACCGCCATCGCCGGCCGGCTGGAGGCCCGCCACGTCGTCGTCCTCGCGTTCACCATCGAGGACGTTCCCTCCCGGGTTGCGTGGGCCCGGGAGGTTGCCGCGGCACTCCCGTCGGGGAGTGGGTGAGCGATGGCCTGGATCGACACCGTGCCGTTCGAGGAAGCCGACGGTGTGCTGGCGATGCTGTACGAGCAGCAGGCGGCGGTACTGGGCCGGCCAACCGAGCTGACGATGCTGGGGAGCCTGTACCCCGATCTCACCAAGATCCGCTCCGAGCTGTACCGCGTCGTCGAGGCGTGTCCGTCCTCGCTGTCCCCCCTGGAACGGCAAGGGGTGGCACTCGCCGCCACGGGCGCCCTCGGCTCCGAGTTCCTCACCTCGGGGGTCAAGGCCAAGTTCATCGCTGAGGGAGGGGACAACTCGACTGCCGCCGATCTGATCGCAGGCCGGGTATCCGCACTGTCGCCAGGCGCCGCCGCGCTCGCTCGCTATGCCAGGCTCGTCGCCACCCACCCGGCTGACGCCGAGGAGACGGACGTCGCAGCGTGCCGTGACGCCGGTGCAAGCGACCTCGACATCCTCGATGCCAACAGCCTCGCCGCCTACTACGCCTACCTCGCCCGGGTGTGCCTCGGGCTGGGACTGCGAGAGCCGTACGAGCCGACCTGAGGAGCACGACGTGACCGATCTCGCAACCCGTTTCCTCGGTCTCTACACCGGTGCCGTCGCCGACGTTCTCGACGCCGCCGGCCACCGCCGCCAGGTGCTGCCGTCGGCCCTCGCCCCCGTGACGCTCGACATGCGCATGGCGGGACCGGCGTTTCCCGGCCGCGGTGTCGTGACCGACGACATCACCGACGACGACTCGGCCCGTCGCCTCGCCATGCTCGAGGAGGTGCCGGCGGGCTCGGTGACGGTCTGGGATTGTGGCGGCCATGACGCCTCGGCGCACTGGGGCGAGATCATGACCATCGCAGCCCGCAGCCGCGGATGCGTCGGTGCCGTCGTCGACGGCGGAGTGCGGGACACCTCGTTCATCCTCGAGCTCGGGTTCCCCGTCTTCAGCCGCTTCCGCTCCCCGGCGTCGTCGATCGGCCGGTGGAACATCATCGACTGGAACCGCGACATTCGGATCGGCGAGACCCTCATCCACCCCGGCGATTGGATCTTCGCCGACGTCGACGGCGTCGTCGTCGTGCCCCGCGACCTCGTCGACGACGTCCTCGCCGCCGCCGAGGCCCAGGTCGCCCGCGAAAAGGCGATGCGGGCCGAGCTGCAGCGCGGTTCGCCGATCACCGAGGTCTTCGCTCGCCACGGCACCTTCTGAGACGGCTGGCCCCGTTCAGGGCGTCGTCTCGTCGCGTGCCCCGGCCAGCACCGCCGACGCCCGCTCGACGGCTTCGGTGAGGTCCTCGCCCCACACCGCCGCGCAGATCTCGTCGACCTCGTGTTCGACGGCGAGGCGGGCGAGCTCTTCGGCCGCAGCGGTCGGATCTCCGACGACGGCCACGTTGCCGACGACCTCGTCCGAGACGTAGGCGGCGGCCGTCTCGATCTCCCCGGCGGCGAGGGCCGCCGCTGCCGCCTCGGCGTCGGCTCGCGTCATCCCCGCCGCTTCGGGGGTGCCCTCCGGGGCGTCGAGGAGGGCGAGCACGAGGTATGGCCGGATCCCTTCCATGGCCTCTTCGTCGAGGATGAGCGGGAATACGAGCGCAATCGGGACTCGCCGGGACGATCGAACCCGCGCCAGCGTCTCGCCGAGCAGCGGCTTGGTGAGGCTGGCGAAGAACCCGTCTGCCTCCTCACCGGCGAGCGCGGCGATACCGAGCCCCCGGGCGCCGATCCACAGATCCACACGGGACTCGGGTCGGGCGAACGGCCCCGGTTCGAAGCCCGCCGTCGGCTCGGCGGCGAGCACGGCCCTCGAGACACGCAACGCCTGCCGCAGGGTCGCGACCGGTCGTTCCGCCCGCAGCCCGACGGGGTTCAACGACGCCGCCCCGCCGGGGCCGAACCCGAGATGGAGGCGGCGGTCGGTGGCCTCGGCAACGGTGGCCGCCGTCGAGGCGGTGAGCGCCGGATGCCTCAGGTACGGATTGGCGATGGCGACCCCGAGGCGGATGCTGCGCGTGGCGAGCCCCGCTGCGGTGAGCGCGGCGAACGGCTCACGGGCGACACCCTCGTCACCGAGCCAGAACGTGTCCATGCCGGCGTGCTCGGCGGCCACGGCCGCCGCCACGAGCTCGCCGACCGGATGGTCGGGGAAGAGCCATACCGACGCTCGCACGTTGGCCTCCCGGTCGCGTGTTGTGCCGCCGGCCGAGCCTAGAGCCCGGCGGCCTCCCGGACGTCGTCAGGCGCCGACCCGGGCCGAGAGAGTGAGCCGGTCCGCCTTGCCGCTGAACGAGCGCGGCATCTTGTCGAGGCGCGTGGTCCTCTGAGGGACGAGCCCGTCGGGGAGGTCCTGGACGGCGAAGTCCTGGAGTGCGGTGACGGGGGTGTCGTGGCCCCCGAGGAACTCGACGAAGGCCTCGATGTCGCCGCTTGCGCCTTCGACGACCGTGGCGTGCAACACGGCGGGGTGCTCGTAGAAGGCGTCCTCGATTTCGCGCAGGAAGCCCCCTCTCCGCTTCGCCCGGTCCCCCTCGGCGGTGCGGCCCATGACCTTGAGATACCCGTCGTCGTCGGAGTACGCCAGGTCGCCGGTGTGGAGGACCCCCTGGGCCTTCGTCTCGGCTGTCTTCTCCGGCTTGTTGCGGTACTCGGTGAAGAAGCCGTGCGTCACGAGGACCTCGCCGATCTCGCCCACCGGTAACTCGGCGGCATCAGGACCGCCGACGTAGGCGAGGCGATCGGGCAGCGATCGACCGACGAACCCGGCGAGGGCTCGATCGCCGTCGGCCTCGCTTCCCATCGCCATGAAGCCGCCGAGCTCGCTCTGCCCGTAGCTCTCGAGGAGGTGGATCCCGAGCCGCTCCCGGTAGTCGCGCTTGATGCGAGGGGCGAGGGGCGACCCCCCGGAGAGGGCGAGCCGGAACGGCGACGCCTCCCGGGTCGCCTTCTCGTGGTTGACGATGTCGGCGAGCGTCAGTGGGTAGGCGACGAGGACGGTGGACCGCGCCGCAAGGGCGGTATCCCACATCTCGTCGATGGAGCGCCCGGCGACGAGCCCGATCGAGGCTCCGACGTGGAGGGCGGGCATGAGCGCGGCGACGAGCTGGAAGCTGCTCGAGATCGGCGTCGTCGCGAGCAGTGAATCGTCACGCCCCAGCCCGAGGCGCTCGGCGATGACCGCGGTCCCGAGCGTCACGGGCTCGGAAGGGAGCACTGCCCCTTTCGGAGCGCCCGTGGTGCCGGACGTGTAGGAGAGGTAGAGGGGGGCCTCCGGCCCGTGCCGGTCCGGCGGCGCCGCGTCGCCACCGTCCTCGAGCGCCTCGAAGCCGACGACGTCTCCGGCCCCTGCGCCGCGCAGCCCGGCGTGCAGCTCGGGCTGGGCCACGACGAGGGACGCCCCGACGTCGCCGACGAAGTAGGGGAGATCGTCGGCGCCGGTGCGGGCGTCGATGAGACCGGGGAGTGCACCCGCCTTCCAGCACCCGATGATGGCGAGCCACAGCCCCACGCAATCCGGCGACGAGAGCCCGAGCGTCGCGCCGTCGGTGATCCCGCGTCGCACGAGCTCCGCGGCGATGGTGTCCGTGCGGCGATTCGCCTCGCCGTATGTGACCGACTCCGCCGCATCGCTGAGGAACGGCCGGTCGGCATGCCGGCGCGCCGACCGGCGAAACACGGAGATGATGTCCATAGCGTCTACCTCCCAGCCTCTCGTCGACGCTGCCACGAATGTAGACGCCGGGCCGGGGCCTCGCTCCGGCCACCGCGCCATGACGGACCGGCCCGCCCGTCGCGTAGAGTGAGTCGCTCGCAGACGATGAGGGGTCCATGAAGGTCGCGGTGCTCGGCTCGGGGGCGGGTGCCCTCGCTGTTGCCGCCGAGCTGTCTCGCTCCGGCCGCGACACCATGCTCGCCGACCTCCCCCAGTTCCGTCAGAACCTGAACCCGGTCCGGGAAGCCGGAGCCGTGGCGGTGACGTCGGACTGGCACGGCGTGTCGCTCGAGCCGGTCGGGGTTGCCGAGGACCTTGCCGCCGCCGTCGCCGACGCGACGCTCGTCGTCGTCGTCGTGCCGTGCTTCGGTCACGAGCCGTTCTCCGACGCCCTGGCCGCCCTGCTCGACGACGGCCAGGCGGTGCTGTTCCTCGGGGAGGGCAGCGGCTCGATCGTCGCCCGGAGAGCGCTCCTCGCCGCCACCAAGCCGGGGGTGATCGTCGGCGAGGCCAACACCCTGCCGTACTTGGCGCGCCCGGCGGGACCGGGGAAGGTGACGGTCTTTCGCAAATCGGGGGGAGTGATGGTCGCCGGGCTGCCAGCATCGAGCACGGCCCCGCTCCTCACGCTGGTCGGCGACGTGTGGGAGTACATCTCAGCGGCGGCATCGGTGTGGGAGACCGTGCTCGTCAACTACAACGCCATCGATCACGTAGCGACGATGGTCGGGAACGCCTCGACCCTCGAGAACCGAGCCGGGGGCATGCTGTTGTGGGGTGAAGGTGCCACACCCGCAATCGTCCGGGCGATCGAGGCGGTCGACGGCGAGTTGCTCGCGATTCGCGTGGCCCTCGGCATGTCCGACCGGAGGCGTTATCGCGACTTCCTCGTCGCCCAGGGCTTCGCCCCCGACGTCGGCCCCGACCTCTACGAGACGATGATGGCCAGCCGCCTCGTCACCGGCTACGCACCGACGGCATCCGACGGTGGCCTCGACACCCGCTACATCACAGAAGACGTGCCGTACGCGCTCGTCCTCGCCTCCTCACTCGGCCGGGCGACCGCCACCCCGACACCAGTCATCGACGCGCTCATCGCCCTCACGTCGGCGATGGCGGGGCGCGACTTCCGCACCGAGGGACGGACCCTCGACCGCCTCGGCCTCGGTGGCCTCGACGCCGCCGGGCTCTCCCGGTTCTCGTCGACCGGCGAGTTCCCGCTATGACCGTGCCCACCACCACCGCCGCCGTTCTCGGCACCGGCCCTGGCGGCCTTGCCGTGGCCGCCGAGCTCGCCGGCAGCGGCTGGGTGGTGCGGCTGGGCGATCTCGCCGAGTTCGTCGACCAGGTCGACGCGGTGCGCCGCCGCGGAGGCGTGACCCTCGTCTCGAGCTGGGCCGGCGAAGAGACCGTGCCGGTGCGAGCGGCGGCAGGGGTCGAGGATGCGGTGGCAGGCGCCGGGCTCGTGGCGATCAGCGTCCCGACCCACGCGCATCGACGCTTCGTCGACGAGGTGCTCCCCCATCTCGAGCCGGGTGCCACCCTGCTCTTCGTCGGCGAAGGCGGCGGTGCGCTCGTGGCATGGGACGCCGCCAGGGCGGCGGGGCGAACCGACCTCGTCGTTGGTGAGACCAACTGCCTCCCCTACATGGCCCGCCCCGCCGGACCCGGCTCGGTGCTCGCGTCACACAAGACGGGAGGCGTCCTCGCCGCAGCGCTGCCTGCGACCCGGACTGCCGGGCTGATGGAGATCGTCGCCGCGCTATGGCCCTACGCCGAGCCGGCCGAGACGGTGTGGGAGACGGTGCTCATCAACTACGACGCCATCGACACGGTCCCGGTCGCGCTCACGAGCGCGGCGAAGCTGGAAGCCAGGCCCGGCGGCGTCCTCTTCTGGGGAGAGGGAGCGACGCCGGGCGTCGTCCGTCTGATCGAGAGCCTCGACGGAGAGCTCCTCGAGCTGCGCCGGGCGCTGGGCCACCGCGACCAGCGCCGCTACCGCGACTTCCTCATCGCCCAGGGCCTCGCCCCCGACGCCGGGGGCCTGTACGAGGTCATGCGCGCCGGCGGCATCACCCGCAGCTACCGGCCCTCCGGGGATGCCGCCGCGCTTCGGGACCGGGTCGCCCTCGAGGTGGCGTACTGTCTCGTCCTCGCCTCGTCGCTGGGTCGGGCCCTCGGTGTCGAGACGCCGGTGATCGACGGAACCGTCGACCTCGCCGAAGCGATGTGCGCCGAGCCGTTCCGGGCCGGAGGCCGAACGGTCGCGGACGTCGGGCTCGCCGGAGCCGATCGGGACGGGCTCGTGCGGTATGTACGGACGGGAGAACTCGAAGGGAAGGACGCTGGAGATGACTGAGCTGGATCGGGTCGTGGTGCTGGGAACCGGAGGTGGTGCCCTCACCACCGCCGCCGAACTCGGCCTGGCCGGCGTCGACGTCACGGTCGCCGACTTGCCGCGGTTCGCCGCGAACCTCGCCCCCGTCGAGGAGGCGGGCGGGATCAACATCACCGTGCGGGAGCAGCCCGAACTCGGCGTTCGCTTCGCTCCCGTGGCCGGGACATCCACCGACCCGGCTGCCGCCGTCACCGGAGCCTCCGTCGTGATCGTCTCCGTCCCGTCGTTCGGCCACCGGCCTTTCGCCGACCTGCTCGCTCCGGTGCTCGAGGACGGCCAGATGGTCCTGTGGGTCGGCGAAGGCGGCGGCGCATTCACGATGATCTCTGCGCTGCGCGATGTCGGTCGGCGGCCGGCGGTGCTGTCGGGGGAGACGAACTCGCTCCCCTACGGCGGCGCGTTCGTCGCGGGTCCGGGCAGCGTGTCGACGATGCGCAAGACGGGTGGGACGTACGTCGCCGGACTACCCACTTCCGCGACCGACGAGGTCGCCGGCGTGGCGGCGCAGATCTGGCCCTGGGTGGCTCCGGCGCACAACGCTTGGGAGACCGTGCTGTTGAACTTCAACGCCATCGACCACGTCGCAACGATGGTGACGAACCTCGGGCGCGCCCAGGGCACCACCGGGACGATGCTGCTCTGGGGTGAGGGTGCCTCACCCGCCGTCGCCAACGTCATCGGAGCCGTCGACCACGAGTACACCGCGATGCGAGCCGCCCTCGACCTGCCCGTCGACAAGACGTACGAGGACTTCCTCGTCGAGCAGGGCCTCGTCGACCGGAGACGGGAGACGATCCACGCCACGATCCACGCCAGCACGCTCGTCGCCACCGAGTTCCAGTGCGGACCGGACGCGCTCGAGCACCGCTTCATCGCCGAAGACGTCCCCTACTCGCTGAACCTCGGGTCCTCGATCGCCGGCGAGCTCGACGTCGAGGTACCGGTCATCGACGGCCTCATCGCGATCGCGTCGGCCGCGGCTGGCCGCGACTATCGCGCCGAGGGGCGCACCGTCGCGGCGTGGGGCCTCGCTGGCGCCGGTAGGGACGGGCTGCTGGCCGCCGTCACCGACGGCTGGTGGTGATGCCCCGGCGACGGTAGCCCTCCCGCACCGGGCGCCGATCCGGGCCGAGCCTCAGGCCGTCGCAACCCAGGAGTCGACGGTCGTGCGGGCGACGACCCGCCCGGCGTGGACGACGATCCGGTCTTCCGGCTGCTCTGCGATGGCTTCGCGAACAGATGCGGCGGCGATCGCGACGAGTTCGGCCGGCGACCCCGGAGCGACCTCGGCAGCGGGGAGCCCGAGCACGCGCCTCGTCCCCGGGCCGATGAGCTCCGCCGCCTCGTCCACGCCGAGATGGGCGGTGGAGATGAGCAGCGACGCCGTCTCCAGCGCGTCGCACTTGCCGATGACGTAGAACGGATCCTGCACGTTGTCGGCTCCGGCGGCGACCGTGACCCCGGTGTCGAGCAGCGCCCTCACCCCGGCAAGCCCCCGGGGAGGCGCGGTCTGGATGCCCCGGGCCTGGAGGTACAAGTTCGTCCGGGGCAGCGTCACCAGGCCCACCCCCGCATCGGCCAGCGCCCGACCCACCTCCCGCTGCTCCTCAGGCGGCAGCAGGCCGTGACTGACGCAGTGCGACGCGGTGACCCTGCCGCCGAGCCCCGCGGCCTCGGTGAGCCGGGCCAGTTCCTCGAGGTACTGGACACCCGCATCGAGAACCTCGTCCATGTGGAGATCCACCGCCACCCCGCCCGCCGCGGCGGTCTCGAGGGCAACGGCCATCGCCATCGAGGGATCGTCCTCGAGGTGGGGAGCTCCGCCGACGAGGTCGGTGCCCAGGGCGATGCCCTGTTCGAGCTGGTTGCGCGACACGTCACCGTCGGGCCCCGACACCGGGTAGGCCATCGTCACGACCTGCATGTCGGCCAGACCGGCCACTCTGCGGCGCACCTCGACGAGCGCTTCTACGGATTTCAGGCCGCCCTCGGGGGTGGTGTCGGCGTGGGTGCGGATCGCCGTCGTCCCCGAAGCGACGAGCTTGCGGACGGCGCGCTCGGCCCGCTCGACGACGTCGTCGATGGGGACCCGGTGCCAATTCGACCGCATGACGTGAACCGCCCCGTCGAGGTCACCGGCAGGGTTCAGGAGGACGTCGGCGAGGAAGGCCTTGTCGAGGTGGGCGTGAGGCTCCCCGAACGCGCCGAGGACGAGGCGGCCCTCGAGGTCGACGACCTCAGCGGTGTCGCCGCCCGCGGTCCCGGTCGGGTCAACGCTGGAAATCACCGAGTCCGCAATGGCGATGTCGACGCGGCTGCCGTCGGCCAGGATGCCGTCGCGCAGCAGGAGGTCACCCATCTCGTCTCCTCTCCTCGAAGGGGCGCCGCCAGGCTACCCCGGGTGCAGTCGGCGCCGCCGATCGGTCGTGCCGGCCGGCCGTCGCGACGCCGCGATCACGCGAGACGCCCCGGGCCGAAGCCCGGGGCGTCCGCTCGGTCTCGCCGTCTACGCGATCAGCGTCCGATCGTCGGGTCGATGAACTCGTTCGTCACGAGATCTTCTGGCGTCACGCCCTCGGCGTCGAAGACCGGAGGGCCGATCGCCAGCGCCTGGTCGATCAGGTCCTGGACGCGGTCCAGGTCGTAGTTGCCGATGATGCCGTCGGGTCCGTTGGCGATGATGCCCTCATCGTCCATCACCTTGACCGTGTTGAGAACGCTCTCGGGAGAGAGCTCCCAGAAGCTCGCCAAGTCCTCGACGGCCTGCAAGATCGCCGCGTTGACCGGGCCCGGATCGTCCATGAAGTCGATCCCGGCCTGCTGGACGAGCGGAACGAGCGCCCGCAGGCATTCCTTGGCGGCGTCGTCGAGCTTGTCGGGCCGGATCCCCAAGTTCTGGCTGTAGATCTCCCACCCCGAGTCGTGGATGAACAGGAAGTCGACCGGCTTCCCCCAGTCCTCGAAGATGTTCTCGTAGTTCCACGGCTCCTGGGTTCCGAAGCCCTGCTGGACGATCGCGCCCTCCTCGGCGATGAACCGGGTGGGGGATCCGTCGTACGATCCGTCGAACTGCTCGCGGCTGATCTGACCCGTCTCGGCGAGGTAGTCGATGTAGAACCCGCCGGGGAACACATTGACCACCGCACCCGAGTCTCCGATGTCCGAGAACGAGTCGAACTGGTAGGTCGCGGGATCCCACATGAGGATCTGCGGGTTCTTCTCCAGCGGAGTCACCACACCGATCGTCGGCGAGGTCTCGAAGAGAGCGATCTGCTCGTCCGTCGACACGTACCCGAGGAAGATGCTGTCGTCGGAGTAGATGAGCTGCGTCGTCGGCTGGAAGCCGATGTACGGGCCGCCCGCCCTGATCTCGACCGTGATGCTCGGATCCGCCGCCAGCGGGCCCTGGAACCGGCCGCTGTCGGGGTCGATCGATCCTTCACCTGCCGTGAGCTGATAGAGCGTTCCGTGCTCCGACTCGGGGAACCAGTCGGTTTGGAAGACGATCGGGTTCGGGCACATGGCCAGGTCGCCGGTCATCGGCGCCGCCGTCGTGCCCGGTGCCGCAGTGGTGGCAGGGGCCGCGGTCGTGCCCGGTGCCGCAGTGGTAGCGGGGGCCGCTGTCGTCGCCGGTGCCGCCGTCGTCGCCGCGGTGGTGGCCGCGGTGTCATCGTCGTCGCCGCACGCTGCCGCGATCAAGGTGAACGCGGCAAGAACCGCCGCGATCCGCAGACCCCTGTGCGTTGCTCTCATGGTTGGTGTCTCCCTTCTGGTCACGTCCTGGTGGACGAGATCTCGATACGTCGGCTCACGACCCAGGCTCGCCGGACTCGTGCCAATGGGCGGTGAGGCGGGTGCGAAGCCACCCGAACATCATGAAGACCGTGAGGCCGAGCGCGGTGGAGAAGAACACCGCCGCCCACAGCTCTTCCGGGCGGAGCCGGTTCGCGTAGAGGTCGATGAGGTTGCCGAGCCCCTTCTCCCCCCGGCCGAAGAAGAAGTCGCCGACGATGGCGCCGATGACGGAGAGGCCCGCCGAGATCTGGAACCCGGTGAACATCGCCGGCATGGAATTCGGGAGCTGCAGTTTGCGCAGCCGCACCCAGCGCGATTTCGTGTGGAGAGTGAACAGGTCGTGGAGGCCCTGGTCCGCAGATTTCAGCCCGAAGAGCGTGTTCGTGATGATCGGGAACAGGGAGATGATCACAACGACGATGAGCCGTGCCGAGAACCCGAACCCCAAGAAGAGCCCGATGAGCGGCACGAGGGCGAGGATCGGCACGGTCTGGAGAAACACCGCGTACGGATAGAACGACCGCTCGATCCATCGTGCCTGGCTCATCGCGATCGCCGTGATCAGGCCGATGGTGATCGAAATCCCCAAACCGAACGTGGACAGCCTCGTGTCGAGCCACAGGCCAGAGAGGAGATCGCCGAGGTTCGTCGCGTCGAGGAACGCAACGTTCACCACGTCGTGGGGGTAGGGGAGGATGATGGAGCGGAGGAACTCGGGCGGCGAGGCGCGACCGAGAACCGTCGGGAGGTACCGCCACGAGAGCAGATACCAGATCCCCATGAACCCGGCGAACACGACCGCCGGCGCTGAGAGCAGGCGAAGCCGGGCGAACACCTTCGACGCCGTCGATCGGGACTCGACGTGGACTGCAACGACCGGGTCCGGGTCCTCGGTGATCAGCGGAACGGCTTCGAGGGCTTCGATGGGCTCGGTGCTCATTCGTAGGCCTGCCTCAGCGCCTCGGACACCCGTGCGCCGATCTGGGCGAACTCGGGCTGGAACCGGAGGTCGTCGGCTCTCGGATACCCGAACGGGATGTCGAAGTCGGCGATGATCCGGCCCGGCCGCGCCGACATCACGAGAACGCGGGTCGACATGTAGATGGCCTCGAAGATGTTGTGCGTGATGAAGAGACCGGCGAACCCACGCGTGGCGAAGAGGCTCAGCACCTCGTCGTTGAGCCGGTTCCTCGTGATCTCATCGAGCGCGCCGAAGGGCTCGTCGAAGAGGAACACCGACGGGTCGAGGGTGAGCGACCGGGCGAGGCTGACCCGCATCCTCATACCCCCGGAGAGCCGCTTCGGGTGGTGCCTCTCGAACCCGGTCAGCCCGACGAGTTCGATCGCCTCCTCAGCGGTGCGGCGTCTCGCGTCCCTGTCCTGGCCGTGGAGCTCGGCCAGGAGCTCGACGTTCTTCTGCACGGTTCGCCACGGCAACAAGGTGGCGTCCTGGAAGACGTAGCCGAGCCGGTCGCGGTCGACCCTGACGGCCCCCGCCGTCTCCTTGAGCAGCCCGGACGCCAGCCGCAGCAACGTCGACTTGCCGCACCCTGAGGGACCGACGACGGTGACGAACTCGCCGGTGTCGAGACCGAAGCTGATGACGTGCAGCGACTCAGTGCCGTCCGGATAGGTCATGCCAACCCGGTCGAAATCCAGAGCTGTGCCGTTGGCCTCGCTCATCCCGGTCCGCCCGTCGGTCAAGGTCCAAGGACGATAGCGCCTCCCCAGGCCCCATCGCTCGGACGGCGTTCAGCCGATGAGACGGTCGGCGAGGCGAGGGGAGACGCGACTCAGCAACGCGATCCACCGGTTGCGCCCGACGCGGATGTCGCGGGCGTCGCGCCCCATCGCGGTGACGACGATGCCGGCGAACCTGGCGGCATCCATCCGCTGCATGCCAACCGGCCCCGGCATCCGGCTCTCCACGAGGGGCGGGAGAACGTCGACGACGGCAATGCTGCTTCCGTCGAGGGCTGAGCGGAGCGCGACGGTGAAGGCGCGCACGGCGGCCTTGGACGCGGAGTACACCGGTGCCCGTCCTTTGGGGACGTGAGCGACGATGGACGTGACGTTCACGATGGCGGCGTCGTCGGAGCGGTGTAGCAGCGGGATGCACTCGATGGAAAGCCGTACGAGCGCAGTGACGTTGGTGGCGATGAGGTGGGCGGAACGCTCGGCGGTGCCGGCGAGGTCATCGAGGTCGAACCCGGTGCTCACTCCGGCGTTGTTGACGAGCACATCGAGCCTCTCGAAGCGTTCACGGATCGTCGAGACGAGACGGGTCACACCCTCCGGCGTGGCGAGGTCGGCGTCGACGACGGTGACATCGGGTCGATCGGCCGAGAGTTCGGCGAGGCGGTCCCGATCGCGCCCGCAGGTGAGGAGGGCGTTGCCCCTGTCCGCGAGCTCGTCGACGAGAGCGCGTCCGATCCCGCTGGTCCCGCCGGTCACGACGATGTTGCGCCCGCTGAGCTTCAGAGCCGTCCCTCCCCATTCCACGGTACCGCGGACCACTAGAGTCGGCTGCCTTCGAGGTGGACACAACCCCATGGTGATCGGAGACGTGGACGCACCGACGCTGACCCGCTCGGTGGGGCGGGCGATGCCGGCACGCGACGCTGTCGACGTGGCGACCGGGGCCCTCGAGTTCCTCACCGACAAGACCCTGCCAGACATGGTGCACGGCAAGATCGTGCGCGTCGACATCCCCCACGGCCGCCTCGTCGGACTCGACACGACCGCGGCGCGCGCCATGCCCGGCGTCGTCGCCGTCCTCACCGCCTCGGACGTGCCCCGCAACATCCAGGGTGTCGTCGTTCCCGACCGCCCGGTGCTCATCGACGGACGCATCCGCCAGCTCGGAGACCCGGTCGCCCTCGTCGCCGCCGAGACCCTGGCCGAGGCCGAAGCCGCAGCCGCCGCCGTCTCGGTCGAGCTCGAGCCGCTTCCGGCGGTCTCGGATCCGCAGCTCGCGCTCGACCCGGAGTCGCCCCGCCTCCACCAGGGCGGCAACCTGCTGATGGAGTTGCACCACGAGCGTGGCGACGTCGAGACCGCGCTCGCGAACGCCGCAGTCGTCGTCGACGAAGTGTTCCACACCCAGGCGCAGGAGCACGTCTGCCTCGAGCCGGGCGGCGGGGTCGGGGTCTACACCAACGGCCTGTTCACGATCTGGATCGGCACCCAGTACCCGGGCGGGACCCAGCAGGACGTGAGCTGGGCTCTGGGCGTCGAGCCCGATGACGTCAGGATCATCTCGACGCCGATGGGCGGCGCATTCGGGGCCAAGGTCGATGGGCCCGTCGCCATCTTCCTCGCGCTGCTGGCGAAGGCGACCGAACGGCCGGTGCGCATCGTTCTCACCCGGGAGGAGGTGATGAACACCGGCACGAAGCGGCACCCGTTCCGCGTCCACACCCGGCTCGGCCTCGACGCCGAGGGTGGCATCGTCGCCGTCGCCACCGACGCGCTCGTCGATGCCGGGCCGTATGCCTCGTTCAGCCCGGCGGTGCTCAAGGTCTCGGGGGAGACGTCAACCGGGCCGTACCGGACGGAGACGGCCAGCTTCCGGGGGCGGGCGGTCTACACGAACAACGGCAACGGCGGCGGGTTCCGCGGCTACGGCGTCCCCCAGGTGGCGTTCGCCATCGAGACCGCGATCCTCGAAGGAGCCCGACGCCTGGGGCTCGACGCGGTCGAGGTCAAGCGGCGCAACATGCTGAGGCCGGGTGATCCCCACGGCCTGTACGGCCACATCGTCGGTCCCAGCTTCCGTGCCACCGAGGCCCTCGACGCCATCGTCGGCCATCCGTGGTGGCGTGACCGGGAGGAGTGGAAGCAGCAGGCTTCGGGGCCGTGGCTGCGCGGCACAGGGATCGGCGCCGCCCTCAAGGGGTGCGGGTACGGCAGCGGTCGGGGGGACCACGCCGGAGCCAGGCTCGCCATCGGCACCGACGGCTCGATCACGATCTGGGCCGGGCCCAACCACTCCGGCACCGGGGTCGACGCTGCCTACGCCCAGGTCGCCGCGGACACCCTCGGCCGGCCCTACGAGGACATCGACATCAGGGTCGGCGACACCGAGCTCGTCCCCGAATCCGGCAGCTCGGCCGCGTCCCGCAGCCTGTACGTCGGCGGATCGGCGGTGATGACGGCGTGCCGGGAGCTCATGGCACGCATCGACGAGCTCGGGCTCGAAGCGCCGATCGACTGGGCGGAAGCGGGCAGACGCCTCGCCGAGGCCGGCAGGGCGCTCGTTGAAGCCACGTTCGTCGCCCCCGACGTCGAGGACCTGGGCCCGTTGAGCGCGGCGGACGTGGAGCGCTACTCACCCCACCGGGTCTACGGCAGCGCCGTCCAGGTCGCCCGCATCGAGATCAACCGGTACACCGGAGAGATCGCGGTGCGCGGCGTTGCCTGCGCGGTCGACTGCGGGGTCGCGGTGAACCCGGCAGGTGTGATCGGCCAGACCGAGGGGGGCATCATCCAGGGCCTGGGCTGGGCCCTCATGGAGGACTTCAAGTACGAGGACGGGGTGCCGCAGACGAAGTCCCTCGAGACGTATCTCATCCCGACTGCGGGGGATATCCCCGAGCTCGACACGATCCTCGTCGAGAGCGAGGAGGAGAGCGGGCCCTTCGGCGCCAAGGGCATCGCCGAGGTCGTACTCGTGCCGACGGCGCCGGCGATCGTCGCCGCGATCCACGATGCGACCGGGGTCACCGTCGATCGGCTCCCGGCGTCCCCCGAAGCCGTCTACCGCTTGATGCGGGAGTCGGCGGCGTGAGGGTCAACGGCACCGCCGTCACGACCCCGGACCCGGCCCGCCGCCTCCTCGACTTCCTCCGCGACGACCTCGGCCTCATCGGAGCGAAGGAAGGTTGCGGGATGGGCGAGTGCGGCGCCTGCACCGTGCTCGTCGACGGCGATCCGGTCTGCTCATGTCTCGTGCTCGTCGGCCAGGTCGCCGCCACCGACGTGGTCACGGTCGAGGGCATCGGCGACGACCATCGCCTCCATCCCGTTCAGGAAGCCTTCGTCGACCACTACGCCAGCCAGTGCGGGTTCTGCACGCCGGGTGTCGTCGTGTCCGTCGCCGGGCTCCTCGCCAAGAACCCTCGACCCGCCGAGGCCGACGTGAGGGAGGCGCTCGAGGGCAACCTCTGTCGCTGCACCGGGTACCAGGCGATCTTCCGCGCCGTCGCCTCAGTGGCGGAGTGATCGTGGTCGAGCTCGCCACCCCCACCACGATCGAGGAACTCAGGGCGCTCGCCGGGTCAGGCCGGTTGATCGCCGGCGGCACCGACATCCTGGTCCAGATGCGCGACGGCCGCGACGAGCCCAGCCTCATCGACGTCTCCAACATCGCGGACGGCGCGCCGGCGGTCGTCATCACCGCAGGCGTCGCGGAGCTCTCGGCCATGGCGCCGATCAGCGCCATCGTCTCCGGGCTCGCCGGTCGGCTCCCCGCGGTCGCCGCCTCCGCCCGGCTCTTCGGGTCGCTGCAGATCCGCAACCGCGCCACGTTCGGCGGCAACCTCGCCAATGCCTCCCCCGCCGCGGACATGGTCCCACCCCTCGTCGCCGCTGCGGCGCACGTGGTCGTCGAAGGACCCGGGGGCAGTCGCCAGGTGCCGGTGGCGGAGCTCGCCACCGGGCCGGGACGCACCGCACTGGGGCCCGACGAGTGGATTTCGCTCATCCGGGTTCCGCTGCCGGAGGGCGAAGACGGGTTCCTCAAGCTCGGTGGGCGCTCCGCCATGGCGATCTCGATCGTGAGCCTGGCCTGGCGATGGTCCCGGGACGAGGACGGGGCGCTGCGTGGCGTGAGGCTCGCCCTCGGAGCGGTGGCGCCGACTGTGGTTCGCGCTCCCGGGGCCGAGGCGGCGCTCGAGGGCCGGGCACCGAGCGACGACGTCGTCGTCGCCGCCGTCGAGGCGCTGCGGGGCGACATCGCACCGATCGACGATGTGAGGGCGAGCGCGTGGTACCGGCGAGAGGTCGCCGGTGACCTGCTCCGGGAGGCACTCGAGACATGACGGGCGAAGGGAAGGACACGTGAAGTTCGGCACATCTGTCTGGTTGGATCGGCCGGCCGAGGAGACTGCGGCGATCGCAGTCGCCGCCGAGAAGGCGGGGTTCGACTCGCTGTGGGTCCCCGACCACTACTTCCTTCGGGACTCGTTCGTCGCCCTCGCCCTCGCCGCGACGTCGACGTCGCGGATCAAGCTCGGGACCTCGGTCGTCAGCCCGCTGCTTCGCCACCCGACGCTGCTGGCGAGCTCGTTCGCCACGCTCCACGAGCTCTCCGGGGGCCGGGCGATCGTCGGCGTGGGCACCGGCGGAGCCGAGTTCCCCCTCCAGCTCGGCCTTCCCATCAAGCGGTCGCTGAGCCTCGTCGCCGAGACGGTCGAGATCGTCGAGACGCTCTCGACGGGCCGGGTGAGCCTCAGCGGCAATCACTTCGACATCTCCGGCGCCGAGCTGGGATGGAAGCCCGGCCCGATGCCGGTATACCTCGCCGCCCGGGGCCCGAAGATGCTCGAGCTCTCCGGCCGGATCGCCGACGGGGTCATCACGCACGGTCTCGCCCCCAGCCACATCTCGTTCGTCACCGAGCGTGTCTCCACCGGGGAGGAGGACGCCGGTAGGAAGGGGGCGTGCGAGATCATCCTCATGTTCGACTACGAGTACGACGAGGACCGGGACGCCGCCGTCGACCGGCTGCGCTCCCGGTGCACGTACATGGTGGCGGGGAGCTACTCCGAGAGCCTCATCCCTATCTACGGGCTCGCTCCCGAGGAAGTGCTGCCGATCCGTGAGGTCGTCACCTCGGGCGACCTGGAGAGGGCGGTGGGGATGATCACGCCCGAGATGGTGGACGCGTTCGAAGTCGGCGGGCCCGAAGGCGTCCTCCTCGACCGGCTACGCGAGTTGGAGGGCCTCGGTGTCGGAGGGGTCATCCTCAGCCTCGGCGGAAACACCGTCGCCGAGTCGGTGGAGCGCATCGAGCGGGTGGCGCCCGTCATCGCCCGGATGCAGTGATCGATCTCCGGATTCGCGGTGGAACCGTCGTCACCATGGACGGGGAACGGCGCGTCCTCGACGCCGATGTCTATGTCGACGGGGCCCGGGTCGTCGCCGTCGGTGGTGCGCAGCGCCGGACGAGGAGAACGCTCGACGCATCCGGCATGATCGTCATCCCCGGCCTCATCGACCTCCACGACCACCTCCGCGATCTCACCCCCGGCGTGCGCGTCGGCGAAGGTCTCAAGATCGATGCCTTCCTCCGGGCGCACTGGCGGCTCAACGAGCACATGGGTCCCGACGAGTACCGGGTGGGCGCCCTCGTCGGGACGGCAAAGCTCCTGAGGTCCGGCGTGACGTCGGTCGTCGATCACATCTACCCCTTCCACCGACCCGGCCTCGCCGAGGCCGCCATCGCCGGCTACGAGGCCACCGGCATCCGGTGGTTCATGGCCAGGGGCATCATGACGAGGCCGTACCGCCCGATCTGCGAGCCCGCCGCCGACGCCTTCAGGGCCATCGAACGGCTCATCGACGTCGTACCGCCGGGGAGGCTCTTCGTCGCCCCGGTGTCGTCACGCCAGGCGCCGCCGTCCGTGTTCGCCAGGGCCCGGCGGTTCGCCGACCGTCACGGGCTGGGGCTCTACACCCACGTCGCCGAGACCGAAGCCGAAGTGAGGACGACGCGGGACCGTCACGGAGCCCGTCCCGTCCAGCTGCTTCACCGCCTCGGCTTCGCCGGTCCGGACACGATCCTCGTCCACTGCGTGTACCTGTCGGGCCGCGAGATCGCCCAGCTGGCCCGCAGCGGCACCCACGTGGTCCATTGCCCCACGAACCACATGCGCCTCGCCAAGGGCGTGACGGAGGTCCCCAGGCTCCTCGAAGCGGGGATCAACGTCGGGCTCGGCGTCGACACGATGGACGACCTCTTCGCCGAGATGCGCCAGGAGGTGCTCCTGCAGAGCCTCGGCACCATGGACCCGGGCGCGGTCACCCCGGCGACGGCGCTCGAGATGGCAACGCGAGGGGGAGCGGACGCGCTCGGGCTCGGCGACGACCTCGGATCCATCGAACCCGGCAAGCTCGCCGACATCGTCTGCGTCGACGTGGCGACTCCGCATCTCCAGCCGGTCCTCGACCCGGTGTGGACCATCGTCAACCGGGCCCACGGCGACGACGTCGCCCACGTCGTCGTCGACGGTCGGATCGTCGTCCGCAACGGCAAGCTGAGCAGCGTCGACGAGCGGGACCTCACCAACGAGGTCGGCGAGGTTGCCGCCGCGTATCTGCGGCGCGCCGGCATCGACGCCTAGCCGGACGGCCCGCTCAGGAGGCGAGCCGAGCTACGCGTGGCCGCTTGATGCCCTCGACGTCGGCGCGGTCAGCACCCGCATGACGAGGCGGCGGAAGAGGTGGCTGGCGGGTCCAGCTGGGGGCGTTCACGAGCCCGAGGTGCGTGTGATAGGCCCACGAGCACATTGGCGCCGGCCGGGCGGGACGGGACCCGCGCGGTCTGCTCGTCGCCGCCGACCTCCTCACCTCGGTCGGCCCGGATCGAAGGGCGGCCCGCGACGCCGTCCGGACGGTGCTCGCCTCCTGTCTCTACCGCGGCGGTCCCGGTGCGTTCGCCGACGCCGGCCTCGACGTGGCGCTCGCCCGGTACACGTTCGGGCCCGACTCGACCGCTGCGATCGAGACCCTGGCCCGCGAGGTCCGCCCTGGCGTCGTCGGCTGACGCACCCGCTTCAGGGCGCGACGCTCTCCTCCTTGCGCCGCCACGGCTGGCCCATGCGCCGCCACAGCCGCAGCCCGGCGACCAGCCCGATCACACTGAGCACGAGTGGAACGGCGTGGCCCAGCCTGAATCCTGCGGCGACCGCGTCTCGGGTCGCAGCGTCGCCGGAGGTGACCTCGCCGGTGAGCAGTTCCCGTACCGCCTCCACGTCACCGAGCCGGTCGGAGACGACGAGCAGCATGATCGTCCCGACCATGGCCGCGGCATAGGTCTGGAAGAGTCCTCGTAGGTACTGGTGGGCGGCGGTGGCCCGGCCGACCTCGGTCGGCTCGGCCACGACGTACAGCAGGTTCAGCAGCGACATCGCAAGCGTCCCGACGCCCAGGCCGAGGACGAAGGCGACGGCGAGTACAACGGCGATCGGTGTGTTCGCGTCGTAGACGGCGAGACCGACGCCGATCGCCGGAATGAGGAGCCCGAACCCGACGAGCGCGGTCGGGGTCTCCGAGTAGCGGTCGAGGAGACGGCTCATCGCCAGCGACGCCGTCGTCCACCCCAGCGTGAGGAACGCCACCGAGAACGCGGCAATCACGACGGAGTACCCCAGGCCCGCCTTGACGTAGATGGGCAGATACGCGTCGATGCCGAGCGCCGCTCCGAAGGCCAACCCGAAGGCGAGGTTCGTCGTCCCAATCGGGTGCCGGGCGAAATACCGCCGTTCGATCACGGGGGACGGTGCCCGCCGCGTGTACACCCAGTACCCGGCGCCGAGCAGTGCGGCGACGACGACCGCAACGCCTGACACGACCGAGGCGTCGGAGAACCCGACGAGGCTCACGACGGTGAACGCGCCGAGGATCGCCACCCCCCAGGCGCCGACCTCGAAGCCTCGCCCCGCATCCGTGGCTCGCGGCGGCATGCGCGACCATCCCAGCGCGCCGGCTCCGATCGCGATCGGGATGTTGATGAGGAAGATGCCGCGCCAACCCGTGGTGGCAACGAACAGCGCCGCCAGCGTCGGTCCCCCAAGCGCCATGACCCCCCACGCGACCGAGATCGCTGCGAGGGCGCGGGGACGGAGACGCTCCGGATACGCGATCCCGATCGCGGCCGTGGCCACGGCGAAAGCGAGACCGGCGCCGACCCCCTGGACCCCACGGAACACAACCAGGGCGAGCATGGAGGGAGCGGCAGCGCAAGCGGCGCTGCCGATGAGGAAGAACACCATCGTCGCCCGGAACGTCGCGCTCACGCCGAACGCATCCATCGCCGGGCCCGCGACCATCGTCGCCAGCGTCGAGGTGACGAGAAAGCCGGTGATCACCCAGCTCAGCAGCGAAACGTCGCCGAGCTCGGCGGTGATCTGGGGCAGCGCAGCTACGACGGCGAGGATGTTGAACGCGGTGAGAGAGATCGTGGCTACGACGGAGCTCGTCAGCGGCAGCCACCGTCTCGAGAGGATCGATGGATCGGCGGCCGCCACCGGGTCACTGTACCGGGACCCCGCCTGTGGGGCACCCGGCGTGTCGGCATTCCGGCCCCGACGAACTCGCAGACCGCGACACCGTTCCCGTCGGGGTCCATCGTCGTGAAGTTCCGTGGCGCCCACGGACGGCCTCGGGCTCATCGTTGGTGACCGAAACCGGCGCCCAGCACCTCGGTGGCCCTCTCGCCACGCCGTGGGGGAGCCGCAGCGCCCGGGTGCGCGCCCCGGACGGGATGCAGCTCACCCTGTTCGAGCACGGCCAGGATTGAGGGCCTGGGGTCGTCTCAGGTCTCGCGGACGACGTCGTAGCTGCGGCACGTTGGCTCCCTGAGCCAGCGACCCATGCGCTCGTCGACCGCCCGCACCTCGTCGGGCGTGATGGCCTTCCACGACTCGACGCTGTCCCACCAGATCACCGCATGGACGGTGTCAGGGTCGTCGCGACTGCGCCACATCTCCTTGCGGACGAAGCCGGGCCGCGTCTCGAGGAAGCGGCTCCACTCGCCTTCCTCGACGGCGAGCCAATCCTCCTGGTCGGCGAGATCGACGGCGAAGGTCAGGAACTCGATGACCACGGCGCGAGTCTACGAGCGGCGACCGCAGCCCCGCCCCCGGGAAGAACCACCTGCAGAGCACCGCGAGTCCCGTTACCTTGAGGCCGTGCGAGAGGAGGACACCGATGCCGCACATGATGGACGACTTCCCCCTGCTGCTGTCGACCCTCTACCAGCACGCCGTGAGCCATCACCCGGGCCAGGAAGTCGTGTCGGTCGAGTTCGACCGGTCCATCGTGAGGGCCACCTACGCAGAGACCGATGCCAGGATCCGTCGTCTGGCCACGGCGATGAAGACGAAGCTCGGGCTCTCACCCGGCGACGTCATCGGGACGTTCGCGTGGAACAACCTGCGCCACCACGAGCTCTACTGGGCGACGGCCAATACCGGCGTGGTGTGCCACACCCTCAACATCCGGCTGTTCCCTGACCAGCTGGCCTACATCGTCAACCATGCCCGAGACCAGGTGATCTTCATCGATCCCGACCTCGTCCCCCTCGTCGAGCGGTTCGCCGACGGACTCGACACGGTGACGCGCTTCGTCGTCATGGGCGCAGACGCCGGCGACACGTCGCTCCCCAACACGATCGCCTACGAGGACCTCATCGCCGACGCCGAGCCTTGGGGGTCGTGGCCCCTCCTCGACGAGCGATCGCCGATGATGTACTGCTACACCTCGGGGACGACCGGCAACCCCAAGGGTGTCGCCTACACCCAGCGCTCGACCTACCTCCACACCCTCTCCAACCTCGCCAACTTCCCGATCGCGGCCATCGACAACGTCCTCCCCGTCGTGCCGATGTTCCACGCCGCGGCCTGGGGCTTCCCGTTCATGGCGGTGACGAGGGGCGCCAAGCTCACCTATCCGGGCCCGGACCTCTCCGCGCAGGGTCTCATCGACCTGTTCGCCGCCGAGCAGGTGACGTTCTCGGCCGGGGTCCCCACCGTGTGGGGCGGCATCCAGCAGCATCTCATGGACCACCCCGACCTCGACATCTCCTCGATCCGGGCCTTCCTCTGCGGCGGTTCGGCGGTGCCACGGGCGATGATCGACTGGTACGGGCGCAACGTCGGGATCCGCGTCGTGCAGGGATGGGGAATGACCGAGACGAACCCGGTCGCCTCCATGGCGCTCCTCGCGCCGCACATGGAGGACTGGGAATTCGAGCGACAGCTCGATTACCTCGAGACGGCGGGGCGGACGATCCCGGGACTCGAGGTGAAGATCGTCGACGAGGCCGGCGAGGAGTTGCCCCACGACGGGGAGGCGTTCGGTGAGCTGCTGATCCGCGGCCCGTGGATCGCCGCCGAATACCTCGACGACCCCCGCACCCCGCAGACGTTCAGCGAGGGCTGGATGCGAACCGGTGACGTCTGCACCATCGATCCGGATGGATTCATCCGGATCACCGACAGGGCGAAGGACGTCATCAAGTCCGGCGGAGAGTGGATCTCGTCGCTCGACCTCGAGCGTGAGCTCGCCGCCCACCCGGCAGTAGCGGAGGCGGCCGTCGTCGCCGTCAAACACGTCAAGTGGCAAGAACGTCCGCTCGCCGCCGTCGTTCTCCGGCCCGGCGTGGAGACGACGAAGGAGGAGCTTCTCGAGCACCTCGGCCACCGGGTCGTCAAGTGGTGGCTGCCCGATGAGATCGTCTTCATCGACGAGATCCCCAAGACGGGAACGGGCAAGTTCGACAAGAAGGTCCTGCGGGACCGGTACGCGGAGATGGTGCTCGAAGATTGAGGGGTCACATGGGCGGCGATGGAAATGGGCCGGGGTGGTTCGCGGCGCTCGCCGGCGAGTTCGCCACCGCGGTTGAGACCGGTGACGGTGAGCTGCTCGCCTCATTGTTCACCGCGGACGGTGTCTACCACGATGGGTTCTACGGGCCCTTCCGGGGACGTCCCGCCATCGCCCGGATGGTCGTCGAGCACTTCCACGGCGCCGCCGTCGACTTCGTCTGGGACATGCGGGACCCGGTCACAGACGGTTCCGTCGGCTACGCCCGGTACACGTTCAGCTACGAATCGACGCTGCCCGACGCGAGAGGCCGCAGGGTGGTGTTCGAGGGCATGAGCCGGTTCGTCCTCGACGGTGGGCTCATCGCCGAGTACACGGAGGTGTTCGACGCGGGCGCGGCGTTGCGCCAACTCGGGTTCTCTCCGGAGCGGATCAGCCGGTTCGCGGCGAAGACCGC
Organism: uncultured Acidimicrobiaceae bacterium; assembly: GCA_947259365.1. Lineage (GTDB taxonomy): Bacteria > Actinomycetota > Acidimicrobiia > Spongiisociales > UBA5794 > CAMYMC01. The sequence goes on along the minus strand of CAMYMC010000005.1, from coordinate 42,672 downwards.
AGAACGCGTCCGCGACGCCCACCGCGGCTCGCCTCATCTCCCCGCCGTGGCCGATTGAGGCTCAGGGTTCGATCCGCCAGGCCTGTAGCTGGTGACGAGCCGCGGCCAGCAGGCCGGTCGACCTCCCCCCGGGATGCGCCCCCTCTCGCCGCGATGTTGAGGCCGAGGACGAGACCGATGAGGAGGTCGGCTCGGGCGTCGAGCGCCTCGTCGGCGACCTCGCCCGCCCCGGCCGCCCGGGACAGCGCGTCGGCGACGACATCTGGACCCGCTCAAGGCGAACTGGGACGACGGGCAGCTCCTCGAGCTCGCCGCCCTCATCACGACATTCGTGATGATCGGGCGCGTCGGGGACAGTCTCGGCGTCAGCGAGCCCGAGCTCTTCGCCCGACCCGTCGCCTCGTCGAGGTGACCGGGGCGGCAGATCGCGCTTCCTCCTGTGGCCCGATCCCGGTTCACCCGCCGCCCAGGCAATCGACGAGCGCACCGCGCTGCCGATGCCCAACACGTGGACGCTCTGGCGCGTGTCCCCTCAGCGTCTCGTCGGCGGGGGGCGGCCCTCATAGAGGTTCCTGACTCCGCGCTCGACATAGGACGCTGCTGCGGCGTCTTTGAACCTCGCGGAGGCCTCGTACTCCTCGATGCCGTACTCGTCGTGCTCGGCGACGACGCGTATCTCGGTGACGTCGCGAACGTCGAGACCGAGGCGCTCGGCGATCTCGGCGTCCGACAGTCCGCGCTTGCGAACGTCGCCGGGGAGGAACTCGTTGATGTCGACCTGGTGGGAGGTCGACATCCGCACCACCTCGTCGCGGTGCCGGGCGTACAGCTCGGGGTCGACGACGTGGAAGCCGGCGAACTCGCCGCGATCGGCAGGCCCGGATGGCTCGGTCAAAGCAGTGCCCTCTCCTCGGACCCCACCGGGCACACCCGCATGCATTCGAAGCACTGGCCCTGGGAGACGTTCGAGTACGTGATCGACCACATCGTCCGCGTGAAGAAGCTGCCGTAGAGCACCATCTTGCGCCGGTCCGGGTCGTCCTCGTTGAGAGCCCGCTCCAGCGCCGCCTGGTATCCGGGCACCCAGTAGTGGTACACCCTGCGCTCGCACCGGTCTCTGTCGTATCTCCGTGAGACGACGCGGCCCCCGGAGAGCTCGCCGCCGAGGCAGCCACCGGCGTCGATGGGACAGGTCGACAGACACGGCGTCGTGCCGACCGAGTCCCACATCTCCACGCACGAAGGCGCCGGGCACACCGGGTCCGCGATCGGGGTGTCCGGGGGAAGCGGAAGCGAGGTGAGGATCACTGCGAGGTACATGAAGCCGTGGACCGGGTGTAGCGCCGGGCCGGCGAGGCTTCTCGCCCCCACTCCGGCGGCCACGGCCGCCTCGGTGAAATCGAGGAACGCCTTGTCGGCGTGGTCGGTCGCGGTCGGCACGTTGAGCGCGTAGTACCCGTACGTCGTCTCGATGTGGCGGGCGATGGAGTTGCCGAGCGTGTTCATCCGGTCGGCCGTCCCCACCGTCTCCATGAGCTCGGGGCGCGGGCTGTGCCATTCGCCCGCCCTCGGAGCCGAGCCTCCCAGGACGATGAGCGCCTTCGTCCCGGGTAGCACGTCGGTAGGTCGCTGACCGGGCGCTGCGTCCTCGAGGAGGGCCGGATCACCGACACCCGCCGCCAGCGCTCCCCGTTTCAGGGCGAGATCGAGGATCGCAGCCTTGACGGCGACCGTGTCGAACTCGTCCCCGCTCACTTCAGCTTCCTCCTGTACCTCCCGACCGGGCAGACCCGCATGCACTCGAAGCACTGGGCGACGCTCTCCTTGTACCTCCCGATGGCGGCGAGGTTGCGGCGGAAGTCGTCGGAGTAGACGAGGTCGTGGCGCTCGTCGGCGTCATCGGTGTCCATGAGGATCTCGAGCTGCTTGATGTGGCCCCTGATTCCGAAGTTCATCGCCCTCGTCGAGCACCGCTCCCGGTTGAAGTACGAGTGCACGATGCGCCCGTCCTCGATCGTCGCATCGATGCAGCCGCCCTCGTCTGCGGGGCAGACCGCCATGCACGGGGTCCTCCCCTCCTGCTCGTAGAGCCGCACACACGACCGGGCCGGGCACACGTTCTCCTCGAGCACATGGTCGGGCTCCAGCGGCATCGTGGTGACCGCGGCGGCGTAGTAGAGGAGGCCGTAGGTCGGGTTGAGGACGATGTTGGCGGCGATGGAACGGGTGCCGAGCCCGGCGAGCACCGCGGCGAGCATCATGCTCAGCGGGGGGTGCTGACCCGACGTCGGCAGGGTCGGCCCCTGGATCGCCCGGTAGCCGTACGTCGCCTCGATGTGCTCGGCCATGACGATCGAGGCCACGTTCTCACGGAAGTCGTAGCCGGCGATCTCCATGACCCGCCGGTTGGGGCTCCGCCACGCCGCGTTTGCAGGCCCGGGGGAGCCGGCGACGACCACGCTCTCCGCCCCGGGGAGGAAGTCGGTGGGCCGGTGCCCCGGCGGCACGAACTCGTTGAAGGCCGAAGCGGCGGTGACCCCGACGACCAATGCGCCGCCGGAGAGGCCGACGTGCTTGATCTCGTCGGTGGCTCGCGCTCGGGCCGCCACGTCCGTCACGTCGAGGCCGGCCGGGGAGCTGGCTTCCATCCGGGCACGGTAGGTGAACGCGCTGCGCCTTGTCGAAGCGTCTTGCCCCCGACCAGTAGGTCAGGGCTTCAGGTAACGGTCGAGATAGGCGATGACACCTGCGATCGCCGTCTCCTGGACGGCGTCGACCTCGTACTCGCCGTCATCGCCGCGCATCGGGTAGATGTAGCCGTGGAGGGGGTGGTCGTAGGACACCCACTCCACGTCCTTTCCCGCCTCGGCGAGCAGCTCGTAGGAGGTCCGGAAGATCCCCTGGAGGTGGTCCGTCTCGCGGCCCATGACGAGGATCGGGGTCTCGATGGTCGCGATGCGCTCGGAGGCCATTGCGGTGTCGATCCGGCCCCGCACCTTGTCGACCTCCAACATCTGCATGTTCTCGATGTTCCGCAGTCGGGTCTCCTCGTTGACGGTCGCCGTCTCGTCCGGCGTCAAGGCGAGGAACTCGTGGGCGGCGGGCTCGCTGGCGACCCCGACGGCGGCTCCGTGATACTCCGAGGTGATCTTCAGCACCATCTCGCCGCCGTGGCTCATCCCGACGAGCCCGACCCGGTCGCCGTCGACGAACGGCAGCGTCTTGACGTCCTCGATGATCGAGATCTCGTCCTCGTACTCCAGAGGGGAACGGTTGAACAGCCCCCGCCCCTGCCGGATGTCCCGGACGAGCCGTCCGCCGTTGTGGTAACCGAGCTCGACTTCGGTCCGGTATCGCAGCCAGGCACATGCGTAACCGGCATCGAGGAGTCGTTCCATGACGAGGCCGCGGTTGGCGACGGCGTCGCGTATCCAGGCCATTCCCCCTCCACCGTTGCCGGAGGTGAGGAGGACGATGGGGAACGGCCCGTCGCCCTGCGGCTTCCTGAGCCCGATCGGGGCATAGAGCCCATCCATCGTCTCGACGTACATGAGATGGACCGGGATCCCGGAGCCGGGGACGGGCTCGATGAGAACGACGTGCTCCGGGTCGATGTCGGTGCGGGCGGTCACGGCTGCTCCCTCGTCTGCATTCACCTCTCCGCGACGATAGGCCCGCGGCGGTGGGCTGTGCTCGTCGGGAACACGACCCGGTTCAAGTGGCCGGCTGGCGGCACCGATGCAAGGTTCATGGACATCGGTGGCTTCATCACGGGCCAGCGGTCGATCTCATACGAGTCCCGGCTGGGGACGGCGGCTGCGATCAACTCGGAGACCCGGCGGGGCTCCATCGAGGATCTCCAGGGCAGGGTCTCCCGGCTCGACATCGTCATCGGGGCGATCTGGGAGCTGCTCGAAGAGGCCGGCTTCTCCAGCGATGACCTCTGGGCCCGGATCCAGTTGCTCAGCGAGCGGGTCGACAGCCCGGTCACGAGAGCGGCGCATTGCACGGCGTGCGACGCGGTGATCGACAGGGGCCGGAGCACCTGCCAGTTCTGCGGAGCGCCGGCTCCCGAGACGCACCCCCGCACCTGAGCCCGGCACGGACCGGAGAAGACGCCCGGGCCTGGGTCAGCGCGGTCCGGCGGCCGGCGCCGGCCACGCCTCGGGGCGGAACCCAGGTCCCGGTCGGACTCCGATGGTGCCGGCGTCGATCTCCCTGCCGGTGGCGGCGTCGACGACGGCCGGTTCGAGTTCCGCTCCCGTGTCCCGGTCGGTGAGGACGATAGGAGGACCCGTGCCGTCGTCCTCCCACCGATCCCCCCACCGCATGAGCACGACGAGAACGGGGATGAGGTCTCGGCCTTTGGCGGTGAGGTGATACTCGTTCCTCCGCAGGTCCGAGCCCCCCGTCCGGCGTTCGAGGACGCCGCCGGCGACGAGAGACGCAAGCCGGTCGGAGAGGATGTTGCGGGCGATGCCGAGCGTGTCGCGCATCTCGGTGAAGCTGCGGCGTCCGAAGTAGACCTCGCGGACGACGAGAAGGGTCCACCATTCACCGACGACGTCGAGGGCCCGGGCCAGGGAGCAGTTCATGGCTGCGAACGATGTGCGCTTGGTCATCTCGATTGACGGCGGGTTCGGCCGATGCGTAAGGTCGGTTTCGTTACGCTACCAGCATCGAGGAGGCGGAGGCAATGGACCAGCCCGACTGGAACCCGACGGTCTGCATCCTGTGTGAATGCAACTGCGGTGTCGAGGTCCGGCTCGACGGCAGACGCTTCGCCCGCATCCGGGGTGACAAGCAGCATGCTGCGTCGAAGGGCTACACCTGCGAAAAGGCACTCCGCCTCGACCACTACCAGAACGGCCGCCACCGCCTCACAAGTCCGATGCGGCGGCGTCCCGACGGCGCCTACGAGGAGGTCGACTGGGACACCGCAATCGCCGAGGTCGCCGCCGGCCTTGCCGCCGTGCGCGACGAGCACGGCGGCCACACGATCTTCTACTACGGCGGCGGTGGCCAGGGGAACCACCTCGGCGGAGCCCACTCGCCGGCGCTGCGGGCCGCCCTCGGCTCGAGGTTTCGGTCGAACGCCCTCGCCCAGGAGAAGACCGGCGAGTTCTGGGTGAACGCGTCGGTTGCCGGCGCCAACACGCGGGGTGATTTCGCCAATGCCGAGGTCGCCGTCTTCATCGGAAAGAACCCGTGGCAGTCCCACGGCATCCCCCACACCCGCAAGACGCTGAAGGAGATCTCCAACGACCCCGACCGGTCGATGGTCGTCATCGACCCGAGGCGCACCGAGACGGCCGATCTCGCCGACTACTACCTCCAGGTACGACCGGGAACCGACGCGTTCTGCCTCGCCGCCATGGTCGCGATCCTCGTCGAGGAGGACCTCGTCGACACACGGTTCGTCTCCGACAACGTGAGCGGTGTCGATGCCGTCCTCGCCGCGGCTCGGGAGGTGCCGGTCGGAGAGTTCGCCGGCCGCTGCGGTATCGACGAGACGCTGCTGCGCGACACCGTCCGCCGGATCGCCACCGCGTCGAGCGTGTCGTTCTTCGAGGACCTCGGCATCCAGATGGCGCCGCACAGCACGCTCAACTCCTACCTCGACAAGCTGCTGTGGGTCCTCACCGGCAACTTCGCCAAGCCCGGTGCAATGAATGCCCCCTCCGCCCTCATCCCTCTCGCCACGGCGAAGGCCGGCAGCCTGAAGCGATCACCCGTCGCCGGAGAGCGCATCATCGGTGGCATGGTGCCGTGCAACGTCATCGCCGACGAGATCCTCACGGACCATCCCGACCGCTACCGGGCGATGATCGTCGAGTCCGCCAACCCGGCGCACTCGCTCGCCGACTCGTCGCGGTTCCGCGAGGCGATGCGAGCGCTGCAGTTCAGCGTCGTCATCGACGTCGCCATGACCGAGACGGCCCGGGAAGCCAGTTACGTCCTCCCGGCGTCGTCGCAGTACGAGAAGTGGGAAGCGACCTTCTTCACCTTCGAGTTCCCCACCAACGTGTTCAGCTTGAGAGCACCGATCCTCGACCCGCTACCGGGGACACTCCCCGAACCCGAGATCCACTACCGGCTGTGCCGAGCGCTCGGTGCGATCGACGACGAGATGGTCGCCTCGCTGCGGGCCGCTGCGGGTCGAAGCCGTGCCGAGTTCGCCGAAGCCTTCTTCGTGACGACCTCGTCCGACCCGCTGCTGGGCCGGATGGCGCCGGTGCTGCTGTACGCGGCGCTGGGCCCGACCCTTCCCGACGGCGCCGCCTCCGCCGCCGTGCTGTGGGCGGCGGCGCACCGCGCCGCCATGGCGTATCCGGATGCGGTGCGCCGGGCGGGGCACGAGGGCGAAGGGCTCGAGCTCGGCGAGGCGCTCTTCGACGCACTGGTTCGGGACCGTCGCGGCACCGTCTTCACCGTCCACAACTACGAGGACTCCTGGAGGGAGGTGACGACGCCCAACGGCAAGCTCAACGTCGACGTCCCCGAGATGCTCGACCGCTTGCGAGCACTCCCCGACGCGCCGGATGCGCACACCACCGACGAATACCCGTTCGTGCTCGCCGCCGGCGAGCGGCGCTCGTTCACCGCGAACACGATCTTCCGCGATCCCGGCTGGCGCAAGCGCGATCCCGAGGGAGCGCTGCGGATGAGCCCGGCAGACGCCGAGCGGCTCGGTATCCATAGCGGCGGCCGGGTGCGGGTCTCGACACGGCGCGGCTCCATCGACGCGATCGTCGACGTCAGCGACACGCTGCAACCCGGCCACATCACCCTGCCGAACGGCCTCGGGGTCGACTACCCATCCGACGACGGATCGAGCGCGGTCGCCGGGGCCGCCCCCAACGAGCTCACCTGGCCCGAGCTGCGCGATGACTTCGCCGGCACGCCGTGGCACAAGCACGTGCCGGCCCGCGTCGACGTGCTCGGCTGAAGCACGTCACACGCCGGCGAGCCGCCTCCCCTGCTCGATCGCGTTGAGGTTCGTCACCGTGTGGGAGGGGCCGGCCCGAGCCGCCTCCTCGAGAGCGGCCGCCGGTATCGCAGCGAGCCGCTCCAGGGCGACGACGAGGAGCGTCAGGGCGAGATCGGTCCGGGCGACCCGCAATCCGAGCGTCGCCGGGTCGATCACTTCCACGGTTGCCGCCGTCGCGACCGCGGGGACCTGGGGGGCGAGAAACACGCGGTCGGCTGGATCCATGCGGGGGAGATAGGCGGCGGCCTTGCGGAGCCCGTCCGTGCTGAGGATCACGAGCGCATCGGGTCGGTCGATCCCTGTGTAGTCGATCGGATCGGGGCCGATGATGAGCTCCGCCACGCTGTGGCCGGTCTTCACCGTCACCGGGTAGTCGTTTCGCTGGGTCGCGTGGAGGCCGCACGCGATGGCGGCCTCCCCGGCGAGACGGACCGCCGACTGGACCTTTCCACCGGCCGATCCCGCCACGACGATGCGCACCGGCCGGTCCACACCCGGAGCGAACATCGGTTCGACCTGCTGCTCGAGCTCCCCTGACCCCACGCTCGCTGCCCCCTCACGCACTGCAGCGGCGTAGTCGGCGACGGACCGCCGCTCGATGACGCCGGTGGCAAGACCCATGTCCCGCTGTGTCGCCTCCAGCGAGCGCTTGCCGAACTTGTTGGACGGCACGAAGTACGCGGTGCACAGCTCCCATATGTCGAGCACAGCGAAGCCTGGGGTGACGATGGCCTCGGCGATCCGCACCGAGAGGTCGTCGTCGAAGCTCGTGCCCCGGTACACGTACGCCGCCCCGTTCACCGCCGCGGTGGCGCAGATGTCGAGCGGCCGTTCCGGGTTGCCGCCCGGTGTCGTCGAGGTGACCGACCCGGTGGGCGTGGTCGTCGAGTGCTGGCCTCCCGTCATCCCGAAGTTGAAGTTGTTGAACACGAGCAGCGTCAGGCCGATGTTGCGCCGCGCCGCGGTGAGGAAGTGGGCGCCGCCGATGCCGGTGCCGCCGTCGCCCATCACGACGATCACGTGGAGCTCGGGGCGGGCCAGCTTGATCCCGGTGGCGTACGTGAGGCTGCGTCCATGGAGTCCGTGGAAGGCGCTGGTGGCGAAGTACTGGTCAGAGAGCCCGGCGCAGCCGATGTCGGTGACGATGACGACCTGTGCCGGGTCGAGGCAGAGGTCGACGAGGGCGCCGTTGAGGTGGTCGAGGATCGTCCCGTGCCCGCATCCCGGGCAGAACGGGTACGGCGTCTCGTTGCGGTAGGTGCCGAGGGGGACGATCGTCGAGGTCACGCGACGGCCTCTCTGACGAGCGCCGGGGAGATGAGCTCACCGTCGACACGGTTGACGCCGACGACCTCGCAACCGCCGGCCAGCCGCTCGATCTCCCTGCGGTACTGGCCGAGGTTGAGCTCGGGCACGACGACCCGCTCGACGCCGTCGAGCGCGCCCGCGATCGCGGTCTCCGGGACCGGCCACAGGCTGTGCACGACGAGCGAAGACACGGCGATGCCGTCGGATCTCAGGTCACGGACCGCGTCGCGGACGGCGCCGGCGGTGATGCCGTAGGAGATGACCAGCGTCCTCGCTCCTCCCTGGCGGTCGCCGGTGCAGAGCTCGATCTCGTCGCGATGGTCATCGATCTTGGCGGCCAGATGGCGGTTGAGGGCGCCGACGGTGGCCGGGGCCTTGGTGATGAGCGCCTCCTCGTCGTGGGTGGAACCGGTGAACCGCACCACCTCGTCGCCGAAGCGACCGAGCGGGGGGACGTCCCCGGGAGGCTCGTAGCGGTAGGGCGGGCCCTCCAATCCGGTTCTCGTCGCCCGTGCTCGCACCGGCTGCGGTTCCAGCGCGGCTGCGTCGACGCTGCGCAGCGTCAGGTTCAGCTCCTTGTCGGTGACGACGAAGACCGGAACCCGGAACCGTTCGGCGAGATCGAAGGCCCTCATCGTGAGCGAGTAACACTCCGGGACGGTCGAGGGTGCGAGGGCGATGATCGGGAAGCCGCCTCCCGTCCCCCACCGGACGAACTGCACATCGCCCTGCCCGACCGTGGTGGCACCGCCCGTCGCCGGTCCAAGCCGCTGCACGTCCACGATCACGAGAGGCACCTCACCCATGACGGCGAGCCCGATGTTCTCGCTATAGAGGCTGATCCCGGGCCCGCTCGTCGCGGTCATGGCGCGGGCACCGGCCATCGTGGCGCCGATGCACATCCCGATCGACGCGATCTCGTCCTCGCCCTGGACGGCGACGCCGCCCCGGGCGGGGAGCTCTCTCATCATCATCATGAGGATCGGAGATGCGGGAGTGATCGGGTAACCGGCGAAGAAGGTGCAGCCGGCATCGAGGGCGCCGCGCACGATCGCCCTCGAACCGTCGGTGAACACACGTGCCGTCATCTCGCCGTCCCGCGCCGGGTCGCCTGTCGCGAGTGTCGCCGCCCGCCGTCGAGCGGCCTAGGGCCGTTCGCCCCCACGCGACGCCGGGTTCGCCGATCAGCCGCCCGGTGAGTGCCGGAGGGTGATCGCCTCCCCCGACGTGTAGCGCAGCGGGCCGTCGATGATCGCCATGACCGTCGCGGCCACGTCTCCCGGGCTCAGGACCCTTTCCGGCGGCAGTGCCTCCGGGCTCTGGACGGCGCGCAGCAGATCGGTCTCGACCGCGCCGAGGACGAGGGTGTGAGCCCTGATGCCGTCGGGGTGGCCCTCCCGACCCGCCACCACCCCGAACAGCTCGAGGCCGGCCTTGGCGGGGCCGTACGCGCCGAAGCCGGGCCACGGTGTGCGCCCGGCGAGGGAGCCCAGCATGACGATGACGCCGTCGTCGGCGCGCGCCAGCAGTGGCCAGGCGAAATGGGCGAGATAGAACGCTCCGGAGAGGTTCGTCGCCAGCGCCGCATCCCACGTCCCGGGGCTCATCTCCCTGATGGGCGCAGCCGGGGCGATGCCTGCGGCGTGGACGACGACGTCGAGCCGACCGTATTCGGCGTCGACGAACGCCACCAGCTCTTCGACCTGGTCGGCGACGCCCGCATCGGACGCCTTCCACACGGCCCCGGTGACGTCCATCGCTCCGGGTATCGACCTGGCCGACCCGACGACGCGGAACCCGGCGGCGATGAGTTGGCGGACCGTTTCCAGGCCGATGCCGCGCGTCGCCCCCGTGACCAGCGCGACCCGGCTCATCGGTCGTCCCAATCGTCTTGCCGGTCGTTGCGACCGATCACCGCCTCCACGTCACATCTCCGGTCGGTACGTGCCGAACGTCCACAGATTCCCCTCCGGGTCCTTCGCCGTGTAGGCGCGTCCTCCGTAGTCCTCGTCCTTGAGCGGAGCCACGACCTCGGCCCCGGCGGCGACCGCGCGGGTGTGATGGGCGTCGGCGTCGTCGACGATGACGTAGACAGAGGCGGCGGCGGGCAAGTGGAAGGGGTCGTCGTCGCCGTGGGCGGCGCCGAGCATCATCATCCCGTTGCCGTGGGTCAGCTGCGCGTGGGCGATGCGGCCATCGCTGCCCTCGTGGACGGCATGGATCCGGAACCCGAACGCCTCGACGAGGAACTCGAGCGCCGCTCCGGCGTCGGCGTAGTGGAACGCCGGGATGACCGTCGGGACCTCTGTCGTCACAACCCCTCCTGGTCCGGGATGCGACCAGGTTACGGCGACGGGATCATCCTCACCGCTCCCGCCCGGATATCGTGGGAACGATGGAGTATCGACACACCCAGTGGGCGGCTTCCTGGCTGATGCCCATGTTCATCCTCACCGCTGCGGGGATCGTCGCGATCGGAGCCATCGAAGGGCCAGGAGCCGTCGCCGTCGTCGCCGGGCTCGTGGCGGTGGTCGTCGGCGCCGTCGTGCTCGCGTTCAACCGGCTGACGGTGACCGTCGCCGAGGGACGGGTCGAGGCGGCGTTCGCCTGGGGCTGGCCGCGACGAAGCGTCGAACTGCGCGATGTCGTAGCCATACGGCGGGTGCGGAACCGGTGGTGGTATGGGTGGGGGATTCGCAAGATCCCGCGAGGGTGGATGTTCAACGTGTGGGGCCTCGACGCCGTGGAGCTGGAGTTCGGCTCGGGGAAGGTGTTTCGCATCGGCAGCGACGAGCCTGACGATCTCCTCGCAGCGTTGTCGCTGCATACCACGCTTCGGCCTGGGGACGGCTGACTCCCCCCGACCGAACGGGGCCACACCGCGATGTCCCGCTCAGTCTTCAGGCCTCCCTTGCCGATGGTGACAGGGTCAGATCCGTTGACTGAGGAGCACACGTGACCGACGCGGCCGTGAAGGACCTCGCCGCACCCATCGGACTCGCCGGGCGGATCGACCGCACGGTCGTTCAATTGGCGACGGGCGGCGCGATCGTCTTCTTCGCGGTGCTCTTCGGCAACTGGGTCGCGATGGGCGACACGAGCTTTCTCCTCCAATCCATCACACCCGCCGTCCTGGCTACAACCGGCATCGTGATGCTCGCCGTCGGCAAGCCGCTTCCCTTGACGCATCTCGTCATCGGCGGTCTCGGCATCGTGTTCTACGTTGCCGTTTCCGACGTCGCTCCCACGGTCGACCCCGTCGTCGGGTTGCTCGTACTCTCCATCGCCGGGGTCGCCCTCGCCAAGCGCTGGGTGCTCGTCTTCGCCGCCGGCGCGGCCATCGTGCTCGGAGTTGCGGCGTATTCCTGGATGCCGGAGGGTACGTCACCGGCCGACCGGCTCGTATCCGCGTTCGTCTTCGTCGTCGCCTTCGGGTTCACCACCTGGCTGCTCGTCTTCCTCAAGAGGCAGTCGATGCGGGACCGTTCACGGCTGGAGAACCTCGTCGCCTCCAAAGACGAGTTCATCGCAGCGGTGAGTCACGAGCTGAGGACGCCTCTGACCGCCGTCGTTGGGCTCGCCGAGGAGCTCCAGGAGCGGTTCGACGACTTCACCAGGCCGGAGGTCGACGAGTTCGTACGGCTGCTCGTCGCCGAGAGCGCCGACGTCGCCGACATCGTCGAGGATCTCCTCGTCGCGGCCAGGACCGACCTGGGCAGCCTGGCGATGAGCATCGAGGACGTGGACGTCGGCGATGCCGTCGATGCCATCGCCGCAGATGCACCGACTGTCACAGTGGTGTGGCCGCGCGGAGCAGGACGGGGGATCACCGTTCGGGCGGACGCGCTCCGGCTACGGCAGATCCTGCGGAACCTCGTTGCGAACGCCGTTCGCTACGGCGGGCCGGGCGTTCGCGTCGTCGTCGCCGCCGGCGGGGCCGAGGTGACCGTGGAGGTCCGCGACGACGGCCCACCGCTGCGGGCCGAAGAGCGAGCGCTCGTCTTCGAGGCATATCACCGGACGCCCACGGCGCCGGGGAGACCCGGATCGGTGGGTCTCGGGCTCACGGTCTCACAACGTCTGGCACGACTCATGGGCGGCGACGTCGAGTACGACCACGACGGCACCGAAGCGATCTTCCGCCTCCGGCTGCCGGCCGCCTCGACCCGCCTGGTGCAACTGGCGGCGACCGGCGGCTGAAACGGCTATCAACGGCGGCCGGGCGCTGCGGCCGCGGTTGCGGGATGCACGGCGTGCCGGGGAATCGGCTCAGAGCCCCGCCCGGCGGCACGCCGCCGCAACGTCGTCGCGGGCCCGCGCCGCGATGGCAGGGGCGGCAGCGGGGTTGCGGCGGGGGAACCCGTCGGCAACGTCCATGAGCTCGGCCGAGGGCTCGACGACGGCGACGGAGAGACCGGCTCGCTCGAGCCGCGCCGTCTCTTCATCGAGCCGCGCCCGGGCGTGACGAGCGAGAAACCGCCTCGAGGGACGGGTCATCGGTGACGACACGACGACCGTTCTCACGCCGTCGGTGAGCGCGAGGTCGGCGTGGGTGGGGGACACCACGCCGCCGTCGATGTAATCGTGCCCGTCGATCCGCTTCGGCTGGAACATGCCGGGCACGGCGGACGACGCCTCCACGGCATCGGCGACGTCGACGTCGACCCGATCGCGGCCGAACACGACCACGCCCCCATCACCGGCACGCACCGCCGGGATCCACAGACCCCCGGGCCACCCGAACAGCTCGGGGATGCCCGGGAACTGCTCCGTGAACGCAGTCGGGAACCAACCGCGAGGCAGCAGCCCGGCGAGCGCGAGCACGGGGTTCGCCCTCGCCCGCAGCGCCCTCCGCGTCAGCGCCGGCGACAGCGGCGTCAGCCGCTTCGGCGCATCGCGCACCCCGTCCATGACCCGCTCCCGTTGCTCCGGGCTTGGGCCCTGCGACATGACGTCGACGATGTCGCCCGGATCCGCACCCGCCTTGACCGACGCAGCCACGGCCGCTCCGGCCGACGTCCCGATGATCAGACCGAGCGTCGACACGTCCGCCCCCATGTCCTCGATGGCTTCGACGACACCGGCGTGATAGACCCAGCCGAGAGCGCCCCCGCCGCCGAGGACGAGCGCCGTTCGCGATGCATCCATGGCACCTTTCTAGCCCGCCCCCGTCGACGGGATGACGTATTGGGTGCCCCACCATCGACGGCGGGTGGCGCGTTCGGGTAGCGTCGAATGCCGGTCCCGCGTCGCGGCAGGAGGAGCGCTATGAGCAGTATGGGCAAGGTCGATGATCCCTATCTCCTCGAGGTCGCCGCCGGGGTCTTCGCCTACATCCAGCCCGACGGGAGCTGGTTCCTCAACAACGCCGGGTTCGTCAAGGGGTCAACCGCCGCCGTCCTCGTCGACCAGTGCGCGACCGAGGACCGAGCGAGGACCTTGCTCGGAGCCGTGGAGACCGCAACCGGGCTCCCGCTACGGGCGCTCATCAACACCCATCACCACGGCGATCACACGTTCGGGAACTTCGTCGTGCCACCTGAGACCGCGGTCATCGGCCATCACCACACCCGCGAAGCGGTGCTGGCGACGGGGACGATGACGACAGGCCTCGTCGAGGGGCCCGAGTGGGGAGACATCGTGATTCGCCCGCCGATGATCACCTTCGATGACCGGCTCACGGTATGGGCCGGCGACACCGAGATGCAGCTCATCCACTTCGGTACGCCCGCCCACACGACGAACGACGTCGTGGTGTGGCTCCCTGCCGGGCGGGTCCTGTTCTCCGGTGATCTCGTCTTCGACGGCGGGACGCCGTTCGCCGTCGAGGGCTCAATCGCCGGGTGGCTGGAGACGTGCGACCTGCTCGAGGCGCTCGAGCCGGAGGTCGTCGTCCCCGGGCACGGCATGGTGACGGACGTCTCCGCGATCGAGGAGGTCCGCTCCTACCTCCGCTTCGTCGAGGAAGCCGGCAGGCGGGGGCTCGAGGCCGGGATGTCTCCGCTCGAGGCGGCCAGGAGCACCGACCTCGGCGGCTTCACTCACCTCACCGACACCGAGAGGCTCGTCGGCAACCTCCACCGGGCGTACGCCGAAGCGTCGGGGCAGCCCCGCGGCGGCCCCGTCGACCTGATGGGAGTCGTGGCCGACATGGTGGCCTACAACGGGGGCCCGATCCGCTCCCACGCCTGAACGCACCTGCGGTGCCCGCCGATCCGCGAGGATAGGGCGATGATCGATCACGACCACGTGTCGCTGTTCGGCCCCGTCACGTGCACGTGCACCGACGAGGAGGCGGCAAACCTCGATCTCGTCACCCGGTACCGGGCGGCAAGGGTGTCGGAGCGAGCTCCGTTCCTCGCCCCCGACTTCGTTCGCCACCGGGCCGGGTTCAGCCACATCGGCGAGCTCTTCGCGATGGAGGGGACCGCAGGCATGACCGACGAGTCGATCCCCGACCGCCGCAACATCCTGCTGGAGCTGACCGCGAAAGACGACAAGGTGTGGGGCATCTTCCGCGTCGTCGGCACTCATGCCGGCACCGTCTACGGGATCCCTCCGACGGGGCGCCCCATCGACGTCGTCGAGGCGGCGCTGTGGAGGGTCGAAGATGGCCTCATCAAGGAGGCCTGGTACTTCGGCGACGAGCTCGGGATGCTCCGCCAGCTGGGCGTGACACCGCCGATCGGTTGAGGCCTGCCGTCGCCGGCGGCCGCCGGGTACCCTCCGCCCCGGTGACACCGTTCGCAAGCGGGAGGAACCGTGGCAACCATCGACCTCACAGACCGCTCCCAGTTCATGCGGCGGATGAACTCGGTGCTCACCATCGATCCCTCCCGGACCGTTGCGTTGACGGTCGACATGCAGCGGGAGTACCTCGACGAAGCCGTCGGCCACTCGGTCGTCGAACCGGCGGAGGCGGAGCGGGTGCTGACCTCCGCCGCTGAATTCCTCGCCGCCTGCCGCGAGCGCGACATCCCCGTCGTCCACGTCTACGCGGTCCGCCGCCCCGAGGAGGTCGATTCCGGCTTCGAATACGGCGGGCTCGCGTATCTCATCGCCGGCAACCGCATCAACGAGTCCCAACTCCCCCACCGGCCGGTCAGCACCCGGCCCGACCGCCTCCTCGGCTCAGCCGAGTCGGAAGTCCCCGCGTCCCTCGTCGAGCCGCAGGATCTGCACGTCACGACGAAGAAGAGCCTGGACGGCTTCGCGGAGACCGAGCTGGGTTTCCTGCTCGATCGGATCCTCGATGCGAAGTACCTGCTCATCACCGGCGTCAACACCGACACGTGCGTGTACTCGACGACCTTCAGCGCCGCGAACCGGGGGTTCTGGCCGGTCGTCGTCTCCGACTGCGTAGCGAGCATGCGCGGCGTCGACAGCCACGAGATGGCACTCCAGCTCATGTCCCGCAGCATCGCCTGGGTCCTCAGCGCCGGCGAGGCGATCGAGCGCATCAGCGGGTGAGGCCATGGACGATGCGATCGATCGGAACCACCGGGGACGGTTGGACACGCGCCTCGCCGCCGTGGTCGCCGTCGTGGCCCTCGTCGCCGCCGGGTGCGGATCGCCCCGGAGCGAGTTCGCCGCGGAGGGCCGGGATCTGTACACCGCGAATGCGTGCTCGACGTGTCACGGCGGCCGGGGTCAGGGAGGAGTCGGCCCGTCGCTGGCTTCGGTGACCGAGACGTTCCCCTCCTGCTCGGCTCAGATCGAGTGGGTGCGCCTCGGATCGGAGGGGTGGCTCCAACAGCGGGGCGACACGTACGGGTCGACGGCAAAGAGCATCTCCGGTGGCATGCCCGGCTTCGGCGGCCAGCTCAGCGACACCGAGCTGGCCACGGTGGTGGCGTACGAGCGGGCCGAGTTCGGCGGTGTCGAGGAGGCGGCGGCGCAGCGCGATTGCGGCCTTTGACCGCCGGCCGGGCATCACGGCGCGTCGCTCGGTAGATTCGCTCGTACGTGGGAGTCGTGCCCGCAGGCGTGCGGGCCGCGGGAAGGAGTAGCCCATGGACGGCCGGGCTGCCATCTGGCGTGTGTCACGCGTCCTCTATACGACGGCGCTGAGCATCTTCGTCATCACGATCCTCATCGGGATCGCCAACGGGATCGACCTCATCGCGTTCTCCGAGGAGAGCGACGGCGCGATCGACGTCGTCGGGGACGCAGGGAGACAGACCCTGCTCACCCATCTCCATGCGGGGACGCTCGGGTTCATCACTCTGTCGATCGTCGCCGGTGTGTTCCGGATGTTCACCGGGGGGAAGGAGGTCGACGCCGCCGTCGGTGAGCAGGCGCGACGGGTCGGCATCGCCATGGCCGTCGCCATCGGCCTCTACATCGTTGCCTTCGCGTTCACCCAGGGGATCTTGCGGCCGATCGCCGGCACGCTCGTGTTCGTCGCCGTCGCCTGGCTGTTCAGTTGGGTCGTGGCCCGGATGCGCAGCCGCAGCATCACGGTTGCCCAGCTGGGGATGTTCCTCGCCCTGGTGAGTCTCGTCCTCGGCGCGGTGTTCGGGATCCTCCTCGGCATCTTCGTCTCCGAGGGGTCGCTGCCCGGGGTGTCGGATGAGGTCGGGTCCAGAATCGGGGAGTCCCATCCGGCCACGATGATCATCGGCTATCTCGTCCTCGGGGGCCTCGCCCTCATCGAGTGGCTCATCAGCGACGAGCCCCGGATGGTGCGCTCGGACCGGGCCGGGGTGATCCAGGTGGTGCTCGTGTTCCTCGCCGGGATCGCAGTCCTCGTCGGCATCCTCGCCGACAACTTCGACATCGCCGCTCTCAACGTGCCGCTCGAGGTCATCGGCATCGTCATCTTCATCGTGCGAATGCGGCGCGAGCTCGCCCCGAGACGATGGCTGGAGTCGCTCCACACGCTCTATGCAAGGCTGGCGACGATCTGGCTCATCGGCGGCCTCGTCGCCCTCGCCGTGCTCATCATCGGCATCGTCACCGAGACGTGGCTCGACTTCGAGGACATCCCCCGCGGCCTCATCCTCGCCCTCGACCACATGAACTTCGTCGGCTCGATCGCGATGGTGACGTTCGGGCTCATCGCCGCTGCCATCGTCTTGCCCGGTCGGCAGGGGTGGTGGGTGCTCACCGGGATCAACGTCGGGCTTGCATTCTTCGTGCTCGGCCTCCTCATCGACGTCGCGGTGTTGAAGCGCATCGGCACCCCGATCCTCGGCGTCGCACTGCTCACCGGGATCTGGCTCTACGTCGCCGGGCTCCGCGAAGCGACGGAGATGCCGGCGCTCGTCGACTAGCGGACGGGCGATCCGAACGGTTCGAGGCCCCGGCGGTGAGCCGGGGCCTCGATGCGTCGCAGGAGCCGGCTTCAGCCGCCGATGAGCTTGAAGCTCACCGTGAAGTCGGGGAAGGCCGACAGGTCGGCGCCGGTCATCTCGCCCCGCACGTTGCGGAACTCCCCGGTACCGCCGGTGACCGCCCGCGGGCCCTCGTCCTCGACCCCCTGCACCTGGATCTTGCCTCTGCCATCGAGGTCGAACTCCTGGGCGACGACCGCATCTCCCTGAGCGGTGAAGAAGAACCCCCAGCAGTGGAAGACCCCGAGCTGCTGACTCATGTCCGGGGTGTAGATCGTCCCCGGGACGTAGAAGGGCCCTTGACCGGCAAAGGTCGGGCTCGGTATCACGTCGAGCGCTGCGACGTCGGCGACGACCCGCAGGTGCAGAACGCCGCGATGCGCCGCAGCCGCACCGACCATCCCGGGTGAGGCGAGTGCGGCGGCGGTGAGACCCGCCCCCGCTGCACCTCTCCTCAGAAACCTCCGCCTGTTCATGCGCGTGCCAGAACCACGGCTCATGTTCCCGTCCTCCTCTCGGGCGGACCCACACCGCCCAGACGCGAACCTAGCGCGGCGCGCTCGAGGTTGCCGGGCAGCCGATTCGGCATGGGTTGGGCGGTGACCCGGGCCCCCTGCCGGCGTTCACACCGGTTTCGCCGCCGTGAACGCATGACCGAGCACACCGAACGTGCGAGCGTTCTTCTCCCCAGAGGCGCCCTCGTAGGTGTCGACCGGTGAGCCGAACTCGAGACCCGCGAAGCCGACGCCTTCGATGATCGCCGTCCACCCTGCGCACGGCAGGGCACCAGCGATTCAGCCGGTCCAGAGATCGATGTCGCGTTTCGCCGACTCCGGGACGTCGCGGTCGACGCACACATCGGCGATCTGGATGCGCCCTCCGGGTCGCAGGACGCGGAAGACCTCGCGGTAGGCGCCAACCTTGTCGGGGACGAGGTTGAGGACACCGTTCGAAATGACGAGGTCGGCCCAGCCATCGGGAACAGGAAGCTTCTCGGCGAGACCTTCGCGGAACTCGACGTTGTCGAGGCCGAGCGACGCGGCGAGGTTGCGGGCGCGCTCCAGCATCGGTGCCGTCATGTCCACGCCGACCACACTGCCGGCCGATCCCACCGCCCGCGCCGCGATCACCGAGTCGACCCCTGAGCCGGAGCCGATGTCGACGACGCGTTCCCCCGCGCGGGGAACGCCCCAGGCAAATGGGTTCGCGACCCCGGCGAACGCCTCGACGGCCGCGTCCGCCAGCCCCTCGAACAACGCCGGGTCGTATCCGACCTGCTCGGCGGCGCGGCGCCCGGTGTGGAAGTGGAACTCGCCATCGGGAGTTTCGGCGACCTCCGCGTAGTGCTTCTGCACCTCAGTCCGCAGCACGTCGACATCTACGAGAAAGGCTTGATCCGTCATCGGCCCCGCTCCTCCGCTCGCCGGTCATCGGGCGCCTGTGTCGGGCCGCCGGGCCGAGGCGGGCCGTTCGTCGTGCGATGGTGCCGCCGCAGCTGCCGCCCGGCTGAGCGCGAGCGTAGCGGCCGGGCGGGCGCCGCCGCAGGGCCGGCGCCACCCCACAGCGGTCCTCAGCTGCCCGGACGCTCCCCAAACTCGGCCTCGGCCCTCATCGCGCGGCGCCCTCCGCCCGACCACGCCGACAGCTCCGCACCGCCCGCACCGGTCGGAGCACCCCGCAGCTCGACGGTGGACCCGGCGAACAACGGCGCCAGCCCGCGAAACTCGAACCGCCGCATCGGCCTGGCGTCATGACGGCCCGCCAGGTCCGCAAGGAGGACCGCGGTGAGAGGACCGTGCACGATGAGGCCGGGGTAGCCCTCGACCTCCGTGGCGTAGGGATGGTCGTAATGGATGCGGTGCGCATTGAAGGTGAGCGCCGAGAAGCGGAACAGCATGACCTCGTCCGGGGCGACGGTGCTCGCCCAGGGCGCATCGGGAACGGCACCGTCCGCGGGTGCCGTGCTCCCGCCGCCTCCCGCCGCATCCCGGTACACGAGATCCTGCTCCTCCACGATGGCGAGACCATCGGCGGTGGCGATCTCATAGCGCACCGTGACGATGACGAGCGGGCCCGATCTTCCCTGCTTCTCCGCGACGTCGACGACCGTCCCGGTCCGGGTTGCCCGGTCCCCGATGCGCAGCGGACGGCGGAACTCCATGCGGCCGCCGGCGAACATCCTGCGTGGCAGCGGGACCGGAGGGAGGAAGCCGCCCCGCTGCGGGTGGCCGTCCGTCCCGAGCCCGGAGGGGGCGACGACGGGGAAGAAACACAGCCAGTGCCGCAGCGGAGGGATCTGATCACCCGCCGCCAACACGCGGGGTTCACGGCCGAGCGTTGCTTCGAGCGCGGCCACTGGGCGGGCGGCGACGGCGTCCACCACCTCTTCGGTGTTCCCGATCCAGTCCCGCAGGTCGTCAGGCACCGGCCGCCACCCCGCGATCGATGAGCCGGCCGATCTCGGCAGACGCGAGCCCGAGGACCCCGGAGAGCACCTCCTCGGTGTGCTCGCCGAGGCGCGGTGCCGGGTGGGGCGACACCCGGTCCGCTCCGACGTCGAGCGGCGATCCCGGAGTGAGCATCGTCCCGATGCCGGGCTGGTCCACCTCCTCGAAGAGCCGGCTGGCGGTGCTCGCGCGCACATCGCCTTCGAGGAGGGTCCGCACCGTCTGGTACGGGCCCCACAGCACCCTGTGCTCGTCGAAACGGCGGGCGACCTCGGCATAGGTGGTCGCATCGAACCAGCGGTCGAGGATCCCGGCGATCTCTTCACGCGCCTCGAAGAGGTCCCCGTCGCGGCGCAGCGTGGCGCCGAGTCGGTGCTCGAGCGCTGCGACCTCGCTCTCGATGCCGGTCGCTCCCACCAGACGGCGGAACTGCCCGGCGGTGATGGCGGTCACCATCACACGCCTGCCGTCGGCGGTCACGAAGTCGCGCCCGAACGCCCCGTAGAGGTAGTTGCCGTAGCGAGGCCGGTCGACGTCGTTGACCTGCACCTCCCCGATCTGGCCGAGCGCACCCAGCGTCGCCAGGGCGACGTCGGCGAGGGGGATCCTGATGCTCCGGCCCTCGCCGGTCCGAGACCGGTGCCGGTCGGCGGCGAGGATTCCGGTTGACGCGGTGAGCCCGGCCATGAGATCCCACGTCGGAAGCACCGAGTTCACCACGCCGGGGTGGTCCTCGGGACCGGTGATGAGCGGATACCCCACCGCAGCGTTCACGGTGTAATCGAGCGCAGCCGTGCCGTCCGGGTTGCCGACGATGCGGCACACGATGAGGTCGTCGCGACGGACGCGCAGCGACTCGTAGGTGGTCCAGCCGTCCTCCGGGTAGTTGGTGAGGAAAATGCCGGCATCGTCCCCGGGTGCGGTGATGAGGGCGATGGCGAGGTCGCGACCCTCCTCGCTGCGCATGTCGAGGGCAATCGAGCGCTTGCCCTTGTTGAGCCCCGCCCAGTAGAGGCTGTGGCCGTCGGTCGTCACCGGCCAGCGACCGTGGTCGAGCCCGCCGCCGATCGGGTCGAACCGGATGACGTCCGCCCCGAGCTGAGCCAGGGTCATCCCGCCGAGGGGAGCCGCGACGAACGCCGAGCCCTCCACCACACGCATCCCGGCCAGCAGCCCCGCCAGCGTCCGAACCTCCCCGACCGCCCGAGTGTACCGGCGGGGTCCCGTGCTAGAAAGATGCCAGAGTCACCCGTTGGGAATCGCCATGACGGCCCGCGCCGCAGAGGTCCCGGCCCGGCAGGATCGGGGAGGACCGTGACACCCTGGAGCGAGGGACGATTCGCCGTCGAGTGCCTCGAGCGCGCCGTCGCTGCTACCGCCTCCGTCCTCGCCGATCGAACCACACGCGACGGCCGGCCGGCACGGGAGCTCCTCGACCGTCACCAAGAGGCCGCCTACGTCCTCGCCTTCCTCGCCGCCGAAGCTGCCGCCGCCTCCGCGGTCGCCGACTACGGCGCCCTGGGGGAGATGGAGCATCTCCTCGCCCGCGTCGCCGTCGCCGAGCTGCTCAGGTCGGCACGGATGCGCCTCGACGGTCGCGACACCCGGGGCCCGCTCGAGGACGAAGTCGTTGCCGATGTGATCCGTGACGGCTCGGACCCGGAGCTGCTCGAGGATCTCGGCGGACGCCTGGGCGACGGCAGCGGCCCACGTCATCTCCCCGACGATGTTGCGTTGTTGGCGGCGACGTTCGGCCGCTTCGCCGACGAGCAGGTGACGCCGCACGCAGAAGCGGTCCATCGCGAGGACCGGGACGTTCCCGAAGAACTCATCTCTGCCATGGCTGCGCTGGGCGCATTCGGGATGTCGATCCCTCCGCAGTACGGCGGATTCCTCGAGCCGGGGGCGGCGGCTTCGCTCCCGATGGTGGTCGCCACCGAGGAATTGTCGAAGCGCTCATTGATGGCGGGGTCGCTGCTCACCCGGCCCGAGATCCTCGTCACGTCGCTGCTCGAAGGAGGAACCGAGGACCAGAAGCAGCGCTGGCTCCCCGCCATCGCATCCGGGGAGCGGATGGTGGCCGTCGCCGTCACCGAGCCCGACTTCGGCTCCGACGTCGCCGGGCTCACGACTGCCGCGGAGCGTCGCGGCGACGGGTTCGTCATCAACGGGTCGAAGATGTGGGCCACGTTCGCCGGTCGCGCCGAACTCCTCATGCTCCTCGCCCGCACCGACCCCGAGCGGTCCCTGGGCGCCGGCGGTCTCTCCCTCTTCGTCGTCGAGAAGCCGGCCCTCGCCGGCCACAGCTTCGCCCTCGACCAGCCGGGTGGCGGCAGGCTCACCGGCCGAGCGATCGACACGATCGGCTACCGCGGGCTCCACTCGTTCGAGGTCACGTTCGAGGACTGGGCGGTGCCGGCAGATGCGCTCATCGGCGACGCGTCCGGGCTGGGGAGGGGATTCGCCCTCCAGATGAGAGGGTTTGGCGCCGGCCGTCTCCAGACAGCGGCCCGGGCACTGGGAGTGATGGAGGCGGCGTTCTCCGAGGCCGCCGGCTACACCCGGGAGAGGGTCGTGTTCGGCCGCTCCCTCCACGATTTCCAGCTCACCCGCACGGTGCTCGCCCGGATGGCGGCGCGGATCCAGGCGTGCCGCGCTCTCACGTACCGGGCGGCCGGCGCCCAGAGCGCAGGTGCGATGGAAGCGGCGATGGCCAAGGCACTCACGGCGCGGGCCGCCGAGCAGATCACGAGGGACGCGATGCAGCTCCACGGTGGCTACGGCTACGCCGAGGAGTACCCGGTGAGCCGGCTGTTCGTCGATGCCCGGGTGCTGTCGATCTTCGAGGGGACCGAGGAGATCCTCGCCCTGCGCGTGATCGCCCGGGCGCTCGTCGGCGCCGCCGCCGCTGCCCGCTGAGACGGCAGGCGCCACCGGTACACTCGACGGACGCCGTGCCCATCGCGATCCCCCACCGCCAGCCCCGACGATCGAGCCCGATGTTGCCGGCCGCGCGGGGTGCGGGGAGATGAGCGGGCTGCTCGAAGGGATGCGGGTCGTGGATCTCTCCCGGGTCCTCGCCGGCCCCTACTGCGCCCAGATCCTCGCCGAGATGGGAGCAGACGTCGTCAAGGTCGAGCCGCCCGGAGGCGACGTCGCCCGCGCCATCGGCCCCTACGTCGACGGCCGGTCGCTCTACTTCTCGTCCCTCAACACCGACAAGCGGAGCGTGGTGCTCGACCTCACCACCGGCGAGGGCTTCCGCGGCCTCGACGCCCTGCTCGCCGCAAGCGACATCGTCGTCGAGAACTACCGGCCGGCGGCTGCCGGCAAGCTCGGTCTCACCGCGGACGAGCTCATGGCGAGGCATCCGGGCCTCGTCGTCGTCACGATCTCCGCCTACGCCCGCGGGTCCGATCGCGAAGACGACGGTGGTTTCGATCTCGTCGCTCAGGCGGAGAGCGGGATCATGGCCCTCACCGGCGAGCCCGGCGGCACCCCGATGCGGGCGGGGGTGGCGATCAGCGACCTGGCCGCAGGACTGTGGGGGGCGCTCGGCGCGTGCGCCGCCCACGCCGCCGTGCTCCGGGGGCAGGAGCCGCGCCATGTCGAGGTGCCGCTCCTCGATGCCTCGATGTCGCTGCTCACGTACATGGCGACCACGGCGATGGGCACCGGGGTCGAACCCGACCCGGTCGGGTCGGGGCATCCCAACATCGTCCCGTACCGGGCGTTTGCGGCTCGAGACGGGTGGGTCGTGATCGCGGCCGTCGGGGACAAGTTCTGGCGGGGTCTCTGCGATGCGCTCGGGCTCGACGAGCTCGCCGGCCGCGCCGACCTCGCCACGAACCCGGGCCGCACCGCCGCCCAACCCGAGGTCGACGAGGCCGTTGCTGTGGCCATCGGCGCACTGACGACGGCCGAGGCCCTGGACCGGCTCCGGTCCGCCGGCGTCCCCCATGCGCCGATCAACACCCTGCTCGAAGCCGTCGCGACCCCCTACGTTCGCGCCACCGGCATGGTGGCCGACGTCCCGGCACCCTGGGGCACGTACCGTGTCGTCCAGGGGCCGCTCCGCTCCGGCTTGCCCCCACGGCCCGCCCCGAACGTCGGCGAGCACACGGCCGAAGTCATGACCGAGATCCTCGGTGGTGACTCTCCTGACCTCAGGCCGATCCTGGAAGCGGCCGAGCCCGCGGCGGGGTGAGGGAATCTCGATGTGGCGGCGACGCAGCCGGGCCGCGCGTCAGGCGAGGCCGTGGCGGACGGCGAGGACCGCGGCCTGGGTCCTGTCGTCGACGTGGAGCTTGGTGAGGATGGCGCTGACGTAGTTGCGGACCGTGCCCTCCGAGAGGTAGAGCTGCGCGGCGATGGCAGAGTTCGGCAAGCCTTTGCCGAGAAGCCGGAGGACGTCGAGCTCGCGATCGCTCAGCGCGTCCGCCACGGGACTCGCGGAAGGAGTCTCGGCCACGGCGATCCTCGCCAGGAGGTCACCGGCAACCCCGGGATCGACGTGGGACCTGCCCGCGGCCGTGCCCCGGATGGCGTCGATGAGCCGGTCGCGGGGTGCGTCCTTGAGCAGGTAGCCCGACGCCCCGGCCCGGATCGCGTCGAGGACCCACTCCTCGGCGTCGTAGGTGGTCAGGACGAGCACCTTGACATCCGGGTGCGCCGAAGCCAGCGCCCGCGTCGCCGCCACGCCGTTCATGATCGGCATGTTGAGGTCCATGAGCACGACGTCGGGTTGGACGTCGCCGACGCTCTCGACCGCCTCGGCGCCGTTGCCGGCGACCCCGACGACCTCGATGCCCGGCGCCGTCGAGAGGATGGCCCGCAGCCCCTCGCGCACGACCTCCTGGTCGTCGACGATCATCACCCTCGTCACCGTCGCGCCTCCACCTCGAATCCGACCACCGTGCCTCTCCCCGGTGCGCTGTCCAGGGTGAGTTCGCCTCCCACCATTTCGGCTCGCTCCCGCATCCCTCGGATGCCGACGTGCCCGTTGGGCAGCGCAACATCGGG
Source organism: uncultured Acidimicrobiaceae bacterium (assembly GCA_947259365.1). Taxonomy (GTDB): domain Bacteria; phylum Actinomycetota; class Acidimicrobiia; order Spongiisociales; family UBA5794; genus CAMYMC01. The sequence continues at coordinate 17,569 of CAMYMC010000005.1, read as the reverse complement.
GTCGAACCCCCTGCCGTCGTCCCTGACCTCGAGACGGACGCCGCGGTTCCGCCGCTCCAGCGTCACGTCGACTCGGGTGCCCTCGGAGTGACGGGCAGCATTCGTCAGCGCCTCGTCTGCGATCCGATAGACGGCCTGTTCGACCTCGGGATCGAGCCCGTCGACACCCCCGACGTCGACATCCACAGCGACGGCGAGCGGAGATCGCGCCTGGACCGCCGCACCGAGCTGGTCGAGGGCGCCGGCGAGTCCTCGCTCCTCGAGTGGGGAGGCCCGCAGCGCCTGAATGGCACGCCTCGCCTCGCCCAGCCCGTCCCGCGCCCCGTCGAGCGCCCGTTGCAGCGTCGCCCGCGCCGCGTCGGGATCCTCGTCCCACAGCGTCTTGACCGCCTCGAGCTGTACGGCGACCGCAGAGAGGGAGTGGGCGAGCGTGTCGTGGAGCTCGCGAGCGAGACGGTTTCGCTCTCGCGAGGTGGCGAGCTCCTCGAGTGTCGACGCGTGGGTGGCGAGGGCACGCCGGGCCTCCTTCTGGGCGGCGACGAGCTTGGCCACGAACAGGCCGACGAACGCAAAGAGCAGACCCCGGGCGACGATCAGGGCACTGACGACCGCGACATCGGCTCCCGCCTCCTCGAGCGGCGGCAGCGAGAGGCCGAAGCCGAGGATGGTGGTGACGAGCGCGAACCCGAGAACCGCCCGGTAGCGGTACTGCCAGGCGATGAGGAGGAGCGGGACCCAGAGGAGGAAGAACGGGAGCCAGTAGTCGGCGAGCGCCTCATTCGGCCCGAGGCCGGCGTCGAGCCGGCCCGCGATGTTGACGGCGCTCTCGATCATCGGTCCGAGGGTGGCGAGGGCGAGAGTGATCGGAAGGAACCAGCGGCCGAGCTTCCTCCGCACCGCCGGCCAGGCGAGGAGCACGAGCAGCACTCCGAAGATCACGACCCCGGACCCGGGGAACCGGGGGTTGGCGGGGTCCCCCTCCTGGCTCACCGTCCACAGCGCGATGACACCGATCCCCAGCCGGATCGCGACGTACCACGTGAAGACCTTCAGCAATCCGGGTTCGATCCTGGCGCTCGCCATGGCCCCATTATCGGCACCCGCACCGTGCATCCCCAGTGATGCGCGTCACGTTCCCATGTGCGCGCCGTCACCACCCGTCGTGGTCGCGGTGACTATCGCCCGGGGGCGGGCGCGTCGTCCAATGGACGCAGAGCACCCGACCGGCGGGTGCCGACACACCAACGGAGGTGGGCCATGAAGAACCGCATGTACCTGGTGGGCCTGGTCGCCGTGTTCAGTCTCGTCGCGACGGCGTGCCAGCTCGACGTCGAGCGCAACAGCGACGGCTCGCTGCAGATCGAGGCCGTCATCGACGAAGACGACATCGCCACGGAGATCGCCTTCGGGCTCGACGACCCGGACAACGAGTCCGTCACCGTCGATCTCAAGGACGGCTACGCCCTCATCGAGATGGAGGCCAAGAGGGAGTGGGGCACCGGCACCGACACCGTGTCGTTCCGGATGGACCTCTTCGTCGTCGACGGCCATCTCGGCGCCGAAGTGACAGATGCCGTCTGGAACGGGGTCGAGATCCCCGAGGAGATGGTCGAGGTCTGGAACGAGGAGCTCGCCGCCGAGCTCGAAGCATCGGCGAAAGAAGACCCCGACAGCACACTCGTCGAGGTCGAGATCTCCGAAGATCGGCTCCGGTTCGAGTTCCAGGTCGAGACCGAGCAGAGCAAGGGCTGAGACCGGAACCCGGCGGAAGCTCGACACAGGACGGGCGGTCCGAACGACCGCCCGTCCTGTCGTGTCAGGCGGGCGGCAGCGGCTCGCCGTTGAGCTCCGCCGCCACGACGCCGGGGAGCTCGTTGCGCATGGCGGCATGGAGGAAGCACGTCCGCTCGCCGACGGAGACGATGTCCGGCCCGATCTCGGGCCGGTCTTCTGCGTCCACGAACACGTGGGTCTCGGTCGGCTGCGCGGTTGCCGCCCCGGTTCCGTCCTCCGCGGCACCGAAGACGTTGTCCTGGACGATGGCGTACCCCTCGAGGGGTTGTTTGATGATGTGGGCGTAGCGACCGATCTGGGTCATGTAACAGAACCCGATGCCGGCGGAGAGGTACGCCAGTGGTGGAGGAGCGCCGCCCCCGCCACCGTTGTCCGCCGTCTCGTCACTGCGGAAGCGGAACGTGCTCCCGATGGGCTTGAAGAGCCTGATGTCGCACTCGGATCGCATCCCCCCGGTCCATCGGGCCTCCCCGTGGACGTGCAGGGTGCGCTTCTGCTCGGCCCGGAGGCTGCTCCCGGCACCGCCCTCGACCCCGGTGACGGCCTCGGCCGACTCGAGCCTCTCGATGGCTGCCGAGTCGGGGACCCTGGCGGGACGGAGGGCGTCGAAACGGGACCCGTCGAAACGCACGGCCGGGCCGGCGGGAGCGGGGAGGTCCTCGAGGGCGGCGGGTGCGCCGTTCACCGTCAGGGCGAACGTGTTCGTCAGGACGTGCCGCATCACAGCCTGGGCGGGGCATCGAGCCGCCGCCTCCGCGAGGACGCCGGCAACGGCGCCCGGCGCGGCACGCGACTCCACCGCGATGGTGAGCTCGGAGGGCACCGCGCCGCCGAGGGCGTCGCCGCGCAGGAACGAGCCCTCCATGGAATACCGGTTGTCGAGGCGCACGGTGAGCGCATCGATGCCGACCCCGCGCCGATCTGCCGACCTCAGCACAGCGGAGATGAACGAGAACTGCATCCCGGCGGCGAAGAACGCGAGCGGGAAGGGAGCGAGATCGGTGCCGTTGAGGTACGGGCCCTCGTCGGAGACGACCCGCCAGACGCTCCCGTCCGGCTCGATGGACACGACGGCTTCTTTTTGCATCCCCTCCAGCGCCCGAACCGCGGTGCGTAGCACGACCGAGGAAGGAACGGCGGCGCGCCGGCCGCCGGGAAGATCGCTCTCCTCGTCTCCCAGCCGGAAGACGAGTGGCAGACCCGAACTCTCGATCGACGCCATCAGCCTCCCTCACGCGTCGGTCGATCATCGTACCCGGTGCGATCCCCGGCTTCCCCGAGCCGTCGGCGCATCACCGCTCCCGGACGCCGACGTTGACCCGGCGTCTGGGGCGGGCGAACATCTCCACACCACTCCGGCGCGACGCTCATGGATCACAACGAGAACGATGCGATGCAGCCTCTCGCCCGTGGCGTGACGATCGGCGGGGCCGGTGCCCTCGTGGCCGTCGGAGCGGTGCTCGGCTGGTGGTTCGCCGACGACGACATGGCTCGCGCCGCGGCAACCTCGGCGGTGGCCGCAGCCGTGCTCGTCGCATTGGCGCTGTGGGCCCGGCGACGGCGGGCACGCACGGCACCGGCTCCGATCACGGAGTACGGCGCGGCCGTCTACACCGCTGTCTTCTACGCGGCCCTCGCCGTCTCCGGTGAGACTTCGGGGTCCGAACTCGCCGACTCGCTGCTGATCCTGCCCCCGGTCGGCCCAGTCCCGCTCGCCGCCCGCTTCGCGATCGGTGACGACGGGCATCCGTCGAGCCCGGGGAGGCGAGCGGCGAGGTGGCTCCACCGGCTCTTCGCCTGGGGGCTTCTCATCATCGGCGGTCTCTTCGCGATCAGTCTGCTCTTCATCATCGCCGCTCCGTTCTCGCTGATCGCAGGGACACTCCACCTCCTCGCCGCCCGTGAGTACGCCGCCGCCCGGCGAAGCTCAGAAGACGCCGCATCACACCGTGACTAGGCGGTGCCCCTCCGCCAGCCCGCGGCGTGTCTGAGGTGCTTGGGGGCGTCGAATTCTGACCGTCGCAGCACCTCGTCGAGATCATCGATGTCGAGATAGCTCCCGTAGTTGCGGTATTCGGATCCGGAGGGCACCGTCAGCGTCCCGTCCGGGAACACCATCACGTAGAGCCTGTCGAGGGTCTCGTGGCCGAGCCAGTTCACGGTGAATGCGTGCGGCGCGGCGCCGATCACGCTCCGGAGCCGGGCGAACTCCTCATCGCTGACGACGATGCCTTCCCAATCGACCTCCGTCGACATCGAGCGGGGGAAGGCGTGGAAGACGTTGTAGAAGAGCCGGTTCGGCAGCCGGGAGGCGTGGTCGTCGAGGAGCGCGACGATACTGGGGACATCGTCGATGTTGGACCGGGTCACCGGCGTCGCCACCTTGACGTCCACACGGGGATGTGCGGCGAGCGCCCGGAGGGCCCTCATGACCGCGGTGAAGTGCCCGGGCTCCTTGGTACGGCTCGAGACCTCCTCCGACGCGCCGTCGAGGGGAAGCGAGACGAGATCGAGATCGGCCGCGTACGCATCGAGGAACGACTCAGTGAGCTCGTCGCCGGTCGTGGAGAGCGCGACCTCCAGCCCCGCCTCCTTTGCACACCGGATGAGCAGCCCGGTGTCGGCACGCTGCAGCGGGTCACCTCCCGTGAAGACGATCCGCCGCGCGCCGTCGGAAGCGATCTTGGCGATGATGGCGCAGGCGGTGTCGGTGTCGACCTCGGCGACGTCGCGCGGACCCCAGCAGTAGGAACACGCCTGGCTGCATGCCGAGGTGACGTGGAAATCGATGGTGGCGACGTCGGCCATCCAGGCTCCGGTCCGGGCTCCCGGGTCACTGTACCGGCCGGCCGGGCTCGTCCTACTCCGCGGCCTCGGTTTGGTCGCGCTTCGGGTTCCACATCGCGAGGAAATACCCAACGATGGCTACGACGCCGCCAGCCACGACGCCGACGACCTGCTTCCAGCCGAATGTGTCCGTCCCCCCGATGCCGATGACATCGGCGAGCAACGAGACCAGCACCAAGATGACACCGACGACGACGAGCCCACGTCCCAGGGTTCGGCGTGACATTGCACCCTCCTCCGCGACAACCCTACGCCCCGGCGCGGGGCCGCGCCCCAGCGGGGTGTGGTTCAGCGCTCGAGCACCTTCCCGGCGACGCCGACCCGTTGGCCCCGATCTTCGATGCGCAGCAGCCCCCTTCGCGGTGAATGCTGCCGCGCGGTGATCTGGCCGCCGAGCCTCGGGAAGAACCACGGCCCGATGGCAGCGTGGGCGGAGCCGGTCGCATGGTCCTCGTCGATCCCGATCGCGGGAGCGAAGACTCGCGACGTCACCTCGCAGTCGACCCCGCCCGCAGCGGTCACGATCACCGCGTGCCCTGCCGATTCGGCGACCAGGCGCAGATCCGGGTCGATGGCCGCGACCGTGTCCGGCGCATCGACCTCGATGAGAATGTCGCCGCGCTCGGTCACGCCCGCCGACACCGGGTCGGCGCCCAGGCCCTCGACGAGCCGAACCGGCGGCGCGGCGGGGTGGGCCGGCTCCGCCGGCAGGTCGAGGACGAACCAGTCCCCTTCGCGATCTACCCGCAGCGGCCCCGCCGGGCTGGAGAAGATGACCGAAGCCGACCCGCGGTTCGCCGTCACCGCGTACGCCGCGGCGAGGGTGCCGTGCCCGCAGAGAGACAGCTCCGTCGTCGGCGAGAACCAGCGGATCGCAGGCGCCGCGCCACTCGTGTCGTGGACGAAGGCCGTCGCCGGCGCGCCGAACCGTGACGCGATCCGCTGCATCTCGGCGGCCTCGAGTCCACCGCGAACGAACACGACCACGGCCGGGTTACCGGTGCCCGGACCGTCGGCGAACGCAGCAACCGAGAGATGTTCCACGGCGACACGGTATCGCAGCTGGCAAGCGCTTCTTCGCCCCTCGGCCGCGCGTGCCGTCCACCCATCAGAGAGACGGCCCGTCGGCTCTGGGAGGTGGGCGGCGACATCGAGGCGACGATCGGCGAGGTCTCCGTCTACGAGCCGCGGCACCCGACCGCCATCTGAGGACCGGATGCCGGACTCGCCGGAGACCGGCTCGTCAGCCCTCCGAATCGCACCAGGCGGCGACGACGGCGGCGAGCGCGTCTGCCGCCGCTTCGACGTCGGGGAGGTCGGCGAACCTCATGTACCGAGCCGTGTCGCCGCCGGCCTCCAGCCGCGGATGATCCCCGGGAATCGCGGCGCCGGTGTGGAACATGAGGCGCACGTGCGCCTTCGCCCACGGGTTGAGCCTCGCCATGATCCCCCCGCACATGAACGCCGGGCTCTTCCGCTTGATCGTCTCCTCGACCCGGTCGTCGGAGAGGAAGATCTCGCGGCCTCGTGGCATCGCGTCCCTGGCGGGGTGCTCCAGCGGTCAAACCAGGCATCGACCTCTGGATTCGTCTCCATGTTCGGAAGAGTCACCGCCGCGAGCTCGCCGTGGGCGGCGCCACCTGCCCACCCGATCCCCGGCACATTTGAGTCGTCGGACTCTGCTGCTCGTGCCAATCGACCCTAATCAGCCAACAAGCCCCCCGGGTACGGTGCGCCGGGAGGTCCGATGGGGAAACCGGCCGCGGCGCTTGCCTTCGTCCTGCTCGTCGCGTCGTGCGCGGTGGGAGTCGAGGCACCGGTGGGTGGACCATCAGCCCCCGCGGCCGGCGACGACCTCTTCTGCGGTGTCTGGGACGACGCCCGACGCGCGCTCGTGAGCAGTTGGAGCGGCGAGGAGCGGCCCGGAGACCCAGATTCGGAGCAGCGCATCGAAGCCAAGATCGCTCGCTACGACCGGATCGTCCCCGCCGGCCTGCGCTCAGATTGGGACCGGGCTCGGGACGTCTTCGACGCGATCAGCGATCTCCGCTTCACCGTCGGCTACCAGGACGCCAGGATCCGCCCGGAGCACCTGCGCATGGTCTTCGGCGAGGCCGGACCGGAGCCGTCGGTCGACGAGGCCGAGGCCGCCATCGCCGCCATCGACACTTGGGCGCTCGGCGCATGCGGAACGTTCTGCTCGCGGTGGCGTCAGCTCGAGGAAGCGGTGCGGCTCGAGCCCGACCTGCATCCCGGTGAGTTGGGCCGCGTCCGAGACAACATCGAACGCTGGGAAACCGCGATCGCAGCCGGTGACGCTCTGGTTCCCGATGAGGTCGAAGGGCAATGGCGGTCGGCCGCCTCGCTCCAGACCCGCTTCCTGGCGATGGTCCGGGACCACGACTTCACCTTCGACGCCTCGGACGAAGCCCAGGCCGAGGTGTTCGCGACGTCGTTCGGTCTCACAATCGATGAAGCCAGGGAGAGGTCGGACGAGGCGCTGGATACGGTGCGGGGCTGGGTCGACGCCAACTGCGAGGCCACGGCGATCTCTGTCGCCGGCAGCGGGCCGGGGCGGCTCACCGTCCGGCTTCGGCCCGACCCGGCGATCGTGCACTCGTGGCTGCTCCTCGCCGTGCTCCCGGCGGGCGAGGACTGGGGAGCCGTCACATCGATCAGAGACTACGTCGCCGGCACGTGCGCGCCGATCGGGGGGTTCGAGGAGTTCGGTCCACAGCCCGGCTTCCCGATGGACGAAGCCGCCGCGGCGATCCGCGAGGGACGGGACGTCGCCTCGATCGCCTCGGACCTGGGGCTCGGACTGGAGGAGTTCCTCTCCGCATGGGAACTCGAGCGTTTCGGCATCGACACCGCAGCTCTCGCCGCGGAGCTCGAATCCGGAATGGACCTCCACGAAGCCGCCGAGGGATTCGGCTTCGACCCGATGGGGGCCTTCAACATCCCCGAACCGCCCGACTGGGCCATGCAGGTCGCGCGGCCGATCGATCCGGACACCGAGTACAACGACGACGTGTGCCAGTTCCAGGGAGAACCCGGCCGAGACTGGGCCATTCTGGAGCCGGGAAGCTATGAGCTGTTCGTCGGTATCTTCCCAGGGTCACCGGGTGATTGGCGCTTCTTCGTCGCCGCTCCACAGGCCTGTGCCCAGGTCCCCGTCGAGGTCGCCGGCGACACCATCGTCGATCTGCCGCCGCTGGGTCCGTGCGCCGTGCTCCCGGTCGGCAACGCGCAGGAGGTGGCGAGGCGATCGCCGCCCGCCGTGACCGGGGACGGAAGCCTCGGGGTTCGTCTTCGGGCGCCGTTCGAGGGCCGATTCGGGTGCGTCGTCCGCATGGTGCTGCTGCCGGCGGGTGCGACCCTCAACGATGTGGGACGGGGGGACATCTGGCCGTCGGGCGGCGTCGAGGTCCATCTTCGCTCGGAGCAGGACTTCGACCCGGAGAGGGAGGTCAAGCCGGGCGTCGTACCGATCCTCGCATACCCCACGACCGAAGGGCTGCGAGCCGTCGGTCCCGGGGACCGCCCGGACGGGGCGTGGGACGGCGACCTCCCCGCGCCCGTGCCGCTCGCCGCGGGCCGGTACGACCTGCGCGTCGAACGGATCTGCTTGCAGCAGCCGGACGACCATGAGGACGCCGCGGTGACGTGTGCGATGATGTCGGTCGAGGTCACTCGCGACACGGTCATCGACCTTCCCGACCTGGGGGAATGTCGATGAGCACCGCCGTGGAGACGTTCGGCCTGACGAAGCGGTACCGGCGCGTCGACGCATTGCGGAGCGTCGACCTGACCGTCCCGGAGGGCACGGTGTGCGGCTTCCTCGGCCCCAACGGCGCCGGTAAGACGACGACGATGCGCATCCTCATGGGGCTCGTGCGGCCCACGCAGGGGTCTGCGAGGGTGCTCGGCAACGCGGTCACCGGCGACGACGTTGCCGTCCGCGCCCGTGTCGGGTACCTGTCCCAGGATCCGGCCTTCTACCCGCGGTTCCGGGTGCGAGACGTGCTGCGCTTCGTCGCCCGGCGGTTCCTGTCCGGGTCCCGAGCCCAGATCGAGACCAGCGTCGACGAAGCACTCGAGCTCGTCGGATTGACCGACCGCGCCGACCGGCGCGTCAAGGCACTCTCCGGCGGAGAGCGGCAGCGCCTCGGCATCGGTCAGGCGGTGATCGGCCGTCCGGACCTCCTCATCCTCGACGAACCGTCCGTGGGCCTCGACCCCGAAGGCCGCTTCCAAGTGCTCGGCCTCATCGACGGCCTGCGAGGCCGGATGACGATCTTCTACTCGAGCCACATCCTCGACGACGTCCAGCGGATCGCAGACCACATCGTGATGCTCGACCGGGGCGAGATCGTCGACCAGGGGCCGATGGAGCGGTTCCTCGGAACGGGAGCGACGTATCGCGTCGTGCTCGACGGAGACACGGGCGGTGCGGGGCTGGCACCGTTGCGGGCACTGCCCTGGGTTCGGGAGCTGACGCATCTCGGGAACGGAGGCTGGGAGGTGGCGGTGACAGACCAGTCGGCTGCCGAGCGAGAGCTGCTCCGGACCGTCCACCGGCTGTCGGGCGCGGTGGTGAGGGAACTGCGGCCGCTGATGCGGAGCCTCGAGGAGGTCTATCTGGGCGTGTTGGAAGGACGGAATGACGACCGTGCGAGTTGATACGGCTCCACCGGCGCGTGGCCGCGGAATACACCCGCTCCGCGGATTCACCGGAGTGCTCCGAGTGGAGCTACGGGTCTGGTTCCCGTGGCGGGTCGCGCTGCTCGTGCTGGCGGGGCTCGGGATCTTCGCCTTGGTCTACGTGCCGTGGCGACTCTCGGGCGTCAACCAGCTCGGACCGCTCGTGCTGGGGTCCATGTCGCTATGGCTCATCGTCGTCCTCCTGGCGACGGTTTCGCTCTCGGAGGGCACCGTGCTCGGCGACATCGAGCGGGGGACGGCGTCGTGGCTGGTCGCCATGCCGATCGGTCGCCCCGCCGTCATCACCGCGAAGTTCGCGGCCTCCTCTGCGGGAGTGGCAACCGCCGTGTTCGCCACCGGGGCCGCGTTGTACCCGGTCCTGCGCTCCGCATCGAAGACCGGCGTCACCCAGTTCCGTGTCGACGAACTGATCGAGGTGACGGCCTCACCGATCGGGAAATGGGGGGTCTTCATCTCACTGCCCGATGCCTGGACGTTCACCGCGATGTTGTCGGCGATCGCGCTCTGCGCGACGTTTCTCGTTGCCCTGATGATCCTGTTCGGCACCGCGGCGCGCTCGCGGACGATCGTCTTCGGCCTGGGCCTCGTCTCGTTCGGAATCCTCGTTGCCGGATGGTTCGCGGCGGGCGAGACCCTCGTCGCCTCACCGGTCGGCCTCGTCGGGGCCGTCTCGGAGGGAATCCAGGACCGGGAGGTCTCCATCGGCGCACCCGCTGTGGCGACGGTGCTCATGTCCGTCGCCCTCGTCGCCACAGCGTCCTGGCGGTTCCAGCGGAGGGACCTGGCATGACCCGGTTCGCCATCGAGGCACGGGGACTGTCCAAGCAGTACCGGGGCGTTCGCGCCCTCGATGGGCTCGACCTCGACGTGCCCACCGGAGCCGTGTGCGGCTTCCTCGGACCGAACGGGGCCGGGAAGACCACCACGATGAAGATCATCATGGGTCTGGTGCGTCCGACGGCCGGCCATGTGTTCGTGCTCGGCCACGAGGTCCAGCGCGCCGGACCCAGCGCCCGGGCCCGGATCGGTTACCTCCCACAGGACCCCGTCTTCCCCGCGCACCACACGATTCGCGGGCTCGTGTCCTATTCGGCTCGCTTCTATCCGGGCTGTCCCCGCGGTCGCGCCCTGCGGCGCCGAGTCGACGGGCTCATCGAACGGGTGGGCCTCGACGACAAGGCGCGCAGACACGTCGCCGCGCTCTCCGGTGGGGAACGTCAGCGCCTCGGCGTGGCGCAGGCGTTGATCGCCGATCCCGACCTCGTCATCCTCGACGAGCCCTCGGCGGGTCTCGATCCGGCTGGGAGACGGGCGATGCTCGAGCTCATCGCCTCGCTGTCCGGCGACACCACCGTGTTCTACTCGACCCACATCCTCGACGACGTCGAGCGCGTTTCCGACTCGGTGGTGATGATCAACCGCGGCGCGGTCGTCGCCCAGGGACCGCTCACGTCGATCCTCGAGGCGACCGGGCAGGACTACGTCGTCGGGTTGCGGGGGGCAAACGACGGCCTCCGCGCCACGATCGAGGCGCAGCCGTGGGTCGAGACCGTGACCGTGAGAGCACGGGGCGCCCTGGAGGAGTGGCGGATACGGGTGAGCGACCGGTCTGCCGCCGACCGGCAGCTCGTCTCCATGCTCACCGAGAACGGCCGCCACGCCATCGCCGAGTACCACCTCGCCGACCGCCGGCTCGAGGACGCGTACCTCGACCTCGTGGGGTCCGGCAATGACGGCTGACACCCACCCCGCCCGGGTCGCACTGGCCGGCACTCGAGGCGCGTGGCGGGGAGAAGTGGGGCGGTGGCTCGGCTGGCGAGGGCTGATCCACCTCGCGCTGTGGCTGGCCGTGATCGGGTGGATCCTCTCCGTCACGGTCACGACGAAACACATGCCCTTCGGAGGACTGGGCTTCGAGTCGCTCATGAACATGCTCGCCGTGTTCCCGCCGCTGGCGGGGATCGTCCTCACCGCGGCTGCGGTGTGCGGCGGTTACCACGACGGGACGACGGCCTGGGTGCTGAGCAAGCCGGTGCCGAGACCCGGCTACCTGCTCTCGGTCGTAAGTGGGATATGGCTGGGTCTCTCGGTGACCGCGATCGTCGTCCCGGCGGCTGTGGCGTACGTCTGGCTGCCGCGGGTCGAGCCCTACCGGTTCGTCACGCCCGAGGCGCCTCCGCTGGGCCGTTTCGTCCTCGCCCTCGCCATCTTGTCGATGGTGCTGCTGTTCTTCGTTTCGCTCACCGCGTTCCTCTCCGTCGTCATTCGGCGGCGCAGCGTCGCCGCCCTCCTCGCTGCGTTGGCACTGCTCATGCTCCGCGTGCCGGTGGCGTACCCCGGTTGGTACGACGCGTTGCCGGCACGCCTCATCCGCACCGACCTCGAGCCGGGGGAGTGGTCGGTGCTCACGGCGTTCATCCACGGAGACTCGTTCGACGCATTGACAGCCGTGTGGGGCGCCCTCGGCCTGATCGCCGTCTTCGCCCTCTTCACGAGCTGGGTGTTCCGCCGCCTCGAGCTGTAGCGAACGCCCGTGCCCACGGCAGCAGCCACAATGGCTCGCCCCCGAACGGACCGGGGCCGCGGGCTAGCGTGACCGGACCGGAGGAGGGAGGACCCCGTGCTGTTCGAATTCTTCGACGACCTCAACTGGCTCGCCGTCATCGTCGCCACCCTTGCATACTTCGCGCTCGGGTCGGTGTGGTACACGGACGCGTTGTTCGGCAAGCAATGGCGCGCCGCCACCGGCCGCGAGATGGGCGAGGGCGGACGGCCCGAGCCCGCCGCGATCGTGGTCAACCTCATCGGGTGGTTCGTCGTCGCGCTCGCACTCGCGCTGATCGCCCGCGGCATCGGCGCTGAGACGTTCGTCGACGGACTCGTGCTGGGCCTCGTGGCGAGCATCGGCTTCGTCGGCACGAACCGCATCGTCACCGGCATGTACGAGGGCCGCAACGCCGCCCTCATGAGGATCAACGCGCCCTACACGATCCTCGGCTACGTCGTCATGGGCGTGATCCTCGCCATGTGGAACTGAGCGGCAGGCGGCGGCGACCGCTTCTGCGTGCGCGTCCGGGCGGCTCGACCCGGCACCCCAGGTCCGTTCTCGGCGCCAGAAGCTTCGGCGCAGGTGATGCGTCGATGAGTCCGGCCGCACGTTGGTAACGTCTCCCGTCACCCGGCGGGTTCATGTCGAAGGGGGCACCTCGTGACGCACGTCATCGATGCCGCGGGCCTCGTCAAACGGTACGGCGCCGTGACGGCGCTGGCCGGTCTCGACCTCGGAGTCGAGGAGGCGACCATCCTGGCGCTGCTGGGGCCCAACGGCGCCGGCAAGACGACCGCAGTGTCGATCCTCGCGACCCTGCTCGAACCGGACGCGGGCACCGCAACCATTGCGGGCGCAGATGTCATGCGCGAACCCGGCGAGGTGCGCAAGCGGATCGGCCTCTCCGGCCAGTTCGCCGCGGTCGACGAGCATCTCACCGGCTTCGAGAACCTCGACATGATCGGGCGGCTCTACCGGATGAAGCGTGACCCGTCGCGCCGCCGCGCCCGGGAGCTGCTCGACCGCTTCGACCTCACCGACGCCGCCGACCGTCCCGTGAAGACATACTCGGGCGGAATGCGGCGCCGGCTCGACCTCGCCGGTGCCCTGGTCGCCGAGCCTCCGGTCCTCTTCCTCGACGAGCCGACCGCCGGATTGGATCCGAGAAGCCGGAGCGAGCTCTGGGACATCATCCGCGAGCTCGTGGCGAGAGGGACGACGGTGCTGCTGACGACGCAGTACCTCGAGGAGGCCGACAACCTGGCCGACGGGATCATGGTCATCGACCACGGCCGGGAGATCGCCCGGGGCACCTCGGATCAACTGAAGACAATGGTGGGCGGCGAGCGCATCGAGGTGACGGTCGGCGATCCGGCAGACGCACCAGCAGCCCGGAGGGTGCTCGTCGAGGTCGCGGTCGGCGAGGTCCGCATCGACGATCGCGGCCGGACCGTCACGGCACCGATCAGCGGAGGCGCTCCGGTCTTGACGAGGGCGTTGCGCGATCTCGACGCAGAAGGGATCGGGATCCGCGACGTCGGACTTCGCCGTCCGACACTCGATGACGTGTTCCTGAGCCTCACGGGCCACGTTGCCGAGCACGCCGACGACGTGCGTGACGACGGGTCTCCGGCGGAGGTGAAAGCCGACCGATGAGCAACGTCCTCCACGCCCTCGCCGACGGCGCCGTCATCGCCAAGCGCAACGTCATCAAGATCGTCCGGGTCCCCGAGGTGCTCGTCTTCGTGTTGCTCTCGCCGATCATGTTCGTGCTGCTGTTCGCGTACGTGTTCGGCAGCTCGATCAACGTCCCCGGCGGCTCGTACCGGGAGTTCCTCATCGCCGGGATCTTCGCCCAGACCGTCATCTTCGGCGCGACGTTCACCGGCGCCGGGCTCGCCGAGGACATGCAGAAGGGGATCATCGACCGGTTCCGGTCGCTGCCGATGTCCCGGTCCGCGGTGCTCGTGGGCCGGACGGCGAGCGACATCGTCTACAACGTCCT
>CAMYMC010000005.1:0-3627 GCA_947259365.1 uncultured Acidimicrobiaceae bacterium | reverse complement strand
TGGGTCATGGCCTACGTCGGCCTGCTCGTTCCCAGCGTCGAGGTCATCAACAACGCGTCGTTCATGGTGATCCTGCCGCTCACCTTCATCGCCAACACGTTCGTCCCCGCCGAGAACCTGCCGACGGCGCTGCGCTCGTTCGCCGAGTGGAACCCGGTCTCGGCGGTCACCCAGGCGGCTCGGGATCTCTTCGGCAACATCCCGTTGGGGACCCCGGAGCCGACGGCCTGGCCGCTGCAGAACCCGGTGCTGTACTCCCTCGTCTGGGTCGTTCTCATCATCGCCGTCTTCGCTCCGCTGTCGGTGCGCCAGTACAAGCGCGCCGCGCGGCGCTGAGACCCCGCGACGCCAGGTCGCTCAGGTGCGACGGGTTCTCTGCGTTGTGATGGCGAGCCACGCGGCGACGGCCCCGACCCCGACCGAAGCCACGATGGCGAGGTGGGTGCCTCCTGAGCCGATCTCGAGCCAAGGCTCCTGGAGGGCGCGGATGACGTGGGTGAGGGGGTTGTAGTCCGAGATCGTCCGCATTGTGTCCGACATGGCCTCCGGGGGCGGGCCGGCACCGCCGAGGAGGAACATCGGAAGGAAGAGGAGCAGGCCGACGCCTTGGGCCGCGCGGGCGTTGGGGAGGGCGGTGCCGAGGAGGAACCCGAGCGCCGTGAAGGTCAGCGATCCGAGGATGAAGCCGGCCGCGGTGCGAACCGGCGCCTCGACGGCGGGAACACCGTAGGACAGAGCGGCGGTGACGAGCAGGACGCCGGAGGCCAGCACGATGACGCCGAAGCTCACCCCGACGTGCGCGATCGGCAGCGACCATCGGGGCAGGTGCGACGCCTCGAGCCGGCGGAGGATGCCCCGTTCGCGGTAGGCGGCGAGGTGGACGGGAAGCATGATGAGGCCGACCGCCGCGATCACGACGCCGAGGTATCCGGCCACGTAGTAGTCGCTCGGCGGCGCGCCCTCGAACGCCGGGTCATCGACGTCGAAGACACCACCGAGCACGAGCACGGTGATGATGGGGAGGGCGAAGGCGAACGCGAGCGCCAGTGGCTCGCGCACGAACAGCTTGGCTTCGATCCAGGCGAGCCTGCCGATCGCGGCGATCATCCATCTTCCCCCATCATCTCGACCAGGGCATCCTCCAGCGTCCCCTGGCTCACGCGAAGCTCGTCGCCGACGGCACCCTGCGCCACGAGCTCGGCACACACGAATGCGATCATGCGGCTGTTCCCTCGGATCTCGACCCGGTCGCCCTCGATGTCGAGGCTGTCGACTCCGTCCAGTCGCTCGATGGGCTCGGGCCGGAGCTCCTGCTTGGCCCGAAGCCTCAGCGACACGAGCGCCGATCGGGCGTGGCGGTTGATGAGCTCAGCAGGCGTGCCCCTCGTCGCGACCTTGCCGGCCCGGAACACCGTGAGCCGATCGCAGAGAGCCTCCGCCTCGTCGGCGAAGTGGGTCACGAGCACGACGGTGGTGCCCTCGTCCCGAACGGCACGGATGACGTCCCACGTCTCCCGCCTCGCCGCCGGGTCGAGCCCCTGGGTGAGCTCGTCGAGGAACACGACCCGGGGTGAGTTGAGCAGTGCGATCGCGATGAGCAGCCGTTGCTGTTGGCCTCCGGAGAGACGTCCGTAGGGGGTGCGCTGGCGTTCGGAGAGACCCCACGTCTCGAGAAGGCGGCCGGTCGGAGACCGATCCGTGGAGAAGAGGTGGATCGCTTCGCGCACTCGGATCCGGTCGGGCAGCGCCGACTCCTGAAGCTGGCTGCCGACGAGCCGACGGAGCTGCTCCCGCTGACGGGTGGGATCGAGCCCGCAGACCCGGATCGTCCCTGCGTCGGCGCTTCGCAGACCCTGAATGCACTCGACCGCCGTCGTCTTCCCGGCACCGTTGGCACCGAGGATCCCGAAGATCTCCCCTGCGCCGACGTCGAGATCGATGCCGTCGACGGCGGGCACGTCCCCGTAACTCTTGACGAGACCCACGACCTCGACGACGGCGCTCACGGCGGTCCTCCCGAAGTGAGCACTCCGCTCGCGCAACGGCAGCGGGCCGCCTGTGTCCTGTCGATCATGGAAGCACCCAGGTTCGCGGCCGATCCACCGGGTTTCCACCCGCCCGGTTCGATCCGCGGGTGACCGGCTCGGGAAGGCCTGATCCCGGTCGTCGGAGTACGGTCGGCGGTGAGTCACTCTTGGAAACCGAGGTGCCCATGACGAGTCCACAGCGAAGAGCGCGCCGGCTCTACAAAGACCCGACCGACAAGACGATCGCGGGAGTCGCGTCGGGTGTTGCCAAGTACTTCGACGTCGACACGACCCTCGTTCGGGCCATCTGGTTCGTGCTCGCGTTCAGCGGCTTCGGGATCCTCCTCTACGTCATCCTGTGGCTCGTTCTCGAGGACGAGCCACAGGAGCCGGCGACGCCGCTCGCCGAAGAGATGCCACCGGTCACGGACGAGACCGCGTACGGGTCGACCGACGGCCCGGCGCCGGCGGGGCCCGGCGAGAACGGGTCTCCGGAGCCACAGGAGGGTGAGCCCGGCGAAGCCTGATCCGGCGTCCGCTACACCGCTGCGCTCGCCCACGACAACGGCAGCGTCAGCACGCGCCCAGAGCATCCGTTCCGTCCATCTCTCTACACTGAGCGTGGTCGTGAACGGGCGGTGGGGGACGGCGTGGAGCGGATGACGGTGGGGAGGGCTGCGATCTTCAGCGCGGTGGTCGCCGCGCTCTTTGGAGCGTTCCTCCAGGTCGTGAACGTCTTCGACCTTCCTGCGCCGGCCGGCGCGCTCCGTGTCGGGGACGATTCTCCGGCGCGAGCGGTGATCGAGAGCGACCTCGGTGTGATCCCTCTCGCCGAGGGCGGCGGTCACGACGGTCAGTTCGCATACGTCACGGCGCGTGATCCGCTCGCCATCGACGGCGACTGGAACTCCACGTATGTGCGGTACCGGCATCGCCGGGTGGGGTACCCGCTCCTCGCCGGACTCGGTGGGCTGCTGCCGCCGGGGGCCATCCTCGTCGGTCTCCTCGTCGTACCCGTCCTCGCGATGGGTCTCATCGCGGGCGCAGCCGCCGTTCTGGGCCGACCGGATCGTCGACTCCTGGCGATCGCTGCGGTCGTAGTCGGACCGGGCCTCTGGCTGAGCGTCACGCTGGCGACGGCGGATGCGCTCGCCCTCGGGTTCGGGTTGGCCGCGATCGCGGCGCTGCGGTCGAACAAACGAGGCGTCGCCGTCGCACTTCTCGCCCTCGCCGGCCTGACCAAGGAGACACACCTGCTCTTCGCCTTCGGGGCGAGCGTGTGGCTCGCTCTCCGGGGCGACCGGCGATGGGCTGCGATCGCGCTCGGTGCGCCGGTCGCGACGTTCCTCGCGTGGTTGGCATGGCTGAGCGCGCACACGCCGTCCGGGGGCTCCGGGCTGTGGAATCTCGGCTGGCCCGCCCTCGGGTTGATCCGGGCGTCCGGAGGCTGGGAAGGGTTCTCGCTATCGCTCGCTGTGGTCGCCGTCGTCGGTGTCGGGGCCGCCGTCGCCGCGATCCTGTTGAGCCCGTCTCTGCTGGCGCGGGTGTCCCTCTTCCCCTGGGTCCTGCTCGCCCTCGTCAGCTCGGAGGCCGTGTGGGC
>CAMYMC010000004.1:27686-71684 GCA_947259365.1 uncultured Acidimicrobiaceae bacterium | reverse complement strand
CCCGAGAGCAAGGAGAGCTCCAATGGCAATGCGGTTTAGGACGATCGGCATCATCTTGATGGTCGTCGGTCTCGTGTTCCTGGCCGTTGCAGGCGTCGCCTATGCGAAGGTCCAGGACGGATATGACTCCCTCCAGGCCTTCAGCGAGGCGCAGAACGTCACGTTGAACTACAACGACGAAGGCCAGCTCGTCGATCGCGGCACGACTGAGAACGCCGACGCGATCATGACGCTGTTGACGGAGGACTGGAAGTACCCGGTGGTCATGTCGGACTTCGATCCGAACGACCCGCTGGTCAACACGGCGTCCGAGTACATGTACCAGATGGCGGTGATCGGCTACCACATCATGCACGGCACCCAGACGGTGGTGCTCGATGAGGACGTCCCGTACGAAGGCCAGGTCTTCGCCGCCGGCACCTACGAATTCCCCGTCGATGGGCGCTACTGGACCGATTTCGATCGGCGTCACCCGATCGAGGGTCCCGCCCGGGGCCAGGCGTGGAGCGGCACCGCCCACGGTCTGTTCGGTGAGCTCGGTGTCGGCACCGTCACCCACTCCGCTCTCCAGCTCGGCCTCGCCATCTCCGGCGCATTCGCAGCGCTCGGCCTGATGGGTCTGCTCTCCGGCGGCGGCCTCTTTTGGGCGAGCCGTGGCCGGGCGGAGACCTGGATGATCTCGGAAGCGAAGAAAGAAGAAAGAGAGCTCGTCTAGCAGCGAAGCATCACCACCAGCCGAACCTCAACCGTACCGGGCCCCTGCGACCACGCAGGGGCCCGGGCGCGTCCGCCGGCCCCCCGCCAACGTCGCGGCCGCGAGACCACGGACCTGGCGCCGACGCCCTAGCGTGGAGCCCCGGTATCGGCCGAGGGAGGAGGGACCATGAAGGCGAAACGCCTGCTCTTGATGTATCTCGTCGGCTATCTCACGGTGGGTGGTCTCGGGCTGGCGTTCGTCCCGGACCTCTTCTTGGACCTGTTTCAGTCGAACCAGGAGTACGGCGACGTGATGCCGAGGGTCGCCGGCATGTTCATGCTCGCCCTCGCCGGCCTGATCGGGGTCATCGTCTACCACGAGGACTACAAGTACTACCCGGCCTCGGTCGTCGTCCGGACCGCCATCGTCGTCTTTCTGTTCTTCCTCTACACGATCGATGGAGACCCGTTCTTCCTCCTCATCGACCTCGTCGTCCTCGTCGGCCTCGTCCCGTCGTACGTCGTCCTCGTCAGGGAGCGGCGATCCGTCGGATGACGGGGCTGGCCCGCACTCGTTGGCGGGCGACGGTCGGGCGCGAACGGGGTCACGACCGCGAGCGCGCCGTATCTGCGTGCAACGGACTCCCTGACGGGCCTCTGCTGACCGAGGTCCCTCGGCGGGCTCTAGGGCAGCCCGGCGATGATGTCGCGGAACTCGGCCTCGGGGAACGCGGTCAGCGTCGTCGACGAGACGCTGCCCATAGAGCCGATCATCAGCAGCGCTTTGGCCGCCGTCTCCGCATCGGGTGCCTCGGTGATCGTCACGACGTCGTACGCCCCCATCGTGAGATACACGTCCTTCAGCGTCACACCCATCGCCGCGAACGCGTCGCGGGCCTGGTCGAGTCGCTTCGGGCTGTCCTTGACGTTGGCGATCCCCTGCTCCGTATAGGAGATGAGTGAGATGAAGGTCGCCATGTGGCCTCCTCCGTGTGGTGCCGTCATCAACGCTACGCGCCGTGATCGGAGCGGTTCCCGCCGGCCCGTGCCGGGTTTTCGCGAGCCGGCCGGACGGTTGACACCCCGGTGCGCGCGTTGGGTGGTCATTCGGTATCGTGCCACGTGTTGGGGACGACCGTGAGGAGGTTTCGATGAGATCGCGGCATCTCGTTGTCGTGTTCGTGCTGGCACTGCTGGCAGTCGCGGTACCGGCGTTGGCGTCGCCGGGATGGCACGCCGAAACGGTGGCGACGGGTCTGGACAATCCGCGGGGGATCGACGTCGGGGCGAACGGATCGGTCTACGTGGCCGAGTCCGGCCGTGGTGGCACCACGCTCGTCAGTGCGACGATCGAAGGACAGCCGGCGTTTGGCTGTGTCGGCAACACCGGCGCCATCACCGAGATCGACAAGAAGGGCAACGTCTCGACGGTCGTTGCGCTACCGAGCCTGGCAGAGGCGTTCGATCCCGACGGCCCCGGCGGGGCCGACCCGACGTGCGCCGTACCGGTCGGCTTTGCCGCGGTCGGGCCGTCGAACATCGCGCTCCAAGGCAAGGGCACACTGAGCGTGGCGATGGGACTCGGTGGCGACGAGGCGCTGCAGGACGCCCTCGGCAGCGCCTTCGGGAGCCTCCACTCCGTCCTGCCGAACGGCAAGACCAAGGCCCTCGCCAACCTCGCTGCGTACGAGGAGGACCGGGATCCGGACTTCGAGGGACCCGACTCCAATCCCTACGGGGTGGCGCACGTGCCGGGAGGGCGTCTCGTCGCCGACGCGGGTGCCAACGCGTTGCTCCACGTCGCGGCCAACGGGACGATCAGCACCGTTGCGGTGTTGCCTCGTCTCGATCCGGTGCCGTTCGTGCCGCCGTCGTGCTTCGGTGATCTCCCGCCGCCGGTGCAGGACCTGTTCCCGCCGCCGGGAGCGCCGATCCCGCCGCAGGCGGTGCCGACGTCGGTCGCAGTCGGCCCGGACGGTGCGTACTACGTGGGGATCCTCTCCGGGTTCCCCTTCGCCACAGGTGCCGCCAAGGTCTACCGGGTCGACCCCGGCTCGGGTGCCGTCACGACGCACGTGGACGGTCTGACCCACGTGACCGGCATCGACTTCGGTCCGAACGGGGCGTTGTACGTGGCGCAGATGACGGACGCTTCGCTCCTCGAGGCTGAGGTTTGCGGGGGCGGCGAACCAGGATCGGTGCTGCGGATCATGAACGGAACGACCGAGACGATCGGCCGGTTCATCCTCGTCGGTGACGTGGCCGTCGACCGCCATGGCGCCGTCTACGTGACGACGGGAAGCATCCTGCCGAGTTGGGCCGGCGGTGGTTCCGTCGTCAAGCTGACGCCCTAGACGACCTGACGGAGGGCCGCGGTCCGGTTGAGTTCCGGGCCGCGGCCTCCCGGACCGGCACTTGTCGGGACCGCAGCTTGTGGAGGCTCCGGGCGCTCAGGCCGGTTCGAGCACGAAGACCCGGATGTCACGATGGTCGACCCGGTCCCGGTACCTGGCATAGCCCGGGTAGACGTGCGCCGCCTGCTCGAACGCCAGGTCGGTCTCGGCCTCGTCGGCGCGCCGTGCCGTCACAGTGACCGTGCGTGCTCGGTAGCCGACGGTGGCGGTGGGGTCGGCCTCGAGGTTGTAGACCCACCCTGGGGTGGGTTTCTGACCGTAGTTGGTGCCGATGACGGCGAGGTCGTCACCGATCGGGACGCCGAGAAGGGGCGCGGTCCGAGGGCGGCCGGTGCGCGCCCCCGTCGTCGTCAGCATGATGACCGGCAGCCCCGCCATCAGGCCGGGGACCGTCACCCTCCCTCGGGTCGCTCTGAAGAGCGCCCGGTCGACCGGGTGCAGGGTGCGGGCAAACACCCACGCCCCCGGCCGGCTCGAGGCCACCTGCTGGACGGCACGCTGCAGCCCGTTGGCAGGCTTCACGTCATAGCCCAGTTCGCCGGACAGTCCCAGGTCGAGCCTCCCGGTTGCGCGACCCCATTGCAGCACGTCTGCGGCGATCGCGCCCGCAGCCGCGTCGTGTCAGTCGCTCCCGCCGTCGCCGAGCACGTCGAGGAACGCCGCACCGTACCGGGCCAGCTTCGCGGGTCCGACCCCGTTGACGGCGAGCAGCCCCGCCTCGTCCGTCGGCCGGCGCGTCGCCATCGACAACAGCGTCGCATCGCTGAACACGACGTACGCCGGTACACCCTGGTCGTCGGCCAAGTGGCGACGAAGCCTCTTGAGCTCATCGAACAGCGCCCGGGTCTCCTCGTCCACCGGCTCCTCCCCGCTCGCCGCACCGAGATCGAGGGTGGGGCGTGGCGCAGCGGCGGTGTGCCCCAGCAGGTCGACCCCGGTGCAGGCGTCGCATGAGGTTCCGCACGCCTCGATGTCCTCCCCGAACCATCCCGCGAGGGAGCGGTGTCGGCATCTACGCCGCTCCGCCCATGTGTACATCGCCCTCACCTGGCTCCGGTGTCGTTCCGCCGTCGCCGCGTCGGCCGTCATCCGCTCCAGGTTGACGACGTCGGCCCACGAGTAGAACAGGACGCAGTCGCTGGCGACGCCGTCCCTTCCCGCTCTGCCGATCTCCTGGTAGTAGGCCTCGACCGAGCGCGGCATGTCCCGATGGATGACGAAACGGACGTTGGACTTGTCGATCCCCATCCCGAACGCGATCGTCGCGCACACGACGTCGATGTCGTCGCGGACGAACGCGTCCTGGACGAGGGTGCGCTCGGCGGCGTCGAGGCCGGCGTGGTAGGGCAGCGCTCGCATGCCGAGGCCGGTGAGGTACTCGGCGGTCGACTCGGCCGACGCCCGTGACAGCGTGTAGACGATGCCGCTCTCCGCGCGCCGGGCGACGCATAGCCGGCCGATCGACTCCCGCACCCGGATGCGCCTGCCGTCGTGCTCGCCCTTCTTGAAGACGTGGATGCGGAGGTTGGGGCGAAAGAACGAGCCGCGGAAATGCACCGGGTCCCGCAGCCCGAGCTGAATCTCGATGTCCCGTGTCACCTCCGGTGTCGCCGTGGCGGTGAGGGCGAGGATCGGGGCGCCGAAGCGTCCCTTGAGCCCGTGGAGGTTGCGATACGCGGGCCGGAAGTCGTGGCCCCACTGGCTGATGCAATGGGCCTCGTCGACGGCGATGAGCCGCAGGTCGACGCCGGCGAGCGCCGACCCGACCGATGCCTCGAGGCCCTCGGGGGCGGCGTAGACGAGCTCGTACTCGCCCCGTTGCATCCGCTCGACCCGGTCGCGGCGCTCGGTGGGGTCGAGGCTCGAGTTGAGGAACGTGGCGCGCATCGACACCTGGTGGAGCCCGTCCACCTGGTCCTTCATGAGGGCGATGAGGGGGGAGACGACGAGGGTCGTGCCGCCGAGAAGGCGGGCGGGGAGCTGGTAGGTGAGGGACTTGCCGGCGCCCGTCGGCATGATGCCGACGCAGTCCCGGCCCTCGAGGACGGCCTCGATGATCTCCCGCTGGCCTGCCCGGAACGACGAGTAGCCGAAGGTCTCGGCGAGCACCCGTTCGGTGTCCGTTTTGATCGCCCCGGCGACGGCGGAGGCCAGCTCGCGAAGCGCGGCGACGTCATCGGCGTCGAACTCGCCGGGCCGGCGGTGCCACGCCGCCCGCAGATCGGAGAGGACTCGGGAGGCATCCGCCGTGCTCCCGGCGTCGCAGAGGTCGCGGAGCTCTCCGATCCGGGTGCGCACGTCGGTCGTCGTAACGTCGCCCACCGCGCCGACGGTAGTGCGAGGTACCGACGCAGCGCTGGTTCTCCACGGCCCTTTGGGGGGCATCCCCGATATCGGCCACGGCGGCGGCTTCGTACGTTGCCCACAGTCGCACGCAAGGAGGCAACTATGCGACGACTGACACGGTTGGGCGCCCTGCTGGGCGCGTTCGGCCTGATGTCGGTGCTGGTGGCGGTGCCCGCCGTCGCCCGTCCGGCGACGGTGCCGGGACTCCCGGTGTATCTCGCGCTCGGGGACTCCTGGGCCTACGGGGAGGGGTCGACCGACCCCGCTGCCGGGGGCTACGTGCCGCAGCTGCACCGTGCACTGCAGGCCGATCTCGACTGCCTGCCGGCGCGATCCACTCGCGCCGCTGACGGCTGCAAGCAGCTCCAGCTCGTGAACCTGGGCCGTCCGGGAACGGACACGATGCCCGGGGTCACGGCGCCGATCGTCGCCGCCGAGCAGCTGCCGGTGGCGATCCCGATGCTCGAGGCGCGCAACCACGACGCCAACCCGCGCAACGACGTCGAGGTGATCACCCTCCACGTCGGCGGAAACGACGTGTCCGGCCCGATTCGGACAGCGTGCATCGGCGGTCCCACGCCGGGGTGCATCACGACGTTCGTGACGGAGATGGCCATCTACGAAGCCGATCTCCGCAACGTCGTGGGCCGGCTCAGGACGGCCGCCGGTGACGACACGCCGATCGTCCTCGGCACGTACGACAACCCGGTGCCGTTCTGCTTCCTCGGGGGAATCTCCGGGGCGAGTGCTCTCGGCGCCATGGTGCTCGAGGGGACGCCGGACGGCGCTCTCGCCGGTGTCCACGACATCGTCCGCGAGGTGGCCGCCGACTACGACGCCGAGGTGGCGGAGGTGTTCGGCACCTTCGCCAGGGCCGACTTCGTCGGCGGCGACGACTGTCTGCACCCGAGCGACAGCGGCCACGACAAGGTGACCGCGTCGTTCCGGAGGGCGATCGACGGCTGAGGCGGGCCGCAGCGCGACGCCGGGCCCCGCTCGGGGCCCGGCGTCGCGACCGGAGTCCTCACGAGGAAGGGTCAGAAGGCCTCTAACGCGGCGCGATTGCCCTCGGTAGCGTCGGAGGGAGGCGGGTCGGGTTGTCCGCCGCGGAGGTGCGCCATGACCGCTGCCGCCATCGAGGTGGAGGACGTCAGCTTCTCCTACGGCGAGGTCGAGGCCGTCAAGGGCATCAGCTTCGACGTGGCGCCGGGGGAGATCCTCGGCTTCCTCGGTCCCAACGGTGCGGGGAAGTCCACGACGATCAAGATCCTCACCGGCCAGCTCCCGCCGAAGTCGGGCCGGGCACGGGTGCTCGGCACCGACGTCACGACGGACGACCCGGTCATGCAGGCCCAGATCGGGGTGTGCTTCGAGGAGAAGAACCTCTACGAGTCGATGTCGGGCCGCGAGAACCTTCGCTTCTTCGCCAGCCTCTTCGGGATCAGGGACGTCGACACCGAGGTGCTGCTGCGTAGGGTCGGGCTCGCCGACCGCGCCGGGGATCGGGTCGCCAAGTACTCGAAGGGCATGCGGCAGCGGCTCATGATGGCGCGCACCCTCGTCAACACACCGAAGGTGCTCTTTCTCGACGAGCCGACCGACGGGCTGGACCCGGTGTCGTCCCAGGCGATCCGTGCGCTCATCAACCAGGAGGCCGAGCGCGGCGCCGCCGTGCTCCTCACCACCCACGACATGCACGAGGCGGACGAGCTGTCGGACCGGGTCGCCTTCATCAACGACGGCAGGCTCCACGCGATCGACACTCCGGAGAACCTCAAACTGGAGCACGGGAAGCGGTCGGTGAAGGTGCGGATCCGCGACGGGGAACGGGTGACGGAGCAGACCGTCTCGCTCGAAGACGCCGCCGCCGGCGAGGAGCTGAAGGCCGCCGTCTCCGCAGCCGGTCTCATGACCATCCACACCGAGGAAGCCACGCTGGAGAGTATCTTCATCGAGATGACCGGGAGGGGGCTCGAGGGATGACCCGACCGGTATCCCGGGCCCGCATCATCGGTGCCATCGTCCGCAAGGACGTCGCCGAATACGGCAGGGACCGGCTGTGGGCGTTCCTCACCTTGATGGTGCTCGTCGTCGCCGTCGCCCTCTACTGGGTCCTGCCCGACGACGTCGACGAGTCGATCGGGGTCGGCGTTTCCGGCCTCGACCCGGCGGCACTCACCGGGCTCGAATCCGCCGAGGCGGAGGGCCTGGCGCTCGTCGGATTCGCCGCGGCGGACGATCTCGAGGCGGTCGTCGCCGGCGACGCCGATGCGTGGAGCATCAACGGCGACGCGGTGGTCATCGGCCACGACGCGGGCATCGCCCCGCCGGACGGAGCGGAACAACGCAACGTCTCGATCGGCCTCGCGTTCCCGGTGGACTTTCTCGCCGCCACCACGGAAGGCCGGCGAACCGAGGTCATCGTCTATCTCGACGCCGGCGTGCCGGACGAGATCCGGTTCGCCGCCTCCGGTCTCGTGCGCGAGCTCGCCTTTGCCGTCGCCGGCGCCGGGCTGCCCGTCTCCACGTCCGATCCGGACCAGGTCTTCGTCGTCCTCGGCGAGGACCGCGTCGGGGACCAGGTGACCGCCCGGGAGAGCTTTCGCCCGATCTTCGTCTTCCTCATCCTCCTCATGGAGATGTTCGTGATGGCCTCCCTCATCGCCAAGGAGCTCCAGGACCGCACGGTGACGGCGGTTCTCGTCACCCCCGCCACGGTCGGCGATGTCCTCACCGCCAAGGGCATTGCCGGGGCGCTCAGCGGCATGGCGCAGGCGGTCGTCGTCCTCGTCGCCATCGACTCCCTGTCGCCGCAGCCGCTGCTCATCCTCACGCTCGTCCTGCTCGGCGCCGTGATGATCTCGGGGACGGCGATGCTCGCCGGGTCCACCGGCAAGGACTTCATGAGCACCCTGTTCTACGGGATGGTCTACATGATCCCGCTGATGATCCCCGCCTTCGCCGCGCTCTTCCCCGGGACCGCGTCGGCGTGGATTCGGGCGCTGCCGTCGTACCCCCTCGTCGACGGTCTCGTCGACGTCGGCACGTACGGCGCCGGGTGGGGAGACACACTCGGTGAGCTCGGAGCCCTCGTCGCCTGGTGCGTCGCGCTGTTCGCCGCCGGGTGGGTCGTGCTGAAGCGAAAGGTGCGGACGCTGTGAGCGCCGGCCGTGTCCTCACCGTGCTCCGCAAGGACCTCCAGCTGGGGCCGCGCTCGCCCATCTTCCTGTGGGTGCTGTTGCTCCCGGTGCTCATCACTCTCGTTCTCCAGGTCGCCTTCGGCGACCTCTTCGATCCCGAGCCCCGGCTGGGCATCGTCGACGAGGGGGCGTCGGTCATCACCGCAGCGGTGGCCGAGATCGACGGCATCGAGCTGACGCGGCTCGACGACGCCGACGTGCTCAGGTCGCGGGTGGAGGCGAACGACCTCGACGCCGGTCTTGTCCTCGCTGCCGGATTCGACGGCGACGTGCGGGGAGGGGCTCGCCCTCCGCTCGAGTTCTACGTCGGCGGGGAGAGCCTCGCCTCCAACCGGATCATCCTCGCCGTGACCGCGGTCGAGCTCATCCGCGACGTCGAGGGACGTGCCCCGCCAGTCGACGTCGAGGTGGTGGAGCTGGGCGAGGAGGGGCTCCCCATCTCGGTGCGGCTCGTGCCGTTCATCACGATGTACGCCCTCCTCGTCGCTGCGGTCTTCCTGCCGTCGTTCAGCCTCGCCGACGAGCGGGAGAAGCGCACCCTCGACGCGTTGGTCGTCACGCCGGTGAAACTGTCGGAAGTGGTGACGGCCAAGGGCATCCTCGGGTTCGGGCTCGCCGTCCCGATGGCGGTGGTCACCCTGTGGCTCAACAGCGCCCTCACCGCCCGGCCGCTGGCCCTCATCGTCGTGCTCGTCGTCGCCGGGGTCATGCTCGTCGAGATCGGGCTCATCTACGGCACGGCATCGAAGGACATCACCGGGGTCTTCACCCTCATCAAGGGCACCGGGTTCATCCTGCTGGCCCCGACGATCTTCTACATCTTCCCCGACTGGCCGCAGTGGATCGCCAAGTTGTTCCCGACATACTGGGTCATCAACCCCGTGTACGAGGTCACGATCAACAACGAAGGCCTCGGCACCGTCTGGGTCGAGCTGGCTATCGCACTCGGCGTGGCGGTCCTACTGGCGGTGATCGCGATGGCGCTGACGGCGCGGCTGCGCACCAAGCTCGCCACGACGTGAGGGCGATCGAGGGGGCTGGGCTCGGGCGCTGAAGCAGATGCGCGATTCCCTTCTGGCGGCTGGGGCCTCGACCGTAGAGATCCACGCTGTTCCCGGCCGGTGGGCCGGAGTCGTACATGCGGGGTCGGCGGCTCATCTCGGGATCGGCGCCGGCCGGGGCGGTCCGGGAACCGCGCGGCCGGCGCCGACCGTCGAAGAGCCATGAGAGCGAGATCCGTCGCGGTGGGGCTCGGGGTGATCCTGCTCACGGCGGCATGCGCCGAGGCGGATCCCGTCACCGCCGACCCGACCACGACGCCGCCCGTCGTCGACACGACGGTGTCTCCCGATGGCTCGGGCGTACCGGTGACGACCCTCCCCGGCTCTGCGGACACGACGGCGCCCCCGGGGGGTCCGGATGCGACCCCTCCGCCCGACAGCGCCGGCCCCGTGTTCGTCGACTCCACCGAGATCGTGCTGCTCGAGAGCTTCCCCGTTCAGGCCCGTCTTGTGGTTCGCGGCTCACTTCCGACGCCCTGCCACGAGCCCGGGTGGGTCGTTGAGGACAGGGGCGGCGTCGTCGAGGTCACGCTGTGGAGCGAGACGGACCCCGTCGTGAACTGCATCCAGGTGCTCGAGCCGGTTGAGCTGTCGATCCCGCTCGGATCGTTCGAGTCCGCCGCCATCGCGGTGCTGCTCAACGGGGAGCAGGTGGGTCGCCTGGAGATCGGCGCCGCGCCGGACGCGGGCGATGCGTCCCTCGTCGGGGCCGGCTGGTCCTTTGGGATGTGCGGCGGCTACTGCAACGCCGACCTCGTCATCGACGGGGAGCAGCTGGTGCTGACCGGGTGGAACCGGATCACCGATGAGGCGCTCTACGTGAACCGGGGAGCGCTGACGCCGGCGGCGCTGGAGCGCATCGACGCCGAACTCGGGAGACTCGGCGGGTTGGAGTTGGATCCCGTGTACGGGTGCCCCGACTGCGCCGACGGCGGCGCCGCCTACCTCGTGCTGTCACGAGACGGCGTCGTCTCCCGCCACGACACGGAGTTCGGACGTCCCCCCGAGGTGCTGGCCGATCTCGAAGGCCTGGCGATGTCGATGATCGACGCCCTGGAGACATGCGCGTCGGACGACCTGGTCACGGTCGCCGACGCCTGCGAGCCGTGGCAGGGGTTCTGAGTCGGTACCTCAGGCGGCGATCGGGGCGACGCCTCCAACACCGGCCAACTCCGCGCTGCCGGCCATCGCGGACTCACGGAGTTCGCAACGGCGCCCCCGACCGGAACCGAGTCCCGTACTCGTCCCGGCGCGGCGGAGTGTGACCACCCCCAAAGCAGTCACGTGAGCGGGCCGGAGCCGGCTCGATACACTCCACGCCCATGTCGATCCGGTCCCCGCGCACGATCATCGCCCTCGGCGCCGCCATCGTGCTGCTGGCGATGGGCGTTCGTCAGTCGTTCGGGCTGTTCCTGTCACCCATCACCGAGGACCTGGGCATCGGACGAGAGACGTTCTCGCTGGCCGTGGCACTGCAGAATCTGGTCTTCGGCCTGCCGCTCGTCGGCATCCTCGCCGATCGGATCGGACCCCGGATGGTGCTGGTGGGATCCGGGATCGTCTACGCCGCCGGGTTGTGGATCGCGAGCTTCGTGGACTCCGCCGTCGGGATCTTTGCCGCGTGGGGCATCCTGCCCGGTCTGGCGTTGAGCGGCGCCTCGTACGTCGTCGTGCTCGGCGCGGTTGGCCGTGTCGTGCCGGCCGAGCGGAGATCGACCGCATTCGGGGTCATCACCGCAGCCGGATCTTTCGGCATGTTCGCCGTCGTGCCAGGAGCGCAGTGGCTCCTCGATGCCTTCGGGTGGCGCGGCGCGCTCCAGGTGCTGGCGATCGGCATCGGCCTGATCGCCATCATCGCGCTTCGCTTCCCGCTCCGACCCACCGTCGAGGTCGACCGCCATCTCGACGAGCCACTGCCCGACGTGCTTCGCCGGGCGCGGAGCCACCGCGGGTATCTCCTCCTGACCGCCGGCTTCTTCGTGTGCGGCTTCCATGTCGCGTTCGTGGCGACGCACCTCCCTGCCTACCTCACCGACAACGGCCTGCCGGGTTTCGTGGGCGCTACCGCCCTGTCGCTGATCGGGGTCTTCAACATCGTCGGCTCCTCCGCATTCGGGGTGATGGGCGACCGATTCCGAAAGCGCACCCTGCTGTCCATCCTGTACACATCTCGGGCCGCCGTCTTCGCGTTGTTCCTGCTGCTCCCGCTGACCTCCTCGACCGCCCTGGTGTTCGGCGCAACGATCGGGTTTCTGTGGCTGGCAACGGTGCCGCTCACGAGCGGCGTGGTGGCGCAGATCTTCGGATCGCGGTACCTCTCGACGCTGTACGGCATCACGTTTCTCAGTCACCAGGTCGGGGCGTTTCTCGGCGTCTGGCTGGGGGGTCGTGTGTTCGACGCAACCGGGTCCTACACCCCGGTGTGGGTCGCGGCTGCGATCCTCGGCCTCGTCGCCGGGCTCATCCACCTCCCGATCTCGGACACGCCGCTCGCGATGAAGTTGGAGCCCGCCGAATCCACCGCCTGAGCGCGAGGCGACTCGGCAACGGTGATCGGGACGAGGCGGAGCTAGCCGGGCCACGAGCGGGCTCGGATCGAGAGCCAACGGTGCGCCTCGGCACTCGGCGTGGGCCGGGCGCATCCCGGCGTCGGCGTGTTCGTTGCCACGACCTGTTGCTGCCCCAGTGCACGACGGGTGAGGGTCCTCCGTCGTGTGGGCTCGAGCTACAGGCTTCGTGGTGGGACGGGATCTGCCCACGCTCGGCAACACGGGGCCGGAGAGCTCTGCCGCCCGTTTCGGGTGACGCTATCGGTGTGCAGCCTTCCTGCAACCCGGAGCTGTGACTTTGTGGGGGTAGTGGCCGCGGCAAGCGATGCTTGCTGATCACGTCGCGAAGGGAGAAGCCAATGGTCGCTCACGCGTTGAAGCGTGCCATAGGGAACAGGGTCGTCGTTCTGTTCGCAGGACTGGTTGTGGGTTTCGCTCTGATGGGAGGGGCGGTGCTTGCGACCGATGGGAACACCATCCACGCCTGCGCAGGGCCCAACGGGCAACTTCGTGTCGTTGACGATCCCGATGACTGCCGACCGTCCGAGGATTCCGTCGACTGGGCGATCATCGGTCCCCAGGGACCCCAGGGACCCCAGGGACCCCAAGGACCCCAGGGACCGCAGGGACCGCAGGGACCGCAAGGACCGCAAGGTCCTCAAGGAGCGCAAGGACCCCAGGGGCCGCAGGGACCTGAAGGTCCCGCTGGGTCCTCCGGTATGAGCGGATGGGAGATCGTGACCGATACCAACCGTGCTGACGGTCTCGACATCATGGTGTCCGAGTCCGTTACGTGTCCGCCCGGGAAGATCGTGGTCGGTGGTGGCGCAGACATTCCCAGCGCCGCAACGCTGTCGGCATTCGACAAGCAGGCGATCTCGAAGTCGAGCCCGTTCATGTTCACCGACGGCACCAACGGCTGGAGCGCACAAGCCAGGGAGGTTGGCATCGGAACGCTCGACTGGTGGGACCTCAGGGTCCACGCCATCTGCGTCGACGCACCCTGAATCAAGACGACCTCCGACATACGGGGACCCCGCCCACCATACGGCGGGCGGGGTCCCCTTTCGGTCGACGTCCGCTTGCCGACATTGGTGGCTCGGAGTGCCGGAGCCCCGTTCGGTACGTCCCCACCTTGAGCGCCCGGTCTCGTACCCCCGACGCCGTCTCGGGCAGGCGTCGATGAGCCGGCGCACCTCCTCGGCACCTCGTCCGCCGACCGCACGCCACCGACCCACCTCGAGGTCGCAGCAGCGGGGCCGAACCTCAAACTAGGCGAGGTTCAAGCGAATCCGGGCAGCTCGAAGCACCAGCGTCTCGCGCCGGCGGGCGGCGAGCAACGTGGCGATGCCGGCCCCCAGTAGGGCGACACCGGCCCTGAGGAAGAACAACACCTCGAGGCCCGTCGCGGGCAGCACCGCCGCGTAGCCGAAGTCCGCGTCGAGGAAGGACTGCCCATCAGCCAGGTCGATGGTGAAGGAGCCCACCGTCGTGAGCGCGAAGCCGTCTCCGGGCCCCATGGAGACGACCTCGTACATTCCGGCGTCCAGGCCGGAGAACAGGTAGAGCCCATCCGAGTTCGTGGCCATGTCGCGGACGTCGCCGGTGTCGAGGTTGGTCAGTCGAACCGTGACGCCGGCGATGCCGTCCTCGCCGCCGTCGACGACACCGTTCGCATTCACGTCGTGCCAGACGAGGTCCCCGATGATGCCCGAAGCGAGCACCGCGACCGACTCCACCGTGGCCTCGGCGTGGTCGTCTCCCTGACCGTCGCCGGGCGTCGAGTCGCTGTCAGTCTGGTCTGCGGCCGTTACTTCGACGACGTTCGTGAACACTCCCGCATCTTCCACCGTGGTGGTCAGATCGAGCGTCCTGGTGCCGCCGGACTCGATCGTTCCGACCGTCCACACCGAGGTGGAAGCATCGAAGGCGCCGTCGCCGCTGTGGGTCACGTACGTGAGCTCCGCACCGAGCACGTCGGTCAGCTCGACTCCGGTCGCGGCCGAGGGACCCCGGTTGGTGACGGTGATCCTCCACGTCGTGGTGTCGCCGATGGTTTCGTCGTCTGCGTCGGTGACGGGGTCGCCGTGTTCGTCGGTGCCGGTGACGGTGGCGATGTTGACGTGGGGCGCGGCCGGGTCACCGGAGACGAACTCGGTGAACGCACAGGTGTACGACGCTCCCACTGCGATGGTCTGGGGCACCGCGCAGGTCCCGACCCCGTCGAGGTCGCCGAAGACGTTGTCGATGATCGTGTCGAGGGTGACGTCGGTCTCACCCACGTTGTCCACGGTGATGGTGTAGGTGACGTTCCCGCCGGTCTCGGGCACCTCGGTGACGTCGGCGGACTTGGTCACCTCGATCGCCGGGATCTCATCGGTGAACACCACTGCGGCGTCGTCGTCATCGGAGGCCTGGTTGCCGTCGTCGTCGGATGCGATCCCGGTGACGGTGTTCACATGCGACGTCGCCGGCGGACCCGAGACGAACTCGGTGAAGGCACACGAATACGTGCCACCCACCGCGATGGTCTGGGGCACCGCACAAGTCCCTCCGCCGACTCGTTCGACACCGACACCGAATACGTCACCTCACCACCCGACTCGGGCAGCACCGACGGAGCAGCCGACTTCACCACCACAATCACAGGCAAGAGCTCGGGAATGATCACGGTGGAGGCGTCGTCGTCGGTCGCCTGCCCGTTCTCGTTGGAGGCGGTGACGGAGAAGATGTTGGTCACAGACTCGCCGTCGTCGACGAACGTCACGTCGAATGTGCAGGTGATCGTCTGGCCGGGATCCAGGACGGTCCCGACCAAGGCCGCGCACGTGGATCCGCCGATGTCGTGGGTGTCGTCGGTCGCGCTCTGGATCTCCACCGGATCGGGGGCGTCGTTGGTGACGGACACCTGGTAGGTCACCGTGACGGGAACCCCGGGGGCTGCGGTCTCGGTGTCCCCGAACTGGCCGTCCTTGTCGGCGTCGTTGCTCTTGACGACGGTGATGGCCGGGGCGACCGGAGGCTCGTTCGACAGGCTCTGGAACGGAATCGTCTGAGCGCCTCCGGGGATCGAGTCGTCGAAAGGTTCTCCGTCGGCCTCGACGACACGCTTGCCGGAGAGCTTCGCCTGAACGTTCCCCGTGCCGGTGGCGCTGCCGCATCCGAGGAGGACGTCGAAGCGCAGGATGACCGTCTCGAAGGACTCGAAGTCGTCGATCTCGATCGTGGCGATGAGGTTCTCTTCCTGGGGCTCGGGGTAGCTCCCATCGGGAGTCGCGCCGCTCGTGAAGCGCTCGGCGATCAGCGTCGCCGTGCTGCCGCCGTCGTCATTCATCCCCGAGTCCGTGCCACCGGCACCGGCGCCGTTGACGACACTGCCGTAGTTGACCGCCACGCCGACAACGTCGATGTGGCCCACCGCCGTGCCATTCGTGGCCTCTGCGCCGAGCGTGTAGTCGAGCTGGATGGTCTCCGTGGTGTGGGCGCTCCCGCCCACGGCCAGGTCATCGACCGCGATCTCGGTGAGGTAGGTGACGATGTCGCCGCACTCGAAGTCGGCTCCTTCGAGTGACTCCACCACATCTGCCGACTTCCCGATCGTCCGATCGTTGAAGGCGCCGCCACCCACCGAGCGATCGTATGTGAACGGTGCGGCTGCCACGAAGTCGAGCGAGTAGTCGCCGCCGTCGGCGGCAACCTGCGCAGGCCTCGCCAGCCCTCCGGGCACCAAGCCGTACACCAGTGCGACGGCGAGCCCCGCCCGCCAGATCCTCGACAGCATCGAGCGGCTGTTGGTCGATGCTGTTCGGCTCGAACGCTCAACCATCTCTGCAACCCCCCACCACGGTGGCCTTGCACTCCACCGACCATCACTGTACGTGGGTACCCGCCCGCTGTGGGTGGCCACATGGGCGAGGCCTCACATTCCATCCGGTCTGGGTCATTGGGCTCCGTGGTCCGGACTAGTCAGCGCGACCACGCCACGTGCCCATCCGGGCCCGGAGCCGGCGCGGCTCGAGCCCACCACGGGGTCGGCGGGGATGCGACAGCGACGGGCGGGTAGCCTGATCCAGAGAGGCGCAGGAGCAGACGTGACGGACCGAGGTGACCGGCGATCCGGTAAGAAGCTGTCGGCGAGCGAGGAGATGCTGCGAGCGGCCCGTGACGCGCTCGAGTCGGAGCTCGTATCGCGTCGTGCCGAGCTCCCGTCCGATCTTCGGGACCTCTCCCGCGACGACGTCGCCGAGTCGCTCGGGGATGCCGTCGCCGAGGGTCGGCGGGCCGTGGAGGATCTCGCCGCAGAGGGCAGGCAGGCTATGAGCGATGTTGTCGAAGAAGCCCGCCAACGTGCCCGCGAGGCGGTCGAGAAGGCGCGGGACCGGACCCCAGACGGCCCCCGGTCCTCTCCGCCGCCGCGCCCGGACGCACCTCCTCCTCCGGCGCCGCCGCAGCTGCGGCGGCCGCGGGGAGCCCGACCGTCGCCCGCTCCGCCCGCCCCGCGGAACCGCAGGACACGGATCAGGCCGGGGTGGATCTTCCTCGTCGTCGTGTTCATCCTCTCCATCGTGCGCCGGCTGTTCTGAGCCACGTGCGCCTGATCCCGGGGCGGCGGCCGATACGATTGGCGGGTGACTGACAGCATCGCCGGCTCATGGTTGACCCGCCTTCGGACCCGCCACGGCAGCAAGCTCATCAGGTTCGGCGCAGTGAGCGCGTTCAACGTCGTGTTCGGCCAGGCCCTGCTCTTCGGCGCTCAGACCGTCCTCGACTGGTCGCCGGTCGCGTCGAACGTCTTCGCCGTCAGCGTCAGCGCCGGGCCCGCGTATCTCCTCAGCCGCTACTGGGTGTGGCAGAAGCGGGGCAAGAACCACTTCTGGCGGGAGGTCGTCCCGTTCTGGACGCTGGCTCTGCTGGGGTTCGGCCTGTCGACCCTCGCCGTGTGGTACGTCGCGAGGCAGTGGGATCCTCACCCGCTCGTCATCAACCTCACGAATCTCACCGCATTCGGCGTCGTCTGGGTCGCCAAGTTCGTCATCCTCGACCGCGTCCTCTTCACCCAAGACGATCCGACCGACGAGCCGCTGGGAGCCTTCGTCGACGAGCTCGTTCACCGACGCAGCGAAGACGAGTAGAGCCGCACCGCTCGCCCTCCGAAACCGGCCTGCGCCACACGAACCCACCCCGATCTCGGCGCGGTCGGAGTCCCGAGTACCGTCCCGACCGTGAAGTACGCGATCGACGTGCCCAATCTCGGCCGGTACGGGGACCCCGCGTTCTTCGGTGAGCTGGCCCAAGCCACGGAGGAGGCGGGTTGGGACGGCCTGTCGTTGTGGGATCACATCCTGGTGGAGTCCGGCACCGAGGTGGCTGATCCCTGGGTTCTCCTGGCCTCGGCGGCGACGCTCACGAAGCGAGTGCGGCTGATCACGATGGTCACCGCCATACCTCGGCGACGGCCCTGGGTGGTCGCCCGCCAGGTCGCCACGCTGGACAGGCTCAGCGGGGGACGGATGGTGCTGGGGGTGGGCATCGGCCATCCACCCGAGCCCGAGTTCGGTGCCTTCGGGGAGCCGACCGATGCCCGACTCCGGGCGGACAAGCTCGATGAGGCACTGGCCATCATCACCGGGATGTGGAGCGGGGAGCCCTTTGGATTCGATGGAGAGCAGTACACGATCGAGGAGGCCGCCTTCTTGCCCACGCCGGTGCAGCGTCCAAGAGTGCCGATCTGGGTGGCCGGCATGTGGCCGCGTCGCCGGCCGTTCCGCAGGGCTGCGAAGTGGGACGGAGTCGCGCCCATTTACTCCGGAGGCGAGGGCATCCGGGGTCTGGAGCCTCACGAGCTCCAGTCGTTGCTGAGCTATGTCGCAGAGCACCGGTCGACCGATGCACCGTTCGATGCCGCCATCGGAGTGGGGCTGCCCAGCGACCCCGCCGAGGCCGGTGCTGTCGCCGCCGACTGGGAAGCGGCCGGGGCCACATGGCTCAGGGTGATGCCCTCCCAGCATCAGGACCCGGCCGACTTCACGGCGAGGGTGGCGGTGGGGCCTCCCCGCTGACGGCTTCGCTGGTGCGCGAAGGTGCCGCCCACAAGGGCGGCACCTCAGTCAACTTGGGTCGCGGAGGGGTCACATCTCGGGCACGAGTCCCAGCTGCTGCATCATCGCTGCTTGGTCGGTCACGCCCCAATGGGCGGTCGCCTTGCCCTCTCGGATCTCGATGATGTCGATGAACTGGACCTTGAAGTTCTTGTTCGTGGGTGGGATGCCCATGAACTCGCCGGTGTGGGTCCCCGACATCGTGCCCCGGACGACGACCTTGTCCCCTTCGGCGATCATCTCGTCGGCTTTCATCTGGAGCCCGGAGAAAGCGCTGAGGAACATGCCGAGCGCCGCCTTCGGTGCTTCGGGCCCCCTGGTCGGAACACCCGGCAGCTCCTCGTGCTCGACGAAGTCGTCGGCGACCAACTCGTCGATGAGATCGAGATTGGCCTCACCGATGACCTCGGTGAAGAAGCGCCCTACGAGCGCCTTGTTGTCCTGGACAGACATATCCGTACACCCCCTCGTTGGTGTCCGATCGACAATACCGAAGTAGCGGCGGCGCTGCCGTGTCGAACCGGCCGGTGGCTTCGCGGCCGCGAGCTCATGAGGGGCCGGTGCGTCGCGGTGCATCGCGGCTCAGGCGAAGGGGTCGAAGCACGCCTCGTCCGAGGTCGGGCCCTCCTTCGCGTTGAAGTCGACCGCGGTGATCACGTAGCACGTCTTGTCGACGGTCAGCTCCCGGGGAAGATCGATCAAGTACACACGGTTCGATCCGTCGCGGACCGCTTCGTCGACGAACGTGAGGTATGTGTATGGGCCGCCGGGGAACTCGCTGAAGTACGCGTCGTAGAAGTCGATGTCACCGTCACCGTTCGGCGTCCACGAGACGTACACCTCCTCGCTGCCTCCGCCGAGACCGACCGTCACGTTCATCACTTGGGACGGCGCACCGGGGACCGGATCGAAGCATTCCTCCACCGAACGCAGTCCTTCCTGGCCGGCGTCGTCGACGGCGCTGACTTGGTAGCAGCTCTCGCCTGCGGTCTGAGCTCGCGGCCAGTCGATGATGAACCGCCGCCCCGACGGCTTCGTGGCCGGACCGAAGAAGTACGGCTCGGGGACGAGCATCTTCACTCCACCCGACAGTTCGCTGAACCACACGTTGTAGTGGTCGATGTCGGGTTCGGCGTTCGGCTCCCAGGACACGTCGATCTCGCCGCTTCCCCCGCCGAGGGTGACGATGAGCCCGGTGACGATGCCGGGTGCCGGGTCGAGGGCGCGGTGCAGGAAGGCGGCCATCTGCTCGCGGGTGACCGGGTCCTTGGGGCAGAAGCGGTCGTTGGTGGGTGGGTTGCAGCCCTTGGTGATGCCGGCGGCGGCGAGCTTTGCGATGTCGTTCTCGAAGACCGAGCCATCATCGTCGACGAAGGTGTTGCCGCCTCCGTCGTCGGTGAGTCCGAGGGCGCGGACCAAGAAGGCGGCCATCTGCTCGCGGGTGACCGGGTCCTTGGGGCAGAAGCGGTCGTTGGTGGGTGGGTTGCAGCCCTTCGTGATCCCCTCGTTGGCGAGCCACTCGATGTCGGCGGCGAACGTGCTGCCGTCGGGCACGTCGGCGAAGGGGCCGGCGGCGAGCGCCGTTCCGGCCAACGTCACCACGGACGCGACGCAGAGGCCAACGACCAGTCGAAAGCGCATGCGGACACCCCCCACATCTCTTGCCACAGACGTGCCTCAACTCTATAGCGGGCGGCCCGTCCCCGGCCTTCTTTCCGCCTCTGGGCGACACGCGCCGTGCGGGCTCGCTCGTGATGCCTGGACCAACAAGAGGACATGCCACCCGCGGCGGCTACGAGTCCTGCGCATGGCCACCACGCTGCGGGCTCGGCGGGTAGGAACTGCTCACGGAGCCGCGAGAGGCGTGGCGGGGGCGGCGTGTGCCGTTGGGAATGGAGGCCCTATGAGAAGACTCAGGCTGGCCGTGCTCGCCGCCGTGATGACGCTCTTCGTCGTCATGGTCGCCCCGGCGTCTGCGATCACCGATGGGGGATTGACAGGCGGTGAGCACCCGAGGTCGTGCTCCTCGTGATGGATACCGAGTCCGTGCCCGCGTTCCGGTGTTCGGGCACCATGATCGCACCGACGATTCTGCTCACTGCGGGACAGTGCACGAACGGTTTCCCGGACTTCGAGTCTTCGGGCATGCGCGTGTTCGACGAGTCGGACGTCGATCAAGGAACCTCTGACGGGACCAACTTCTACCCGTTTGGCGGCGGCGCAAGCATCGA
The DNA here is from genome assembly GCA_947259365.1 of uncultured Acidimicrobiaceae bacterium. GTDB lineage: Bacteria > Actinomycetota > Acidimicrobiia > Spongiisociales > UBA5794 > CAMYMC01. The sequence continues at coordinate 51,089 of CAMYMC010000004.1, read as the reverse complement.
GGCCTCGGCGTGGGCGGCGCACCCGGACTATGAGACGGCGCCGTTCTTCTTCAACGACGTCGGTGTTGTCAAGCTCAAGTCGCCTGTTCCCGGCCTGGTTACGGCGGACTACGGTCCGCTGCCGGCGGTCGACTCCCTCGACGCCCTGAAGACGCGGCGGGGCAAGCAGGACACGACGTTGACCGCCATCGGGTACGGTCTGCAGGAGATCAACCCGGTGTTCATTCAGGCCGACCATGTGAGGATGATCTCGCACCCGCGTCTCATCCAGATCAACGCGCCGGGGTTCACCGGCGACTTCTCTCGGTTGCTGTCGAACAACCACGCGACGGGCGGGACGTGCTTCGGCGACAGCGGCGGGCCCAACTTCCTCGGCGACACCCAGGTGATCGCAGGGGTGACATCGTTCGGGCTCAACGGCAATTGCGCCGGGACCGGTGGCGTGTTCCGTGTCGACCGTCGGAACGTCCTCGACTTCATCAACGGGTTCATCGCCGCGCACCCGTAACGAGTTCGCGACGTGCGCAGAGGGCCCGCCGGACGGCGGGCTCTCTGCACGCCTCCGCCGTGCAACCTTCCTGCAACCGCGGACTGGCGGAATGGTGGTGAGGCGCCCGCATCGGGCGGGCCCAGAACCGGGGAGGTGCCCCGTGCACGCCGTGCTCATCACGTTCCATTCGTCGGTGCCCGCCGAGGATCTCGCTGAGCCGTTCACCGCGTACGCCGAGCAGATGCGCTCCGTCCACGGCCTCGTCGCCAAGACGTGGATCCGCGACGGGGAGACCCTCGGCGGCTTCCACGTCTTCTCCACGAAGGCGGACGCCGACCGATATCTCGGTAGCGAGATGGTCGCCGGGCTGACCTCGAACGAGGCATTTGAGGACTTCACCATCAGCCGCTACGACGTGCTCGACGGTCTCAGCTCCATCACCGGGACTCCCACGAAGGCGCTGGCGGCGGCCGTGTGAGGCGCGAGGTCGTGTGGCGCCCGGTGTCGTGAGCCCAAGCGTCGTACGCTGGAGCAATGGACTTCCGGATCCTCGGGTTCCCCGAGGTCGTGGGTGAGGACGGACCGCTGGCGATCGGCGGCCGCAAGGAGCAAGCGTTGCTGGCGCTGCTCGTCGTCGAGGCCAACCGGGTCGTCTCTGTCGACCGCATGGCCGACGAGCTGTGGGGTGACGATCCGCCCCGCTCGGCGACGAAGACGGTGCGGTCCTACCTCTCTCGGCTGCGCAAGCACCTCGGGTCGGGAGCCGAGATCGAGACGAGGGGCTCCGGGTACGTCCTCGCAATCGATCGGGCCGCGATCGACGCCGCCCGCTTCGAAGACCTGCTCGACTCCGGTCTCGCCCGCCAGCGCTCCGGCGCCCACGTCCTCGCCGCCGAGGAGCTCGCCGCCGCCCTCGCCGAGTGGCGGGGCCCGGGCCTTGCCGGCTTGGAGGACCACGACTTCGCCCAGCTCGAGGCGGCCCGCCTCGAGGCGAGGCGTCTCGAGGCCATCGAAGCGCGGGTCGCATCCGATCTCGAGCTCGGCCGCCACCGGCGGCTCGTCGCCGAGCTCGAGCAGCTCGTCGCCACCCACCCCTTCCGCGAGGCCTTCTGGCGGCACCTCATGCTGGCGCTGTATCGCTCCGGCCGTCAGGCCGAGGCCCTGCGCACGTATCAGGAGGCGACCCGCCGTCTCGGCGAGGAGCTCGGCATCGATCCGTCGCCGGAGCTGCGCGAGCTCGAGGAGTCGATCCTGCTCCAGGACGTCGCGCCCGCCATCGCCGACGAGGGCGCAACCCACAACCTGCCGGCGCCACGGGACAGCTTCGTGGGCCGGGGACCGGAGCTCGCCGAGGTCGGACGGCTCCTCGCCGACTACCGCTGCGTCACGCTGACCGGGGTGGGTGGGAGCGGGAAGACTCGCCTCGGGATAGAGGCGGCCCGAATCGCCCTCGACGCGCACCCCGACGGCGCCAGGTACGTCGAGCTGGCGACCGTCGGCGATGCCGACGCAATCGCCGAGCACGTGCTCCTCGCGTTCGGCGAGCCCGGCAGCCACGCCGCCGATCCGGCCGGCGTGCTCGTCGACGTGCTCCGTGGCAGGCGGTTCCTCCTCGTCCTCGACAACTGCGAGCACCTCATCGCCCCGGTGGCCGCACTCGCCGACAGGCTCCTCGGCGAATGCCCCCGCTTGAGCATCCTGACGACGAGCCGCGAGGACCTCGGCATCGCAGGCGAAGCCGTCTTCCGGGTACCGACGCTCGAGGTCCCGGGCCCCGACGATCCGCCGGACCGGGTCGCCGAGACCGAGGCAGCTCGCCTCCTCGGCGATCGGATCCGCGCCCACCTCCACGATTTCGCCGTCGACGCGACCAACGCCGACGCGGTGCGGACGGTGTGCCGGAGCCTCGACGGCATCCCCCTCGCGCTCGAGCTGGCCGCCGCCCGGACCCGCACGATGACGATCGAGGAGCTGGCCGGACACGTTGACGAGCGGCTGTCGCTGCTCACGAAGGGCTCGCGGACGGCGCCGCCGCGACAACAGACCCTGCGAGCGACGATCGAATGGTCTCACGAGCTGCTCACGCCGGATGCGCAACAACTCTTCCGGAGGCTCGGCATCCTCTCCGGGCCGTGGAGCCTCGAGGCAGCCCACGCCGTCGCCGCCGACGACGAGCCGCATGCGGCGACCGTGGAGCTGGTGGGAGAGATCGTGGACAAGTCGCTCGTCGAGCGGACTCCGGGCGGGCGCTACCGCCTGCTGGAGACGATCCGGGAGTTCGCGTTCGAGCAGCTCGTTCTCAGCGGCGAAGCACCCCTCATCGGGCGCCGCCACCGCGACTGGTTCCTTGCCCGGGCTCGGGCCGAAGACGCGAGGCTGCGAGGCCCCGACCAGGAGGAGGCGTGGACCAGCCTCGAGCAGGACCACGACAACCTGCGGGCGGCGATCCGATGGTCCCTCGATATCGGTGAGGCCGACGCCGCGCTCGATCTCATCGCGTCGATGGCGTGCTTCTGGATGGTGCGCGGCTACTGGCGGGAGGGCGGGCGCTGGTTCGAGCGGGCCATCGAAGCCGAAGGTTCCACGCCTTTGGCCCGCAGTCGCGCCGTCGCAGCCCAGGCGACGACCGAGGTCATCCGGGTCAACCACCGGGCGGTCGCCGGTCTGCTCGACGAGGCGGCTGCGGTGTTCGAGACCGAAGCCGACGACGCGGGCGCGTCCCGGGTTGCGTTGCTCCAGGCGGTGGGCACCGCGTTCGAGGGAGACGACGCAGCCAAGGCGGCGTTGCGGGCTTGCTACGACGCGGCGGTCGGCCGGGGCGACTCCTGGTCTGCGGCGTTCGCCGCTCGCTACTACGGCGCCGAATGCGGGGACGAGACCGAGGCGGTCCCGCTTCTCGAGGAGAGTTTCGACCGGTTCACCGCGCTCGGGGACAGGTGGAACGCGGCGTTCAGCATGTACTTCCTGAGCGGCTGGTACCTGGCGTTCGGCTCCACCGAGGAGGGCAGCGCCGCGGCCGGCAAGGCGCAGGACCTCGCGGGCGAGATCGGGGACCTCGTGTGGCATGCGCACGCCACCCGCAATCTCGGGCTCGCCGCCTACCTCGCCGGGGATCACGAGGAGGCGAGGGCACACATGACGGAGGCGCTCGACAGGCTCAGGCTCATGGGCGACGATGCGTGCACCCTCACCCTCAACAGCCATCTTGCTTCGGTCGCCGTCGCGCTCGATGCCACCAGCGATGCAGTGGGCCATGTCGCCGAAGCGATGCGCGCCGCAAGACGCCTCGGCGAGACGGTCAGCGGCGGTGTGGGGCTGTTCCGCGCCGCTCGTGTCGCCGCGGCCGTCGGTGACGAGGATCACGCGGCGCAACTGGCGGCAGCCGGTCGCCGGTTCCTCGAGGGCAGGGCTCAGCTTCTGGGCCCGGTCATTCGCACGGAGATCGAGGCTATGGAAGAGCGGCTGGCCGGCTCGGTCGACGCAGAACGCCGGGCGGAGGCAAATGCCGAGGCGGCGGAGCGCACCTACGAGGAGATCGTCGACGGAGCACTCCAGTGGTGCCTCGCCCACGCCGGCGGCTGAACGGCGGAGACGGCGTTGCTGCACCGAGTTGGGTTGGTGTTGGTTTTAGAGACTAATCTCTATATCCATGGCTCGACCGGTGAAGTTCGGCGCGGAGCGGATCCTCGATGCGTCGCGGGAGCTCGTCGTCGGGTCGGGCCCGGCGGCGCTCACGATGACCGCTGTGGCTGGCACGCTCGGAGCGCCGAGCGGGTCTCTCTACCACCGTTTCGCCACCAGGGACGCGCTGGCTGCGGCGCTGTGGGTCCGGACCGTAAGGCGATTCCAGGAGGGATACCTCATCCGGCTCCGTGATCCCGACCCGCTCACGGCGGCGCTCGGGGCTGCGGCCCACGTCGTGACCTGGAGTCGTGACCACCTCGAGGACGCCCGACTCCTGCTGCTGTTCCGAAGCCGGGACCTCCTTCGCGGTGATTGGCCGGCTGCCTCGAAGCGCGACACCGAGACCCTCCGCCGCCGGCTTCGGGCCGGTCTCGATGATCTCCAGGCGGCGCTCGGCGCGCGCAATCCGGACGCGCGTCAACGTGTCTCGTTCGCGGTCGTGGATGTGCCCTATGCCGCGGTGCGCCCGTTCCTCGTCGCCGGTCGGCCGCCCCCGCGAGCCGTCGACGGACTCGTCGCCGAGACCGTCGAGCACGTGCTCGGACCTCTCATCGATCGAGACTGAACGGAGAGCGCTATGGCAAGACAGGTTCAGCCGATCGATTGGAGCGCCACCCGGGAGCTCTTCCGCCGGGGATTCCGGTCCTCGCTCCACTGCTCGATCGCAACCGTCGGGCCGGACGGCGCGCCCCACGTCACCCCGATCGGCTCGGTCATGCTGACCGAACCCGGTCGCGGGATCTTCTTCGACATCTTCACGTCCCGGCTCACCCGTCACCTCGACGACGATCCCCGCGTGTGTGTCATGGCGGTCGACAGCCGCCTGCGTTTCTGGCTGGCGTCGCTCATGCGGGGCCGCTTCGCGGACCTTCCGGCGCTCCGGCTCATCGGCACCGCCGGACCCCGAAGGGCGGCGACCCCGGATGAACAGGAGCGCTGGCTTCGTCGCGTTCGCTCGGTCAGGAGGCTGAAGGGCCACGGCCTGTTGTGGGGCAACCTCAGTCACGTTCGCGACCTGACGTTCCACACCGCGCTCCCCGTCGATGTCGGGGTCATGACTCGGCACCTCGCCGCGCCGGCGACCTTCGGGGACGAGTAGTGACCGGCTGGGCCGCTACCGCACGCCGCGCACGGTGTCGGCGTGCGGAGGGTCTCCGAAGGGCCAGGCAGGCGGGTAGGCGGTGTTCCACGACTTCACCCATCCGCCGTGGCGGGGATCTCGCACCCACGACGGGGTGTGGCGCTGGGCGATGGCATCCGGCACGGCGCCGGTGACGCCGGCCACCGTGTCCTCTGACAACCAGTCGTCGACCTCGACGAACCCGAGGTCGCCGTCCAGCTCCGCCGCCTCGGCGAACCGGGGCCACAGGCTCAGGTACCGGGGACTGCAGACGCAGGCCTGACCCGGGTCCCGGGGCACGCCTCGCCAGAACGGTCCCCGCGTGGGGGATTCGTCCGTCTCCATGTCGACGGCGTAGCTCGCTCCGGAGCGGATGTAGCCGCGGAGCGTCCGGACCTCTCCGTAGAAGGGGCTGATGAGACCCGAGGCGCGTCTCCAGAATGCAGCGAGGCCTGCCTGCCAGCCCGGCTGGGACAGTGCCGCGCTTTCGACTCCGACGGCGACGTAGCCACAGCGGAACCCGAGACGGCCCACACCCCAGTCGGGCTCCGGATGGATCGACACGTTCACCACCGGCCTTCTCGGATACCAGACGACGATGTCCCCGAGGTGCTCGGAGAGGAAGCTGCGGAAGTGGTCGAAGCCTGTCTCCTCGAGACGGTGCTGCGGCGGCTCGAACAACCCGTAGCGCTTCGGCAACGCCTCGGGGAGGCGATGGCGGAGAAGGCCCAGGAACGCGTCGAGGCCGCCGGAATCGAGCAACCGCCCATCGGTGAACCACCACCGCATATCGGCGACGGTGAACCGGTCGGGGCGCCCGGCGGCGGCGAACCTCTTCACCCCCGACGGTGTCGTCACCGTGCTCTCCTGGGGGTCGGCGACCGCGCCGTGAGCAGCGCGGCCGATGGAGCGCGCCGTCTTCACGGCGAGTTGCATCGCCGACCTCGGCGCCGACATCGGCTCGAGCGACACCTCGGTCATGAAGCCGATGCCGGGAAGCACCTCTGCGACCTCGTCGGGCACGTCCTCGGGCGATACCTGGTGCGGCCCCGTCACCACGACCTGCCAGCCCCTCCCCGCCCGCGTGTAGGACCCGGCGGAGCCGTCCCAGCGGTCCGGATCCGGGAGCATCCCGGGCATCTCCGGCGTCTCGACGGTCCAGACCTCCAGGTCGTAGCTCATGCGCCGACGATACCGGGACCACGGCGAGGCCCCAGGGCGCGATCCGTGGGACGCAATCGCGGCGCATCCCCACCGCAACGAGTTCGCAACCGCCATGTGGGACAACGTCGACAGCACGAAGAGGAGGTGCCCATGTTCCGCAGGATGATCGCCATCGTGATCCTGGCCGTGTCGCTGTTGGCGGCTGCCGCACCGGCGCTCGCAGTCGCCGGAGCCGACGATCTCGCCGACCCCCGGCCGAGCCCCGCCGTCTCGTTCGACGAGGTGCACACGGAGCTCGCCGACCCGAGACCCAGCCCGATCTACAAGAAGTGAGATGACCGGACCCGACCCGCGGGCCCGCCCCACGGCGGGCCCGCGACGCGCGAGCGGCTGTGGCGTCGCCGCCGGCATCCCCGAGCGGGCGCGGCATCCGGCGGGGCGAAACCGGACGACAATGCACCGCAGTGCAGGCCGATCAGATCCCCGTTGCCGCTCTCGTCGCCGACATGCGGCGCCTCGGCGTCGCCGCAGGCGACCTCGTCATGGTGCACGCCTCGCTGCGTGCCATCGGACCGGTCGAGGGGGGAGCGGCTTGGGTGCTCGACGCGCTCGAAGCGTGTGTGGGCCCCCGGGGGACGCTGCTCATGACGCTCGGTGCCCGCGACGACTGGGCGTGGGTCAACGAGCGGCCCGAGGAGGAGCGGGCCGGGCTGTTGCGGGACGCCGAGCCCTTCGACCATCTCACCACCCCTTCGAGCCCCGATGTCGGGACCCTGGCCGAGGTGTTCCGGCGACGCCGCGGGACCCTCTCCAGCAACCACCCGGAGGGCCGCTTCGGCGCGTCGGGTCGGCTGGCGAGCCGCCTCGTCGCCGATGTGCCTTGGGACGACTACTACGGAGCAGGCTCACCGCTCGAGCGGTTCGTCGAGCGTGGTGGGCGGGTGCTGCGACTCGGCGCCGGCCTCGACACGCTCACGGTGCTCCACTACGCCGAATACCTCGTCCCGCTGCCGTCCAAGCGCCGGGTGCGACGCCACCGACTCGTTGCGGGCTCCGCCGGCCCGCTGGTGCGGGTCGTCGACACACTCGACGACGAGGAAGGCATCGCCGACTACCCCGGCGAGGACTACTTCGCCGTGATCCTCCGCAACTACCTCGAGGCCGGGCGGGCGGCGACCGGCATCGTGGGCCGGGCCCGCAGCGAGTTGATCGACGCCGCCGACGTGGTGGAGTACGCGGTCGCGTGGATGGCCGATCACCTCTCGGCGTGACGAGCCCGCCGCAGAACGAGGACGACTGATGTCCCCTGCCGCCGGCGACAGCGGCCCGGTCGACCGCTCCTCGGTACACTCGCGCGGTGGCCGGCGACCTCGCATGAACACCATCGAGCCCCGTTTCGAGTTCAGGGTGTGGGGTCGGCGTCTCGATGACGTGACGGCCCGCATCCGTGCGCTCTCGGCGCCCGGAGACACCCGTGACAGCACCGAGACGTACATCGTCGCCTCCGGCGTCGATGACGTGAATCCCAAGGTGCGGGCCGGTCTGCTCGACATCAAGGTCCTCGTTGCGCAACAGCGTGGGTTCGAGCAGTGGGCACCCCGGCTCAAGACCGGATTCCCCGTCGATGCCGGAGCGCTGAGGGACGAGGTGTTCCCCCACCTGCGGCTGCCGGTGCCGGTACTCGCGCGCGCGGCGTACACCCTCCCCGAGTTCCTCGACGAAGTGGTGGCGCTCCATCCCGGTCTCATCGCAGTGGATGTGGAGAAATCCCGGGAGTCCCACGAAGTCGCCGGCTGTATGGCGGAGATCGCCCGGGTCGTCATCGCCGGCCGGGAGCTGCAGACGGCGGCGATCGAGTCGCCCGACCTCGAGGCCATGAGCGAGGCTCTACGGCTCGCCGGCCTCGACGGGCACGCCAACGTCAGCTATCCCCGGGCGATCAAGCAGACGCTGGCCGGGGCGCACGGCTGAGGGAGGTCGGGGTGGCAACCGAAATCGAGCGGAAGTTCCTCGTCGCAGGCGAGGCCTGGCGCCGGCTCGCCGCCGGGGACGAGTTCCTCCAGGGGTACCTGTCGACGGTGAAGGAGCGCACGGTGCGAGTCCGTGTCGTCGGCGATCGGGGACAGCTCACCGTCAAAGGGCTCACCGTGGGTGCCACCCGCACCGAGTTCGAGTACGAGATCCCCGTCGACGACGCCCGCTACATGCTCACGGAGCTGTGCGAGCAGCCCATCATCGAGAAGACCCGCTACCGAATCGACTGGCACGGCGCGACGTGGGAAATCGACGAGTTCGCAGGTGCCAACGAGGGTCTCGTCGTCGCCGAGGTGGAACTCGAGGACGAAGGCGAACAGATCGTGCTCCCGGATTGGATCGGCGAAGAGGTGACGGACGACCCTCGGTATTTCAACGCGAACCTCATCGCACACCCGTATACCAGCTGGTGAACGCTCGGCGGCGCCCGAGGGGGAGCGGCGCCCGGCTGGCGCTGGTTGGGGTGAGCTTCCTCTCCGTCCTCGCCGCCTGCTCGGGCGGCAGCGTCGACCGTCCGGTCCACACCACGGTTGCCGAGCAAGGAGGTGCCGGCATGCGACTCATATCCACGGCGTTCGAGGAAGGGGGCGCGATCCCGCAGCGCTACACCTGCGACGGGGGCGATGTCTCCCCACAGCTCGTGCTCACCGGCATTCCGGCCGGGACGGTGACCCTGGCGCTGGTCATCGACGATCCCGACGCGCCGAGGGGCACCTGGGACCACTGGCTCGTCTTCGACATGCCCGTTGTCACCGAGCTCGCCGAGGGCGCACCGGCACCAGGGACGGGCGGAGAGAACTCGTGGGGGAGCCTCGGCTACGGCGGCCCGTGCCCGCCGGGAGGGACGCACCGCGACTTCTTCACCGTGTATGCCCTCGATGTCGTGCTCGGCCTCCCCGAGGGGGCGACGAAGGCGGAGGTGCTCGACGCGATCGACGGCCATGTCCTCGCCGCGGCGATGCTCATGGGCCGCTACGGGCGATAGTGCGCGCCGAGCTCCGCTTCTATGCCGAGCTGAAGGACTTCCTTGGTGCTTCGAACCGTTCGGGCCTGGTCGTCCACACCTTCGACGTGCCGGGCAGCGTCAAGGATGCCATCGAGTCGAGGGGGGTGCCTCATACCGAGGTCGACGTCATCCTCGCCAACGGAGAACCGGTCGACTTCACCTACCACGTCCGCGACGGCGACCGCATCGCCGTGTACCCGGTGTTCGAGGCCTTCGACGTCTCGGACGTGGTCCGGGTCCGGCCCCGGCCACTGCGCGACGTGCGGTTCGTCGTCGACGGCCACCTCGGGAAGCTCGCCAGGCATCTGCGGCTCATCGGCTTCGACACGAAGTGGGCCGGCTCATGGTCCGATCGGGACTTGGTGGAGATCTCGAGTAGTGAGAACCGCATCCTGCTGACGAGGGACGTCGGGCTGCTCAAGCACCGTGCCGTCACCCACGGCTGCTACGTGCGGGCGACCAACCCGCGCGACCAACTCATCGAGATCGTTCGCCGGCTCCACCTCACCGACCGCATGGCCCCGTTCACGCGCTGTCTCGAGTGCAACGGCCTCCTCGAGAGTGCCGACCCGGCCGATGTCGCCTCCATGGTGCCGCCGGCCAGCCGCGCCCATTACGACGAGTACCGGACGTGTGCGACGTGCGAGCGGGTCTACTGGAAGGGCTCGCACTACCGGCGCCTCAACGAGATCGTCGAAGAGGCGCGTCGGGCGGAGAAGACACAGATACGACCTTGTGCACGGTAGATCACGACGCCTATCACACCGTTTCGGACGGGGCTCTGGCGTGACGCAAACGTGCGACGAAGATGACACTCTCGATCAGACGCTCGCCGAGGTGATGACGCTCATCACCACGAGCGTGGAACCAGGCGGTTGGAGCCGGCGGCTCACTGCCACTTGCGTGCGGGCTTCATCGCGTGGGGCACGTCTCGACGTGGAGATAGGATCGGCACTCGTCATCGGTGAGGCCGCGACCGACGCGGTCCTCGGCGATGCCGATGAGCTCTTCGAGGTCGGACGTGATCACGTGGAGCACGTTCTCGGTCGGTAGGGCGACGTGGCGTCCGTCGTGTGCGAGCGACAATCCTGCGATGTCGGCGCCCATGTCGATGTCGTAGGCCAGGACGCCGGTGGCCACTTCGAAGACAGAAAGCGTGCTCTCTGCAACTGCGAACAGCTGCGAGCCGTCCGGGCTCAGCTTGGCGTCTCCCAGGCCGATTGGCCCAACGAGTGCTCGGACCAGGGCCTCGTCGGGCGGGGCTCCTTCGAGGAGCGGGCCGGTGCGCCACACCCCGACGTACCCGGTCTCGCTCTCGGCAACGGCGATGAGGTCGCCGTCGGCGCTGACGGAGACACCGCCGGGCATTCCCCGACCCGGCAAGGGCAAACGGACAACCTCGACCCCGGCTTCGAGATCCCACAGCGCACCGACTCCTGGGGATCCCTGTACCGGCTGGCTGGAGGTGAGGAGGTAGCGCCCGTCGGGCAGGAACGCTGCTTCCAGGGCGCCGACATCGAGATGGAGTGTCTCTCTCCAGGTTGCCGTGTCGTACATGGAGACAGCGGATTCGCCGAGCTCGTTTCCGAGGACGAGCTCCCCGGCGTTGGGGCTGAAGTCGAGCGGCACCGAGGAAGGGAACGACGCAACGACCTGGCGCGTGGTGGAGTCGAGGACGAGGACTTGTTGGAAGTTGTTGGCGGCCGTTGCGATGAAACGTCCGTCAGGACTCGTCACGACGCGTGCGAACCGCGGCAGCTCATCGGCCCAAACCGCGAGACGCTCGTTGGCGCGCACGTCGAGCAGATGCACGAAACCGTCCTCCCCGGCGAGTGCTGCGAGGCGGCGTCCATCTGAGAGCCAATCCGCCGCGATCCAGCTTCCGGTGAACGCCGCGACCTCACCTTGGAGGCGGGAAACATCCCACAGACGCACCCTGGCGGCGTCCACCGTGGCCAATGTGTTGCCGGCCGGGCGGTAGGAAACGGCGGTGACAGTGGACGAATGGAGGGAGACGAACGGTTCTTGCTCTCGAGTGGCCGGGTTCCACACAACGGCACGGTCACCCGACGGAACTGCGATTGTCGATGCGTCCGCGCTCCACGCCGGTGCGCCGTCGCCGGCATCGGGGATGTTCAGCAACTCCTCGCCGGTATCGGCGTCCCAGATATGAAGCGTGCGGAAGGCAGAGACGCCGGCGAGTCGATCTCCGTCGGGTGAGAACGCGATCCATCTCACCAGCGGAGCTGGGTCGATCAGCGCCACTCTTCGGCCGTCGGGGACCGAGCGGAGCTCGATTGCGTCTTCGCGTCGATCGTCGCCGTCGAGGCCTTCTTCGTACCAGGCGACGGTGGCAATGAGCTCGCCGTCGGGCCGAAACGCGATGCCCCAGCCTTCATCGAATCCGGAGTCGATGCCCATGACAACTGCGCCCGTGGTGGTGTCGATGACGGTCACCGAGTAGTCCCGGATGTTGCGTCCGGCGAGAAGGGTGCCGTCCGGGCTGAAGGTCAGCCCCCATTGGTACCGCATCGTCTCTGGGAGCGGGGCAAGCCGCTCTCCCGTGGCTGCGTTCCAGAGGATGGTGGGGCCTCTCTCGTCGCCGGTTGCGACCAGCCGACCGTCCGGGCTCCAGGCGACGCCGCCGGCGCGCAGCATCCCGGTGAGTTCGTGGACCGTCTCGCCGCTCTCGACGTCGATGATCACGGCGGTCTCATGCGGGGCGCTCGGGTCCTTGGTCAGCAGCCTGGAGCCGTCCGGGCTCCATGCGATCTCTCCGGCACCAGACATGGTGGCTTCCCACGGGCTGGCGAGGACGGCTTCGTGCAGGCTGCCGATGGCGTCGCCAACGGCGGGTTCGCCGGCGTCCCGGCTGATGTTGATCGCTTCCAACGAGAGCAGCACGGACAGTTCCGGGTCCTCCGCCACCATGCTGCGGGCATCGTCGGCTAGCTCCTGGGCGGTGGCGATCCGCAGCTGCTGTTCGACCATGGCGGTTTGGTCCCGGGCGCGGTTGCGTTGAGTGAGTGCGACGACGGCGGAGAGGGCGGCGATGGTTGTTGCGGTCGCGAGGGCGGCGGTGATACGGCGACGCCGCCGAATCGCACGCCGGTGCTGTTCTGCGACGCGGGCGGTGGCGGCGTCGAGGTACTCGTGTTCGGCGGCGGTCAGGGCGATGGTGGTGGTCTCGGCCCAGGCTTGGAGTTGGGAGAGGCGGCTGCCGGCTGGGAGGAACCCTACGTCCCGGTCGGTTTCGACCCATTCGCTGACCTCGGCGGCGAGGCGGCGGTGAGTCCTGATGTCCTCTCTGTTGGCTTCGACCCAGCCCCAGAGGCGGGGCCACTCGCGGAGCAGAGCCTCGTGGGCCACTTCGACCGTAGGTCCACCAGAGTCGGGGTCGCGATCGAAGGTGAGCAGGCGCTGCCCACCGAAGCGGTCGAGCACGTGCTGGAGCGACCATCGCTCGATCGGCAGGTCGTTGAGCTCTTCAACACCTACGCGGCGGCGCAGGTGTTCGGCATCCGAGGTCACCGTAACGAGCCGGAGGAACACCTGACGCGTTCCTTCCCTCTGGGCGGCGTCCAACTCGAGGTAGGTGTGGTCGGCGCGCCGGGCCAACGCACCCGAGATGCCGCCGGCGGCCCGATACGCCTCGATCGTCAGGGTGTCGCCGCGGCGGTGCTCGAACAGCTCGGTCAAGGCATACTGGAGCAGCGGCAAAGTGGTGGCCCTAGCTGCCACATCGTTGATCATCGCGGCCACCAGCTCGGGTTCGACCCGAACCCCCACCAGCCCCGCAGGTTCCACCACGGCTGCCCGAACTTCGTCGTCGAGAAGCGGAGTGACCAGCAACAGCCCGGCGTCGACCAGCCGAGCGAACGACGGATACGACAGCGGCCGGTCCATGAAGTCGGCCCGCAGGGTGCAGATGATCCGGAGCGGCAGCGCACCGGTCACCAGTTCCTCGATCATTCCGAGGAATGTTGCCTGGGTGGCCGGGTCGGTGAGCACGAACAACTCCTCGAACTGATCGATGATGAGCAGCAGCGGCCCAGCCTCATCCGACGTGGTCAGGATCTCTCTGATGCGGGCGATGGGGTCGGTTCCGGGATACATGGTGGTGATGCGCCAGCCATCCGAGCCGGCCACGGTTCCTTCTCGAAGCGCCGGAACCAGCCCGGCACGCACCAGCGATGACTTGCCCGACCCCGACGCTCCCACCACGACCAGGAACCGGCCCGCCAGTCCCGGCTCGGCGAGCCGTTCTGCCATCCGCACCACCAGGTCGCTGCGACCGAAGAAATCGGCTGCGTCGACCTCGGTGAATGGCCGCAGTCCCTTGAACGGGTTCCTCAGCTCGACCGGTGCCACTGCGGCCGCCGTCTCGGCCAACGGGTCCTTGGACGCCAACGCCGGGTCCTGGACGAGGATCTTGTCCATGAGCGCCGTCAGGTCCGGGGACGGATCCAACCCGAGCTGCTCGACGAGCGCGCTGCGGAGTCGGTCGTACTCTCGAAGGGCGTCTGCCTGACGTCCCGCCCTGTACAGGGCCACCATCAGCACCGCCCGCATGCGTTCCCGCAGCGGATGCTCCGCCACCAGGGCGCCGAACTCGCCCACGAGCGCACGGTGCCGGCCGGCGGCCAGCTCTGCCCGGCCCCGATCCTCCATCGCCACCAACCGCAACTCTTCGAGACGGCGCGCCTCGGCCTGGACGAACTCCTCGTATTGGAAATCGGAATAGGCCGCCCCGTGCCAGAGATCCAACGCCTCGCCGAGCAGGTGCGCCGCCCGGGCCGCGTCGACGACGAGCTGCTCTTGCCCCTGGGCGAGGAGGCTCTCGAAGCGATGGCTGTCGATCGCCTCCTTCGGCACCGCCAGCACGTACCCGGGGCTGCGAGTGACCACGACGTCACCGACATCGCCCAGCGCGGACCGCAGCTTGGAAACGTGATAGCGCATCGTCTTGGCTCCGCCCTGCGGCGGTTCGTCCCCCCACAGGGCGTCGATGATCCTGTCCGCCGACTGCACCTCGCCGACATGGATCGACAGGAATGTCAGCAGCGACCGCTGCTTTGGAGAGTCCAGCGTCAGGGGGCGCCCGTCAACGAGGATCTCCACCGGGCCCAAGACACGCAACTCCACGCGAGCCATCAGATCGCCAATCGACGGGCGCCATCACGACCCAGGATGGGGCCGTTTCTCGTGACCGCACCTTCGTTCCAGCCGGTCAGTCGTCGCCGGCATCCGGGTTGAGTTCGTCCCAGCCGACGATGTTCGCAAAGAAGCTGCTCTGTCTCTGGGCGTTGGCCGGATCGGCGCCGTAGCTCCATGCTTTGACGTAGGAGGCGGCATCGTTCGGGGTGGCGTCGTGGAATGTCCACCCGGGGTTGAGCACGATTGTCCATGTCTTGCCGCCGTCCTGAGAGGTGATGGACTCGGCGTGGGCGTTGAAGGGCCGGTTGTCCCGGGGGTCGAACTGGACGAGACCGGTGTTGAGGGCCCGCAGCACGGCCCCACCACCGCCAAGGCGGGCGTCGGTGGAGAACAGGGACTGCGGCTCTCCGCTGGTCGGATTGGCGATCACGGCACCGTCCTCAGCCTCGATCACGGTGTATCCGACGTGGTGGTACGAGTCGACGTAGACCTCGCTGACGTTGTCGGAGTGCATGTGCAGTTCGGTGCTGAAGTAGATCGGGATGGCTTGGGCGTCGTCACAGAGGAGGTCCTCGGCTGCCCGATAGTCCGCCACGCCGTCGCCGCCCTGGCCGGTGGCAGCCACCTTGGCTTTGCCGGCAGCGAGGGCCGCATCGAAGTCCGGGTTGTCGTAGGCCAGGAGGTTCTCACCGCCGTACGAGGCGAACAGCGGCTCGAGGAAGTTGAGCGGCGACGGGTAGTCCTGGCCCCAGCCCAGGAAGTACGGACCCGTGAAGCCAGCGGTGTAGGCGAACGGCACGTAGTCGGTCCACTCGTACCACTCGATGGTCACCGTGCTGGTGTCGATGCCCAGGGTCTTGCTCCACGCATCGACCACGGGCCCTGACAGGAACTCGAAGGGAGTGGCGAGTTGGGAGGTGATCGCATCGAGACCGCCGGCGGCGTCCCACAGCTCCCTGGCCTTGTCGGGGTTGTAGTCCCAGTTCTCACAGACGTGGTCGCGACCACCCAGGGCCGGCGGAACCACAGCATGGGCGGCGAGCGCGGTGTCGGCGGTGAGGGTCTCGACGAGGGCCTCACGGTCGATGGCCATCGACAGCGCCCGGCGGTGCTCCTTGGTGTAGTCCCCGAGATACGAAGGAATCCCGACGTAGACCGTGCCCTGACCGTTCGCATCCACGAGGTTGTCACCGAAGTCGCGCAGCGCCAACACTCTGAAGTCCACCGGAACCCAGGAAACGTCCAGCTCGCCCGCGACGACATCGTTGTACACGGTGGCTTCGCTCTTGCCGAACACCCACTCATACGAGTCGACCTTGGCCGGATCCGGACCCCTGTAGAAGGGGTTGCGAACCGCCGAGATCCGCACCCCGTGCTCCCATGGATCGGCCATCATGAACGGGCCGTTGCCGATCGGCATCTCGTTCTGTGCCGCCGGGTCCTCGAACGCCGAATCCGGCAACGCGAAGAACGGTGGAGCCGCCAGCCGCAGCGGGAACTCCGCGTCGGCCTCGATGAGCTCCACGGTGAAACTGTTCGCATCGATCACCGTCAACCCGGCTAGCTGACCCTCGAAGGCCTCGGGTGCCCCTGTTGTCGTGGTCGTTGCCGGCGCGGTCGGCGCTACTTCGTCCCGAGCCGCCTCGGCCGTCGTGGTGACCTGGCGTCCGTCATCGCCACACGCAGCAGCCACGGCGGCCAGAGCAACGAGTGAGGCGAGCAGGCACCTGCGCGATCGCGTGGATCGCATGCGACTCCCTCCTGCGCGGAGGCTCACCCGCAACCGTAGCGACCACACTCCAACAGTGCCGGACGAGCACGGGACCCGGTCGAGAGCCAGATCGTTGCCCCCTGGTGCCGGCGAACGTGCCGACATATCGGCATCGGCGAAGCGTCGCAGATGGGCCCCGGGTGGATGCACTAACCGCGTCGGAGCCGCTGACCGAGCCCCTGCCGGAGCCCGTCCCACACGTCACCGAAGCGATGTTCCGGGTTTCGGATGGCAGTCAGGAGATGTTCGAGCTGGCGCAGTGGGCTCGTCGCCGATACCTCCAGGCAGGTTTGACCTTCCCCCGTGGAGCTGTTCTTCCACGACGACCGGGAGGCCTGTGCGGGCAAGGCTGGCAGAGCTGAGACGGTCGGGGACGGGTACCGACTCGACGTCTGTTCCACCAGCCCCACCAACCACACGAGGAAGCTGCTCCTTCACGAGCTGGCGCACGCCGTGGGTCGATCGCAACGTCACTACGGAGCAGCGCCAGGAGCTGCGAGGTGTCGACGTGTGGAACGACCACGCGTTCGACTGGTGGAACCGGGGCACCGAACACGCCGCCGAGATCATGGCCTGGGGGCTCGGTGAGTTCTCCCGCAAACCGCGACTGCTGCCCGACACCGAGATCGACAGCCTCGACACCGCCTATCGACGGCTCACCGGGACCGCCCCGCTGGGCGACACGACCCATGAACGGCTTCCGGGTCACGCCGCAGCCGACTCACAGCAATCCGGCCACCCCGGGTCGGCCACCTTGACCGTGACCCGCCGCTCTTCGGCGCAGCAGCCACAGCGGCTCCAACCGTGAACCCAATCGGCCACGGCGTACGACCACGGCCGCCCACTGGGTGCGATGTGGGGTCGGCTGGCCGGTGCGGGGTCTCGCTAGATCGCTAGCACGTCACGTGGAGCACGGCATTGGCGTCGTCGAGCGTGCGGAGCAGCGCGCATGCGTCTGCGGTCGGCATGGTCACCAGCTCGATCCCCCGCTCGTCGGCTTCGTCCGCCAGGTCGCGCGTGATCGGGAGGCTGCCGGTGAAGCCGGTTCCGATGATCAGCCGGTCACCGGACCAAGGGATGTCTTCTTCGGCCGACAGGGGCGTGTGCCCGAAACGGCTCCGCAAGTGCTTCGACGGCTTCTTGTCCCGGGCTCGCACCAGGCCGCCCTCGACGACGACATCGTGGTCGTACGTCGTTCCGTCGACGACGATGGTGCCAAACCCCGGGTACTCGACGTCCATACTCCGAACATACACAGCGCCAACACGGGCGGCATCGATGGAGGCAATCCACGCCGAGGTGACGGGCTTCGTCCAGGGGGTCGGCTTCCGGTACTCGACCCGTCGGACTGCGGCCCACCTCGGGCTTGCCGGCTGGGTCCGGAACCTGCCGGACGGGGCCGTCGAGGTATGGGCCCAGGGCCCGGCGGAGGCGATCGCACAGTTTCGCGCCTTCCTCGAGCGCGGTCCACGGGGAGCCGACGTCGTCTCCGCCGCGGTCGAGCTGGCCGAGCCCGACCCCGATCTCGTCGGCTTCGAAGTCAGGTTCTGAGCATTCCGGCTTCCGATGCGGCGACCGCCCACCGGGTGTGTCAGCCGGCCGACGCCTGAAAGACCTGCCAGGCGTCGGGAACGCCCTTGAGCGGGTGGACGCCGCGGTCCTCGAACGTCACGCCGGCCCCCGCGATGATGTCCTTCACGGTGCGCGACACGAGCACCTCCCCGGGCTCGGCGAGGTCCGTCACCCGGGAGGCGATGTGGACGGTGAGGCCCCCGATGTCGCCGTTCATCTTCTCGATCTCACCGATGTGGACCCCGACACGGGCGTCCGTCCCCAGGGCGCTTGCCTCGTCCGCCAGCGCCAGAGCACACCGCACGGCTCGGGCCGGGCCATCGAACGTGGCGACGACACCGTCACCGGTCGTGTTCACGAGCGTGCCGCGGAAGCGGGCGAGCTCGCTCCTCGCGACCTGGTAGAAGGCCTCGAGCTGGTCTCGCCACCGGGAGTCGCCCTCGGCCACGGCTCGCGCCGTCGAGCCCACGAGGTCGGCGAAGACCACCGTGGCCAGCACGCGTTCGCCGGCGTCGGTCGGGCGGACTCCGGTCAGGAACTCCTGGACCTCGGCGAGCGGCGTCTCCGCGTCGCCGAACCATGGGAGGTGGTCGATCCCGTCGAGCTCGACGTACCTGGCCTCCTCGATGTGCTCTGCCATGTAACGCGAGTTGCCCACGTGGATGAGCCGGTCCCCCGAGCGGTGCAGGATGAGCGTCGGCACCCGGATCGTGGGCAGGATCGGCCGGATGTCGATCTCGATGTTCATGCGGTATAGCGCAATCCCGTCCGCCGGGCTCGCCCCCATCCGGAGGTTGCGTGCCCACCACGTCTTGCATCGCTCGTCGTCAGCCACACTCGGCGCCACCGTCTTGAAGCCGACCGGACTGCCCCACCGCGCCTCATAGACCTCCATCGCCGCCTCGTGGTCGGCCCGAGAAGGAGCCCACGGGTAGTCGTCGTCGCCGATCCATTTGGGGAAACAACCCGACATCACGAGCGCCGAGACCCGCTCCGGATACGTCGCGGCGAAGAGGGCGCACATCGCACCACCCTCCGAGATGCCGAACAGCGCCGCTCGCTCGGATCCGACCGCATCCATCACCGCGTTCACATCCTCCATACGCTGTTCCAGGCTGGGGAGCGACCCGGGGGCGACCCGATCGGAGAGCCCGGTGCCGCGCTTGTCGAAGAGGATGAGGCGGCTGAACGATGCGAGCCGCTCGAAGAAGCGGGCGACGATCGGCTCTTCCCAATGGACCTCGAGGTGGGAGACCCATCCGGGCACGCCGATGAGGTCCATAGGGCCGTCGCCGACGACCTGGTAGGCGATGTGAACATCGCCGGCCTTCGTGTACTGGGTGTCGGGTGCCCACGCCATGGTCGCGCTCCGGATCAGGGCCGAGTCGAACGAGACGGTACTACCGGTGTCGTTTCCGCTGCCAGGGCCGTTCGTTTCCCCGGACACCGGTCCCGGGACCCGCGGGTGACCCTGTACCGTGTCATGGGTGGCGGGGTCCGCCCGCCACACGGCGCGACCCGGGAGCGGCGTGGCTCCGAGACGCACGGGTGAGGGGTCGTCCCCGCCGGGGAGCACCGGGGGGGACGGGAGGCTGCGGCCCGCAGTCGCCCTCGGAGTCGCCGCGTCTTCGGCGGCGGTGCTGATCCTCGAGATCGCCCTCATCAGCGTCTTCGCGGTGACCCAGTTCTATCACTTCGCCTTCCTCACGGTGAGCATGGCCTTGCTGGGCTTCGGCGCCAGCGGCTCGGCGCTGGCGGCCTTCCCCGGACTGGGCCGCGGCGGACCGAGGCGATGGTCGGTCCTCGCCATCGCTCAGGCGCTCACGACGGTGCTGGCCTACGGCGTGACGAACGCGTTGCCGTTCGACTCGTTCGCCATCGCCTGGGACCGACGGCAGATCCTCTACCTCGCCCTGTACTACCTGGCCCTCGCCGTGCCGTTTTTCTTCGGTGGAGCCGTGATCGGGACGCTCCTCGCGGAGGCGGGCGAGGGCACCGCGGGGTCGCACCGGGTGTACGCGGCGAGCCTCGTCGGATCGGGCATGGGCTGTCTCGTCGCGCTGTGGGGTCTCGACGTCGCCGGTGGGGAGCGCATCATCGCCGTCGCAGCGGCCGTTGCCACGTCCGGCGCCCTCGCGTTCGCCTCCGCGGCTCCGCCCGGGCGCGGCCTGCTCGTCGGCGAGGCCGGCGCCGGCGCCGTCCTCGTTGTGCTCGTCTTCCTCACGCCACCGTTCCTCGACATGCGGCTCTCGCCCTACAAAGGCCTCAGCGCCGCGTTGCGCTACCCCGGCGCCGAGGTGCTCGACACGGCCTGGGAGCGGGGCACCAGGGTCGACCACGTCCGCAGCGACGGTATCCGCTCCCTCCCCGGCCTCAGCTTCACCTATCCGGGCGCACCGCCCTCCCAGGACGGGGTGACCTTCGACGGCGACGATCTCAGCCCGATTCCCCGCGTCGCCCCGGGCGATGCCGATTTCGTCCCCTATCTGCTCGGTTCGGTGCCGTACCAGCTTCGCCCGGCAGCCAGTGCGCTCGTGCTCGAGCCGCGGGGCGGCCTCGACGTCCTCGTCGCCCTTGCCGCGGGTGCCCACTCGGTGACGGCGGTCGAGCCGAACGGAGCCGCCGTCGAGGCGTCACGCCGCACGCCGGGCTCGCCCTACCCGGATCGGCGGGTCACCGTCGTCGCGTCGGAGCCGCGTACCCATGTCGAGCGGACGCGTGACAGCTTCGACGTCGTCGTCCTGTCGCTCATCGCCCCCTACCGGCCGGTGGCCTCCGGCGCGTACAGCCTCGCCGAGGACTACCGCCTCACCGTCGAAGCGTTCGAGCAGTACCTCGCCCGGCTGGAGCCGGGAGGTGTGCTGGCGGCCATGCGCTGGGTGCAAGCGCCGCCGAGCGAGGAGATGCGCCTCCTCGCCGTCGCCGCCGCGGCGCTGCGTTCGTCCGGAGGGGACCCGGCATCGTCGATCGTCGTACTCCGCGGCTATGCGAACGCGCTCGTTCTCGTCCGCCCGGGCGGGTACTCCCCTTCAGACGTCGCCGTGATCGAGAGCTTCGCCGAGAGCCGTCGTTTCGACATCGTTCTCGCCCCCGGGCTTGGCTCCTCGGCGGCGAACCGATTCAACGTCGTGCCCGATGACGAGTACCACGCCCTGGCGGTGTCGCTGGTGGGACCGAGCGATCCTGCCGACGTGTACGCGTCGTACGAGTTCGACATCGCGCCGCCCACCGACGACCAACCGTTCTTCGGCCACTTCTTCAAGTGGTCCCAGGCCGAGCAGGTCCTCGACAACCTGGGTCGGACGTGGCAACCGTTCGGCGGCGCCGGGTACTTCGTGCTCATCGCACTGCTCGTTCTGTCCGCAGGCGGTGCCGTGCTGCTCATCGTCCTCCCGCTGATGGCATCACGCCGTCTTCGGGCGGCCCGAACCGGCGCGACGCGGCTGCGGTGGTGGACGTTCGGTTACTTCTCGCTCCTCGGCGTCGGGTTCCTCTTCGTCGAGCTGCCGATCGTTCAGCAGTACATCCTCCTCACCGGAAACCCGGCGAGGGCGCTGGGAGTGGTCCTGTTCGCCATCCTCGTATCGTCGGGTGCCGGCAGTCTCCTCTCCCGGCGGTTGCCGTGGCGACCGACGGCGTCGGTCCTCGCCGTCTCGATCATCGCCTATGGCGTCTGGCTCGACGACCTGACTCACGGGCTCCTGTCCGCTCCGCTGCCGCTTCGTATGCTCGCCGGAGCCCTCGCCATGGTTCCGCTGGGGTTCCTGATGGGCACCATGTTCCCCCGGGGCCTCGCCCGGCTCGAGGGCGTCGCTCCCGAACTCGTGCCCTGGGCATGGGGCATCAACGGCACCGTGTCGGTCATCAGCGCCGCTGCTTCAGCGCTTCTGGCCCTCACCGCCGGGTTCTCGTTCGTCATCCTCCTCGGCGCGGCGTGCTACGCGGCAGCCGCGCTCCTCGCCGGGCGCCGCACCCCCGCCCCGGCCTGACCCGTCACTCCTCGGCGCGGGTGAACGGCACGAACGTCACCGGGCCCAGGCTCTCGGCGAGCAGGTCTCCGGTTTCGGCGAGGGCGAAACGCCACAGGGTCTGTACGGCGCCGATCGGGCCGACGGGGATGACCATGTTGGCTCCAGGCTTGAGTTGCTGCACCAGCGGTTGAGGCACGTGATCGGGTGCCGCGGTGACGATGATCCCGTCGAAGGGGGCGTGCTCCTCCCAGCCGAAGTAGCCATCGGCGGTGCGCACCTCGACGTCGTATCGCAGGTCGCCGAGCGTCCCCGCGGCGCGCTCGGAGAGCTCCGGGATGATCTCGATGGTGTACACCTCGAGCCCCATGGCGGCGAGCACCGCCGCCTGGTATCCCGACCCGGTGCCGATCTCGAGGACGACGTCGCCGGGCTCGACGCCGAGCGCCTCGCTCATCAACGCCACGATGAAGGGCTGGGAGATCGTCTGACCGTGACCGATGGGGAGGGGGTGGTCTCCGTAGGCCCTTCGCCCGTAGTCATCCGGGACGAAGCGATGCCGGGGAACGGCGCGCATCGCCGCCGCCACCTCGGGGTCGTCGACCCCCCGGTCTTCGATGAGCTGCACCATGGCATCCCGCTCGTCGAACCGGTCGTCGACGGGTGCCGGCGGAGCCGTGCTCGTGGCCGGCGGAGGAGCAGTCGTCGCGGCGGCGGTTTGCGCAGTCGCGGGAGCAGCGGTGGACGCCTCGGTGCTCCCGGCGCCGGTGGAACAGGCCGACACCGCGAGAAGCAATGCGATCAAACGCGCCGGGTGCCTCACGACTGCAACACTACGCAGCGTCCTGGGTTTCGAGCGCGTAGCTGGCCGTGACGCGGATGCACAGTGACGCCGGCGGCGGGTGCTCCCCAATCAGCCGCCCGGATCGTCGAGCTGCTCGTCGTCCTCGAACGTCAACGCCTCGTCGATACCCTGAAGCTCGAGGTCCTCGGTGGGCATGTCGATGCTCTCGAGGACACGCGCCTCCGATTCTTCGTACGGAGGCTCGGCGACCGGCTCGATCTCCTCGACTCGGACCTCGAGCGCGGCCTCAGTCTCTACCGGCGACGCCTTCCACTCGAGCTCACCAACGTCCTCGGGGCCCGTGATCTTCATCGGGGGAGGCGCCTCGACCTTGAACGCCGCCTCGTCTCCGAGCGCGACGTCACCGAGCTCGGCGCCCGGCTCGCCCATTCCCGCCAGCAGCAACTCGTCGGCGGGGTCGGGAATGGGGATGGGGTTGCTGGAGGTGTCGTC
Organism: uncultured Acidimicrobiaceae bacterium; assembly: GCA_947259365.1. Lineage (GTDB taxonomy): Bacteria > Actinomycetota > Acidimicrobiia > Spongiisociales > UBA5794 > CAMYMC01. The sequence continues at coordinate 27,826 of CAMYMC010000004.1, read as the reverse complement.
TCCGGTGGGGATGGTGTCGGTGGCGGTGTCGGGGAGGGTGATGGGGGTGGCGGAGATGTCGTCGTCGGTGGGGATGGTGTCGTCTGCGGTGTCGGGGAGGGTGATGGGGGTGGCGGCGATGTCGTCTCCGGTGGGGATGG
>CAMYMC010000004.1:0-27477 GCA_947259365.1 uncultured Acidimicrobiaceae bacterium | reverse complement strand
GTGTCGGTGGCGGTGTCGGGGAGGGTGATGGGGGTGGCGGCGATGTCGTCGTCGGTGGGGATGGTGTCGGTGGCGGGTTCGGGGATGGGGATGGGGTCACTGGAGATGTCGTCGTCGGTGGGGATGGTGTCGGTGGCGGGTTCGGGGATGGGGATGGGGTCGGCGGAGATGTCGTCGTCGGTGGGGATGGTGTCGGTGGCGGGTTCGGGGATGGGGATGGGGTCACTGGAGATGTCGTCGGCGACCTCGCCGTCGACGGGATCCGGGTCCATCGCCGTGGTCGCCTCAACCCCCCCCGGCGTGTCGAGCCCGGCCGTCAGCAGCGCCTCCGTGGTCGCTGCGGGATCTTCCGGCTCGCCGTGAGCGTCGGTATCCGCAGCGGCGTCACCAGGTGACGCCGCGGTATCCGGGGCGGGGCCGGGAGCCTCATCCGCTTCGGCGGCGGTCTCCGACGGGCCCGGCTCTTCCGGCGGCGGCCACTCGGCCGGGGGCTCTCCGGCGGGTGGGTAGAGGCTGGGTGGCTCGTACGACGTCCCATCCGGGTACAGGGCCTTGACCTTCGTGGGATCCATCGGATCGACCTCGAGGTGTGGCTGGAGCGACAGCGGCGTCCCGTCGGCGTCGACGGCGACGGCGGCGAACTGCGGCGCGCCGTGGGCCGACGGCGGGCCGGAGGCTTCGACGTGGACATAGAAGTCCTTCGGCAACTCGTACACCTCAGCACGCTCGGTGGTCCAGTCCGGGAACGTCGCGGTCACGATGGCCGGGTTTGTGGGATCGACCTCGAGGTGTGGCTGGAGCGGCAGCGGCGTGCCACTGTCGTCGACGGCGATCGGCGTCGGAATCGGCGCAGCAGCCGCGGCGTAGGAGGCTGCGGGGTAGTCGAGGTACACCTTGAAGGGAGGGAACTCGTATGCGACTGCCTCGATCTCGTCCCCCGACGGGAGGACGGCAGTCACGTTTGCCGGGTCGGCCGGGTCGGACTCGAACCTCGGCTGGACGGCGAGGGGTGTTCCGTCCTTGCCGATCGCGACCGGGACCGGGGTCGCTGCGGCCCTTCCTTCATACGCGGCATCCTCGTACTCGAGGTGCACCGTGAACTCGGGGAACTCGTAGGGGGGCGGGTAGCTGGGACCGCCGCCTCCCCACTGTGCCCAGATCGTGCTGGGGTCGGATGGGTCGAGGTTGTGGCTCGCCAGCACCGGCTGGACCGGCAACGGCACACCGGCGGCATCCACGGCGACCAACTCGTAGGCGGGCGTACCCGAGGCGGGCGGGGTGTCCGCCCAGGCGACGTGGACGTAGTACTCCTCTGGGCCCTGGTATGCGGGGAGGACAGCCTTCGTCCCGTCCGCCATGACCACGGAGACCTCGTTCGTTGCCGGGCTGGTGGAGGCAATACTCATGGCTTGCACGAGCGGCAGGGGTTCCCCGTCGGTGTCGACGGCGACCCCGACTTGCTTGGCACCCTGGCTCCAGTCGGTGGCCACGTGGACGGTGTATGGCGGCAGCTGGTACTCGTCGACGACGTTGCCCCACGGGTCCACGACCGACGTCTCGCCCTCGGTCACCGTCGTCGTGAGGTCGGGCTGGCAGGTGAGCGGTTGACCGCCTTCGTCGACCGCAAGGATCGTGCCGTCCGGCATCTCGTAGTACAGGAAACGGGGTGGGGTCCAGCTCGCCATGACCGCAGCCTCCTCGAAGACCGGCACCTCCTTGTAATCCACCGTTCCGGCAGCCGGTAGGGCACGAAGGCCCCAGCACGGCCCGGTGTGTGCTCAGGCGGCTCCGAGCAATCTTCGGAGCCATGTCGCAGCGCGAGACCGGAGCTCCTCATCGATGTGTGACGGTGGGCAGATGAGCGAACGCCACCCCGGCTCGCTTGCGTTGCGGCGGACGACACCCGACAACGAGAACGGCAGCGGCACCCTGCGGACCAGCCGGCGGCCGGGCCGGGCGCACTCTTCCGGTGGTGTGGTCACGGCGTACTCCCTGCAACTCAGCGGGCGCTGGTCGTGGATCGTGCAGCGCTCGTCGACGAGAAAGGGGCAGGCGATGCCGAGGTCCATGTAACGCCGGGCCAGCGAAGCCATCTCTCGGGCGTCGAGTGCTGTCATGCCGGAGACCGCGCCGGCCAGCCCGTTGTCGCGAAGCCGCCGTTGAGCGTGATCCCGCCGGGCGGCGATCTCGTCGGCATCGCCGCGTGCGGCCCAGACGGCGGTGATGTGCCGCAACTCAGGCAGGCTGACGGGAACGAGCTGGCGGCAGCACGCTCCGCACCCGGGCCGGCAGCTCACGTCGAGCCCACGACTCGCTGCAGAGACGATGGAGTCGGCGATCAGCCCGAGGGCGGGGACCACCTCGTGTTCGGCGACATCACCTCGAGGGACCTCGACAATGGTCTCGAGCGAGAAGCCACCGGTGGCGAGCGACACTCGGACGCGACCGATCCCGTCTGATGACGCCGGAGACTGCGGCAAGGCCTGCATGGTCATTCCGGCGCGACGAACGCCCGTGTCAGGTCGAGGTACCCGGTCGGCGGAAGCGGTTCGTACGACTCATACTCGCGTCCCGGCGGATGGTCGCCGGGCGGTGCCGCCGGCTCCACCTGGGTGCCGGCGTTCCATCGGTTGAACGACTCGATGACGATGATGGCCGGGTCGCGAAGTCCGGTTGCGCTGCGCCACTGTGCTTCGTACGTCGCGCCGTCTTCTCGATCGACGACGACGGCGTCACCGACCCGTGTCGCCGAGCGACCCGGAACGATCGTCGGGATGTAGTAGGCGCCTTCGGGGATCGCGTCGGACCAGGAGAAGTCGGGCCCTTCGGCGGTGAGTCCGTCGAAGTGACCGAGCTCCACCCACGCCGGATCCGCCGACATCGCGATCACGGCGGGGGCGTCGGGCCATTCGTGGACGAGGTCGAGCACGCCCTGCCAGGGCGCTGGATCGCCCCCCAACCCGTCGAGGAAGACGACCGGTCGCGGATCGCCGTCGCCGCCCCACAACCCGGGCCGATCGAAGCGGTATTGGCTCTCGGCCGGCAAGGTCGTCACCCTCAGGTGCTCGAGGAGCGCGAGCCCATCGTCTGGAGCCAATCCCTCGGGCCCGGAGATCGCCACCATGACGCTCATGCCGCGGGCGGCTGCCGCCTCGAGCAGGTGAGGCATGGCGCGATCCTCCAATGAGTCGGGCCCCGGCCACGGGACCACCACCGCGCTGATGCCGGCATCTCTCATCGAGTCGAAGTGCTGGCCGATCGTCTCGGGTTCGGAGGAGCTGTACGGCCCGATCAACGGGTAGTAGTCGCTCGCCACATCCTCCGGCGGGTTCGCTCCGCCGGCCGACCATGCCCCCCACTCACCGTCGACGTCGGGCATGGCGTACGAGGCCATGTAGATCGCAGCGACCGGCGGGGTCTCGCCGGTGGGGGGAGGCGACACTTCAGGGGGAGCCGGATCGGGCTGCGACCCGGGCGCGGGCAGGCTGGTCTCGACGGCACCGGCCGTCGTTGGGGTCGCTCCGTCGTCGCCGCGCAGGACGGCCCACGCTCCGCCGACCACTGCGGCGAGGACGATGACTGCGGCGGTGAGGGCGCCGAACGGCAACCGGCGTGTCGCGGCGGCCTTCGTGACAACGCCGGGGCCCGGTGTCCGGGGAACGCCGTCCTGTGGCTGCTCGGCTTCCGCCTCCGCCCCCGGCTCATCCGAAGACGCCGCCTCGGCCGCAACCGGAGCCACCCCACCGTGCTGTGGATCAGGGGTGGCCTCGACCTCGAGTGGCGGTTGCGCCTCGATCTGGACGACGGTGGCCGGCTGCTCCTCGCTCCCGTCGTCCTCAGAACCCTCCGCCATCAGGCCGATTCCGAGCCCCGCGGCGCCCAGGGCAACGGCATGCTTCGGATGCGCGTCGACGGACACCGGCCGACCCGTGGCCTGGCGGATTGTCTCGGCGACGAGCGGAATCCGTGAGGAACCGCCCACCAGCAGCACGCGGGAGAGGCCGTCGAAGCCGACCCCGACCGACCGCACGACCCGCTCGAGCATCCCGACCGTTTCGCGCAGCCGGGGCCTGATCATGTCTTCGAACTCCGCACGGGTGAGCCGGACCTCGGTGTGTGCGTTCGGCAACATGACGGGAATCGTGACGTCGGTGTCGTCCGACAAGGCCTCCTTGGCCTCCCGGCACGCGATCCGGAGGCCGGCAAGCGCTGCGATCGCCGCAGGGTCCTCGGGATCGAGTTCACCCAGAAGGCCTCCGAGCGTTCCCGAGACGTGTCCGAAGACGGCCTCGTCGAGGTCGATCCCGCCGAAGCGTTGCATGCCTTCGGGCGAACCCGTCAGCTCGAAGCCGTCCGCGGTTTTGCGCACGACCGCGATATCGACGGTGCCGCCCCCGAAGTCGAACACGGCGATGAAGTCGCCGACCTCGACCCTCTCCGAGCGGGAGTAGTGGACCGCGGCGGCCTCCGGCTCCGTGGTGAACGACACGGCAGGCTGGCCGGCGAGTCGAGCCGCTTCCTCGAGGTAGCCGATCTTGTAGGGCCCATAGCCAGCCGGGTGCGTCAGCACGACGACGCTCGGTGGCCCACCGCGCTCGGCGGCAACCTGAGCGACGATCGCTTCGAGCAGGCGTCCCGTCAGCGCCTCGGAGCCGTACGGTGTGCCCCCCAAGAGGATGGGTGTCGGATCGCCGAGCCGCCGTTTGAACTCGCGGGCCGTCCGGGAGCGTTCCGTGACGCTCCTTCGATCAGCGGCTTCGCCGACGAGGATCGTCCCGTCGTCCCGCAGCGTGACGACCGAAGGTATGGACGAGACCCGGTTTCCCAGCTGGAAGATCTCGACGCGGTCCACGTCGGCCGTCGCCGCAGCCGAGTAGGTGGTGCCCAGATCCACGCCGAGCGCGTACGGCACGCCTGAATCCCTTCCGATGCGCAGCGTCACCTTCGCGCGGCCCCGGCCCGGCGCCTAGGGCCGAAAGCAACCATGCCCCCGTCGGGGCCCGCCCGCATAGACTGAAATGCGATCCGTCAAGCTCTGGATGGGTACGTGACGTCTACCGCCCGAGCGGCTCGTACGGCCGGCGACCTGCTCGCCGCCGCCATCGCGACCTGCGATCGACTGGGACGGACCGATCTCGCGGACCGCCTCCGAGCCGCAGCGGCCCGACTGGCGAACCCGACCACTGTGATCGCGGTCGTCGGTGAGTTCAAGCAGGGCAAGAGCCAGCTCGTCAACGCGCTCGTCGGTCGCGACCTGTGCCCCGTCGACGACGACCTGGCGACCGTCGCGGTGACGTGGATCTTCCACCGCGCTGAGCCGCGATCACGGGTCCGGCGTGTGAAGGACGGCGAGTACGACACGATGGAGGTCCCGTTCGACCATCTCGACGAGTACATCGCCGAGGCCGGCAATCCGGACAACCGCAAGCAGGTGGATCTCGTCGAGATCGGGCTCCCCAATCCAGTGCTGAGCCGTGGGATCACGCTCGTCGACACTCCCGGTGCGGGGGCCCTCAGGGCGGGCGCCGCGGAAGCGGTGCTCGGCTTCTTGCCGTACGCGGACGCACTCCTCTTCGTCACCGACGCGTCCGCCCCGCTTTCGCCAGCGGAGCTGCGCTTCCTCGCCCGGGCACGCGAGCGGTGCCCGGCGGTCGTCGTCGTGCTCTCCAAGGTCGACCTCTACCCGGAGTGGCGACGGATCCGTGCGATCGATGAGGAGCGCCTCCGCGAGGCGGGGCTGCCCGATGGGATCGTGGCCGTCTCTGCGGAGCTCCGCAGGTCGGCGATCGCCATCCCCGACGCGAAGCTGAACGACGAGAGCGGTGTGCCGGATCTGATGGCACACCTCAGAGTGGGGACCCTCGAAGGGGCAGAGCGCGAAGGAGCCGGACGCGCCCTCGCGGAAGCTGGCGACGCGCTCGAGCAGCTGCGGGTTGCCGCCCGGGCCCGCCGCGAGGCGCTCGCCGATCCGGAACGGGGTCGGGTGCTCCTCGAGCAGTTCGAGACCGCCAAGGCTCGCCTCGACGATCTCCACAAAGCGAGATCCCGGTGGACGACGGCGCTGGCGGATGGGATCGGCGATCTCAACCAGGAGTCCGACTACCGGCTCAAGTCCTTCATCCAGCGCGCCCAGGACCACATCGAGCACCGGCTCTCCGACACCGACCCGGCCCGGGAATGGGAGGCACTCGCCGCCGAGGTCCAGGCGGACATGGCGACGGCGGTGCAGGAGATCTTCGACAACATCGACGAACACCTCCGCGGCCTCGCCGAATCGATCGCCGAGCTGCTCGAGGACGAGAAAGGATTCGAAGCGCCGACGGTCGAGTCCCAGGAGGAGACGACCGCCGAATCACTGTGGGCAGGGTTGGACCGGGTCTCCGAGTCACGCCGAGCGGCCGTGCTGTCGTCTGCTTTGAGCGCCTTGCGTGGCACATCGAGCGGGGTGATGCTTCTCGGGGTCATGGCGCGCCTGGCGGGCCTGGCGTTGGCGACGCCGATCTCGATCGGGGTCGGCGTCGCGTTCGGGGCGAAACAGGTCGTCGATGAGCGCAAGCGATCGCTCGAGAAACGTCGCCACGAAGCCAGGGCGGCACTTCGCGGCTTTCTCAACAAGGCGCAGATCGAGCTGGGCACCAGGATTCGACAGGTGATCCGAGATGGGCACCGCGCGCTGCGGGACAGCTTCTCGCACAGGATCGGAGAGCTGACGGCGACGGTCACGTCGGGCGCGGCCGGCATCCGCACCGAGTTGGACCAGCACGAGGCAGACCGCCGACAGATCCTCCCGGTGCTCGACGATTCGATCGCGACGCTGGGCGACCTCATCGGGGAGGTCCGAACGGCGCTGGATCGTCACGAAGGCTCGGCCCGGTGAGCGGAACGCTGCGAGATCGGGTGGCCGCGCTCTGTGACGAGGCAGCGGATCTCACCCATGGCCACGCTGCGGCCTCCGCCGTCGCCGCGGCGCGGGCGAGGCTCGACGAGCCACTTCGCGTCGCACTCGCAGGGCGTGTCAAGGCCGGAAAGTCGACCCTGCTCAACGCGCTCGTTGGAGAGCGCCTCGCACCAACCGACGCCGGCGAGTGCACGAAGATCGTCACGTGGTACCGGCGCGGAGACGGGTACGGCGTCGTTGCCCACCACCGGGACGGTACTCATCGAGACCTCCGGTTCAGCAGGGAAGACGGGCAACTCGAGGTCCACCTCGACGGTGCTGATCCGTCGAGCATCGACCGCCTCGAGGTGCGTTGGCCGTCGCGTCGTCTCGCGAACATGACGCTGATCGACACGCCGGGTCTCGAGGCCGCCGACGAGGTGGCCGCCGCCAGGACTGCCGACCTGCTCGGCCTCGGCGCCGGCGCGCCTAGTGCGGTCGATGCCGTGGTGTATCTCATGCGGCATCTGCACCGCTCCGACGCCGAGTTCCTCGAGGCCTTCGTCGACAGGTCGGTTCCGCACCCTTCCCCGGTCAATGCGATCGCCGTGCTGTCACGGGCCGACGAGATCGGCGCCGGCCGGCTCGATGCCCTCGAATCCGCGGCGACGATCGCGGGTCGCTACGCATCCGATCGACGGGTCAATGCCCTCTGCGCATCCGTGATCGCCGTGGCCGGGCTCATCGCGGAGACCGGGGTCACGCTGCGCGAGGACGAAGCTGCCGAGATCGCGGAGCTCGCGCTGCACCCGGCCACAGAACGCGCGTCCATGCTGCTTTCGGTCGATCGCTTCACCGACCCCCGGGTCAGCACACTCACGTCGGCCGCCCGGAGCCGACTTCTCGCCCGTCTCGGCCTGTATGGGGTGCGGACGTGCTCGGCCATCGCAGGGGATACCGTCGGTGTCACCGCTGCCGAGTTGTCGCGGCGGCTGGTCGAGCTCTCGGGTGTCGAGCGTCTCGTTGCTCTCCTCGACAGTCACTTCGCCCGCCGTTCCGAGGTTCTCAAGGCGCGTTCGGCGCTCACGGCGCTCGGGTCCGCGGCAGGGGAGCTGGGCCGCGACGACGCCTCGCGAGCCGCGCGTCTCCACGCCGCCGTCGAGTCGACCGAAGCGGCCGCGCACGAGTTCGCCGAGCTCAAGCTGTGGCACCTCGTGCTGACCGGCACGGTGGACCTCGATGGTTCCGAGCGGGCCGAGATCGAGCGTCTCACGGGCGACGGTGACCCTCATGAGAAGTTGGGCCTCAGGGCCGATGCGTCGGCTGAAGAGCTTGCCGCTGCGACCGTCGCCGGGACGACGCGGTGGCGAGACCGCGGTGATCACCCGATGACCTCGCGGGAGGTCAGGGAGGCCTGCGAGGTCGTGGCCAGATCCTACGAAGGCGTCTACGAGCGGGTCCGCAGCGGCGAGACGGGCGAGGCCTGATCGGAGGTCACGAATGAGCCGGACTCTGTTCGACCGAACCATGCACGGCACCAGGATGACCATGTGGACCGAGCGCACGCCGGACGGGCGTCTCGTGATCGCCGGCCAGGACATCGGGCGAGCTCCGAGCGAGATCTTCGGTTCGGACGACTACGAGTACCGGTATGTGCTCACCGAAGCCAGCGAGAGCTCGTTGCGGAGCCGGCTGCACGAGCGCCTCGGAGCCGGGCGGGGGGCGGCCGTCGAGGAGCGGGCCGAGACGCTGCTCGAACGCGCATTTCTCACCGGGATGCTCGACGATCCCTCAGATGTCCGGAGCTTCATGGACGACCACGGCATCGAGTACTCGTTCAGCTCCCGGTGAGCTGCGGCGGAGGGGATGCCCGGTCTGCGGGCGCGCCCTCCGCCGCGTCGAGGCCGGGGTTCACATGTAGCCGAGCTCGGCGCCGATCGACGCCCAGGTCGTCATCATGTCCTGCACCGACTCGCCGGCCGCGGCGAACTCGTACTTGATGTCCGGGACGGCGAATGTCGCCTTCGCGTACATCGTCCGGAACTCGTCCGTGTCGAGAATGTCGTGCAACTCGTCCCGCTCACCGTGGACGATCATCATCCCCATCGAAGACGTGCCGAGATACACCTGGGCCTCGTCGCATCGCCCTCCTGCGGCGAGCTTGCCCCAAAACGCAAGCGCATCCCCGAACGCGGCGAGTGCGACCGATTCGCGGCCCGCCCACGGCCTCGTCCAGGTGAACACCACTGCTGCCTTCATCGGCAGACCACCTCCCTCCTCCTGTTCCGATTGCCGCCTTCGCGGCTGAACCCTTGAACGCGTACGGCACCGGGTGCCCATTCGCAAGGGGCGAAAGCCTCCACCGGGTCCCTGCCGGCCCGCTCCCGGACGGAGGCGTGCAGAACGAGATGCTCTGGCGCCTCCCGGCGACTCAGCCGGCTCGGGTCCAATTCGCCGAGAGCAGCCCGTAGATGAGGAGGTCGTGACGGTTCCCGTCGCGTTCGATCGCTTCGCGGACCACGCCTTCTCTCACGAATCCGATTCGCTCGTAGACCGTGACGGCGCGCTGGTTGTAGGTGGCGACGGTGAGGCCGAGTCGGTGGAGGTTGAGCTCGCCGAAGGCGAACTCGACGAGAAGACGGACGGTCTCGGAGCCGAGGCCCCGGTCGCGGTGCTCCGGGGACCCGATGCCCAGCGCCAGCCATCCGGTGCGGTTGCTCCACTCGATGTCCTTGATCGTGGCGATGCCGATGATCCCGGGTGCATCGACGAGCCGGATGGCGAAGCCGAACCGCGTCGTGTCCGCCGCCTCACGCTCCGCGAACGCGGCAACCTGTTCCACGGACTCGGAGGCGGCGCCGGTTCTCAGGTTGCGGATGTAGTCGCCGTCGCTGCTCCAGTCGGCGATGGCGGCGTGGTCGGCCGGCTCGACGGCCGTCAGGCGAACCCGCTCGCCGATGAGGAGCCGGCGCAGGCCGCTCACGCGTCGGCTCCGCTGCGGGGTAGGGCGAAGACGCGGAGTCGCTTCCCCCCGGGCCGGATCGTGTCGCGCTCGTACGCCATGCCGGCGCGTTCGGCAACACGCGCCGACGCGGCGTTGTCGGGGTGGATCATCGAGATGACCCGGTCGAGGCGGCGCTCGGTGAAGGCGTAGTCGACGATGGCGGCGGCGATCTCGCTTGCATACCCGCGACCCCATACATGCGGGGCGAGGACGTAGATGACCTCGTGCTCCTCGACTCCGTCGACCTCTTTGACCACGAGCCCGCAGTAGCCGACGACGTTCTCGGTCTCCAGCTCCTCCAGCGGCCACAGGTCGGCCGGGTTCGGATCGGCGGCCGCGTCGTCGAGGACGATCTTCGCCACCTCGTCGTGGACGCGTGGTCCGCCGAGGAACTCGGTCACCTTGGGGTCGTCGAACAGCGCCGCGATCGCCTCCGCGTCATCCGGGCGGGGGTGCCGAAGACGGAGACGGTCGGTGGTGATGAAGACGTGGTCCACCGCGTCATTCAAGCGTGCCGGCCGGCGCGTCAGCGAGACGCCTCCCATTCGACGCGGAGCAGCCCGTACAGCAGCATGTCGTGGGCCTTGCCGTCGCGGCTGAGCCGTTCGCGCACCGTTCCCTCGCGGACGAAGCCGAGGGACTCGTAGAGGGCGACGGCCCGAGCGTTGTACGAGAACACGGCGAGGCCGATCCGGTGCAGGTTCAACTCGTGGAAGCCGAAGCGGAGGAGGACCTCCATCGCATCCCGCCCGTATCCCTTTCCCCAGTCCTCGGGGTCGCCGAGACCGATTCCCAGCATGCAGGCCCGGTGATTCCACTCGATCTCGTCCAGCTCGCAGAACCCGAGGAGGGCGCCGGTTTCGACGTTGCGAATGCCGAAGTGGAAGCTGTTCGGGTTCTCCTGCTCCTTCTCGATCCATTTGACGGTCTCGGCAACGGTGTAGGGGACGGCCGGGCTGGAGTTCATGAGGCGGTACACCCAGGTGTTCTCACTGAACCCGGCGAGGGTCGCGGCATCGTCCTTCGCCAGCGCGGTGAGCCGGACGAGGGAGCCGTGGAGATGATTGACCTCGGCGAGACCCATGCGGGCCACCCTATCCCGGATCAGGCTCCGGTGCGTACGCCCCGGCTGCGAGCTCATCCGACCGGGCAACCGCGGGGTAGACGGCGCCGGCGAGCCCGAGTGCGACGGCAACGGCGCCCCAGACGGGCGGGATGCCCCAGACCCCGGCGAGGCCCGGGATGACGAGGGCCGACAGGAAGCCGCCGAGCTGGAGGGCGAGCGAGTCTGCCGACAGCATCGTCGAGCGCTGGGCCGACGGCACGCGGCGGTGGAGGAGCTCGTTGTGCACCGGTAGCCGGACTCCGAGGAACACGTAGATGAGCGACAAGGCGACGGCTGCGGGCAGAACGGCGGCCGCCGCGGCCAGAACGACCATTGCCAGCGCGGACCCGGTGTGGGCGAGGAGGGCGATCCCGCCCTTGGCATCCCGGAACCGGCGGACGATACGCGGCACCGAGCCGGCTCCGAGCGCCGCCGCCAGGAAGATGGCGGCGCCGACGACTCCGAAGAGCCGGGTGTCGGTTGATCCGCTCAGCTCGTTGAATCGGGGCTGCCACAGGACTTCGAGGCTGTTGGCGGTGATACCGATCACCGCGGAGGAGAGGAGGAGCAGCCGGAGCCCGCGGTGGCGTCCGGCAAGGCCGAGTGCTCCCCGAATGACGGTGGGAACGTCGCGGACCGCCTCGCGGATGGAACCGCTTCGCAGCGATCGGGGCTCGTCGACGAGGAGGAGGACCGCGACGAGATGGGCAACGGCGGCGCCGGCTCCGACGAGGACCGGCATCGACAGGGCCGTGAGGTGGTCGCTGGGGGCGGGCTCGGGGAGGACGGTGGGGAGGAAGCCGCCGAGCAGCGAGCCCGCAGCGAGCGCGATCGCCCCGGCCACCTCGCCGCGGGCGAGCCCGAACCTGAGATCGACCCCCGGCTCGAGGTCGAGGCTCGCGTCGACGAACCACGCCTCGAGCGCCCCCGAGTCGAGGGCTCGGCCGATTCCGAGCAGGGCCCAGGCCGCCACGAAGACGGCGAAGTCGGTGGCGACATAGAGGAGGAAGGTCGCCGCGATCGTCACCCCCGATGCCACGGCGAGCACCGGGCGCCGGCCGAGGGAATCGGCGAGCCCGCCGGTGGGCAGCTCCAACGCTGCGACGGTGACGCCGTAGACGGCGACCGCACCTCCGACGGCGGCGAGGCTCAGCCCGCGCTCGAGCATGAGGAGGAAGACGAACGGGGCCACCGCGCCCACACCCAGCCAGCGCAGCGCGGTGACGGATTCGTAGCGGCGGCGCAGCCCCACGGTGGTCACAGAGGAAGCTCCCGGAACGGGAACCCGTGGAGGAGGATCACGACCCGCTCCGCACCCTGCGTGTCGGGCGGGACCTCGTGCTCGGAGACGAGGTCGAGGACGCCTCGTTCGAACGCCTTCAGCCGCTCGGGGGTGAAGCGTGCGACCCGATCGTCGAGCACTGCCGCGTCGATCCAGGCGTCGCCCCACGTCTCCTCCCCGGCGAGCCACGTCTCGATGAGGCGGGCGTAGAGACGCAGCGATTCCCGGCGCAGCACCCGGGCGGCGACCAGTGCCTCGGGGTCGTCGAGGAAGTCTGCGATCGAGAACGACGTGGCGTCGTGCAACGCCCGCCACCAGCGCTCCCGGCCCGTCCCGAGTTCGGGGGCATCCTCGACAAAGCCGTGGGCGGCGAGCCGGCGGAGGTGGTAGGAGGTGGCGCCGCTCGACTCGTTGAGTGCCGCTGCCAGCGACGTTGCCGTGGCGGGGCCGTCGATCCGGAGCCGGCCGAGGATCCGCATCCGGAGGGGATGCGCCAGCGCCCGGAGCTGGGTGAGGTCTTCCACCCGGGTGGCCGAGGGTTCCTGCGTCATGACGCAAAGATACCTTTGCAAAAGTTTCTTTGCAACTCCGATGTCGGACGGAGTTTGATCAACGCTATAGTAAGTGATAACTTACCGTAAGTAAAGGCTAACGAAAGGTTCGGGATGTGGGCTCGATCGCTGGAGGCTCTCGGCGATCCGACGCGGCGGGCGCTCTTCGAGATGCTCTGCCGGAGGCCGCACTCGGTGGGCGAGCTCGCCGACGCCGTGCCGGTCAGTCGGCCGGCCGTCTCCCAGCACCTCAAGGTGCTGAAGGACGCCGGTCTCGTCGCCGATCGGGCGGCGGGGACGCGGCGCATCTATCGAGTCGCCCCGACCGGCGTGGAGCAGCTCCGCGCGTACGTCGAGGGCCTGTGGGACACGGCACTCGCCGGCTTCGCGTCGGCGGTCGAAGAGGAGGCACACACGATGAGCACCGAGAACACCGTCATCGCACCGGTGAGGAAGTCCGTCGTCGTCGGAGCACCGGTCGAGCTGGCGTTCCGGATCTTCACCGAGCGGCTCGGCGAATGGTGGCCGCTCTCGACCCATTCGATCGGCGAGGCCGTCGCCGCAACGGTCGAGCCCCGGGCCGGGGGGCGGGTCTATGAGACCCACGCCGACGGCACCGAGGCAGACTGGGGCGTCGTCTCCGTGTGGGAGCCGCCGCGCCGCTTCGCCATGGAGTGGAAGGTGAACCCGGACGCCGCCGCCCCGACCGTCATCGCTATTCGCTTCTCCGACGTCGACGGCGGCACCCAGGTCGATCTCGAGCACAGCCACTGGGAGCGGCTGGGGCCCGACGGAGCGGAGACACGAAACCAGTACGACGAAGGCTGGGATGTTGTCCTCGACGGCTACACCGGTCTCGCCGGCTGACGCCCGGGCGCGCCGGGCGTCAGCCGAGGGCGGGTCCGCGTTCTCGTCAGCTCACGAGGCGGAGCGTGAACGGGTAGCGGTAATGCTCGCCGGCGGCCGTCTTCACCGCGGCCACGATCACGAGGACGAACCAGGTGACGAGGACGGCCGGCAGCAGCACCAGCCCGATCAGGAAGAGGATGAGGAACCCCGCGACCAGCCCGTAGAGCATGAACGAGATGTTGAAGTTCAGCGCTTCCTTGGCGTGGTGGTCGATGTAGGCGTCGTCACGGCGCAGCAGCCACATGACGAGCGGTCCGACGAGCGCGGGGATCCCGAAGAACATGACAAACGCCGAGATGTGACTCAGCGTCGCCCAGTTGCGGGCGTCGCTCGTGGGCGGTGGTGGCGGTTGCGATGCTGCGGTCTGGGGTGTGCCGTTGGTCTGGGTGGTCATCTGCGGTCTCCTGCGGGTGAGTGTCATCGCTTTCACGATGCACCGGCCGGGGCGCGCCGTCTATCGGGTCTGTCCCTCGTTTCCCCCTGAGTCGGCGTGGGAGGGTCAGGGATGGCGGAGCGGTGCTTGCGCACCGTGGGCGCGGCTGGTTGCCTGCGGCCGTGCCGCGGCGGCAAGCGACCGGATCCCGAAGTCAATGGGTGTCGGTGTTCGCGGCCCTTCTCGTGGTGGGCACCCTTGTTGTGATCGGGTGCTCGAGCATCGCTATCGAAGGAGGAGCTGTGACCGAACATGCGGTGCTGGTCCGTCTTCCCGGGGCCGGAGTGGCGGCGGAGCTCGGCGTTCTCGAGGACGCACTCATGACGGCGATCGAGACGGCCGGCGTCGGTGAGTACGACGGGAACGCAGCCGGGCCCTACGAGGTGATCCTGTATCCGTACGGTCCGGACGCGGACGCACTCTTCGCGGAGATCGAAGGGGTGCTCGGCGCCTCCGACCTCCCGGCGGGCGCCTACGCCGTCACGCGATACGGACCGCCCGGCTCCGCCGAAGTGCGCGTCGACCTGCGGTAGTCGGTGTCGTGCAGGGCGCGACCACGCTCACCGGTATCGCGCCGGGTGGGTCGCGAGCTCGTCGAGGAAGTCGGTGACCATCGCCTCGAGGTCGTACGCCGGTGCCCAGCCCCACTCTTCGCGGGCCTTCGAGTCGTCGAGAGGCCGGATCGCCTCGTCGAGGATCGGCTGCATCACCGGGTCGGGCTCGAACGTGATGGCAGCGTCGGGGAGCCGGGAGCGCACGACGTCGGCGAGTTCGGCGGCGGTTGGGCTGGGCCGGTGGCCGTCGACGAGATAGGTCCCGGTGGCGACGGCGTCGAGGGGCGCCCGGCTCAGCGTGATGGCGGCGCCGGCGGCGTCCTTGAAGTACATGATCGGCACCGCGAACTCCGGTGCCACGGTGATCGTGAACGGGTTGCCCTTCGCAGACTCCTCGATCACCCAGCTCGTGTACTGGACGACGCTCGGCGTCTTGACGCCGGGTCCCACGATCGACGGATAGCGGATGCCTCTGAAGTCGAGCCCGTAGCGGCGCTTGTAGAAGGCCCCGAGGTTCTCGCCGAAGACCTTTGTGACCCCGTAGACGGTGAGCGGGCGCTGCAGGGTGCTGTGGCCTATGACACGGGTCCGGATCCCGGAGCCGTAGGTGCCGATGCTGCTGGCGAACACGACCTGGCGGGTAGCGGCGAGCCGAGCCGCCTCGAGCAGGGCGTAGGTGCCGATGGCGTTCGTCTCGATCGCCGTCTGTGGGTTCGCCTCGCCGGGCCCGGTCAGGACCGCCCCAAAGTGGTAGATGACCTCGGGGGAGACGGCGGCGACGAGCGCGTGGACGTCTGCAGCGTCGGCGAGGTCGAGCGGGTGGAGCGAGATGCGCTCGGTCAGGTCATCGATGCGCTGGACGGGCGACGTGGATGTCGGCGTCGGGGTCGTCGGCGAGCAGCCGACGGACGATCTCAGCCCCGATGAACCCGGTGCCTCCCGTGATCAGCGTGACCATGCTCCTCCCGGCTCGGTCGTGCCATCTTCGTCTGCTCGCCTCGATGCTGCACGACGACGTCGCGGGCCGTTCGTCGGCTTCGGCCACGAAGGCGACAATGCGTCGCGTGTGGACTCACTTCAGGCTGTCGCCGCGTCGGGCCGGCGCCGTTGCGATGTTGACGCTCGTTGCGGCGTGCGGCGGGTCGGGCGACGCGCTCGACCTGGCGGCGCTCGAGCGCGAACCGATCCTCACGGTTCCCGTGGCCGGAACGGCGAACCCCCGCACGGTCGACAGCTCAGGCGGGCACCGGCCGGCCATCACCGTGCTCGCCGACGTGACGGGGGACTGGGGCGACGTCTCGGTCTCGCTCGCCCAGGCGGTGCGACGCGAGGGCTGGACGATCACCTCGGTCGACTGCGTCGGCACCGGCAACGACGTCATCGCGAGAAAGCTGATCGCCGGCACATGGGTCCTGCTCGAATCCGGTGCCGGGACGAGGGGAGCCGGCGTGATCCTGCGGGTCGATCCGGACCAGGGTGATTCGCCGCCCGTTGTCGCTTCGGGCCGCTGCCCGGCTGCCCTCGTCGACGCCGCCCGGCCCTGACCCGGACGCGACCGGGCCGATGCTCAGGCTACGTCGGCGGTCGCCGGCTCGAGGCTCCGGTACACGTCGACGGCGAACGCGACGTTCATGAGGAGCACGCTGGCGAACATCATCCAGTAGAGCGTCGGCTCGGATTCCCGGATCCCGAACTCGACGATCGTCAGCCCGATGACCCCGATGAGCCAGAGCACGGCGAGGGTCTGTTTGATCCCCGCGATGAGATACCCGAGGCCGGGGAAGAAGAAGTTCGCAATGGTCGCCACGGTCCTTCGCTGCACGGTGCCCTCCCGGGTCTTGGCCGTCGTCGTCGGTCTCACCGTATCGTCCTAGCGAGAACGGTGAAATACTCAGAATGCTCAATCTCATATTGATTAGTATGCAATTGTGATGCTCGACGCACTCACAGACATTCTCGAGCGAGTGCGGCTGAGGGGCACCGTGTTCTCGGTTGCCGAGCTCGACGCGCCATGGGCGGTCGAGTCGGGTGTGCTCGCCACCGGGATCTTCCACGCAGTCGTACGCGGTGCGTGCTGGCTTCGGACCGATGGGGACGACCCGCTCCACCTCGGGAGCGGGGACCTCGTGCTGGTTCCATTCGGCGACAACCATGTGATGGCGGACCGCCCCCACCGCAAGCCCGGATCGGTGGGCTTCTCAGGGACGGCCGACGATCGCGGCCTGGGGCTCCTCACCGTGGCCGGCGACGGGCCGCGCACGACGTTGTTGTGCGGCACGGTCGAGTTCGAGGCGGGGCCGATGTATCCCGGCCTCTCCACGCTGCCAAGGGTGATCACCGTTCCCCGTGAGGCAGGCCGCGGATGGGTGCAGCGGTGTATCGAGCAGATGCACGAAGAGGTGACCGGTGCGGCGCCGGGCTCCGATACCGTGGTGGCTCGGCTCACCGAGGTCCTCATCGTCCACGGCCTGCGGTACTACATCGCCCACCTCACCCCGGGAGACGGCGGCCTGATGCGAGCGCTGAGCGATCCGGTCATCGGCGCCGCCCTGAGCCACATCCACTCCGATCCGGCAAGGCCATGGACGCTGGCGGCGCTCGCCGGTGAGGTGGGGCTGTCCCGGTCGAGCTTCTTCGCCCGCTTCCGCCGCCTCGTCGGTGAGACCCCCGGCGAGTACATCACGCGGTGGCGGATGGTCGTCGCCGCCCGCATTCTTCGCGAGGAGGAGGCGACGGTGGCGTCGACGGCCCGTCTCGTCGGCTACGCCACCGAGGCGGCGTTCTCCAACGCGTTCCTCCGCACCGTCGGCATCCGACCGGGCGCTTACCGGAAGACGATGGGCTGAGCGGTCTTCGGCTCCGTTGCAGCGTCCTCGGCTCGCGCCGCCGGTCACCCAGTGGCATCGCGGGTGAACCGGACGACGGCCTCCACGACGGCGTTCCCATCGGCGAGGGCGGCGTCGTTGTGGTCGGCGCCCTCGACGACGAGCAGCTGTTTTGGATCCGGCGCCGCCTGGTGGATCGCCAGGCTCTGATCGATGGGAACGATGGAGTCGGAGCTGCCGGCGATCACGAGGACGGGCGCGCCGACGTCGTCGATACGGTCGATCGACGGGTACTCGTCCCACAACATCGCCCGGACCGGGAGAAAGGGGTAATGGACCGAGGCGACGTCGCCGAGGGAGGTGAACGGCGACCGCAGCACGAGCGCAGCCGGCGGCCGGGCGAGAGAGAGCCCGACGGCGACGGCGGCGCCCAGCGACTCACCGAAGTACACCACCTCGTGTTCCGGTGCCCGGGCCGCGACGAATGCGACGGCGGCGCGCCCGTCCGCGGCCAGACCCGCCTCGCTGGGGCTTCCCGGGTTGCCGCCGTAGCCCCGGTAGTCGACGAGGAGCACGCCGAGGCCCTCGGAGGCGAGCCGGGCGCCGAGCACCGACCGGTCGGCGCGATTGCCGGCGTTGCCGTTGAACACGATGACGATCGGCGCTCCGGGCTGCGGGGCCCGGAACCAGGCTCCGAGCGCGAGCCCGTCGTCGGTGGCGAGCGCCGCATCCTCCCAGCCTGGGAGAACCTCGGCTACCGGCGGGACGCTGCCACCCGGCAGGTAGATGAGCTGCCGCTGGAAGCCCCAGAGCCCGCCCAACGCGGCGCCGATCACGGCGACGATCCACACGAGCACCCGAAGCCACCTCACCGTTCTCCGCCTGCCCACGTTCGTACCACACCCGGCCGGAGCCGTCGAGGTCCCCGAGGCTGCCGGCTCGTCAGACGAAGCTGTGCGACCCGATCAGTTCCAGCGGCTGAGGATCCGGCGGCACCTCACAACGGTCGCCGATGTTCTCCTGGAACGCCCGGAACGCCGGCGAGTTCGACAAGACGGCCTGCTTCTCCGGCGACGGGAACATCGCCATGTGCACGAAGGTCCGGCCGTCGGCCTTCTTGAAGGTGGCGTAGTGGATGTCGGGATCGCCGATCTCGTCGAGGCCCGCGTACACGGCACGCACCAGCTCCTCGTTCTCCTCGACGCGATCCTCTTTCACGGTGTAGGTCACCATGACTCTGATCATGGGTGTGCTTCCCTTCGCAAAACCGCCGGCACCGGCCGGCGTGTCGTCCGAGCCACTCGGAAGCTAGCGGGGCCGGCGGGTTCCGGGCCCGGGCGACCTCTCGGCCAGGACGTCCCACAGTGTGAACGGTCGCAGCGATCGGGGGTCCCGGGACTGTCGACCTCCGTTCGGGTCGCGAAAAAGGGCCATTCGGCCCGGAGGAGTTGAGTCCATCAGCACCTAGCCGTCCCTCTCCGAATCCCATATGTTCGGTCGTTGAATTACAACCGGGTTAAGCAAATGGTGTCGGACGAGACCGAGCCGCGATCCGAAGACCGCCCTCCGCCGGTGAGGCCGCCGGCGGAGCGGGAGCTCGCCGACCTCATCCACTATTCCCACATCTTCTCCTCGGTCGTCCGCGAGCTGCTCGAGATCAAGCTGCTCCGCCGAGTGAGCCCGGCGCCTCTCACCCTGTCCCAGTTCCACATCCTCAAGCTCGTGTCGGTGAACGGTCACCATCAGGTCGGCGAGGTCGCCGGCTTCCTCGGTGTCTCATCGGCGGCGGCGACCAAGAACGTCGACAAGCTCGAGCGTCTCGGGCTGCTCAACAGAACCCCGTCGCAGGAGGACCGCCGCGCCATCCTCCTCACCTCGAGCCCGGCCGGCCGGCGGCTCGTCAGACGCTACGAGGCCCTCAAGGAGGAGCGGGTCGCCCCGGTGCTCG
The DNA here is from genome assembly GCA_947259365.1 of uncultured Acidimicrobiaceae bacterium. Taxonomy (GTDB): domain Bacteria; phylum Actinomycetota; class Acidimicrobiia; order Spongiisociales; family UBA5794; genus CAMYMC01. Next base: position 7,989 of record CAMYMC010000004.1, on the reverse strand, counting down.
CCGCCTTCACCGCGAAGGAGCTGAGCCAGCTCTCCCGGCTCGTCGAGCGGTTCTCCGTGAGCCTGCTCGAGACCGATGAGGACGTCGACGGTGTCTGCCTGCGCTGCTCGGCGTACTACGACGACCACTGCGCCATCCGCAGCCTGGATGTGCGATGTCCCTATGTGGGGGTGCGATCGGATCGAGCAGCCGGCTCCCGTCGCACGCCGGCACGTGTGCGAGGTGGCAGATGAGCACGTTCTGGAGGAGACCGCTCGACGCCGACCGGGTGCGACCGCCCCACGGTGAGGTGCTCATCCTCGCCGACCGCTGCAAGGGCTGTGAGTTCTGTGTCGAGTTCTGTCCCAAGGACGTCCTGGCCATGTCGAAGGACTTCAACCGCAAGGGCTATCACCCGCCCGAGGTCGTCAAGAGCGGGGTGTGCATGGCGTGCAATCTCTGCGAGACCATCTGCCCCGAGTTCGCCATCTTCACGACGACCACGCCGGAGAGCCCCCCGGCCGCGGCGCTCCCCGCTCCGGTCCTCGAGGGGGTGGCGCCGTGAAGACCGACCCGAAAGGCGTGCTCACCGGATCCCATTATCTCGACGGCGACTTCGCCTGCGGTGAAGGGGCGATGGCGGCCGGCTGCCGGTTCGTCGCCGGCTACCCGATCACTCCGTCGACGGAAGTCGTCGAGCGGATCGCCAACCGCTTCCCGCTCGTCGGCGGCACCTTCATCCAGATGGAGGACGAGCTGGCATCGATGGCGGCCGTCGTCGGCGCCTCGTGGACCGGCACGAAGTCGATGACGGTCACGAGCGGGCCCGGATTCAGCCTCATGATGGAGAACATCGGGCTGGCGGCGATGATGGAGACTCCGTGTGTCGTCGTCGACGTGCAACGAGCCGGGCCGTCGACCGGGCTCCCGACGATGGTCGGCCAGGGCGACGTGATGCAAGCCCGCTGGGGCTCCCACGGCGACTACGAGCTCATCGCGATGAGTCCCCAATCGCCGCAGGAGTCCTTCGACCTCATGATCGATGCGTTCAACCTGTCCGAGGAGTACCGAGTCCCCGTCATCATTCTCATGGACGAGTGCGTCGGCCACATGACGGAGAAGGTCGTGATCCCGCCTGCCGACGAGATCGAGGTCACGCCGCGACGGCTCACCGAGGTCGCGCCCGACGACTTCCTTCCGTACCAGATCAACGGGCAGCTCGTCCCCGAGTTCGCCCGGGCCGGAGACGGCTACCGCTTCCACACGACGGGACTCACCCATGACGAGCGCGGGTACCCGGGCATGTCCGTCGAGGCACAGGACGCCAACGTGAGCCGCCTCGTCGACAAGATCCGGGTCAACGCCGGCGACATCGTGCGCTTCGACGAGGCCGACACCGAGGGCGCCGACGTCGTCGTGGTGACCTACGGAATCACCGCGCGGGTGTCCCGGGCCGCCATCGACATCGCAAGGGGGGAGGGCGTCGACGTCGGGTCTGTGCGGCTCGTCGTCGTCTGGCCGTTCCCCGAGCAGCGCATTCGCGAGCTCGCGGCGTCGGTCAAGGGCTTCGTGGTCCCGGAGATCAACCTCGGCCAGCTCGTTCTCGAGGTCGAGCGGTGCGTCGCCGGGCAAGCCGTCGTGAGATCGGTCCCGCACAGCGGCGGCGCGGTCCACGACCCGCAGACGATCGCCGCCGCGATCGTGGAGGTGGCGCGATGACGGTGGAGGCGAGGCCCGACTACGCCGAGACCGTCGAGCATCCGATGACGCCGTTTCTCAGGATGGACCGGATCCCACACGTGTGGTGCCCCGGGTGCGGCATCGGCACGGTCGTCCGCTGCTTCGCCTCGGCGCTCGAGAAGTCCGGCATCGATTTGGACAAGGTGTCGGTCGTGTCGGGGATCGGGTGCGCCGGCCGGACGGCCGGGTACCTCAAGCTCGACGGGTTTCACACCGCGCACGGCAGGGCGATCCCGTTCGCCACCGGGCTGAAGCTCGGTAGGCCCGAGCTGACCGTCACCGTCCTGTCTGGTGACGGTGATCTCGTCGGCATCGGCGGCAACCACTTCATCCACGCGGCGCGGCGAAACCTCGACCTGCTCGTCGTGCTCATCAACAATTTCACGTACGGCATGACGGGCGGTCAGAACGGGCCGACGACACCGCTCAGCGCCAGGTCCTCGACGATGCCATTCGGCAACTTCGAGACGCCGTTCAACCTGCCTCACCTCGCCGCCTCCAGCGGCGCCCCGTACGTGGCGCGCTGGACGTCGCTCCACGTGCGCCGGCTCACGTGGTCGATAGAGGAGGCGTTGGAGCGGAAGGGCTTCCGGTTCATCGAGGTGGTTGCTCCCTGCCCCGTGCTCTACCTGAGGCTCAACAAGCTCGGCGACGGCGTCCAGCGGATGCGGTACTACCACGACGAGGCGGAGATCCGCAACGGTGCAGATCCGGGCGACGCCGCCATCGATTTCCAGGGGAAGATCCTCTGCGGCGTGTTCGTGGACGAGGAGCGGCCCACCTACCAGGAGCTGATGGACGAGCACTACGGCAACGTCCTCGGCGACGACTACGTCCCGATGCCACTGGAAGGAGGGATGCTCGGTGGGGGATGAGGCCAGGACAGAGATCTGCATCACCGGCTTCGGAGGCCAGGGTGTCGTGCTGGCCGCGCACATCATCGGCCACGCCTGCGCCCTCATCGCCGACAAGGAGGCCACGATGATGCAGAGCTTCGGCCCCGAGGCGCGCGGGTCCGCGTGCACTGCGACCCTCGTTGTCTCCGCCGCCGAGGTGCTGTACCCGTACGCCGACCATCCAAACATCCTCGTGGCGATGTCCTCCGACGGGTACGACAAACACGCCCCCGACCTCGCCGCCGATGGGATCGTCGTGTACGAGGAGGATCTCGTCACACCGCAGATCGGCCCGGCGCAGCAAGGCTACGGCATCGGCTCCACCCGGATCGCTGAGGAGCTGGGACGCAGGATCGTCCAGAACATCGTGATGGTGGGGTTCTTCACCGCGGTCACCGCGCTCGTCTCGGAGGAGGGGATGCGGGAGGCGGTCGCCGCCTCGGTGCCGGCCGGGACCGAGGAGGTGAACCTCGAGGCTTTCGACCGGGGATTCGAGTACGGCCGCGAGTTGACGGCGTCGCATCGTGACGTCGCCGCGCCGGCGGGCTAGGAGACGGGCATGATCGGAGGAGACGTGCGACTCGACGGCGGTGCGGCGCCGCACCTGCTCCTCACCGTCCCCGAGCTCCAGGCCGACCCCATCTCGGTTGAGGCGGTGGCTCCGGCGCCGTGCACCATGGCCTGCCCCGCCGGCGTCAACGTCAAGGCATACGTCTCGCTCATCGCCGAGGGCCGGTTCGCCGAGGCACTCGACGAGGTCCGGCGCCGCTGCACCCTTCCCAGCGTCTGCGGGCGCATCTGCCATGCGCCCTGCGAGCCCGCCTGCACGCGGTCGGTGGTCGACGGTCCGCTGGCGATCCGCGCCCTGAAACGCTTCGTCGCCGACGTCGGCGACGACGATCGTGTGGTCGCCCCCGTGGCCGTCAGCAAGGACCAGGCGGTGGCGGTCATCGGCTCGGGTCCGGCGGGGCTCACCGCCGCCCACGACCTCCGCCGCGCCGGGTACCAGGTGACGATCTTCGAGGCGAAGCCCGAACTCGGTGGGATGCTGCGTTACGGCATCGCCGACTACCGGCTGCCCCCCGATGTGCTCGACGCCGAGATCGCAGCTGTGCTCGGCGTGGGCATCGACGTCGAGACCGGTCACGAGCTCTCGAGCTACGAGGACGTCACCGCTCTCATGGAGGGCGGGTACGACGCGGTGCTCGTCGCGGTCGGCGCCCAGCGGGGCCGGCTCCTCGCCATCCCCGGCGAAGACGACTCCGCCGCCATCGAGGACGCCCTCGGGTTCCTGCGCCGCGTCAACGAGGGCGATCGAACCTCTGTCGAAGGCAAGGTCATCGTCATCGGCGGCGGGTCGACGGCGATCGAGGCCGCCCGCACCGCGCTTCGCCTCGGTGCCCGGCCAGTCGAGATCCTCTACCGACGGTCGCGTGATGAGATGCCTGCCGGGCACGAAGAGGTCGTCCAGGCCGAAGCCGAGGGCGTCACGTTCCGCTTCCTCGCGGCCCCGCAGCGGGCCGTGATCCGGGACGGCCGTCTCACCGGCATCGAGTGCCTCGAGATGGAGCTCGGCGAGCCCGACGGCGACGGGAGACGGCGGCCGGTTCCCATTCCCGACAGCACGTTCTTCGCGGAGTCCGACAGGGTGCTCGCCGCGGTCGGTCAGGAAGCGGTACTCGATTTCGTCCCGAACGACGACGCCGCGATGGTCGACCGCGGCCTTCTCGCCGCCGATGAGGGCACATCGATGACGCGCTGGTGGGGTGTGTTCGCCGCCGGTGACGTCGTGTCGGGCCCGGCGACCGTCATCGAGGCGATCGCGGCCGGGCACGAAGCCGCCGACTCCATCGCCGCCTACCTCGAGACGGGGACCCCACGACTCCCTCGCTCGCTTCACGCCCCGGCCGTGGAATACGGGCTCGCCGACCCGCCCCCGGTCGAATCGCCGCCGGTGCCGGCTCCGGTCCTCGGCCTCGAGCCCGGCGACGAGTTCGCCGAGGTCGAGCAGGCCTATACCGCCGACCAGGCCGTTGCCGAAGCGGGGCGCTGTCTCCGCTGCGGGCCGTGCAGCGAGTGCGCCGCATGCGCGGTGACCTGTGACCGGCGCCATCTGCTCGTGGGGCTGGCTCCCGACGGTGCGACCCGACCCCGGACGTGGCTGCCGCTGCGGACGACGGCCGCGGTCGCCGGGCGCCTTCGCGCCAACGGCTCGGCGGCCGGGGGGGTCGCTTCGGCTTCGGGCGACACGACGGACGCCGCGGTCGAGGTCCGGCCTGTGGTCGTGGACTACGTCGAGGAGCGGTGCCGTGGCTGTTCGCTGTGCCTCGACGTCTGCCAGTTCGAGGCGCTCGCGTTGCGGAACCCGGACGATCCGGAATCGCGGGTCGTGCTCGACCCGGCGGCGTGCCGGGGATGTGCACTGTGTGCGGCCGTGTGCCCCACGGCGGCGCTGCGACCGGCGGCGCACGCCGACGGATGGTGGGACGCCGTCCTGGCCGCCATCTTCGAGCCCGACACCGGCGACGAAGCGGGACCGGCCGTCGTGGTGACGTGCGACACCCGTCCGCACGCGGGGAGCCCCGCCGAGGGTGACGTCGTCGCCTGCCGGTGCGTCGGCCAGGTTCACCCGGGGATGCTGCTCGAGCTCGCCAGGCGCGGGGCCACCCGGATCACCGTCGAGACGTGCGCCGATTGCCGGTTCGAGGACGGCGCCCGACTGGCGCAACAGCACGTCGAAGAGACCAGCGCACTGCTGGCGGCCCTGGGAGGCGACGCGACATCCGTGACGCTGGTCCCCGCCGCCAGACCCGGGGCACCCGACCAGGCTGGTGCCGTCTCCGACGCCCTTGCCATGGCGCTGCGGGGCGAAGGGGGATAACCGCATGGTCACGCTCACAGAGTTGAAGAAGGACACGAGGGCGCTCTTGTGCAACTCGTGCGCCAAGTGCTCGACGGCGTGTCCCCTCGACGGGTTTGCCGGGTTCTCCCCGGTCCGGATGGTGAGCGTCGGCCCGACCGCCGACGAAGTCCGCGAGCAGGCCGTCGCGGCGCAGCGCTGCCTGACGTGCTCCTTGTGCGAGATCCGGTGCCCCCAGGGCGTCCACATCGCCGAGTTCGCCCGTGGGCTTCGCCGCGAGGCAACCGATGGCCTCCGTGAGCCGTGTCCGCACGGCCAGGTCTTCCAGGCCGCCGCAGTCCCCGAGTGGGCGGGCCGGGTTCCCAGCCGCGACCTCTCGTGGATCGACGAGGACCTGCGGGTCGCCGAGACAGGGGAGATCGCTCTCTTCGTCGGCTGCCTGCCCCTCTTCGACGCGCTCTTCGAGGACCGGTTCGGCGTGCGGACGACCGACATCGCCCGGTCCGCGATCCGGGCCCTCAACCAGCTCGGTATCGAACCTGTCGTCGTCGCCGAGGAGCGATGCTGCGGTCACGACCTGCTGTGGGGAGGAGACGACGACGGCTTCGCCACCCTGGCGCGGGCCAACGCGGACTCCTTCGCCGCCCGTGGTGTCGAGTTGATCCTGACGACGTGCGCCGAGTGTTGCCGCACCTGGCGTCTCGACTACCCCGAGGCCGTTCCCGAGTACCAACCCCGGGTGCAGCACCTCGTCGAGTACCTCGACGAGCGCCTCCAAGCCGACGAGCTCGCATTCCGTGACGACGACACGGCCCGGACCGTCACCTACCAGGACCCCTGCCGGCTCGGCCGCCACCTCGGGGTGACCGACGCACCCCGCCGGCTGCTCGACGCCGCCCCCGGCGTGGAGCTCGCGGAGATGGACCGCAGCGGCGCCGACGCCGTGTGTTGCGGCACCGCCGGGTTCATCCACTGCGACGCCGCCTCCCGGCGCCTCCAGGCGGAGCGGCTCGCCAGCGCCTCCGACACGGGGGCAACGACGCTGCTCACGGCCTGTCCCAAGTGCCTCATCCACTTCGCCTGCGCCCAGAACGAGGACGGGCGCCGCAACCGGCCCTCGCCCGCCATCGAGGTCGAGGACCTCACGATCTTCACGACACGGATGCTCGCCGGGCTCGAGGCATCGAGCCCCGGCACCAACGGAGAAAGGACGGAAGCGGTGACATGACAGAGCAAACCCTGCGCACGGGGGTGTTCGTCTGCGATTGCGGGTCGAACATCGCCGGCACGGTGGACACTGAGGCGGTAGCGCGGTTCGCAACCGAGCTGCCGGACGTGGTGACCGTCGTGCGTAACAGGTACACGTGCGCGGAACCAGGTCAGAACGAGATCAAGCAGGCCATCGCCGAGCACGACCTCAATCGCGTGGTCGTGGCGTCCTGCACTCCGAAGATCCACGAGCCCACCTTCCGCCAGTGCGTCGCAGAAGCCGGCCTCAATCCCTACCTCATGGAGATGGCCAACATCCGCGAGCACTGCAGCTGGGTGCACAAGGACGATCGGATGGCGGCGACGATCAAGGCGATGGACCTCGTGCGCAGCGCAGTCGGCAGGGCCGCCAAGCTGGAGGCCCAAGACGAGCGCACCTTCCCCGTCACCGACGCCGCCCTCGTCATCGGCGGAGGCGTCGCCGGCATCCAGGCGGCACTCGAGATCGCCGGCGGGGGCCACCAGGTGTATCTCGTCGAGAAGGAGCCGTCGATCGGCGGCGTCATGGCTGCGCTCGACAAGACGTTCCCGACCATGGACTGCTCCATATGAATTCTCGGCCCCAAGATGATGGATGCCGGTCGGCATCCCCAAATTGAGCTTCTCGTAGATTCAGAGCGCGCCCAGTACGTCGACGCCGCGGAGTGCACCTCGTGCGACCTCTGCACCCCCGTGTGCCCGGTCGTCGTTCCCGACGAGTACCAGCAGGGTTTCTCCTCCCGCAAGGCGATCTACCGCCCCTTCCCCCAGGCCGTCCCCTCCACGTTCACCCTCGACGCCGACAACTGCCTCGGGTTCAACCCGATCGCCTGCGGCAAGTGCCTCGAGGCGTGTGAGAAGAAGTGCATCGACTTCGACGCGCTCGACACCGAGATCGACGTCGAGGTCGGCACCGTCGTCGTCGCCACCGGGATGGAGGTCTACGACCCGACCCAGAACGACGAGTACGGCTACACCCGGTTCCCCAACGTCATCACGAGCATGGAGTTCGAGCGGCTCGTCAACGCCGGTGGCCCCACCGAGGGCGAGCTCGTCCGCCCCTCCGACCTCGAAGTCCCGAAGCGGGTCGGGTTCATCCAGTGCGTCGGGTCGCGCTCGATGTCGCGCGGCATGCCGTACTGCTCCAACTTCTGCTGCATGAACACGATCAAGGAGACGCTCCTCCTCGACGAGCACGACTCCGAGACGGAATCGACCGTCTTCTACATCGACATCCGTGCGTATGGGAAGGGCTTCGAGGACCTC
>CAMYMC010000003.1 GCA_947259365.1 uncultured Acidimicrobiaceae bacterium | reverse complement strand
CCTGCAGTTCGACAAGCGGATGCTGCCCGAGGTCGTCCTCCAGGGCCAGCCGGGCACCGACGGCCAGTTCGAGTACTACCTCATCAGGTAGCTGCACAGCGCCGCACGCCGACCCAGACCCAATGCCGTCTAGCTACTTCGCGCCGGTCGCAACCACCCTCGTCGATTTCGCGTTCTGTCGTATCCTGGTGGCGAGGTGACGCGATGAGGTTGGGAAGGCACAGGCGCACCGGCTCGATCACTCGCCCGGAGCACGAGCGGGGCATCACGCTCGTCGAGCTCGCCGTCGTCCTTCCGATCGCCGCCCTCGTCCTCCTCGTCCTCATCGAGGGCGCCTGGGCGTACGCACAGCACTCCAACGTGCGCGACAGCGCCGAGGAGGGTGCCCGGCTCGCCGCCGCCAATTTCGGGACGCCGGCGCAGATCGGGGCCCAGGTGTGCGACACGATCGACTCCGAGCTCCGTGCCACCCAGGCGAGGGTCATCCTCACCCCCGGCCGCGGCGACGGCGTCGAGGGTGACGTCGCCGAGATCACGGTGCGTCGCAGCATCAACACGCTGACCGGCATCTTCGAGGGGCTCTTCCTCGACGCCGGCGTGACGTCGACCGTCGAGTTCACCCTGAAGCGCCCGGAATCCGGCACGGCGCAGTGGTGGAACGGCGGACAGGCGTCGACGTTCGCCTGCATCTAGAGGGCCCCCGATCTGATCAGCCAACGGCGACGAACAACCGCTCCGCGGCGAAGGCGCCGACACCCACGGGCTTGTCGTCGACGCTGACGGTGAGGGCGCCGTAGGGGTCCCGTTCCAACAGCTCGACGATCGCCCCGGGGCGCAGCCCCGACCGATCGAGGTAGCCCATCATCTCCGCATCGAGCTCGAGCTCCTCGGAGATCCGCTCCAGCCGGAGGCGCTCTCCGGCATCGAGAAGGGAGAAGGCCTTCATCTTGGGGGGCTTGTAGCCCGCGCCGGGAATCGGGTTGCCGTGGGGACAGGTCATCGGATCGTCCATGACCGCCCACATCGCGGCCTCGACGTCGTCCGAGATGGCCGTCTCCCACACCTCGGCTTCGGCGTGCACCTTGGCCCAGGGGAGGCCGAGCACGTCGGCGAGGAAGCGCTCCGCGAGCCTGTGCCTGCGCACGATGACCTCGGCGAGGTGGCGTCCCTCGGCAGTGAGGCGGACCTCGGTGCCCTGCTCGACGAGGCCCTCGCCGGCCATCCTGCGGATCATCTCCGACACGCTGGCGCGGCTCACGCCGAGCCAGTCGGCGACCCGCGCCTGAATGACCGGGATGCCTTCCTCCTCGATCTCCCAGATCGCCTCGGCATACTCGCGAAACTTGACGCTGTAGCGGGGCTCGGCCACCAGCCGAATATAGCCATCCCGTTAGGGGGCCCTGACGGCATCTGTCAGGCAATTTGCACTACGGATATAGTGGTATTTAGCCTCGCCGCATGAGACGACTCGCAACACTCATCGTCGCTGTCGCCACCGTCGCCACCGCATGCGGAGACGGTTCCGGCGACACGCTGACCATCTACTCCGGCCGCAGCGAGGACCTCGTGGCACCGCTCATCGACCGCTTCGAGGCCGACGGCGTCGACGTCGAGGTCCGTTACGGCGACTCGGCGGAGCTGGCCGCCACCATCCTCCAGGAAGGCGAGAACTCCCCGGCGGACGTCTTCTTCGCCCAGGACCCGGCATCGCTCGGCGTCGTCGCCAACGCGGGGCTCTTCTCCCGATTCGGCGATGACGTGGCCGGCCTCGTTCCGGCCGCGTTCCGCGATCCCGACGGTGAGTGGGTGGGCGTGAGCGGCAGAGCGCGGGTCGTCGTGTACGACACGACGAAGATCGACCCCACCGCACTCCCCCGGACCGAGGACGGCTTCGCGGATGCGTCGTGGGCGAGCCGGGTGGCCATCGCACCCACCAACGGCTCCTTCCTCGCGTTCGTCGCCGCCAAGATCCTCATCGACGGTGAGGACGCGACGCTCGAATGGCTCCGGGCCATGGCCTCCAATGAAGCGCCCACCTACCCCAAGAACTCCGTCATCGTCGCCGCCGTCGACGACGGGGAGGTCGACGCCGGGCTCGTGAACCACTACTACCTGTTCCGCCGTCGCGACGAGGTGGGCGACGTCGTCGCCGCCAACCACTTCCTCACCGGCGGCGGAGCCGGGTCCCTCGTCATGCCCGCCGGAGTGGGGATCCTGCGGTCCTCCGACAACCCGACCGAGGCGGCCGAGTTCACATCGTTCCTCCTCGCCGCGGACTCCCAGCAATACTTCGCGTCGGAGACGTACGAATACCCACTGTCTGCGGGCGTGGCCGCCGACCCGAACCTGCCCCCACTCGCGTCGCTGAGCACGCCGGAGCTCGACCTCTCGATGCTGGCGACCGTGCTCGACAGGGCAACGGACCTCGTCGCCGAGGCGGGACTTCTGTGAGCACCCGGTGAGCACCGCGCTCGACCCTGAGGTGCTGAGGGTCGACCGGGAGCAGGCCGAGCCGCAGCGGCGCGGCTTGGTCGGTGCCCCTCGCTGGCTCTGGGTGGCGGCCGCGGCGGTCCTCGTCCCGGTCTTCGTCCCTATGGCGTTCCTCCTCGGCCAGGTCCTCACCTCGGGAGGGAGCGCCTGGTCGACGTTGCTCAGCGGGAGAACGGCGTGGCTCGTCGCCCGCTCGCTCGCCTTCACCGCCGCAGTGTCGGGGTCCGCCGCCGCCATCGGAGTCGCCGCGGCCTGGGCCACCGAGCGCACCGACCTCGCGGCGCGCAGAGCGTGGGTGGTGGCGATCTCGCTTCCCCTCGTCGTGCCCTCGTATGTGCTGGCGCTGAGCTACCTCTCCTTCTTCGGCCCCAGGGGCCTCTTCGCCGACACCACAGGGGTCGCCCTCCCTTCGATCTCGGGGGCCGGAGGGGCGTGGCTCGCGCTCACGATCTCGACGTACCCGTACGTGTATCTGCTCGCCCGCGCCGGGCTCCGTCGCATCGACCCCGCCCTCGAAGACGCTGCCCGCAGCCTCGGGGCCGGCCCGTGGCGCCGGTTCCGGACGGTGACGCTGCCTCAGCTCCGCCCGGCGATCGCGGCCGGGACGCTCCTCGCCGCGCTCTACACGCTCTCCGACTTCGGCGCCGTCTCCCTCATGCGCTTCGACGTGTTCACCCGGGTGATCTACGCCCAGTACCAGGGCCGCATCGACCGGACCCCGGCGGCGGTGCTGTCGCTCGTGCTCGTCGTCGTGGCACTCGTCGTCATCGGCGCCGAGCAGCGGGCCAGGGGCAGAGCACGCTATTACACGAGGACCCCGCAGCGTCCCGCACGCGACGTACGCCTTGCCGGGGCGACCCGCGCCTTCACGGTGGGCGGCCTCGGCCTCCTCGTCACCGTCGGGCTCGTGCTGCCGATCGGCGTCCTCGTTTCGTGGCTGGGACGGGGAATCGCCGGGCACCGGTCCATCGAGATGCAGTGGGGCGCGGTGACAGGATCGCTCAGCGGGTCCATCGTCGCCGCCGGCCTCGCCCTCGCCGCCTCGATCCCAATCGTCGTGCTCACCGTTCGTCATCCCGGACGCGCCAGCTCTTGGCTCCGCCGCTCGGTGCTGGCGATCTTCTCCCTGCCCCACATCGCGGTGGCCGTTGCCGTGGTGTTCTTCGGCGCCCGCTATCTCGGCCCGGCGTACCAGAGCTTCGCCGTGCTCACACTCGTCTACGCCACCATCTTCCTCGCTCAGGCGACGAACGCCGGTGAGGCCGCCCTGGTCCAGGTGAACCCCCACCTCGAGGACGCCGCCCGCAGCCTCGGCAAGAGCCCGGCCCGAACCCTGCGCGACGTGACGGTGCCGCTGATGTGGCGCGGCTTGCTCGCTGGCGCCGCCCTGGTCTTCCTCACGACGATGAAAGAGCTGCCGGCGACCCTGCTCCTCCGTCCCACCGGCTTCGACACGCTCGCGGTGAGAATCTGGAGCACGACCGCCGACCTGTTCTACGCTCGCGCTGCCGCCCCGGCGCTGTTGCTGGTCGCGGTCTCGGCGCTGCCGATGTACCTGCTCGTGATCCGGTCGGACCGATGACGAACCACCAAACCGACGACGCGGCCATCCACTGCCACCGGCTGGTGAAGCGGTTCGGCCACGCAGTCGCCCTCGACGAGTTCGAGCTCGAGGTCGTCTCGGGCACCCTCGTCTCTCTGCTCGGCCCCTCCGGCTGCGGCAAGACGACCGCGCTGCGGGTCATTGCCGGCTTCGAGGCGCCGGATGATGGCACCGTCGCGATCGGGGGGAGGCTCGTCGTCGGAGACGGCGCATGGGTCCCCCCGGAGCGACGGCGGGTGGGCATGGTCTTCCAGGACCATGCTCTCTTCCCCCACATGACGGTGGCCCGCAACGTCGGCTACGGGCATGCCTCATGAGCTGTCGGGAGGCGAGCAGCAGCGGGTGGCACTGGCGAGAGCGCTGGCGCCGCGCCCCGACGTGATCCTCCTCGACGAGCCGTTCTCCAGCCTCGACGCGTCGCTGCGGGAGCGGATGCGGCGCGACGTGCGGCGAATCCTCAACGCCGCCGGAGCAACCGCCGTCCTCGTCACCCACGACCAGGAGGAAGCCCTCGCCTTCGCCGACGTCGTTGCCGTCATGCGCACCGGGAAGGTCCTCCAGGTGGGCACCCCCACCCGGCTCTACCGCAACCCGGTGAGCCCGTGGGTGGCCGGCTTCGTCGGTGAGAGCGAGTTCGTCGAAGGTGTCGCCGACGTCGGCCGGGTGGAGACCCCGGTCGGCACCTTTCCCCAGTTCGGGAACCACCGCGGCGACGTGCTCGTCATGATCCGCCCGGAGTGGATCCATCCCCGCCCTTCCGCCGACGGGATCGCCGAGGTCGTCGACCGGGAGTTCTACGGCCACGATCAGCTCCTCCTCCTCGCCCTCCCCGATGGACGGAAGCTGACGTCGCGTATCGGGAACACCCCGATGCTGGAGGTCGGCGACCGGGTCGACATCGGGGTCGACGAGGTCGTCGTGTTCCCTCGCGACTGAGGGGCACCCGGCGCGTACACTTCGGCGCCATGTCGGCCCCCTGGTACAAGACGGCGGTCTTCTACGAGGTTCCGGTGTACGCGTTCAAGGACTCGAACGGGGACGGCGTCGGCGACTTCCGCGGTCTCATCGAGAAGCTCGACTACCTGCAGTGGCTCGGGATCGACTGCATCTGGATCCTTCCCTTCTACGAGTCGCCGGGGCGCGATGGCGGCTACGACGTCTCCGACTTCCGCGCCGTGCTCCCCGCCTACGGCACCGTCGACGACGTGAGGGAGTTCCTCGACGAGGCCCACCGACGGGGGTTGCGCGTCATCGCCGACATGGTTGTCAACCACACCTCCGACCAGCACCGGTGGTTTCAGGAGGCCCGCAGCCCCAGCTCGGAGAGGCGCGACTGGTATGTGTGGAGTGACGACCCGACACGGTGGAGCGAGGCCCGGGTCATCTTCGTCGACACCCACGACTCCAACTGGACGTGGGACGACGAGGCCGGCGCCTACTACTGGCACCGGTTCTTCTCGCACCAGCCGGACCTCAACTTCGACAACCCGGCGGTACGGGAGGAGGTGGCCGACACGCTGCGGTTCTGGCTCGACGCCGGCTTCGACGGCCTCCGCCTCGACGCCGTTCCGTACCTCTACGAGCGCGACGGCACCAACGGGGAGAACCTCCCGGAGACCCACGCCTACCTGAAGACCCTCCGGACGATGGTCGACGCCGAGTTCGAGGACCGCATCCTCCTCGCCGAGGCGAACCAGTGGCCGCACGACGTCGTCGACTACTTCGGTGACGGTGACGAGTGCCACATGGCGTTCCACTTCCCAGTCATGCCGCGCCTGTTCATGGCCCTCAAGCGTCGCAACGCCTCACCCATCATCGAGATCCTGGAGCGCACCCCCGACATCCCGGCGTCGTGCCAGTGGGGGATCTTCTTGAGGAACCACGACGAGCTCACCCTCGAGATGGTGACCGACGAAGAACGGGCCTACATGTACGAGCACTACGCCCCCGATCCGAGGATGCGCAAGAACGTCGGGATCAGGCGGAGACTCGCTCCGTTGCTCGACGGCGACCGTTCGCAGCTCGAGCTGGCACACGGCCTGCTGCTTTCGCTGCCCGGCAGCCCCATCCTCTACTACGGCGACGAGATCGGCATGGGCGACGAGTACCTCCTCGAGGATCGCGACGGCGTACGGACACCGATGCAGTGGACGGCGGGGCCGAACGCAGGTTTCTCCGACGCCGCCGAGGGCGATCTCTACCTGCCGCTCGTGTCGACGCCCGGGTACGAGCCGGCCGCGGTCAACGTCACGGACGCTCGACGTGAACGCGGCTCCTTCCTCGACTGGCTTCGCTCGCTCCTCGACGTGCGAAGACGGCACCCGGTGTTCGGGACCGGCTCGTTCGTCCCCGTCGGGGCCACGCACCCGGCCGTCCTCGCCTTCATGCGTCGCAACGGCGAGGAGGAGGCGCTCGTCGTCGCCAACCTGTCGGAGGACGAAGTCGCCGTGACGCTCGCCACTGGAGCGGGGGACCACCGGAGCATCCTCGGGAACCGGGTCGTGGCCGGCGACGGCGCCGTCGCGCTCGCCGGCCGCGAGTTCGACTGGCTGACGCGGCCGCGACCGGAGCCGGGCCCGGCAGCGTTGCCCACCTAAGGTTTCCGGAGCCCGATGCCGTTGTTATGGGATGACACGCGCGCTCGATTCCACGCTGGGCTCCCACGTTGCAGGGCTCGCGCCGAGCCGGTCCCACGGCCCGCCGTGCGAAACAGCTGCCGGCGCGGCGCCGAGTAGGGTTCGCACATGACGCCAGGGGGTGGTCGGATGCCGGGTGCGTTCCCCTTTACAGACACGCGCAGGACACTCGCGCTCGCCGTCGTGTTCGCGATCACGGTGGCCGTGCTCGTGGCCCTGCCGGCGCGCAATGCGCTGAGCGCAAACCATCCCGTCGAGTTCTCCGTGGCAACGGCTTCCGACGCTGAGGCGACGGGTGGCAACAAGCCCGTGCTCCTCGTCGGCGGTGGAGCGCTGGCCGTCGCCGGATCGGTCGACGTGGTCGTGACCGGCGGCAACGCCTCGTCGGGTACCGACTTCACCAACACGGCAACCGTGACGATCCCGACCGGCCCCGTGTACGACGGCACCCTCGGCACCGCCGTCGCCATCAACCTGACGATCAACGACGATTCGACCGACGAAGTCGATGAGACGATCGAGTTCACGCTGCAGAACCCGGTCGGCGTGACAATCGGCGACGCGAACACTGACACAAACACGCAGACGACTCACACCTACACCATCACCGATGATGACGCTGCGCCGTCGTTGTCGATCGATGATCAGACCGATTCTGAGGCGACGGCGTCGGCGGGGTTCACGGTGTCGTTGTCTGC
>CAMYMC010000002.1 GCA_947259365.1 uncultured Acidimicrobiaceae bacterium | reverse complement strand
GCTCGGGCGGATCGGCAACATCGCCCGCTTCCTCGTCGCCTTTCTCGTGCCGGCCGCGGTGATCGTCGTGTACCGCGAACTGGTTCGCCGCCAGCAGCGGCAGATCGAACTGGAAACCCGTCTCGAGGCGGAGCGTCACATCAATGCCGCACGCGAGGCCTTCATCGCCAATGCCTCCCACGAGCTGCGGACCCCGCTCACGTCGATCCTGGGCCTTTCGATGATGCTGGCCGAAAGCGAAACGGTCCGGGACGAACCGGCAGCAGCAGACCTGCTGAACATCATCATCAGCGAGTCCGACGACCTCGCCCGCATGGTGGAAGACCTACTCACCGTCGCCCGCCTCGATGCGGGAGCACTGAACTACACCTTCGAGGACGTCGACGTGCACGAGGAGGTCGACCACGTCACCGAGGGCCTCATACGCTCCGGCATGGACATCACCGTGGCGTGCGAAGCCGGAACCCGCAACCTGCTCTCCAACGCCCGCAAGTACGGCGGCCCGCATGTCCGCATCGAGGGACGCATCGAAGGACGCACCTACCTCTGCCGCGTGATCGACAACGGACTAGGGATCTCCGAGGACCTCGCACCCCGCCTCTTCGAACGCTTCATCCACCAGGGACACCAAACCGCGTCCAAGGACAGCGTCGGCCTCGGCCTCTCCATCGTCCACGCCCTCGCTCACGGGATGGGAGGAAGCATCACCTACGACCACGTCCAAGGTGAGACCCGGTTCGGTCTCCGGCTGCCGCTGGCGTCCGACGACCGGGCGACGGCGCCCGGCGCGACGCTTCCTACGTTCGCTCCGATGCCCGAGGGTATCTCCTCGCGCCAGATCGCTGCGTCGTCGGATTACACGGGTCCGGACGTGGCGTGATGGGTTGGCACCTCCCGATGTGGGGAGGCTCACAGCCTCACTACGGGAGGGGCATCGGCCCGATGTGGCCCGCTGTGTGGCGGCAGGGGGGCTCCCGATGACCGCCGCGTATCGCCGTATCGGAATCGCAGCCCTTGTCTACGGCCTCGTCACGTTCCATGTCATCAACGCGGCGCCCCACGCCGGGGCTGCGGACCTCGTCGAGTCGATGTGGATGACGACACGGCAGGACGTGGGGTCTCCCAGCGAAGCGCCTGGTCGCGACACCTGGACCGCTGGTGAGATCCTCCCCTTCGGCAACCCGAACCTCGCCCTCGAGCCGGGTACCACCTCAGGCACGTTCTCGAGTGGATTCAACCTGGACGCCCATGTCAACGACGGCACCGGTGAGGTGGACGCGATCCACTACGTCACGACGGCCATCGCCGTCGGCACCGCCAACGCCGTCACGCTGCAACCCGGGGACCTGCTGTTCTCGACTGAGGCGCAGGAGCAGTTCGTCAGCTCGGGCTTGACCGTGCAGGACGAGGACGTTGTTCTGTTCGAGCCGACGGCCGTCGGCGACTACAGCTCGGGCACCTTCTCGCTCCTCCTCGATCTCGGCAGCGTCCACACTGACGACACCAGAGCGTTGACCCTCGTCGAACAGACGACGGAGATCGGCAACGCCACACTCCCGGCCGGGACCTTCGTCATCGGTAGGCAGAACCGGAGGGATCTGATCCGCCTCGATCTGAACGACGTGGGACCGGACACGTCGGGCTCCGACTCGGAGTTCATCGACGGGCTGACCCTCGGCTTCAGCAGCGAGCTCTGGGGGCTCGACATCGTCGAGCGCCCGGTCACCGTCGGCGATGTCACCCTGACCGAGGGCACGGTGCTCGCCACCCTGAACCTGGACTCGGACACGGTCGGAACGAGCGGCCAGCCGCAGGTGACGATCAACAGTGAGGACGTCTTCTACCTCGACGTCACGACCACGGGGGCCTCGCCGGTCGCCGGAGCATTCGCCTTCTTCGAAGGTCTCGACGTGGCGCTCAACACGAGCGCGGAGGAGCTCGTTGGGCTCACCCTGGCAGCCCCGGTCTCCACGAACACCGCACCTACGTTCGATCAGGACCTGGGCAACCGTACCGACCCGGAGGCGCTGCCTGCCATCTCTCTCTCCTCGGGTGCAACCGATGCGGACGGCGACACGCTCACCTACGCGGCCACCGGGCTGCCTCTGGGTCTCTCGATCGACTCGGAAACCGGACTGATCTCGGGGATCATCAACCACGCGGCCGAGATCGCCAGCCCTTACTCCGTCGAGATCACGGTCGACGACGGCAGCGGCGGAACCGACACCGACACGTTCACGTGGACGGTCACGGACGTCCCGACCACCCCTCCCTACGTCATCGCAGGCACCGGCGGCGGCAACGGCGGTGACGACCTGCCCACTGCGGTGAACCCGGTCGACGTCGACCCCGCAACGAACGAAGTCGACATCGGCCCCGGCACGGGCACGACGACCATCGAGGCCATGGCCATCGAGCCTCTCACCGGCGTCGTGTACGCCGTCGACGGCGGTCAGGTGGGGACGCTGAACGTCGACTCGGGTGCGTTCACTCTCGTCGGAACGGGCATCGGGTCCGGTGACGGCACCAACGGAACTGTGCTCCTCGACGACGTCCGGGGGCTCGCCTTCCACCCACTCGCCGGCGTCCTCTGGGCGACCCACCGGCGCTCCGGGACAACCGACCTGCTCTTCCCCGTCGACCCGGTCACCGGCGCACTCATCCCCGGTACCTTCCCAGCCGGCCGGGACTACACCGAGATCAAGACGCTCGGCGTGTTGGAGGACGTCACCGACATCTCCTACGACCCAACCGACTGGGCACTCTACGGCGTGATGACGGACGGCACCCCCGCCGGCCCGGTCGAGCTCGTCACGATTCGGGTCAACAACGGCCGGAGCCAGAGCGTCGGGTCGTTGAGTCAGCGCATCCTGGGCCTCAGCTTCAACTCGCCCGGTCAGCTGTTCGGGACGAGCGCCTCGACGCTCTACACCATCGACAAGCTCGACGGGACGACCAGCACTGCCCGCCCCCTCGACAACGGTGCCGCGTACGGGGCCATCGCCTTCGGTCTCAATCCGGCCTTCCCGCCGGCGCTCGAGGGAACCGTGTTCGAGGACGTGGACGGCAACCTCCTGGCGGGCTCCGAGTTGATCGAAGACGCGTCCAACCCGGGAATCGGCGGCGTCACCGTCCGTCTCTACCGAGATGATGGCTCGCTGGTCGGCGAGCCGGACACGGGCGACACGCTGGTGGCGACGAAGGTCACAGGGCCGACCGGCCACTACTACTTCTCGGGACTCCTCGTCGACGACTACTGGATCGTCGTCGACTCCACCACCGTCGCTCCCACGGGCGGTGGCTCCGGTTGGCCGGAGCAGACATACGGTCCTCCCGGGTCGGTCACCTACGACGGCGCCACGTATGGCTTCAGCGGCTCGGCAGGCGCCATCTACGGCGGCAAGCAGCTGGCCGTCTCCGATGACGCGAGCTCGCTGCCGACATCGGAGCACGTCGTCTTCCACAGCTTCGTTCCGTCCGAGCTCTTCGAGAAGGTCGACTTCGGGTTCTCGTTCAACGTCATCACCACGACGCGCGACGGCGACGACGATCCGGACCCCACCCGAACGGTGCAGGGCTCACTGCGGCAGTTCATCGAGAACTCGAACGGCGGAACGGGCGCCCAATCGTCCAACTTCGAGATCCCGAACACCGACCCCGGCTACTCGGCCTCTCCGCTTCGCTACACGATCCGCCCCACGTCGCCGCTGCCGACCATCACCGACACAGTGACCCTCGACGCCACCACGCAAGCCGGGTTCTCGGGAGCGCCGATCGTCGAGCTCGACGGCGGCCTCGCCGGTGCAGGCATCGACGGGCTCACCGTCGCCGCCAGCGGCAGCACGATTCGCGGCCTCGTCGTGAACCGGTTCACCGGCAACGGGATCCGCGTCACGGGCACCGGCAACCTCATCGCCGGGAACTACCTGGGCCTCGACGTCACGGGAGCGTCCGGTCTCGGGAACGGCGTCGATGGAGTCCAGCTCTCCGGCAACGGGAACACGGTCGGTGGGTCCACTGCTTCGGACCGGAACGTGATTTCCGGCAACGGTGACGAGGGCGTCGACGTCGACCCCGGTTTCAGCGGCAACGTCATCACCGGCAACTTCGTGGGCACCGACGCCACCGGCATGCTCGGCGTCGGCAACGGGAGCGGCGCAATGGCCGGAGGCGTTCTCCTCGACGGGAACGACAACCGGCTGGGCGGCACGGCGCCGGGAGAGGGCAACGTCATCGCGGCGAACTCGGAGGACGGGGTACGGATGGCGATCGGGTCAGGCAACGAGGTGATCGGGAACCTCATCGGCGTGGCGACCGACGGCACGACGCCCCTGGGCAACGCGGTCTCCGGGGTCACGCTCAACAGCGGGGCCTTCCAGAACACGGTCGGGGGCACGACGTCGGACGCCGGCAACGTCATCGCCAACAACGGCGGCCCGGGCATCAGGCTCTTCGCCAACGCGGGGTCCGGGAACGCCATCGTCGGAAACAGGCTCTTCGGCAACGGCGGCCTCGGGATCGACCTCGGCGACGATGGACCGACGGCGAACGACGATGGCGACGGCGACTCCGGGCCGAACGACTTGCTGAACTTCCCCGTCATCACCAACGCAGTCGAGGTTGGGGGGACGTTGACGGTCTCGTTCGACCTCGACGTCCCGGCAGGCGACTACCGCATCGAGTTCTTCGAGAATCCATCGGCGGGTGGAGAGGGCGAAGTCAGCGCAGGCTCGGTCACCGCCGCTCACACGGGTTCCGGCCCCGAATCGTTCTCGCACAGCTTCGCCGGATCCGCCGGCGACGTCATCACGGCCACGGTGACGGAGGATCTGGGCGGCGGCAACTATGGATCGACGTCCGAGTTCTCCGCTGCGTTCACTGCGATCCTCGACGAACCACCGGTGATCACCCTGGTGGGGTCGACCCCGGTCACCGTCGAAGCCGGATCGGTGTATACCGACGCCGGAGCCACCGCATACGACACCGTCGACGGGGACCTCACCGCCAACATCGTCACCGTCAANNNNCCGCCAACATCGTCACCGTCAACCCCGTCGACACCACCACCGTCGGGATCTACATCGTCACCTACAACGTCACCGACACCGCCGGTAACCCCGCCACCGCAGCCACCCGCACCGTCACCGTCGTCGACACCGACACGAACGCCTCACCCGTTGCCGTCCCCGATGCCGCCACGACGCTCGAGGACGCCTTCGCGTCCGTGAGCGTGCTCCTGAACGACACGGACCCCGACGGGGACCCCCTCGTCGTGACCGCGGTCACCCAGGGCACCAACGGAAGCGTCACGATCGTCGGCTCGATCGTCACGTACACCCCGGATTCCGACTGGGCGGGAATCGACACCTTCACCTACACCGTCAGCGACGGCGACCTGACCGACACGGCGACGGTGACGATCACCGTCACCCCGCAGAACGACGCTCCGACGCTCGTCGACCCGGGCGACCAGACGACGGGAGAGGGCGACGAAGTGGCCCTGCTCGTCGCGGCCGGCGACCCGGACGTCGGCGACACCCTGACGTTCACCGCAACCGGGTTGCCGCCCGGACTCGACATCCTGCCGGCAACCGGGCTCATCGGGGGCACGGTGGATCCCGGGGCCGGTGCGGGGAGCCCGTACCTCGTGACCATCACGGCCGCGGACGACGGCACCCCCAGCCTGCAGAGCCAGGTGACGCTCGTGTGGACCGTCGTCGACACCAACCGCCGCCCCATCGTCGACACAGTCACGTCGATCGCCATCGACGAGGGCAGGCTCGCTACGTTCACCGTGACGGCCTCCGACCCCGACGGTAACTCCGTGGTGTTCTCCCTCGGCGGAGCTCCCTCGGGTGCCTCGATCGATCCCTCGACCGGTGAATTCTCCTGGCAGACGACCGAGATGCACGGACCGGGCACGTACGCGGTCGAGGTCGTCGTCACCGACGACGGGTCACCTCGATTGAGCACTACGACGACGGCGGCCGTTGCCGTGCTCGAGGTCAACGAGCCACCCGTCATCGCGTCCGTGCCCGATCCGAGGAGCGCCGAGGGCGACGTCGTCACGTTGCAGCTCACCGCGTCGGACCCGGACGTGCCGGCGAGCGCGCTCGCCTGGTCGGCCCGGGGCCTCCCTCCGGGGCTGTCGATCGACCCGACGACCGGCCTCATCGCGGGAACCGTCGTCGACGGCGCCGGCACGGACTCGCCCTACGTCGTCGTCGTCACCGTCCAAGACGGGGGTGACCCCTCGCTCGCAGCCCGGGCGTCGCTCACGTGGACGGTTTCGTCCGCCCCGCTCGGCAACCGTCCTCCGATCGCCGCCGAAGATACCTACGGCGTAGCCCAGGGCGAGACGGTCTCGGTGGAAGCTCCCGGGGTGCTCGGCAACGACTCCGACCCCGACGGAGACACGATGACCGTCCGACAGGTGACCTCTCCGAGCCACGGGATCGTGACGATTCGTCCCGACGGATCGTTCACCTACACCCACGACGGCGGACCCGCCATCCGCGACTCCTTCATGTATGGCGCCGACGACGGACGAGGGGGAGTGGCAACGGCGGTCGTGACGATCACCCTCCGGGCCAACCGCGCTCCCGTGGCCGTCGCCGATGAAGCCGACCTCGACGCGTACACACCGACCACGATCGCCGTGCTCGACAACGATTCCGATCCGGACGGGGATCCGCTGACGATCCTTGCCATCATCGGCAACCCGGCCGGCCGTGTCGAAATCAGCGCCGGAGCAACGTTGACCTACTATCCCCGGTCCGCATGGACCGGCACCGACGCTTTCGAGTACACGGTCTCCGACACCTACGGCAACCGCGACACGGGTACCGTCACGGTGTCCATCGCTCCCTCCGTCCTCGACCGCGCCAACGAGATCACCGAGGCGTTGGGAACGCAGGCGCTGTCGTTCGAGACGCCTGATTTCGACGTCACGCCGGCCGAGGTGACCCTCGAGCTGACAGAGGGCGTCTCACTCGTCGCCGATGCCTTTTTCCAGACCGTGGGAGCCCTCCGCTTGCCCTTGGGGTTCCTCGCGCTCGCCCTCGTCGCCGCGCTCCTCTTCGGAGGCTTCTCCGAGGTTCCATTCCTCGTCGCCGCCGGCCGCCGCCGCCACTGGTCCGTCGTCATGCTCGGCAGGGAGTCCACGTTGCCCGTCCGAAGCCAGCCGAGCTTCGACGCCGATGTCATCTACCGCTACGAGTCGACCGCCGCCGGGCTCACTTCGTTCGATACGGCGCGCGGCCAGTTCGTCCCCATCGACTCACCGAACGGCACCGGCTGGGCCGACCGAGCATTCCTCACCCGGGCGGTGGACCTCGACTACTTCATGGAGGACCAGCGCCCGGCGAAGATCGCTCGCAAGCTCGCCGAGCTCCTCGATTCCGGGAAGGACTTCTCTCATCTCGTCGGCAGTCGCGGGCTGGCCGTCTCCCTGGGATCCACTCCGTTCGTGGTGGGTCGACATCGCCTCGCCCGGCTCGCCGAGGCCCGGCGGTCAGGGTCGACGACACCGAGATCAACCCGCAGATGCCGCACTCCCAGACGGCGCTGATCCCCATCGAGCTGTGGAACTTCCCGTACCTCGCGGTGAACGCTCCAGGTCACCGGCCCTGGCTCATCCATTTCGAATACGGTGGGCGTCGCCCGAGGATCATCGGGATCAGCGTCGACGACTAGGCGCACATCGAGGGGACACGCCGCTCGGGTTACGACCAGAATCGGCGCACCGAACGGGAAGGTTGGGATGGACCGGCGCGTCGAGCTCCTGCGGCACACCGACAACGACGGTGACCGGCTCACCGCGGCCGGTGTCGTCGCGGCCGTCGCCATCGGGGCTGCGCTCGGCGGCGGCTACACGCGAGTCTGGTCGTCGGGGGCCCAGCGCGCGACCCAAACGGCCGCATGCCTCCTCGCCGGTCTGGGCGAAACCGTGCCCGGTGGAGTGGCCGTCGCGCCGGGAATCAGGTCGGAACGGGAGGACGAATGGAGAGCCGCCTACGCCCGGTCCGGGCGAGGCGACCTCGGCTCCTTCATCGAGGTGGCGCCAGATCTCGTCGCCGCGGAGTCGGCGCGGCTCGCTACGGGCTTGCTGGGCCTCATCGAGTCTCTCGGCGACGGCGAGCGCGGACTCGCTGTGGGACACAGCCCGACCAACGAAGCCGCCGTCTACGGCCTCACCGGCGTCGTCATCCCCCCGCTGGCCAAAGGGTCCGGCGTCCTCGTGACCGCCGGCGCAGACGAATTCGCGGTCGAGCCGCTCCTGCTGCCGGCGGGTTGAGCGGCCGGGATGCGGCGAATCGGTGGATGGACCACCATGCCGGCATGCGCATCGGCGTCCTCATGCTCAATCGCGGCCGCGGCAGCGGCGAGGTGGCTCGCGACCATGTCACCGCGCTCGTCGGTAGCGGCCATCGCGTCGCCCTGCTCCACCCGGCGATCGGCGACGGCGTGCCCGGCGCCGATAATCGCGACGTCCGTCTCCACGCGCCCACGCTCCCCGTCCACGAGCTCCTCCCGGTCGCTGGACCCGACCAATTGCCCGTGTCAGAGATGGCCGCGCCGGTCGCTCTCGCATATGTCGACGACTACGAGGCTGCCCTCGAGGACGTCGCTGCCGACCTCGATGTGATCGTTGCCCACCACGCCAACCTCCCCGCGATCGCCGCCCACCGCGTTGCCCGCCGCCACGGACTCCCCTTCGTCGTGTTCGTCCACGGCACCGGCATCGAGCCCCGTCACCACGGTGGATACGCCCCTGACGTGTGGCATGCCGTCGAACAAGCCCTTCGGGAAGCAGCCGGCCTCATCGTCACGACCGAGTACGTGCGCGATCGGCTGGTGCGACCGCTCGTCGACATCCCGCTCCATCGCTTCGTCGTCCTTCCCTGCGGCGTGAACATCGCAGACCTCAGGCCACAGCGAGGAGATCGGGTCCGCGACACCTACGGGCTCCCCG
>CAMYMC010000001.1 GCA_947259365.1 uncultured Acidimicrobiaceae bacterium | reverse complement strand
CCTCCATCTTCGAGGGCGACATAGACCGCCTCGGGACGGCGGGTGTTACCCGTGGGTGCAACCCTCCGACCAACGACCGGTTCTGTCCCAGCGATGTCGTGACCAGGGGGCAGATGGCTGCGTTCTTGCACCGGGCGCTCGGGTAGCCAAACCGTCAGTCGCTGCAAAAGGTGCGTCCTGTCACTGCTCTACGCGGCCCCAGGTGTACGACGTTCCAGCTTCCTCCTCGATGGGGGTGGTGAACGTCGTGAGGGTTCTCCCTACGCCACAACAGGCAGAGTGATGCTCTGGTGCTGTGTGGAGGGGTAGGCGACAGGCTCACCACCCTCACGAAGCTCACGGGTCAGTGGAACCTGGTGGGGGTGACCTGGGGGCGTACAGTGGACAGGTGGTTCGCCATAAGGAATTGCGCCGGTTCTTCTGGGAGCAGGTGATAGTCGGTCTCGGTCTCCAGGACGGGTCGATCACGTCAACAGGTGGCTGGTTCTCTCCCCATGAAGATTCGGTTTCCGGCCGCTTCCGAGGGTTCGACGTTGAGGCTGGGGCGCATTGGACCGGGGATGGCGAGCACCGCCAGGAAGTCACGTATGCGTCTGTGCCGATCGACGGTGTCCCAACCGGCATGGCGATCGGAACGTCGCCTTCGTTCCGCCTGGCAGCCCGGTCGGAAGTGGAGTGCGCCGACGGTGGCACGAAGACTGTGGGGTTGGCCGCAGTACCGGTACAGCTCGAGGACCTGTACGTCGAACAGGTCTCTGTCGATCTCGACGTATACCTCACTCCGGCTCGTCGACAGGCGATCTGCTCGCTGGTGAGCGACCTTGAATGGGTCGAAGGGCGGCACCGTCTCCGCGCCGAGTTCCGGTCGCTTCCTTACCCTCGGAAGCGGGACATGGCTGCGGCGATGGCTGGCGATCCAAGCGGTATAGCGGTCCTGTCGGAGGGTCGAGACCGGGTCGTGGATCTGGTACGGACGGTCGTACGGGACGCTGAAGCGGCCGTTCGCCATCTCCTCATGGATCACCCCGATGACTCTGACCCCTAGAGGGTCGGCTTCGCCGCCGCCCACAGCCCCCGCCCACCACCCCAGAGCGTCCTCGACCGGCTCCGCCGGTCTCGACAGCAGCGTCCAGGCTCGGATCGGTAGCCTTGCCACCATGAGGCGGTTGGTGGTGTCGTTGCTGTTGGTGTCGTCTGCGTGTGGTGGCGGGACAGACTTCGTGCCGAGCTCAACGTCGACAACGGCTGCTCCGGTGGCGGAGGCGGCCACTGACGTGTCGGTCGATGCTGAGGTGCAGGCGGTGGTAGGTGCGATTGTTGCTGCCCATGGTGAGGACGCCGGGTTGAGGGCGGTGATCTGGGCGTTCGAGCGGGGCTATTCGGGTGACCAGCTGTTTGCCGGCGCACTTGACGGGAAGCTCCAGGCAGGCGGGGTCATCACCGATACGGCTGGAGGCGCGGAACCTCCTGACGGGTCGCCGCTTGGCTTGATTGTGTTGCCCGACCTGGGAGCCCAGGGCCTGGGCATTGCGGCGGTGCCGGCCGTGTACCGGACCGACTCAGGCGTGGTGGCTGCGTTTCAGACCGAACGCGATCTCGAAGAGATTCTGAGAAGTTTGGACCTGGCTAGTGGAGCCGCTCTAGCGCGGATCATTGGTGCCGTTCTAAGCGGATACTCGGGCCAGCAAATCTTGGAGAACATCTTCTTCGAGGGTGGCCTAATCGATGACGGCTGGGTGAGATTCGGGACACCAGGTACTACCGAGTTCAGTTGCCACATTATGCGCGACTCAGCCGGGCAAATCGTTGTACCCGCCGCACCTGACTGGCGTGGGCCGAGCCGCCGCTCTACACGGTGGGACGGATTTGTGTCGACTTGTCGTGACACAATCATCTCCGCCGTCGACAAGCAGAAGGCCGAGCGCGACGCGGCGGCCGAAGCGGACGATGAAACCTCGGAAGCCCCCGTCCAAACCGACCAGCCGTTGCCGTGGACCTACGAGGGTACGGCCAGTTCTCACACCACCGCCCGTTTGGATTTCGGAGTTGGCGGCTCCATCGAGTACCAAAACGAAACTCCCGTCACAATCACCCTGAACCCGGACGGCACCGCCGAGGGGACTCTTGCGGGCGGGCCGATCACCACCCTCGTGGTCTACTGTGAGGAGGGGGAGCCGCCCCCGGGAAGCCTATCGACCACCCAGGTAGACGTTGAGTCCCGGCAACTCACCGGAACACACGACGACAGCACCTTCAAGATCGTCTACGTCTCGGGAGCACCGGACCTCGTGGACACCTACACACCGTCAGGTATCAAAGCCAATTGGGAGAACAGCGCGTCCCTGGAGGGCTGCGGTGGCGTCGAGAATCTCCACGTGAGCGGGACCGTGTCGTTCGTTCTCGTTCGGACTTCACCGCCCGCCCCCTAGAGAATCGGCCCTGACCCGTCTTTGGCACTGGCTTCTTACCCGCCCACATCGGTACATCCGCGATCGTTATCGCAGCCCTGAGCCTCGCTGCATCGATAGAGGAAGAGGGTCATCTCCAGATCTGGCTCACAGCGAATCGTGCTACGTGAGGGTGGTGAAGGTCGTGAGGGTTTCACATACGCCGGTTTAGGCAGAGTGATGCTCTGGTGCTGTGTGAAGGGGTCGGCGACAGGCGACAACCTCACTACCCTCACCACGCTCACGACCATCTACCGCCCGAAGAATCGGCTCTGGGCCTCTTCCATGCACCTGTCCGCTGTTGCGTCGAAGCCGGGAGGGTCCCCGTCTGCCCCAAACCCGGCCTCAGTCGGACCGATGTGAACGTCAAACACCTCGAAGCCCTGGCTCGCCATGCACGAGACGAAGAACTCCTCGGGAGAGGAGGGTCCGGGTGGCTCCTCGTCAGGGAACCGGACGCTGCAGCCGGAAGTGGCGAAAAGCAGCACGCCACCCACGATCGCACCGAAGAGATAGCGCCGCATCGTCTCCCCGATTGTGGCGTCTCAAGCCGACTGTAGGGCGAAGCTCATTAGGGCCGGCTTCGCCGCCGCCCACACCCCCGCCCACCACCAGCCTTCTGGAGCTACCCGCACCCCCGCCCCCGTGCCCCCGACCGTTGCTGCGGTGCGGTGGCATTGAATGTCGTGATTCGGGCGAGAGTGGTTGTCCGTCTCTTGTCCGTCAGAGGTTGAAAAGCGCTGAAGGTCGATGAACAGTGGTGAAGAGCAAAACGCCTGGTCAGAGCTAGATCATGCGAAAACCTCCACGTCGAGAGACTGCTCGATCTTCCCTTACAAGGAAGAGGTCGCTGGTTCGAGTCCAGCAACGCCCACGGGTGGGAGCCCCCGTGACCGGGGCCGCTGCTCGTTCTTCGCGGGTTCGCCGGGCGCCGAGCCGATCCAGTCCCGGGCCTGTCGAACCACGGGGCGAGTTCGGCGGAATCGGCGAGCAGCCTCTCTCCGGATTCGAGGTCGCCGCGGCCCCGAGCCGCGATCTGAGCGTGAGGAGCGGAGTCTTGCGTGAGAGTCCCATAGACGATACGCTATGGCTATGATGAGTATCGAGGATCGCCTCGCGGGTGCGCTGCTGCAGTCGGCACGGGTTCGCCTCGGCTTGTCCCAGACGGCGTTCGCCCACCTGCTCGGGATCGCCCAGCCGACCCTTTCGGCGTACGAGTCGGGCAGGCGTCAGCCGACGCTGCCCACCCTGCTGCGGATGCTGGCGCGAGCGGGCCTCGAGCTGCGGCTGGAGCTCGCAGCGCGCGATGACCATGACGCCGTGCTCGCCGAATGGGAACAGACCTTGAGCGAACCGACCAGGGAACGGCTCCGGTCACAGGGCTACCGGCTGGCGAGCGATGCCGCGTGAGCTGAGCGACGACCATGTGGTCGCCATCTGCGAGGTGCTGATCGATCATGGCGTCGAGTTCGTCATCATCGGCGGCGTGGCGGCCCGTCTCCACGACACCGGCCACGCAACGGTCGACATCGACATCTGCCCGTCCAGCCGCGAGGCCAACCTGTCCAAGCTGGCCGCTGCGCTGCGGGAGCTCGGTGCCCGGTTGAGGGTCGAGGGGGATCCCGGCGGTGTGCCGTTCGACCCGCATCCCGATGCGCTGCGCCAGGTGACCATGATGACGCTCATCACCGACCACGGTCCGCTCGATCTGTGTTTCGCCCCCGCCGGGTTTCCGGAGGGGTACGACATCCTCAGCGAGCACGCGTCGAGCATCGTTGTCAACGCCGTCGAGCTTCCGGTGGCATCCCTCGACGACGTCGTCACGTCAAAACGCGCGGTGGGTCGTCCCAAGGACATCGTCGCCCTTCCGCCACTCGAGGCCCACCTTCGACGCGAGTAGACCGCTCCGACCACCAAGGCCCGGACATGACGGTGGGAGCGCCCAGGACCAAGAGATCGACGGCGATCGCGAGAGCCTTCCCCCACTCCCGGGCCGGTGACCGCCCGACGGAGACGGGGGCGGAAACGGGGGGCCGTATGATGCGTGCCCGGAAGGGGGTCGCGATGACGAGCCTGGAGCCGGCACCGAGATGACCGAGGGTCTGAACATCGTGCTCGTCGCCGTCATCGGCGTGTTCGTCATTCTGCTCGTTCTCATAGCCCTCATCACCCTCGGGGGACGGCTTCTGGAGGGCCTTGGCCGCGATTCGGACGGGGATCGGGAGACGCCGTGACGGGCGGCGACGACATGGCGAAGTCGAGATCCTTGGAGAGGAGCGAAGAACCTGATGGCGACTGATCTGCTTGCTCCCATGACCGGGAAGGTCATCGAGGTGCTGTTGGAGCCCGGAGACGAGGTCGAAGAGGACGAACCCGTCCTCGTGCTCGAGGCGCTGAAGATGAAGATCCCCGTCGTCGCCCCGGTCGACGGTGTGCTGGCCGAGATCCTCGTCGAGGTGGGTGACGACGTCGAGGCAGACGGCCGCCTGGCCGTGATCGACTGAAGGGAGCGCCATGCAGTCCTACTTCCGGAGCATGCCCACGCTCGGAAAGCCCTTGCGGGAACGGGCGATCGCACGCGCCGAGTCGGCGGATACCCTGATCCGCCACGTCGAGGAGCGGATCGACGCCGAGGTCGAGCGGGTCCGCAGCGCCGGGTTGCCCACGGCGAAGATCAACGAGCGCGGCCAGCTGACCGGGATGCAGCGCATCGAGTACCTCGTCGACGAGGGGACCTGGTGCCCGCTCCACACCCTCCTCAACCCGAGGGAGGCCGAGGAGGGCACGACCGGCGTCATCGACGGCATCGCTCGAGTCGGAGGGCGTTGGGCGGTCGTCATCGCCTCCCAAGCTCTCCGAACAGGAGGAGGTGTTTCCGGATCGCCGCGGCCACGGTGCCACGTTCTTCCGCCACGCCCGGCTCAATCAGCTCGGGGTGCCTGTTCTCGTCGGGATCTACGGCACCAACCCGGCTGGCGGCGGGTACCACAGCATCAGCCCCACCGTGCTCTTCGCCCACAAGGACGCCAACTTCGCCGTCGGGGGCGCCGGCATCGTCGGCGGGATGAGCCCCAAGGGCGGATTCGACATCGAGGGCGCCAACGACATCATCGAGGCATCCCGGGCCTCTCGCGCCGCGCCGCCGGGACGGGTGGAGATCCACTACGACGAGACCGGGTTCATCCGCCAGGTCTACGAGACCGACGAGGCGGTCCTCGATGGGATCCGGGAGTGCATGCGAGAGCTGCCCGCCTACCGGCCGGAGTTCTTCCGGGTCGCCGATCCGGCCGAACCGGCCCTGCCGGGCGAGGAGATCCGCCTGATCGTGCCGCCGGACCCGCAGGCCACGTTCACGGTCGAGCAGGTCATCGCCCGGCTCGTCGACGGCTCCGAGCACCTGGAGTTCCGCCCCGGCTACGGGCCGGAGCTGTACTGCGGGTTGGTGAAGGTCGACGGCTTCCTGATCGGCGTGGTGGCCAACCGGGGAGGGTTCTTGGGTCAGGACTACCCGGAGTACACCGACACCCCGGGGGTGGGGGGCAAGCTGTACCGCCAGGGTCTGATCAAGGTCAACGAGTTCGTCACGCTCTGCGGACGGGATCGCATTCCGCTGGTGTGGTTCCAGGACGCGTCGGGCATCGACGTCGGCGACGAGGCGGAGAAGGCCGAGCTGCTGGGTCTGGGGCAGGCGCTCATCTACTCGATCCAGGGCAGTGATCTCCCGATGGTGTGCGTCGTTCTTCGCCGCGCCCACGGCGCCGCCCACTACGTGCTCGGCGGCCCACCGGCGGGCGACAACAACGCCTTCACCTTGGGGACTCCGGTCACCCAGGTCCAGGTGATGCACGGAGAGACGGCTGCGGTGGCGGCCTTCAGCCGGCGGCTGGTGAAAGAGCACGAAGCGGAGAGGGACCTCCAGCCGGTGCTCGACCGCATGAACGAGCTCGTCCGGCTCTACGAGGAGACGAGCGATCCGATCTACGCAGCCGTCCGCGGGTTCGTCGACGAGGTCGTCCGCTTCGAGGACATCCGCCGCTACCTCGTCGCCTTCGCCAACGCCGTCTACCAGAATCCCCGCAGCATGTGCCCACCCCACCAGATGCTGACGCCACGTGTGATCCGTGGCTGAGCCGACCCGTGCCGGGGTGGTGAGGGATGGCTGACCTCCTCGATCGCTTCGGGGACCTCATCGAGTCGAGCGGCCTCAGCGAGGTCTCGTGGCAGGAGCCGGTGATGTGGATCATCGGCGGCACGTTCGTCTACCTCGGGATCAGAAGACAGATCGAGCCCCTGCTGCTGGTTCCGATCGGCTTCGCCGTCATCATGGTGAACATGCCCCTCGGCGGGCTCCTCGACCCCGCCGGGGAGGGGAGCATCCCGGGGCTGCTGTTCATCTTCAACGAGTACGGGCTGCGCACCGAGCTGCTGCCGGCGCTCATCTTCCTCGGTCTCGGGGCGATGACCGATTTCGGTCCGCTCATCGCCAACCCGAAGACCCTGCTGCTGGGTGCCGCCGCTCAGTTGGGGGTCTTCATCGCGTTCCTGGGCGCCATCGCGCTCGGGTTCGATCTCAACGAGGCGGCTTCGATCGGCATCATCGGGGGGGCCGACGGGCCGACCACCATCTTCACCGCGGCCTCGCTGCAGGCATCGGACGCGGTCCTGGGCGCCGCCGCCATCTCGGCGTACAGCTACATGGCGCTGGTGCCGATCATCCAGCCGCCGATCATCCGGCTCCTCACCTCGCGGGAGGAGCGAGGGATCACGATGCGCCAGCTGCGGCCGGTCTCGAAGACCGAGAAGATCCTCTTCCCGGTGGTGGCGGGGGTGGTGATCGCCTTCCTCGTGCCCAAGGCGACGCCGCTCATGGCGATGTTCATGCTGGGCAACTTGTTCATGACGAGCGGCGTCGTCGAGCGCCTGCGCGACTCCGCCCGCAACGAGTTGATGAACATCGTCACGATCTTCCTCGGGCTGGGCGTCGGCTCGACGATGGTCGGCGCGACCTTCCTGACCGTGAGGGTGCTCTCGATCTACGCGCTGGGTCTGATCGCGTTCGCCTTCTCCACGGCCGGGGGCGTGCTCTTCGCCAAGGCGATGAACCTCTTTCTGAAGGAGAAGATCAACCCGCTGCTCGGGTCCGCCGGAGTATCGGCGGTACCGATGGCCGCTCGGGTCAGCCAGACGATGGGCATGGAGGCAAACCCGAAGTGCCACATCCTGATGCACGCCATGGGCCCGAACGTGGGCGGTGTGATCGGCACCGTGATCGCCGCGGCCATCTTCATCACGATGATCGGCTGAGCGCCCCGGCGACAGGGGAGGTGGACCCGCTCCGGCGGACGATGTCGTGCGTCCCATCTACGATCACGACGATGACCGGTCGGGGTCGCACGTCACAGAGCTTCGTGAGCTACATCGAGCGGTCGGCGGCGTACTACGAGGGCCAGGGCTACCCGCAGCGCTACGCCTGGGCCCACTTCGACGAGGTGCCGTTCAGACGGCTCGGCAAGCCGCTGGCCGAGAGCCGCCTCGGCGTGGTGACGACGTCGTACTTCCATCCCTCCAACACTCTGGTGAGATCCTTCCTGGAGAGACCGGTCGACCCCTATGCGGCGCCGCTCGGCGTCGTCGCCGAGCTCGACAATGCGCAGTTGTTCTGGGCCAAGGACGAGACCCACACCGACGATCCCGAGACCTTCCTTCCGCTCACCCGGCTCGCCGAGTTGGTGGATGCGGGCCGTATCGGCTCGCTGTCGCCGCGTTTCTACGGCGTGCCGACGGGGTACTCCCAACGGAAGACGGTTGAGCGTGACGCGCCCGCGATCGAGGTGTTCATGGGAGAGGACGAGGTCGACGTCGCTCTGCTGGTGCCGCTGTGACCGGTCTGTCACCAGACCGTGAGTCTGGTCGCACGTCACCTCGAGGCATCGGGCGTCCCCACCGTCATCGTCGGCTCCGCCCGCGACATCGTCGAGGAGTGCGGTGTCGCCCGGTTCGTCTTCGTCGACTTCCCGCTGGGCAACCCGTGCGGCAAGCCGTGGGACGCCGCGATGCAGCGCCGCATCGTCGGGCTGGCGCTCGATCTGCTCGAGTCGGCGCCGGCTCCCCGGACGACGGTGCAAGCCCCCGAGGTGTGGGACGCGAACGACGAAGGATGGCGGGAGCGCTTCATGGTCGTCGACGACTCCAACCGTGCCGCACTGGCGGCCGAGGGCGAGCGGCGGCGGGCACTGCAGGCGGGGGCGAGAACCGGACGCGAGGGCTGATTCCCCTCCCGCCCGGCCGGCGGCGCGCGGCCGGCCTGCCTGCTACGTCGCGAGTCCGTTCCCGACGAACGAACAGGAGTGCCCACCATGGATCAGCTCCAAGTGACCGCGACGTTTCCCAACATCGCGGCGGATGAGCTACGGAACTTCAAGAAGCTCGCCGGCGAGGCGATGGAGATCGCGAAGACCGAGCCCGGGCTGTTGCAGTAGGACTGGTTCTTGAGCGCCGACGAATCCAAGTGCGTGGTCCGCGAGGCCTACGCCGACTCCGATGCGGTACTCGCCCACCTGGGAGCCGTCGGCCATCTCCTCGAGGAGATCCTCGGACTCGGTGGTGGCGTCGAGGTCGAGGTCTTCGGCAACCCCTCCGAGGCGCTGCAGGAGGTAACGGCCGAGATGCAGCCGGCCGTCTACTCGTACTTCTAGGGCAAGTAGGCAACCACACACGACCTAGGTCTGACAGCGCTGTGGCGGGCGCGAGCCGCGTCCGCCACAGCCTGCGCCTGGGGTACCGTCGCCCCGTGGAGGCGACGTTCGTGCCCGCCGACTTCGAGGTCCCGCGCTCGTTCGAAGGGCGGGGGTTCCGGCTCGAGCCGCTCGGGCCGGAGCACAACGATCGCGACCACGAGGCGTGGATATCGAGCATCGACCACATCCGGTCGACGCCCGGGTTCGGGCCCGAGCGGCCTTGGCCGGCGGCGATGTCGCCGGAGCGCAACCTCGAAGACCTCACCGGCCATGCCCGCGACTTCGCCGAGCGCACCGGGTTCACGTACACGATCCTCGACGGCGACGACGTCATCGGCTGTGTGTACGTCTACCCGGCCCGGCTGGCCGGCCACGACGCCGAGGTGCGCTCCTGGGTGAGGGCGAGCCGGGCGGAGATGGACGCCGTCGTCCGCGAAGCGGTGTCCGGCTGGATCGCCACGGCGTGGCCGTTCACCACGGTCGCCTACGCCCGCCGCCCTTGAGGTGGCCGACGAGAGCTGGCCGGTCGGTCGGGCGGCAGGCCGAGCACCGGCACGAGGCATCTACGATCCTCCGAGCATCATGGCTACGGTCATCGAAGTTCTGGGGCGGAACCGTGGGGACACCGCCGGGGTGGTGGATCCACAGCGGGGTTCGCTGCGTCACGATGAGCTCCTCGAGGGCGCAGGACACATCGCGGGCCAGCTCGCCGCTCTCGGGATCGGGCCGGGGGCAACGGCGGCGAGCGTGCTCCCGGGTGGGACGGCGGCCACCCTCGTGTATCTGGGCACGCTCGGCGCCGGCAGGGCCGCCCCCCTCAACCCGAAGCTGACACCGCGCGAGCTCGTCGAGCAGCTCGTCGGAGTCGGCGCGTCCGTCGTCCTCACGACGCCCGAGCGAGCATCGGAGCTCACCGAGCTCGCGACTGGCATCCCCGTCGTCACGGTGGAGCCGGGGCGGCGCGGGTTCGAGCTGACCGACCGGGGCCGTCCTGTCCGGCCGGCGTCGCCGGAGCCCCTGCGCGGCACCGACGGCGCACTTGTCCTGCTGACGTCCGGGACGACCGGCGCACCGAAGCGCGTGTCGCTGACTCACGACAATCTGCTCCACGCCGTCGCCGGCATCATCGACACGCTATGGCTGAGCGAAGCCGACTGCGGGCTCGTTCTCATGCCGCAGTTCCACATCCACGGGCTCCAGGCCGGCGTGCTCGCGCCCCTCGTAGCCGGCGGCCGCATCGTCGTCCCGGAACGGTTCGACGTGTTCGCCGTCCCGCGGCTGTGTGCCGAGCATCGGGTGACCTGGTACACGGCGGTGCCGCCGATGCACGCCATGATCGCCGATCGGGCGGCCGGAGAAGGCGGCGTCGGTTGGGCGCCCGGCATCCGGCTCACGAGGTCGAGCTCGGCGCCGATGCCGCCCGCGTTGCAAGCGCGCATCGAGGCACTGCTCGACGCTCCGCACCTCGAGGCCTACGGGATGACCGAGTGTGCGCACCAGATCTCGAGCAACCTCCTCCCACCGGAGGAGCGGGTCCCGGGCTCGGTCGGGCCGGCGACCGGAGTCGAGGTCCGCATCGCCGACGAGCGGGACGACGGGCGTGGCGAGGTGCTGGTGCGCGGCGCCAGCGTCACCGCCGCGTACGAAGCCGTCGACCCGCAGATCAACGCGACGGCCTTCACCGACGGCTGGTTCCGCACCGGGGACGAGGGCAAGATCGACGTCGCCGGGCGGCTCACCCTCACCGGACGGCTGAAGGAGATCATCAACCGCGGTGGGGAGAAGGTCCGTCCCCGCGAGGTGGAGGAGGTCATCGCCTCTCATCCCGGCGTGAAGGAGGTCGCGGTGTTCGCTGTTCCCCATGCACGTCTCGGCGAAGACGTCGCCGCGGCCGTCATCCCGACTGACGACCCGCCGTCGCCGCGGGAGCTGCGCGAGCACGCACGGCGGGAGCTGGCCGCGTTCAAGGTGCCTCGGACGGTGCGCCTCGTCGAGAGGATCCCACGGGGGCCGACGGGCAAGATCCAGCGCTCGAGGTTGGCGTCCCAGCTCGACGAGGTCTGACGGTCGTGGCCCGTTCGACGGTGCGCAATGTCGCCAAGCTCGTCACCACAATCGGCCTCGGAGCGATCACGGCCATCACCCCGCAGAGCGCCCGTCCCGGGCTCGCGGAGCGGCTCACCACGGCCGGCGCACGGATACGTCGGGTCGACCTAGATCGGGTGGCGCACGCGGTGGGTGCATGGCTTCCCGAGGTGAGCAGGGACGAGTGTCGGGCGATTGCGGCCGAGATGCGCGCCGTGCGCATCGAACAGGCGATGTGTCGTGGCTACGGCGTCTTCCGTCGCGGCTGGCCCGCCCGCATCACCGTGCGCGGCATCGAGCACCTCCACGCGGCACACACCGAGGGGCGTGGGGTCATCGTCTGGCTCATGAGCTTCCTCGACGCCACGCCTTTCAACATCATCGCCGCAGCAGCCGGTCATCCTGTGACGCACCTCTCGCTCCCCACCCACGGGGTGTGGGGCGAGGCGCGACTCAGCCAGCTGATCTTCGCCCCGATCGTCTTGCGCGGCGAGCTGCGCAGCCAGGGCCGGCGGGTGCTCATCACCCGGCCCGGTCTCGACTACGTGCGCGACCTCGTTTCGGTGCTGGAGAGCGAACACGGCACGGTGACGATTCGCGGCGACGAGAGCGAGGGCCGTCTCAAGGTCGAGGCGCCCCACCTCGGAGGGGTCGCCTCGTTCCCCACCGGAGCGCCGTCGCTGGCGCACCGGACCGGCGCCGCCCTTTTGACCACGGCGACAATCCGGCGAGGACCGCTCGACCACGAGGTCGTCGTCGACCCCCCGGTCGGCGTCTCCCGCGGCCTCGATCGGCGCACATTCCAGCGGGAGGCCGTACGCGAGTACGCCCGGCGCCTCGACGAGCGGGTCCGGACCCATCCGGGGAGCCGGCCGTCGTGGCCGTTTCTCGCGTCTCGCCCTCCTTAGCCAACCCGAGGGCCGGGCGGCGGTGGGGGATTCCCCGATGGTGGACCGGGGGCGGCGTCGGTGGCTTCTTGTCGCATTGGGAGGGAACCCGATGTCGACACCCGAGGTCGTCGCCACGTCCGTGATCACGGCAGTCCCGGCCGCCGTCGTGCTCACCCCGTGGGTCATCTCAGTCCTCGAGGGGAGGTGGTGGGTGGCGATCGACGTTTCCGCCGCGATCTACGGAGCGGCGCAGCGTCCCAGGCCGGGCTCGTGGTCGGCCCGGCATCGAATGCGGCTGCCCGGCGCGGGTCTGCTCGAGGAGGGAAGGCGCCTGACCTCTGCGGCGTCGCCCGGTGAAGCGTCTAGTCCGTCGGGATCTCGGTGTAACCGGCGACGAGGTCGGGGCGCACGAGGAGGAACCGGTGGGGAACCGTGTGCACGGTGTCGAAGATGTGCAGCTCGGTGTCCGAACCGGCTCCCGACGGTACGACGCCGACGCCCTCGTACGTCACCCTCACGTGCGACGTCACGGTGTCGCGGGCGACGCTGTCGTACACGTCGATGTCGTACACCGACCCGATGCGCAGGTCGGCCATGGCTGTGCCTCCTCGGGGTGACCAGGGGCTCAACCCTACGCGGGTTGCGCCACGCAGAGGGGCGCGGTCGGGGGAGTCACGGGGAGAACCGCTCCGCCGTCTGTGACTCGCACGCCGTCATCGCCTGCTCGAAGACGGCAGTGTGGTCTGCTTCGGTGGTGAACCCGCAGCACGTCTCCGCCGACCCGCCCGAGTTGACGTCGTACACCACGTAGCCGAACCCGGCCATGCACCGCACGAAGAACTCCTCCACCGACTGCGGCGCCGGCGGGCCCTCGTCGGGGAACCGGATCCCCCCGCACCCGGCGGCGAGCAGCAGAAGCGCCACCGCGATGGGTCTGCGGAGCCGGTGCATCTCCCCACGGTAGGGGGCGCGGGGTACCGGGGGCGCGGGCTTCGTTGCCGCCAATCACCGCCGGGTCTTCGTCCCCTACCGGCGTTGACGGCGAGCTATCGTCGCGGCGCTGCAGGCGGACACGAGAGGACGGCCATGACCCGGTCGCGTCGGAGGCGACCGTCGAAGTCCCGGCGGGCGTCGGCGAAGCCCGCCGTGTGGGGGTCGTGGTGGGCGTGGGCGGCGCTCGGCGTGCTCGCCGCCGCCGTCGTCCTCGGCATCGTCGCCGGGGGAGGGTCGGGAGGCGGTGCGGGCGACCAGGCGGCGGGGACCACCCACGAGCACGAGCCCGGCGCCGTCGAAGCGGGTCGGCAGCTCTACGAGGGGACGTGTGCCGCGTGTCATGGCGCCGACCTCAACGGCACCGATCTCGGTCCGCCCTTCCTGTCGCCGATCTACGCCCCCAACCACCACGCCGACGAGGCGTTCCAGCGGGCCGTGCTCGCCGGGGTCCAGCCGCACCACTGGGACTTCGGTCCCATGCCCGCGGTCGCCGGGCTCAGCAGGGACGACGTCGAGAACATCGTCGCCTACGTCCGCACCCAGCAGGAGGCGGCGGGCATCTTCCGCGACCCCAGCCATCCCTGAGGGCGGGTGCCTGCCGGCACCCGCCCTCGTCTTGGCGACGGCGGCCGCTCAGGGCACGTGGAACCCGGGCGACTGCGATTGCGGGTTGCAGAACGACGCGCCCGGAGCGATGCCGGCGGGCAGATGTCCCTTCGCTCCCGGGCCGCCCGGCAGCTTGACCTCTCCCTTGACGTAGTCCCGGATGACGTGCTCACCGTGGTTCGCGACCCCGAGCAACCCCAGGTCCGAACAGGTGGGCCCGTGAGCAACAGCCGCCGGTGTCGCACCCACAACCATCGCGGCCGCGAGGGCGACCGCACCGATCAGTCTCTTCATCGGTCTTCCTTTCGTTCGATAAGCCCGACACGGTTCGCGCTCATGCGTGCTCGCTGACGGGGTAGATCTCGTCGGCGACGAGTCCGTGCGCCTCGCGATGGACGGTGTTCGCCAGCTCGGCATTGTCCGCCTCGACGAGACAGAAGATCTTGCCGGCGGGCTCGTTGACCCAGTACCTGAGGTAGCTCACGCCGAACCTGGCCTGGGTCTCCAGGTCTGCCTGGTGGGCTGCGGCCACGTCGGTGGCCGACACGCCCCCTTGCACCGTGTGGACGTCCATGAACAGTGGCATCCGTTCCTCCTCTCGGCTCGATGCCGGTCGGAGTCGAACGTACGGCGGCGGACGCCGCCGGTCATGAGTGAGCGGCACTCAGATCTGCGCGCCCGCCACCCAGATCAGCGGCGCGTCAGTGGCCGAAGAGGACGCCACGGTCGCGAGCCGTTGCGACCGCGGCCTGCCGGTTCGGTGCGTCGAGCTTCATGAGGATGGCGGCGACGTGGTTCTCGACGGTGCGGGGCGACACGAAGAGCCGGTCGGCGATCTCGGCGTTCGTGAGGCCCTCGGCGACGAGCTCGAGGACCTCGGCCTGACGGGCGGTGAGGCCGGCAGGGTGGCTCCGCGCCGCCCTGGATCTGCCGCGCGGGACCTTCGTTCCCTTCTCCGCCACCAGGGTGCGCACCCGGCGGGCGGTCGCGGTGGCGCCGAGGTCATCGAGGATCCGGATCGCCTCGATCTGGTCGGGCTGCGGCCCGTGCACGAGCGCCAGAGCTCGCTCGTACGGCATGCCCTTGGCCTCCCAGATCGCCGCCGCTTCAGCCGGGGCCCCGCTCATGACGAGCCGGTAAGGCTCTGCGATGCCGTCGGGAGCCACCGAAACCACATCCAGTTGCCACAGCCAGAACGCGAGCGTCCCGGCCTCCCATGACTGCTCGAGACTTAGCGCCTCGTCGAGCACTTCGCGGAGGCGGGCGACGCGGGCCGGATCGCCCTCGCCCGACAGCCACATGTGCTCGGCGAGCGCAGATGCGGCGGGAGCGAGGTTCTGGATCTCACCGCTCGTCTCCGCCACCGACCAGGCTCGCTCCAGCGTCTCGCCTGCCTCGGTCCGCCCCCGGCGTGCCTGGAGCGAACCCAACAGCCATCCGGCGATCACTTCCACGTGCGGATGGGAGCCCTGGACCTCGCTCGCCAGGTTCTCCGCCGCTCCCCAGTCGCCCTTCCAGCGCTGGACCTCGGCATAATGCGCCTGGGCGTACGCCTCGAGGGCCCGGATCTCGTACCGGGCGGCGGTGTCCCGAGCACGCTGCGCGAAATCCCCGGCCAGCTCCAGCTCGCGGAGGTTCGCGGTGGCGCTCATCATGTTGATGAGCGCTCGCGTCTCCTCGAACCGGTACCCGCCCGCCTCGGCTCTGCTCCGGCACTCCTCGAGCAAGCCGAGACCGGTGGGGTCTCGGCGCCTGTAGGTCTCGTAGCCCTTCGTGTTGAGGGCGTGGATCATGCTCAGCTCATCGCCCACGGCGTCCGCCATGGCGATCGCGTCGTCGGCCAACTCGAGCCCCCGCGTACCGTTGCCGCGCATCAGCGCCAGCCAGGCCTGCTGGCTGATCGCGAACGCGTGGTCTGCGCCCGGGGGGAAGGCCTGGAGGATGCCGACCGCCTCGATCGAGCACGCCTCGGCGGCGTCGGGATGACCGTTGACCTCGTTGAGGCGCACCGCGAACGTCAATGCCCGTGCCAGGGCGAGCCGGTCACCCGTGGACCGGTGGAGTGCGATCGCCCGGTCGAGGATGTCGAGCGCCTCGATGTTGTCGAGGTAGAACTCGTTGCGTGCCCAGTCGTCGAAGATCGCGGCCAGGTCCTCTTCGGCGACCCTGTCGAGGTGCGGCTCGAGCGTGCGGAAGTGGGCCAACGCCTCCCGGTGGCTCTCGATCGCCATCGCGGCCCTCGCCGCAGCAGGGGCGAACTCGACGATGGCGTCGACGTCACCCGCCGTGCGGGCGTGGTGGACGAGTCGCGACGGGTCGGCCCGTCCCGACAGCTCCTCGAGGACCCGCCTGTTCAGCTTGCGGATCTCGCTGGCGCTCAGCGACGACTCGATCGCTCGGCGCACGAGCTCGTGGTGAAAGACGACGGCGTCGGCGTCCATCCGGAGCAGGCCCTGGCGGGCGCATTCGGCCAGGTCATCGGGAGACGGGGCGGCAATCGCGTCGACGAGCCATCGCTCGGCACCTCCGGGGGAGACCGAGACGAGAGCGAGGAGCCGGCGAGCCTCGGGTGAGAGCTTGCCAGCTCTGGCGAGCACCGAGTCGCGCACGGAGATCGGCACGTCGCCCATCCCGGTGGCGATGACCTCGGTGACGAAGAGCGGAATGCCGGCGGTCAAGGCCATGATCTCGTCGAGATCGAACGGCTGCGGCCCGATCATGAGGGATACCGCCTCGCGGGAGAGACGGGGCAGCTGGAGCCGGATGATGTTCCGCGGCGGCAGCTCGCCGATCACCGTGCGCAGCGGGTGGTCGAGGTCGACCTCGCCGTCGCGGTAGGTGAGCAGGAGCATGCCGTTGGTGCGGGCGATCCGCCGTCCCAAGAACTTGATGACATCCAGGGTCGCCTCATCCGCCCATTGCGTGTCTTCGAGCACGAGGACGGTCGGCCGCAGCCCGCGGGAGAGGAGATCCAGCAGCGTCTCCATGACAGCCCGGCGATCTCCTCCCGACAGCGGGGCAGCGAGAGCGGCGTCGTGGCGGGCTACATCCCAGATCGGCCCCAGCGGTTGGGGTGTGAGCAGATCGTCGCACCCGCCGACGAGCGCATGGGTGCGGTCTCCGGAGTCGGTGAGGAATTGCGACACGAGGGCGCTCTTGCCGATGCCCGCCTCGCCCCGTACGAGGACGACCCGGCCGCCGGAGGACCCGAGATCGTCCAGCAGTCTCCGAAGAACGGTCAGCTCGGTATCTCGCTCGACGAGCATGTGCCTCGGCAGCGTACTTGGCCGGGAGTCCGCTATCTGAGGCCCGGCCGCCGACCCGGCCTGGCTGGGCGGATGTCGCCGCGGTCACCGGAGACCACAGGTTCGCGACTCAGACCGGGAACGTGTCGTGGCGGGCCATGATCTCGACGAGCCGATCCCGGTCGAGGGTGACGCCGGCGGGAAACGCCCGCGTCAGCTCCTCGAGGTAGTTCTCGAAGCCGCCCGGCGTCGTGAACTGCAGCATCCGCGCCGGCGCCTCACCCGGGTTGGCGAAGGTGTGCGGTGTCCGCGCCGGGACGTGGACGAAGGCGCCCGGACCCGTCGCGAACGGACGCCCCTCAACCGTGAGCACGAGCTCGCCCTCGAGCACGTACCACGAGTGGTTCGTCCGCTCGTGGACGTGAGGTGGCGGGCCGTCGAATCCCCCCGGGATCCCGAACTCCTCGGCGCTGGAACCGCCGGCGGTGCTCTCCGAGACGGCGAGGAACCGAACGGTGGTGACGCCGAGCGGCAGCGTCTTCCCCTCACCGGCTGCCAGCGTGATGGGTGATGGGGTAGCCGACATGTGCCCTCCCGAGTTCGTCGGCGCCATTCAACCCGGTGGACGGCGCCGACGTCGGACGAAGCGGCCCCCGGCGTTCAGTCTGCGATCTCGAGCACGACCTCGCGAACTCGGCGCGACCCGGCCCTGGTGACGGTGAACCGGTGCCCGCCGACGACGACCTCGGTGCCGGGCGGCGGAATCGACCCGACGGTGGCGACGATGAGGCCCCCCACCGTCGTCCAGTCGCCCCGGGGCAGTTCGATGCCGAGTGCCGTTTCGACGTCGGCGAGTGGGGCCGCGGCGTCGACCCACCACCGGCCCCCGCCGAGGGTCACCACAAGGGCCGTCGTCGGCTCGCCCTCGTCGGCGACCTCACCGACCAGCTCCTCGACGACGTCCTCGATGGTCACGATGCCCTCGGTGCCGCCGTGCTCGTCGACGACGACGGCGAGGTGCACCGACGCCGCCTGCATCTCCCGCAGCAGCTCCACGACCCGCTTCATCTCCGGCACGGTGATCACGGGACCGGCCAGGTCGGCCGCCGTCACCGTGCTCTCGTCGGCGACGGCGCGCGCCAGGTCCCGCATCCGCACCACCCCGACGAGCTCGTCGACGCTGGCGCCGCGCACCGGGAGGCGCCGGTGGCCGGCGGCGACCGCCACGTCGAGCGCCTCATGGGCGGAGGCGGCGGCCGGCACGCTGACGACGTCGATCCGGGGGACGAGGATCTCGCGGACCTGGAGATCACCGAGGGCGAAGGCGCGGTCCATGAGCTCGGCGTCGGAGTCGTCGATCTCGCCCGCGGTCGCGGCCTCTGCGGCGAGGCGCCGCAACTCCTCCTCGGTGACGCCGAGATGGGCGGCGACCCCGGTGCCGGGAGCCTGGAAGTCGGCGAGCGTCACGAGCGCGGTGACGACCGGGCGCAGGGCCCTCGCGAGCGATGCGACGAGCGGATGGAGCGCGGTGGCGACCCGCAGCGGGTGGCGGACGGCGTACGTCTTCGGGATCGCCTCCCCGTAGACGAAGAGCACGACGGTGAGCCCGATCGACGCCAGGGTCACTCCCACCCCGCCGAAATGCCGCGAGGCGAGGACCCCGGTGATCGTGGCGGCGCCGATCTGGCTCAGAAGGACCGCCAGCAGCACCGTGTTCATCACCCGGGGCAGGTCGTCGAGCAGCCCGAGCAGCCTCGCCGCCCGGCGGCTCCCGCCGTCGGCTCGCACCGCGACGCTCACCCGGGGCACCCGCAACAGCGCCGCCTCCGCGGCGCCGAGGAGCACGACGAACGCAAAGAGCACGACGAGGGAGATGATCATCGCAAGGTCGGTGCCTGCTGAGGTCATCGCTCACCCCCTCGCCGCCACCGTACGCCGGAGACAGCCGCCGGCAAAGGGCCGAAGGTCACCGACATCGACCGACCGACATCACGGGCCGGGAGCGGCGGCGACATCAGACGGCGAGTCCGCCGACTCGCGGCCGTCGTCGATGACGCGGGGGTTGTCCCGGAACCCGGCGAGGCGGTGGGAGAGGTCGCAGAACGGCTGGTTGCCGCTGCGCCCGCACCGGCACAGCGTCATCCGGGTCCCGGCGT
Source organism: uncultured Acidimicrobiaceae bacterium (assembly GCA_947259365.1). Taxonomy (GTDB): domain Bacteria; phylum Actinomycetota; class Acidimicrobiia; order Spongiisociales; family UBA5794; genus CAMYMC01. The sequence goes on along the minus strand of CAMYMC010000001.1, from coordinate 160,595 downwards.
CGAACAGCTTCCCTCGCGCGTCGCGGACCTCGACGGTGCCCCGCACCATGAGCGGGCCGTTGGGCCAGGGAACGATCGTCGTCGTCGCCGGCGTCGGCTCCCCGGCGGCGCCGTCGGTCCGCTCGTAGATCAGCGCCCCGGTCGGGCATTTCTCCACAGCGGCCGCGATCGCTGCGGCGTCGGCGCCGGAGGCGTCGATCCACGGCCGGCGCTGGGTGTCGAAGACCGCGGGCAGCGCGTTGAGACAGATCGCGGTGTGGATACAGCGCTCCGAGTTCCACCGGACCACGATCGACTCGGTCGCATACTCCCGTCGCGCCATCACCGCTCCTTTCGCTCTCCTCGCAGGTCCTCTGTGTACCAGCCGGCATCGGACCCTACCCGATGCGCCCTGCCGGGTCCGACACCGACCGTGGCGCGTCGACACCCCCCAAAAGCAGGTCATGGCGCTCCTCAATATGGTGGATTCAGCCATCACCGTGTTTGACGGTGGCGCCGCCCCGCTTCACACTCCCGTCGTCCCATCGAGTGGTGGGGGACAAGAGGGAGGCAATGGGTCTGGTGGGAGTTCAAAGGGCGGCCGGGACGGCCGCGACGACCGAGCCACACGTCTCCGGCAGGGGCAACGACGAGAGGCGCCGCCGATGAGCGCTGCGCTCCGCCAGGGCCGCGATGCGGCGATACCGATCCGGGTCGGCGTCGTCGACGACCACGTCCTGTTCTGCAGCCTCCTCGTCGACTGGCTCGGACGCCACGGCTTCGACGCTCGCGGCATGTTCGCCCGCACCGACACCGAGCTCCTCTCTGCAATCGCCGATTCGAGGCCCGACATTGTCCTGCTCGACGATTACCTCGGCGACGACCTCGGGCACTCGACCCGGCTCATCGCCCCCACGATCGAGCTCGGCGCTCTCGTCGTCATGCTCACCTCATCCAACGACAGGGTCTTCCAGGCGCGCTGCATCGAGGAAGGCGCGGCCGGCATCGTGCACAAGCGCATCCGCCCCGCCGAGCTCGTCGCCGCCGTCGAGGACGTCGTCGACGGCAAGAGCCTCCTCACCCCTGCCGAGCGCACCGAGCTCATCGTCGACTTGCGCAAGGCCCGAACCGAGGATAGAGAGCGACGGGCGCCGTTCCGCTCCCTCACCGAGCGTGAGGCCCAGGTGCTCTCGGCCATCTGCGAGGGCGAGTCGGCCTCCGACATCGCCGCGAGGTGGCACGTCTCGGTCGCAACGATCCGCTCACACATCCGGTCCGTCCTCGGCAAGCTCGACGCCGGGTCGCAGCTCGAAGCTGCGGCCATCGCCAGACGGGCTGGCTGGCCGTGGACGGTCGACGGCAAACAGCCCGCAAATCTGATGAAGACGATCCAGCGAACATGAACGACGACGACACCGCAGGTGGGGACCAGGTGGGAAAGGTGGCGACCCCATGACGGGACGAACGACAGGGCCGGGAAGCGGCGGAGCCGGCGTCTCTGCGCCACGGGCGCGGAATGGCGTTAGCGTGCCATCCCTCAATAGGATCCACGGCGCGCGCACCGATGCAGAGGGGGCAAGGGCGGAATGAACAGGCGAGTCATTGGCGTGCTCGTGTCGCTGGCGCTCGCCGCCATCGGTACGTGGGTCATCGTCAGTTACGTGCAGGGCGCCGACGACAGGGCGCTCGAAGGCCAGGAGACCGTCGAGGTCCTCGTTGTCGATCAGCCGATCGCCAGGGGTACCCCGGCGTCTGCTCTCGACTCCCTCGTCAAGCCGGTCCGGGTCCCCGTCGTGTCGACGGCGCGTGGCGCCGTCACCGACCTCGGCCAGCTCGAGGGGCGGTTCGCATCGGTCGATCTGTTGCCCGGTGAGCAGCTGGTCTCGTCGCGCTTCGTGGCCGCGGAGGCGCTGGTCCAGGTTGTCGACGTCGAGGTGCCGCCGGAGCTCCTCCAGGTGACGGTCGAGCTCTCGCCCGAGCGAGTCCTCGGTGGTGAGCTCACTCCAGGCGACCTCGTCGCCATCGTGGCGTCCTTTCAGCCGTTCACCCTCGACGCCGTCGAGCCGCAGGGAACGGACAACCTCCAGGACTTCATCCAGCCGGACCCCGGCACCGAGGGCGACCAACCGCCGGAGCCGCTGCGGACGCCGAACACGACCCACATCATCAGCCAGAAGGTGCTGGTGACGAACATCCAGTTCTCCAGCCCGCCGCCGAGCGCGCAGGATTCGGCGACCGGTGTCGTGGTGACGACGCCGCAGCCGAACCTGTCGCCGGGTGGCAGCCTCCTCGTCACCCTCGCCCTCAGCGCCCCCGACGTCGAGAAACTCGTCTTCACGGCCGAGTTCGGGTCGCTGTGGGTGGCCAAGGAGACGCCTGAGTCCGACGAGGGCGGCGTCCAGATCCAGACAAGGGGCACGATCTACCTATGAGCCGAATCGTCCTCGCGACAGAGTCGAGCGGATTCGAGCAGCGCATGCGGCGCTTGCTCGGCACCGCGTCGCAGAACGGCGGTCTCGACCGCTTCAGTGGCGACCTGCGTCGCGAGGACATCGAGCGCGTCGTCGTCGACCTGACGAAAGACAACCCGGAGGTCATCGCTATCGGGCCGGGCGTCGCCGCCGAGCGCGCCCTCGACGTCGCTTCGCTCATCGACCGGGACCGTCCCGAGATCAGCGTCGTCGTCGTCGCCGACCCCAGCCCCGACATGTGGGAGCGGGCGTTGCGGGCGGGCGTGCGCGACGTCGTCGCCCCCGATGCCCCGGAGAAGGAGCTGCGCGCCGTCTTCGAGCGGGCGGCGCAGACGGCATCCCGGCGCAGGTCGAACCTCGTCGAGGACGTCGAGCCGATCACGGCTCACGGCAAGGTGCTCACCGTGCTCGCCCCCAAGGGTGGCAGCGGCAAGACGGCGCTCGCCGTCAACCTCGCCGTCGGTCTCGCCGAGCGGGCCCCCGGCCGGGTGGCCATCGTCGACCTCGACCTGCTCTTCGGGGACGTCACCAACGCGATGCTGCTCCGCCCCGAGCACTCGATCGGCGATGCCGTGGACGCCGGCCGGTTCGACCTGACGATGCTGAAGGTGTTCCTCACCCCGCGGCGGGGCACGCTGTTCGCGCTGTGCGCTCCCGACTCGCCGGCCGTCGGTGAAGAGGTCACGGAGGCGACCGTCGTTCGCGCCCTGGACCTGCTCAGGCGCGAGTTCGACTACGTCGTCGTCGACACTGCCGCCGGGCTCACCGAGATCACCCTGGCGACAATCGAGATGAGCGACGAGCTGCTCCTCATCTGTGACATGTCGGTGTCGGGGGTGCGGGGGATGCGCAAAGTCGTCGATGCCCTCGACAACCTCGAGCTCAATGCCCCCCGCCGGTTCATCGTCAACCGCGCGGACAGCAAGGTCGGGCTCACCCTCACCGACGTCGAGGCGACGGTCGGCATGCGGGTGGATGCCAGGATTCCCAGCTCGCGGATGGTGCCCCGGTCGATGAACGAGGGCGTCCCGATCCTCGAGGCCTCGCCGCGAGCCCCGGTGTCCAGGTCGATCTGGGACATCGTCGACCTGTACGCGGACCGACCCAACGACGAGACCCAGGCGGCCGGTGGCTTCCGGCGCCGCAGGAGGCAGGGATGAAGCTCAACGAACGTCTCAAGCAGCGCGACGGCGGCGACAAGGACCGCGGCCTGACGAGCCGTCTCGCCGGCGAAGAGGTCACCGACCCGCGCGCCGATCCGCTCTCGCACATCAAGACGCGTGCGCAGGCCGCGCTGTTCGCCAAGCTCGGGTCCCGTCTCACCGACGCATCCATCAGCGAGGAAGAGCTCCAGCTCTTCGTCGCCGAGGAGCTGAGCCGCGTCATCGAGGACGAGCAGGCTCCCCTCACCGGGGACGAGCGCAAACATCTCGCCGCCCAGCTGCGCGACGACATCCTCGGCTATGGGCCCATCCAGCTGTTCCTCGACGACCCCGCCGTCACCGAGGTGATGGTCAACGCCGCCGACACCATCTACATTGAGCGCTCCGGCCGCATCGAGGAGACCGAGATGCGGTTCTCGTCGAAGGCCCACCTCCGCCGGGTCATCGACCGCATCGTGTCCCAGGTGGGGCGGCGGATCGACGAGTCCTCTCCGATGGTCGATGCCAGGCTCCCGGACGGGTCCCGGGTCAACGCCATCATCCCTCCGCTGTCGGTCGACGGTCCCGTGCTCACCATCCGCCTGTTCGCCAAGGACCCGTTCACCGCAGAGGACCTCATCCAGCTCGGCACGATGACGCCCCTGGCGACCGACCTCATGCGCGCCGGCGTCGAGGGGCGACTCAACATGATCGTCAGCGGTGGCACCGGCACCGGGAAGACGACGCTGCTCAACGTGCTCTCGTCGTTCATCCCCGAGGATCAGCGGATCATCACCATCGAGGACGCCGTGGAGCTCCAGCTGCAGCAGAAGCACACGATCCGGCTCGAGAGCCGTCCGCCCAACGTCGAGGGGCGGGGCCAGGTGACGATCCGGGACCTCGTGCGCAACGCCCTCCGTATGCGCCCCGACCGGATCATCGTTGGTGAGGCCCGCGGCGGGGAGGCGCTCGACATGCTCCAGGCCATGAACACGGGCCACGAGGGATCCCTGTCGACGGTGCACGCCAACAGCCCTCGGGATGCCGTCTCCCGGCTGGAAACGATGGTGCTCATGGCAGGCGTGGAGCTGCCCGACAAGGCGATCCGGGAGCAGATCGCGTCCGCGATCGACGTCATCGTCCACCTCAGCCGTCTGAGCGACGGGTCCCGCAAGATCACATCGATCTCCGAGGTCACCGGGATGGAGGGCGACGTCGTCACCCTTCAGGACATCTACGTCCACGACTTCGGCGCTGGCACCGACGACGACGGCAGGTTCGTCGGAACGCTGCAACCGACCGGGATCCGGCCCCAGTTCACCGACCGGCTGGCCGAGGTCGGTGTCACGGTGCCGCCGGAGACGTTCGGGGCGCCCGAGGAGGCCGTCACCCAGCTGTTGAAGGCGCGGCGGTGAAGCGGGCCCTCCTCCTGACGCTCGTGGGGGCGCTCATGGTGGCGCTCCCGGTCGGGTCGTCACTCGCCCAGGAGGAGGAGGCGGAGACCGCCGAGCCCGTCACCGTCGACCTCACCGTCGACGATGTCGACATGTCGAACTACCCGGCCGTCACGCTCACGGTCACCGTCCCGGTGGAGCTGGCCAACGACACGTTCGTCCTCTCCGACTTCTTCGTGTCGGAGAACGACGAACCGCGGGCCGTCGTCGTTCAGGAGGTCGACCACGAGGAGCTCGCCGTCGTGTTCGCCCTCGACACGTCCGGGTCGATGCGAGGCGTTCCGCTGTCCGAGGCGAAAGCGGCGATCACCTCGTTCGTCGACGTCATGCCTGAGGGCGTGGCGTTCGCGCTCGTCCGGTTCGGCAGCACCAGCGAGCTCGTCGTGCCGTTCACGACCGGCTCTGAAGAGGTCAAGGACGCGGTCGGTTCGCTCGCCGCCGGGGGTGAGACGGCACTCTACGACGCAGTCGCCGAGGCAGCCGGGCTCTTCGAGGCGCTCAGCGGGGTCCGGCGCTCCCTCATCGTCCTCACCGACGGCGGAGACACTGCGAGCGTGGCCAGCCTCGAGGACTCCATCGTCTCCGTGCTCCAATCGAACGCCGAGCTCGTCGCCGTCGAGTTGCAGAGCCCCGAGAACGACTCGGTGGCCCTCCAGCGCCTCCAGATCGCATCTCAGGGCGAGCTCGTGCCAGCCGACAACCCGGCCGCGCTCGAGGGGATCTTCAGTACCGTCGCCTCAGACCTCCTCAACCAGTTCCGCATCACCTTCGCCTCCCAGGCCGGCGGTCAGACGGAGCTGACCGTGGCGATCCGGGGCGAGAACGTCACCGCTGTGTCGACCGCGGGTTATCGGTTCCCCGATCTGCCACAGGCGCCGGCGCCCACGACCACGCCGCCCGCGACGACGGCACCGACCGCCACCACCGCCCCGGTCGCGATCGAGCCGCTCACCGGGACGAGCGTCACACTGCCGTGGTACCAGACGACGACGGGGCTGGTGTGGGGTGCCATCACCATCTTCTTGGGCATCTTCGGAGTCGTCGCCCTCGTTCGCCCAGCGAAGGTCAGCGGGGGAGTGGCGGCGCTGCGCGGCATGGGCAGGCGCACCGTGGACCGCACCGTCCTCAGCGGTATCGCCGATCGCGCCTCGATCTTCGCAGAGGAGGCGATCGAGCGTAGCGGTGGCGCAGGCGGGCTGCGCTTGCTCCTCGATCAGGCGGGGCTCAACCTGCGGGTCGGGGAGTTCGGGATCATCGCCTTCGCCGGGCTCTTGCTCGGGTTCTTCATCGGCAACGTGCTCGTCGGGTTCGTCGGCGCCCTCATCGGCGCGATCGCCGCCATCCTCGTCGCTTTCGTCGTGATCTCGGCCATGGCGTCCGTGCGCTCGCGAAGGTTCCAGGAACAGCTCCCGGACACCCTCCAGCTCATCGCGGGAGCGTTGCGGGCCGGCTTCGGCATCAACCAGGCGATCGACGGTGTCGTCGCCGAGGCGCCGGAGCCGACGGCCGCCGAGTTCAACCGGGTTCGCCTCGAGGTCCAGTTGGGGCGCGATCTCGAGGATGCCCTCTCCACGATGGCCGACAGGGTTCGCAGCGAGGACCTGCGCATGGCCGCCGAGGCCATCGAGATCCACCGCCAGGTCGGCGGCGACCTCGCCGAGCTGCTGGAGCGGGTGGCAGCCACGATCCGGGAGCGGGAGAACATCCGCCGCCAGATCCAGGTGCTCAGCGCCGAGGGTCGGCTGTCGGCGGTCGTGCTCGTCGCGCTCCCGCTCTTCATCGCCGCCACCGTCAGGACCGTGGCACCCGACTACCTCTCCGAGCTCACCTCGACCGGAGCCGGACAGGTCATGATCCTGGTGGGCGTCGTCCTGCTCGTCATCGGGATCCTATGGATCCGCCGCATCGTCAGGCTGGAGTTCTAGGGGTCGCCATGCCGTTCCAGATCATCGTCGCAGCCGCCGCCATCGCCGTGTCGATTCCGCTGCTCATCACCTCGGTGTCGAGCCAGCGCAGCGCCAAGGGCACTGTGTTCACGCGGCGCGCCGAGCGGGGAGAGACCACCGGCGAGCTCGGCCAGCTCATCCTCGACCGCGGCGCCGGAGAGCGGGTCGTCGTACCCGCGATGGGACGAACACTGCGGTTCCTCCGCAGGTTCACCCCGGCCGGTGTCGTGGAGACGATCGAACGGCGCATCGACCTGGCAGGCAAGACCGGGCGGTGGCCGGTCGAGTTCGTGCTCGTCCTCAAGATCGTCGCCGCAGCCGGGGTCGGGTTCGCCGGCTACTCCTACCGCGGTTACGTTCTCGGCGCCGCGTCGATCGCCCTCGGCTACATCCTCCCGGACTTCGCCCTCGACGCCGTCGCCCGCAACCGCCAGGAGACGATCGAACGCGAGCTCCCCGACGCCCTCGACCACATCACGATGAGCGTCGAGGCCGGCATCGGGTTCGAAGCCGCCATGGGCCGCGCTGCCAGGGCGGGCCGGGGCCCCCTCGCAATCGAGCTGCGCCGCGCCCTCCACGAGATGCAGCTCGGCGTGCCCAGGTCCGAAGCGTTGCGCCACCTCGCCGAGCGCAGCGACGTCACCGACCTGCGCACCTTCGTGACGGCCGTCATCCAGTCGGAGGACTACGGCCTCCCGATCGCCCACGTCCTCCGCATCCAGTCCGGCGAGCTGCGGACCCGCCGCCGCCAACGCGCCGAGGAACGGGCGCTCAAGATCCCCGTGAAGATGGTGTTCCCCCTCGTGCTGTGCATCTTCCCCGCCCTCTTCATCGTGTTGCTCGGACCTGCCGCGATACGGATCTCGAACACCCTCTTCGGGGGGTCGTGACCCATGAGGTGGGGAAGGCGACCATGACAACACAACGAGTCTCCCAGCCGAGAACCGTGCTCTCGGTGCTCGCCGGCGCCACGGAGCGGCCCCGGGGGCGCTCGATCATGCCGACCGGATTCAGCCCCCTCGACGATGCCCTCGGCGGAGGTCTCCGCTCCGGCACGCTGACCCTCGTCGGCGGTGTTCCCGGTGTCGGCAAGACCGTCGCCGCGCTGCAGTGGGCCCGGACGATGGCGACGAGCGGGTACGGCGTCGTCTACGCGTGCTACGAGCACGACGAGCCGACCCTGCTGGGCCGGTTGCTGCTGGCCGAGCTCGGCGATCTCGCCTCGACAGAGGGTATGTCGACCTCATCGGAAGTGCGCCGGATGCTGTGGGGTCTCGCCACCGGCGCCGTCGATCTCGCCGAGGCCGCCGCCGGCAACCTCATGGTGCGCGCCGCCCACGGCAGGCTCGAGAGCTACAGCGAGCGGCTCTGGCTCCATGCGTCGTCGCCGGTGCGCAACGACGTCGCCACGCTCGAGGCGATGCTGCCGACGGGGAGCGATGGCAAGGCCGTGCTCTTCGTCGACTACCTACAGAAGGTCCCCGGCGAACCCGGCGACGCGGCTGTGGGCCTCAAGGACATCGCGATGGAGCGCGACATCGCGGTCATCGCCATCGTGGCAGGCGATCAGGCCGGCCTCCACCGGCGCCGGTTCCGTCTCCAGCACCTCGAGTCGGCCGCAGCCCTCACCTACGAGGCGGACGTCGTGTTGCTCCTCAACGACAAGTACAGCGCCGTATCGAAACGGCACACTGCGTACGACACGGTGCGGGCGGAGAAGTTCAAGCAGCAGGTCGTCCTCACGATCGAGAAGAACCGGGAGGGCCCGACCGGGGTCAACCTCGGTTACACGAAGGACTTCCTCCACTACCGGTTCCATCCGGCCGGCGAGCACGTCGAAGAGCAGCTCGTCGACGAGGTGATCTTCCTCGAGTAGACGGCGCTTCAGCCGAGGCCGGTGGGGCAGCTCACTCCGGTGCCGGCGATGCCGCAGTATCCGTTCGGGTTCTTCGCAAGGTACTGCTGGTGGTAGTCCTCGGCGTAGTAGAACGGGCCGGCGGGGGCGATCTCGGTGGTGACGACGCCGTACCCCATCGCAGTGAGCCCCTCCTGGACCGCGTCCCGGGTGGCGATGGTGAGATCGCGGTCCTCGTCGGTGTCGTGGTACACCGCAGAGCGGTACTGGGTGCCGAGGTCGTTGCCCTGGCGCATGCCCTGGGTGGGGTCGTGCTCCTCCCAGAAGGTCTTGAGGAGCTGCTCGTACGTGATGGCTGCCGGGTCGTAGACGACGAGTACGACCTCGGCGTGCCCGGTGCGCCCGGTACACACCTCGCGGTAGGTCGGGTTCTCCGTCACCCCGCCGGCGTAGCCGACCGCCGTCGAGTACACCCCGGGAAGCTGCCAGAAGAGCCGCTCGGCGCCCCAGAAGCATCCCATCCCGAACACGGCGCGGCGGGTGCCCTCGGGGAAGGGCTCACGGATCCGGTTCCCGTTGACGTAGTGGTGCTCGGGCACCTCGAGCGGCTCCGTTCGGCCCGGCAAGGCGTTCTCCGGCTCCGGCATGTCGGTCTTGTTGCGTCTCCACCCCATGTCCAGCTCCTCTCAGCGTCACGACCAACGCCGTGCCGGCCCGCCGTGTTCCAGCCCATCGTGGCATTCTCCACGTGACGAGCGCGTCGGCGCCAGGCGGTACGCTGCCCGACGTGGTTTCGTACCGCGGATTCGTCGTCTTCGTGCTCGCGCTCGTCGTGCTGAAGCGCTTCTTCGGGCTTCCCATCTCCATCGGGGGCAGCATCCTGTTGACGATTGCGGTTTCGGCCGTCGTGTCCGCGCTCGGATCGAGGAGTCGCACGCGGCGCAGCGCGGGGGAGGATGGGTCGCCACGCCGCGGGTAGTGTCGGCGGCATGGACGACAAGATGGTCGCGATCTGCGCCGACCTCGAGGCCGAGTACCTAGAGCTGGCGGCGGTGGTGGCCCCGCTGGAAGAGACGGCGTGGGACATGCCCACACCCGCAGAGGGGTGGGCGATCAGGGACCAGATCGCCCACCTCGCCTTCTTCGACGACAAGGCCGTCGAGGCACACCTCGACCCGGAGGCCTTCGCCGCCGAGCTGGCCGGGATCGCGGGTAGCACCGACATGGACGACTACGTCGCCATCGCCACGGACCGTGCCGCCGCGATGCAGGGCACCGAGATTCTCGAGTGGTGGACGGGGGCCAACGAGCGGCTGCGCCGCGTCTACTCGGCGCTCGATGCCGGGACTCGGGTGTTGTGGTACGGCCAGCCGATGGGGGCGCGGTCGAAGGTCACGGCGAGGATCATGGAGACGTGGGCGCACGGCCAGGATGTTCGCGACGCGCTCGGCATCGAGGAGGTGCCGGTGGGTCGGCTCCGTCACGTGTGCCACATCGGCGTCGCCGCTCGGCCGTATGCGTTCCGCATTCGGGGTCTCCCCGTCCCCGATATCCCGCCCTACGTGGAGCTCACCCTCGGCGACGAGACATGGACGTGGGGCGACCCGGACTCTCCGGAGTCGCTGCGGGGGAGCGCGCTCGGTTTCGCGTTGGTCGCCACCCAGCGAAGACACCGGGTGGACACCGACCTCGTCGCGACAGGCTCGGGCGCCGACGAGTGGCTCGACGTCGCCCAGGCGTTCGCAGGCCCACCCGGCCCGGGGCGCCCGCCCCTCGGGTGAACCTACGCGCGACGACGCCTCCCGGTGCCCGGGAGGCGTCGTCCACGCTGAGGGAGGCGCCCTCAGGCCTCTGTCGTCACGCCGTCGCCACGAAGGTGAAGTCGGCAATGCCGCCGTCCGAGGATCTCACGATGACCCCGAAGACATCACCCACCGGCGCCTCGGGGAAGTCGACCCGCAACTCCCAGTGTCCGGACTCGTTCGCGGTCGTTGCGCCGCCGCCGTACTCCGACTCGACCCAGATCTCGGCACCGGGCGTCGCCGTCCCCCAGAACACGTCGTAGGGGATGTCCTCGCCGCACGAGCCGTACTTCTGGTTTGCCGTGAACTTCGCTGGATCCTCGTGCGTCGGGTAGAAGACCTTCATCCAGAACTCGGCGCGGCCCCCGTCGCCGGACTCGACGACGACCTTGAACTTCTCGGCGTGAGGTGCACCTTCGAAGACCACGGTGGTCTCCCAGGCCCCGTCGGCGTTCGCCTCGGTGTGGCTGGATCCGTACTCGGACATCACCACGATCCCGGTGCCGGGTGTCGCCGTGCCCCAGTAGTGGTTCATCGGCGGATCGTCGTCGGAAGCGTCCCACTTCTGCTGGGCGGAGAACTTGGGCTTCTCTTCCACGACGTCGAGGTAGACGGTCACCGACGCCTCGGCCACGTTGCCCGCGGCGTCCTCGGCACGGAACGGCATCACGTTCTCGCCGGCCTGATGGAGGACGAGGGTGATGGCCCAGTGTCCTGCGTCGTCCATGCGAGCCTCGTACCTACCGTAGGTGACGACCGCATCGGGATCGCTCACGCCCTTGAAGGTGATGACCTCGCGCTCGACATGGGCTCCGTCGCGCGGTGAGGTGATCTCGAGGAGGACCGAGTCGTCGACGCCCTCTTCGTGGGCGGGCTCCTTGTCGGTGGGCCCGTCGTGGGCCGGTTCCTTGTCGGTGGGCTCTTCGTGGGCGGGTTCCTTGTCGACGGGTTCCTCGTGGGCGGGCTCTTCGTGGGCGGGTTCCTTGTCGACCGGTTCCTCGCGCACGGGCTCATCGGCCACCGGCTCCTTCGGCTTCGGCTCCGTCGGCTCATCGGCGATGCCGTCACCGACGAATCCGGCGCTCGCCGGCGCCACCAGTGATGGTGCCTGGCCCGAGCCCTCGTCGACCGCCGCGCTCATCATGCCGACCTGCGCGAGGGCGATGCCCGACAGCAAGACGACGGCGAAGGTCGTGAGGAAGACCGAGAATCCTTTGTGCTTCAGCATTCGCCGCATCGGGAACCCGCTCCTTGTGTTGACTTCCATCGGTTCCGGATGCCTTCCACGCCTGGTAACTCGCCGTTGGGGGTGGAGAGGTTTACCGGAATTGCGCGGGCGCAACCGCGCCGGTGCCGGCTACCGGGCCGATGCTGCTGCTGCGAAGGCGCGGCGGCGAATCGCCCGCACCAGGCCGCGCCCCGCCAGCACGACGAAGAAGTTCACCACGGCGAGGCCCGACACCGCAGCACCGGCCGCGATGTCGAGGTGAAAGCTGAGGAGGAGCCCGCCGACCACCGCTAGGGTCCCCACTCCGACCGCGGTCGCCATCATCACCGGGACCCGGCGGGCGATGAGCGCCGCCGTGGCCGGCGGGGCGATGAGGAGCCCGAAGACGAGGAGGGTGCCGACCGTCTGGAAGGACGTCACGACCGCGATCGTCACCAGCCCCATCATGACCGCATGAGTGAGCCGGGGATTGAGCCCGAGCACCTCCGCCTTCTCCTCGTTGAAGGCGAGCACGAGAAGCGGGCGGTAGAACAGCACCACACCGCCGACCGCGGCGGCCGCGGCCGCTCCTTGGACGAGGACGTCACTCGTCGTGGTCCCCAGCACGTCCCCGAACAGGATCGCCACGAGGTCGACGGCGAACGACCCGGCCCGGGAGATGATGATGACCCCGAGGGCGAGCATCCCGACGAAGAGCAGGCCGATGGCGGTGTCCTCGGTGAGAGTGGTGGTGCGGTGGATGAGCGAGATGGCGCCGATCATGACGACCGCGGCGACGGCGGCGCCGGCGACGAGGTTCGCGTCGAGGAGGAACGCCACGGCGATCCCGGGGACGACACCGTGGGCGAGGGCGTCGCCGATGAAGGCCAGCCCGCGCAGGACGACCCACGTCCCGACCACCGACGTCGTCACCACCGCGAGGATCCCGGCGATGAGGGACCGCTGCATGAATCCGAGAGAGAAGGGATCGGTGAAGAACTCGATCATGAGGTGAGGGCCGCTGCGATGCGCCGGGCGTTCGTCGCGAGCATCTCGAGGTACGTCGCCGCCCCCGAGCCGGGCTGTCCCAGCGAGCCGGTGAACAACTCGACGACGGCGACCTCGCCGCCCAACTCGGAGGCGACGGCCTCGGCGAGGCGTGCCGGCGCGGTGGTCTCGGCGAAGATGGCCGGAACGTCATGGCTGCGGATGGCGGCGACGAGCGACGCGAGGTCGGCGGCGCTCGGCTCGGCGAGCGTCGACCCCGAAGCGATGACGCTGCCCACGATCTCGAAGCCGTACCGTGCGGCGAAGTAACCCAGGGAGTCGTGGTTCGTGACGAGGACGCGCCGCGCCGGGGCGATGGGGGCGAGGATCTCTGCGACGAGGGCGTGGGTGGCGAGGATCTCCTGCCGGTAGGACTGTGCCGCCTGTCTCCAAGCGCCGTCGGCGCCTTCGTCGATGGCGGCGAGCGCCTCGCCGATGGCCGTCACGGCGGCGGCCATGCGCTCGGGGTCGAGCCAGACGTGGGGATCCGACGCGGCGTTCGCATCGCCACCGAGGGGGAGCGGAGCAGCGGCCGGGCCGACTTCGAGCACGGCAACCCCGTCGGCGGCGGCAGCGGCGACCACATCTGTGAGGCCCTCCTCGAGCCCCAGACCGTTGACGACGACGAGGTCGGCGTCGCGCAGCCGCGCCGCCTCGGCCGCCGAAGGCCGAAAGTCGTGAGGGTCCTGGCCGGGGCCGATGAGCGTCTCGACGGTGGCGAGATCGCCGGCGATGTGCCCGGTGATGTCGCCGAGGATGGAGGTCGACGCGATGATGAGCATGCCCTGGCCGTCGTCGCCGGTCGAATCTCCGCACCCCGCACCACCCGCCACCAGCCCGAACAGGGCCGCAGCGGCGAGGACGAAGGTGCGGAGGCCGGACATCGAAGCTGCGCTCCAGCGTTGCGGGTGGGTGCTCTCGGAACCGGTTGTATTGTGAGAATCAATATCATTATAGTGCGTGGCATGACGACGATGCCGGGACCGGTGCTCGGGGACCTGGACGCTCGGGTGGCGCAGCGGCTCGCCACCGGCGGTGTTCGCTACACGAAGGGCCGCAGGCTCGTGGTACGAGCTCTCGGGAGAGCCGGCGGACCGAGGTCGGCCGCGGAGCTCCACGGGCGCCTCCGGCCCGGGATCCCGCTCTCGTCGTTGTATCGCACGCTGACGGTGCTCGCCGACGCCGGGGTGCTCGCCCGATCGCACGACGGCCACGGCGTGGCGCTCTTCGAGCTCGCCGAGTGGCTCCGCGGCCATCATCATCATCTCGTCTGCGTCGAGTGCGGCAGGGTGGAGGACGTCGACGTCGGCGATGAGCACGAGCGCACCCTCACCGGTGTCGTGCTCGCCGTCGGCGCCGCCGGGGATCTCGAGGTCACCGGGCATCGCATCGACATCGAAGGCGTGTGTGGAGCGTGCCGGGCATGATCGCGGCACGGGGCAAGGGCCTGGCGCTCGGCTACAACGGCCGGGTCGCCGTCGAGGCCTCCGACTTCACCATCCCCAGGGCGGGGCTCACGGCCGTCATCGGGCCGAACGGATCCGGGAAATCGACGCTGCTCCACGCCCTCAGCGGCCTGGTGCGGGTACGCGCCGGCGAGGTCGAGGTGCTCGGCACGTCTCCCGAGCTGGCGAGGCCACAGGTCGCCTATGTGCTCCAGGCGACGAAGGTCAACGAGGTCATGCCCGTCACCGTCCGCGAGGTGGTCACGATGGGGCGGTTCGCCGGCAGGGCCCGGCGCCGTTTCGACGCCGCGGACCGTGTCGCTTGCGAAGGCGCGATCGAACGTCTCGGGCTCGCCGATCTGGCCGACCGGCACCTCACTGAGCTCTCCGGGGGTCAGCGGCAGCGGGTCTTCGTCGCCCAGGGGCTCGCCCAGCAAGGAGAGCTGCTGCTCCTCGACGAGCCGGCGACGGGGCTCGACCTCGTCTCCCGGGACCGGATCATCACCGCGGTTCTCGCCGAAGTCGACGCCGGGACGAGTGTGGTGGTCACCACGCACGAGCTCGGCGAGGCGGCGGCGGCCGATCACGTCATCCTCATGGCGGGACGGGTCAGCGCAGAAGGACCCCCCGACGAGGTGCTTGCCCCCGACGTTTTGTCGGAGGCGTACGGGGTGGGGATCGTCCATCTCGACGACGGTTCCGTCATGCTGGACGACGCCGCCCACCGGACCCGGGGACCCCACGTCCATTTCAGTCGCAAGCGGCGCCCCTGACGTCACGTCGGGGGCCACCGCGGTGGCGAGACGGCAGGGACCGGCAGCCCCGGCCCGGCCGCGGCGGTTTAGCATCGCCGCCATGGCGCGGACGGTCGGTGATGTGCTCGGAGCCTTTGGCGAGCTGATTCCGCTGGCCAAGGCGGCCGGCTGGGACCCGGTGGGTCTTCAGCTCGGTGCGGCCGACGCCCCCGCCGGGCGTGTTGCAGTCGCTCACGAGATCACGGAGCCCGTCGTGGCCCGGGTCGAGGGTGACGCCGTGGATCTCGTCCTCACGTATCACCCACTCCTGTTCCGGCCCACGAACCGGCTCACCGCGGGGCGAAGCCCGGAGGGGAGGGCATTGCGCCTCATCCGCCACGGTGCCGCAGTAGCAGTGGTGCACACGGCATTCGACGTCGCCCCCGGAGGGACGGCGGCATCGCTCGCCGAGACCCTCGGGCTCTCCAGCCTCGCCGGGTTCGCCCCGCTGTGGCCTGCCGACGCCGTCAAGGTCATCGCCTTCACCCCCGAGGCCGACGCGGACGCGCTCATGGACGCGATGAGCGAGGCGGGCGCCGGCGACATCGGCGGGTACAGCTCGTGCTCGTTCCGCGTCTCGGGAACCGGCACGTTCCGCGCCCCGGAGACCGCTTCGCCGGCGACGGGCCGGGCCGGGGCGATGAACCGGGAGCCCGAGGTCCGGCTCGAGATGATTGCCCCCAAGAGTCGTGCCGACGAGGTCGTCTCGGCCCTCGTCTCCGCCCACCGCTACGAGGAGCCCGCCTTCGACGTCGTCGACGTCGCCGCCAACGCCGGGTTCGGAGGCAGGGTGGGCGAGCTGACGACGCCGGTGACGCTGCAGGCGTTCGCCCGCCGGATCGAGGAGCGCCTCGAGGCCCCGGTGCGGGTTGCCGGCCCCGCCAAGCGGACCATCGAGCGCGCCGCCGTGGTGCCGGGCTCGGGTGCGTCGTTCGTCCGCCAGGCCGCCATCGTCGCCGACGTGCTCGTCACGGGAGACGTGAGCCACCACAACGCCCGCGCCGCGCTCGACCTGGGCCTCGCCGTCGTCGACGCCGGCCACACCGCCACCGAGAACCCCGGGATCCGGGCCCTGGCGTCCCTTGTCGCCGGCTTGCTCGGCGACGTCGTCGATCTCACCGGCATCGACCCAAACCCCTGGAGGGAGTAGCGATGGAGCAGCTGCGCAGCCTCGCCGACCTGCTCGACCTCCAGGACGTGGATCTCCAGATCGACCGCCTCCTCCACGAACGGCAGTCGCTGCCGGTGCTCGCCGAGTTCCGCGCCGCTCATGAGCGCGTCGAGGCCCTGACGCGAGAACGCGACGAGGTGGCTGTCGCACTGCGGGAGTCCGACCTCGGTCTCGACAAGACGAGCGGCGAGCTCGAGATGGCCCAGCTCAAGCTGTCCCAGGAGCAGAACCGGCTCTACGCCGGGGGACTGAGCGCCCGCGACGCCGACTACCTCCGGCGCGAGGTCGAGATGCTGCAGAGAAAGCAGAGCGACATGGAAGACGAGATCCTCGACCTCATGGAGAAGAAGGAGCAGCACGAGGCCGCGCTCGAGGTGCTGGTGGCCGAGCTGGAGCAGGCGGAGGCCACGAAACAGCGTCACGAGGCTGCGATCGCCGAGGCGTGGGAGACGATCGACGCCGAGCTCGCGATCAAGGAGACGCGCAAGGGCGACATCGTGCCGCTCATCGACGAGGACCTGCTCGATCTCTACGAGTCGCTGCGGGCGACGAAGGAAGGCGTTGCGGTGGGACGCCTCGCCGACGGGGTGTGCGGCGGGTGCCATCTTGCGTTGACGGCGGCCGAACAGCTCGAAGCCACCCGCGCCCACCCCCCGCGGTGCATCCACTGCCGCCGCATCCTCGTTCCCTGAGGCCGGTGACGCGGTGGTGTTCTGGCATCTCGGCGGCACGGTGGCCCTCGCCCGATATACGTTTCGCGACGACCGGATGGATCTGCGGTTCCTCGTCCTCGGCGGGCTCCTCCCCGACCTCGTCGACACCCCGTTCGGTCTCGCCGCATACGGGACACTCGAGTCCGTGCGCCTTTTCGCCCACAGTCTCGTCTTCGCCGCCCTCGTCATGGTGGCCGTGCTCATCCTCACCCGGCGGGGCCGGCCCCGGAAGCGGTGGATGCCGCTCGCCGTTGGGCTGTTGCTGCATTTGCTCCTCGACGCGATGTGGGCGGACCCCGAGACGCTGTGGTGGCCCTTCCTCGGGCTCACGTTCTCGGCGGCCGGGCCGGCATCGGCGGTGTCGTACGTCGGCGACATCGTCTCCGATTGGAGGGTGTGGGCGCTCGAGGCGCTCGGGCTTGCCTACCTCTACGGCCTCGGCCGGCGGGCACGTCTTGGTGATCTCGCGGTGAGGAGGGAGTTCCTGGCGACCGGACGCATCCACGCACCCATCGACCGGTCCTGAGCCGGCCTTCACCCCCCGGCGCGCCCGGCTCGCCGGATCATCCACGCGGCGAGCACGAGGAGGAGCGTGGCGAACATCCTGCGAAGTAGGTCCGGATCGAGCGCCAGCGCGATCTGGGAGCCGGCGAGCGCCCCGGCGCCGGCACCTGCGGCGACCCAGCCGGCGATCGGCCACACCACCCTCCGGCCGCGGTGATGGACGATCGTGGCCACCACCGCCGTCGGGAGGATGACGGCGAGGGATGTCCCCTGGGCGAGCTGCTGGTCGAAGGAGAAGACGATGACGAGGGCGGGAACGAAGACGATCCCGCCGCCTACCCCCAACGCTGCAGCGGCGGCTCCGGCGAGCAGCCCCAGCAGCGCGAGCCCCACTGCGGTCCCGATCACAGGTACATCCGGATCGCCGCCGCCACCATGAGGACGGTGAAGGCCCGCTCCAAGAGCACGGCGGGGATTCGCTCGACGTGGCGGGCGCCCATCGCAGCGCCGACACCGGCACCGGCGAAGATCACCGCCGCCGCGCTCCAGCTCACCTCGCCGTTGACCGACAGCAGCGCCGTCGCCGCCGCCGCCGAGGCGACGATCGTGGCGGTCGACGTGCCCGAGGCGCGGTGCTGGTCCAGCGCCATCCACAGCACGAGACCGGGGACGACGATGACGCCGCCTCCAACGCCGAACATCCCGCTCACGAAGCCGGCGACGAGGCCGAGCGCGACCGGGCGCACGATGGTGGCGGGCATCGTGCGAGTGTACGCTCCGTCGCCATGCGGTACCTGTGGTGGTCCGTGGGCCTCGTCCTCGTCCTCGGCGGGTGCGGGGGCGGCGACGGCGCCGCCACGACGACGACGAGCCCGGCGACGTTCCCGACGGCCGTGGTGCGGGACTGGCTCGACGGCGTCGGATCGGGGGATCTGCGGGCGATCGCCAACTCCGTCGACGAGACGGCAGCGACGATCGTCATCGCCGCCGAGAACGCCTACACCGTGGCCGAGCTCGCCGCCCTTCTCGACGGCGGCCTGCCCGAGGGAGTGGCCTCGAGTTACTGGACGAGCTTCGAGTCCGCGTTCGAGGAATTTCGCGGCATCAAGATGTCGTCGCTCGTCGTCGGCGACTTCTCCCGGATCGACGTCGCCGCCGGGGAGTTCGCCGCGGTGGAACTGACGAGTCCGGAAGGACTCGCCGAGGTCGTGACCCGCAGGGCCGAGGACGGCCGCTGGCGGGTCGACATGGTCGCCACGTTCGGTCCCGCCCTCGTCCGGACGCTGCGGTCCACCCTCGACGCCGCCGCCACCGATCCCGACGGCGCCGTGGTGCGCTCCGGCTACGCCCGGTCGGTGCTGCCCGCCCTCGAAGCAGCCGTCGCCCTCGACAGCGGGGACACGTTGCTCCAGTCCCAGCTCGCCGCGATGCAGCTCCTCGTCGGAGATCAGTGACCGGCGGCGGCGATGGCGCGGAGCCGGGGCAGGACGTCGGCGCCGAGCATCGCGATGGTCCCTGCCTGGTCGAGTGACGTCGTCTGGATCGTCACCACCTCTGCGCCGAACTCGACGAGGGGTCGGTAGGTCTCGACGTAGTCGTCGGCGGAGCTGACGATCGAGTACCGGGACAAGATCTCGTCCCGGTCCATCTCGTCCGCCCGCACCCGGAGCTCCATCGGGTCGACCGCCTCGAGGCGGCCGGGCGCCCGCAAGCCCCGCCACGCTCGCAGCGCCTCCCACGCCTCGTCGGCGTCGGCGGCGTTGATCGACCATCGAGTTGCGAGGAGTCGCGGCTCGTCGCGACCGGCCTCTCGCGCTGCCTTGCGTGCCGGCTCGAGGACCCGCTCCGCGGTGTCGGCCGGCTCCTTGACGCTCGTGATGATGCCGTCGGCGAGCCTGGCGGCGAGCGCGGACGACTTGGGTCCGCCGGCGGCGAGCCAGATCGGCACCTTTCCCAGCGGTGGGCTGTAGAGCCGGGCCCGGTCGCAGCGGTAGAACTCCCCCTCGTAGGTGAGCTTCTCCCCGTCGAGAAGCCGGCGCATGATCTGGAGGGCTTCGGTCATCCGTGCCGCCCGCTCGGCGTAGCGGGGAAACGGGTAGCCCAGCGGCCCTTCGTTGAGGTTCTCGCCGGTTCCGACGCCGAGGTGGAAGCGCCCGCCGGAGAGGCGGTCGAGGGTTGCCGCGGCCTGGGCGACGACCGCGGGGTGGTAGCGGAACAGCGGGGTCGTGACGCCGGTGGCGATCTCGACCCGTGCGGTGGCCGCGGCGATCGCGCCGATCGTCGAGAAGGCGAACCCGGATGCCCCGACATCGTCGACCCACGGGTGGAAGTGCTCGGAGACCACGAGGAAGTCGAATCCGGCTTGCTCGGCGAGTCGGGCGTGGCGCACGAGGTCCTCCGGCTGGTACTGCTCGTGCCCGCAGAAGTAGGCGAAGAGGGTCACCGTCTGCTCCTCGAAGGCGTGGTCGTCGGGACAACGAGCCTAGGCCCGGTCCGTCGCCTATCCGTCGTTTCACCGGTGCTTTCGGGGTCGTGACGCTCGAGGGCCTGGCGCCGGGCCGCCCGGAAAAACCGGTGAAACGTGTTCTCGTGTGCGAAAGTCCAACAGTGGAACCTTCGAGAAGGAGTGGGAGAGATGTCCGATAGTGCACGGACATGGCTCGCGGAGGTCCTCGGGACGTTCATCCTCGTGCTGATCGGCGGCCTGAGCATCCTCGCGAGCGGAGGGAACGTGGTCGCGATCTCGTTCGGGTTCGGCCTCGCCTTACTCGCCGGGTTATACGCCTTCGGCGAGATCTCGGGGGGCCACTTCAATCCGGCAGTGAGCCTCGGCGCACTGATCGATGGCAGGATCAGCGTCGAGACCTTCATCCAGTACGTCGTCGCCCAGTCGGGCGGCGCCGTCCTTGCCGGCGTCGTCATCCTCGTCGCGTCCGATCAGGACTCGGTCGCTGTGACGGCGACGCTGCCGGCGAGGGGTGTGGGAGCCGGGAGTGCGTTCCTCCTCGAGATCCTCCTCACCGCGGTGTTCGTCGCCGTCATCTTGAAGGTGACGACGAGCGACGTGTCGGGGGCGACGGCGTTCCTCGCCATCTCGCTCACGCTCGCCGCCATCCATCTCGCCGTCGTGCCGATCACCGGTGCGTCGGTGAACCCGGCCCGCTCGCTCGGGTCCGCCCTCGTCGGAGCGGAGTTCACCGACTTCTGGGTGTACGTGACGGCGCCGTTCATCGGGGCCGGGCTCGGGTGGGTGCTGCACAAGGCGGTCACGACCGGCGGCTACGGGGAGAAGCCGCTCGAGTAGATCCTCCCGGGGAACGATCTGGAGAGGGTGCGGGTTCGCCCGCACCCTCTGCGCGTCGCGATCCTCAAGGACGCCCCGCCGGCGACCGAAGAAACTGGATGGCGCCACGGCGGCGAGCCGAGCCGAGGTGAGCAATGGCTGCAACATCGAGCGCGTTCGGGCGTGATCCGATGCCCGACATTCTCCTCGTGGAGGACAATGCCCTCCACATCCGGCTGGTGAAGTCGATGCTGGCCGACGTCTGGCCCGAGCCCAACGGGCTCCGCACGGCGCGCAAGCTCAGCTCGGCGATCACCGAGGTGCGTGCCGACCGTCCCGACTGTGTGCTGCTCGACCTGGTGCTGCCCGACGCCGAGGGTCTCGAGGCCGTCAAGGCCCTCCTCGCCATCGACGACAGCGTGCCGATCGTCGTGTTGAGCTCCCACGAGGACGATGAGATGGCCCTCCAGGCGGTAAAGGAGGGGGCGCAGGACTACCTCGTCAAAGGCACGGTGGGTCCAGACGCCCTCGCCAGGGCCGTGGAGTTCGCCATGCAGCGCCAACGCATGGATCGTGACGGCGAGGCCCAACCGGTCCCCGCCATCGCTCCCGCTTCCCCGGCCGGGCTCATGATCCTGGACGCCGCGGGCACGATCACCCACGCCCAGGCCGCGGTGGCGGAGCTGCTCGGCATCGACGTCGAGGACCTCGTCGGCGCCGCGCTCGGCGCGATGACCCACCCCAACGACGTCTCGCGTTGGCCGGGAGGGCGCGGGGAACATTCGGGAACCGAGGACGAGTTCACGGCTCGGATCCGCCATGCCTCCGGCAACGACGTCGGGTTCCGCGTCGAGCTCACCTCCCTCACCGGCGCCGAGGGTTCGACGGGGTACCTCGCCCGGCTCTATCCCAAGCCCGAGGAGGGGACGCAGTCCTCCGGCGGGCACTACGCCGTCGTCTCGGAGTGGGTCGGCGGCTGATCCGAGGCAGGTGCGGCTGCGCGACTGCCTCGACGCGCTGGAGCCCCCGCCGGGGCGAGGGCTCCGAGGTGCGAGTCCGGGTGTAAGCCGGATTCTGTCGAGGGCGGCCATCTATCTGTGCGGCCTACCTGAGACGTGGCGGGCGGGCCACCCTGTCCCTGCTTGGCCTTGCTCCCGGTGGGGTTTGCCGATCCGTCGCAGTCACCTGCGACGCTGGTGGTCTCTTACACCACCGTTTCACCCTTGCCTGTGGCCGGATTTCCGGCCCATCGGCGGTCTGCTCTCTGTTGCACTTTCCGTCGGGTCGCCCCGCCTGGCCGTTAGCCAGCACCGTGCCCTGTGGAGTCCGGACTTTCCTCGACCGGTTCGTGACCGGCCGCGGCCGCCTCCCGGGCTCGCGGAGTCAACGCTACAGGACGCCTGCCCGTACCGGGGCGTCCGTCGCGGCTCAACGCTCGAGGCGGGTCCATTCCCCGAGCACGCCTCCGGCCGACCCGATGATCGCCGCAACGACCAGTGAGAAGACGACGGACGCCGGGGTTGGCTCGGTGCCGGCCGCGACGGCGAGGAGCGCAGTGAGGAAGAAGAGCCCGAGGCCGGCCAACCCGCCGTTGAGAGCGCCGGCGGTCCGGGAGAACCGGCCGGCAACGAACCCGGCGAGGAGTTGCGAGGAATAGACGACGACGTAGAGCGGCCCGGTCCGCTCTGTGGTGATGACGCCGGCGATGCCCATGACGATGAAGACGAAGAGCGACGCCGCGAACCCGGTGAGGGCGCCGAAGCCGACTACGGCCCACCGAACGTGGGTCAGAGGTGCCTCAGTGGCCGTTTTGGAGGTGCTCCTCGAGGCCGGCGATCCAGCCGGCGGGGAGGCTCCAATGACGGGAACCGCGCAGCATGACCTCGAGGTACTCGGTCGAAGGGGTCCGCCGGCCGTTGCCGTTGCCGTCGTGGACGTGGATCGTCACTCGATGCCGCTTGCCGTTGCGGTCCATGGCCTCGACGGTGTTGGCGACCCGCGACTCACCGGCCTCGGCGGCGTCGAGCCCCCGGAACTCCTTGTCCGGAATGGTGAAGACGGCGCCCCAGACGGTGCTCCCGGTCTGCGGCACGACCGTGGGGAGTGCCCCACCCCAGTCTCCGATGTCGATCGGGAAGTCGAGGCCCCATTCCGGGAGGTGGGCGATGAACTGGAACTGGGCGCCCGGAGCGACTTCCGCCATCCGCTCCGGGGCGATACGCGCGTTGTAGGCGAAGTAGAGCAGGGTCGCCTCCTTGGCCTGATGTCCGAACAGAGGGTTTCAGCCTATGAATTGTAGCGCCGGCTCCGCCCCACTCGCTCGGCGCTGCGGGGGGCGCGGCGGGAACCATTCCACGAGGTCCGGCGTCTTATTCACGAACGACACCTCAAGGGGGAGGTGCAATGAAAACCGCAGAAACCGCGCTCATGGAGATCCTGCGCGCTCCGATCAACGAGGAGCGGCCGTGGATGGTCTTTGGGGCGTGCCGGGGCCAGGATCCCGACCTCTTCTTCCCGCAGACGGCGCTCGAGGCCGAGCACGCCGTCGCCATCTGCGCCACCTGCGCCGTCAGGTCCGACTGCCTCGAGTACAGCCTCGAGGCCGGCGAGAGGTTCGGGATCTGGGGAGGGGTGACGGAGAAACAGCGCCGGCGCCTCCTCCGCCGCCCCGCGTGAGTCGGGATCTCGCGTAGGCTCGCACCGCCCATGACACCCCGTCTTGCGCTCGCTGCCGTCCTCGCCATGCTGGCGGCGTGCGGCGAGACGGGCGGATCGGGGCCGGTCGCCGCCGAGCCCGTTCCGGTCGTGGCCGTCGTCGAGTACGGCGGGTGCGCGATGATGGGCCCGAACTGCGTGACGGCGCTCGTGTGGTCGGACGGCACCGTCCATCTCCACAGGTCCGGCGTCCTCTCCGGCCCGGACCCCGACCCCATCTCCGCGCTCGCCGCCGCCGAGCCTGAACTCGTCCTCTCCGTGCCGTCTGCTCCGGTGGAAGCGTTCGGGGAAACGGTGTCGGCGACAGACCTCGAGCGGCTCAGATCCCGGCTCGCGCCGGGAACGTGCAACGCCTGCGTGGACGGCATCGACCTCACGGTGCACACCGCCACCCCCTCCGGCGTGGTCACTTTCAGCTCGGCGCAGGTCCGCTTCGAGCCGTCCGAACCCTTTTTCGCCGCCCTCGACGACGTGTGGCAGACCGTCCGCGCCGGCGGTTCGCTGCCGCTGGTTCAGCGCTGAGCCGCGACCGGTCGGGCTCCCATTCCGGGGGCCGGCGCTGCTGCTCGCTAGCCTCGGAGGCCGATGGAGCAGCGACCGTGGCATGACCTCTACGACGCCGACGTGCCCGTCGATGTGACGTGGGACTCGATGCCGCTCGATCATCTGTTGCGCCGATCGGCGGACCGCTATCCCCAGCGCCCGGCGCTCGTCTTCTTCGACAGGTCCGTCACGTTTGCCGAGCTCGACGCGACGGTCGATGCCGCCGCTTTCGGGCTGCAGCGGCTCGGTGTCGCTCGCGGCGATCGCGTCTCGGTGTTCATGCCGAACTGCCCCCAGCTGGTCATCGCCTACCAGGCGATCTGGAGGTGCGGTGCAGTCGTCGTGCCGGCGAACCCGTTGTACACGGCGGCCGAGTTCGCCCATCAGGCGGTCGATGCCGGTTCTAGGGTGGCGATTGCGCTCTCAATGCTGTACGACCGGGTTCGCGACGCCCGCCCCGCCACGGCGCTCGAGCACGTGATCGTCACGAACATCAAGGAGTACTTCAAGGGCCCGACGCGGGCCCTCTTCACCCTGGTTCGGGAACGGCGCGGCGGACACCGAGTCGACGTGAGCGACGACGCCGGGACGGTGGAGTGGAACGACCTCGTCGCCGGAGGCACACCGGAACGGACGCCGGTCGACCCCGCCGCCACCGCGATCCTGATGTACACCGGCGGCACCACCGGCGTGCCGAAGGGAGCGAGGCTCAGCCACGACAACCTCATCGCCAACCTCGAACAGGTGGCCGCGTTCGCTCCGGGGCTGCGCGACGGCGAAGAGGTGGTGCTCACCGCACTTCCTCTGACGCACAGCTACTCGATCACCGTTGCGATGAACCAGGCGATGGCTCGAGGGTTCACCCAGATCCTCGTTCCCGACCCGAGGGACCTCGTCACGATCCTCAAGGTCATCGACGCCCATCGTCCGACGGTGTTCCCCGGTGTGCCGACCCTCTACGGCGCGATCGCACGACATCGCCACGTCGTCTCCGGCAAATACGACGTGTCGTCGGTCGAGTACTGCATCAGCGGCGCCGCCGCGCTCGCTCCCGACATCCAGCGGGCGTTCGAGGAGGTCACCTCGGCTCGCCTCGTCGAGGGCTACGGGCTGTCCGAGGCCTCGCCGGTGACCCACTGCAACCCGCTCGGGGGCCACACCAGGCCCGGGATGATCGGTGTCCCCGTGCCGGGGACCGACTGCCGCATCGTCGACGAGGAGACGGAGACGCGGGTCCTCGGCCCCGGCGAGCGGGGAGTTCTCTGCGTCAGCGGGCCCCAGGTCATGGCCGGCTACTGGAACCGGGACGATGACACGGCAGAAACACTGCGCGCCGACGGCTCGGGGAAGGTCTGGCTTCACACCGGCGACGTCGCCGTGATGGAGCCGGACGGATCGTTCCGGATCGTCGACCGGAAGAAGGACATGATCCTTGCCTCGGGTGGGTTCAACGTGTATCCCAGGGAGGTCGAGGAGGCGCTCATGGAGCATCCGGCGGTGCTCGAGGTCGGCGTCATCGGGGTACCGGTGGGGTCGTCGGATCAGCGGGTGAAGGCCTTCGTCGCTCTCCACGACGGCGAGCAGCTCACGGCCGACGAGCTGACGGCGTTTGCCAGGGAGCGGCTCGCCCGATTCAAGGTGCCACGTGAGATCGAGTTTCGCGACGACCTGCCGAAGTCGTTCGTCGGCAAGGTGCTCCGTCGCGAGCTGGCCGCCGGCGAGGGTGATGCCGAGCGGCACGATCTCTGAACTTTCGCGGAACTTCTGCCGTAGTACTCCCGGTAGCTCCATCGGATCGCCTACCTTCGACACCTATGCGAAGACTCGTCATCCTCATCGCAGCAGCAGCCATCACCGCGTCGGCGTGCGCCGGCACCTCGCCGGGTTCGACGGGGCTGGCCCCCGAGACCTCGCCGACGTTGCTGTCGGCAGGGGAGATCCAGGCCGCCGCCGACTTCACTCTCGCCCTCGGTGGGGGCGGCTCGTACGTTCTGAGCGAGGACGTCAACCCGGTCTACATGATCTTCTGGGCCGAGTGGTGACCGACCTGCCGGCGGGAGTTGCCCGTCGTCGACCGCATCGCCGCGGACTACCTGGAGAAGGTCACGTTTCTCGCCGTGGCGGGCCGGGCTCCGCTCGACCGCACCGAAGCACAGGCCGCCGAGCTGTTCTCGACGAACCTCCTCTGGGGTCTCGACGACTCCATCTGGGACCTCTACGGGGTCTTCGGTCAGCCGTACAGTGTGCTCGTCGATGCCGGCGGTGCCGTCGTCGACGCCTGGTACGGGGCGCTCCCCGAAACCGAGTTGCGGGCCAGGATCGAGGCCCTCGCCGCGACGGCCGCGTGACACGCGAGTCGCGGACGTTCGGATTGCCGAGCGCGACCGTCGCCGGCGACGCCTGCGGTCCCTAGGGTTCGGCACGACACCGGGAACCTGGTGCGGTGCAGGGACGTCTGATGGGGTGTGCGGATGTTGAGACGCGTCGCAGCGGCGGTGACGGGGGCGATCGTCCTCGGGATCGCGCCGGTCGCGCTCGGCCAGGACGCCAGAGTGGAGCCCTTCACCATGGAGGTCTCGCTCGGTGTCGGCGGCTTCGTCGACCCCACCGCGCCCGTGCCGGTGACCGTCGACCTCACCGCGGCCGAGCTCCTCGTCGGTCGCGTCGACGTGACCTCCGGTGGCGCCGTCACCCGCACCAACGTCGAGGTCCCGGCTGCCGGGGTCAAGCAGTACCGGATCGAGGGGGCCCCTCCCGGCGCCCGCCGCAACGTCTCCGTCGAGCTGTACCGAATCGGATCCGATGGAGGTGAGGAGCGCATCTCGTCGGAGACCATCAGGGTGCGCACGCCCCGCAACGAGCTGCTCGTCGGCGTCCTCGGCGTCGACGGCATCGACACCGTCCTCCGCAGCGCCCAGACCGACCCCGTCGCCCGGGAGGTCATCCCGGTCACCGTCGAGCCCGACCTCTTCGGCCTCGGCTCGGGCGTCCTGCCGTACCTCGTCGTCGGGGACGGAGCTTTCGACGGGCTCGGCGCTGATGGCGAGGCCGTCGTCGACCGCTGGGTGCGTCGCGGCGGCCGTCTCTACGGCCCGGCGGCGACGGTGGTCGCGATCGCCGACCCGGCGGCGGGCACGCCGTGGGCGGAGACGTCGGCCGTCGTCGCCAGGCACGGCGCCGGCGAGGTGGGGGCGATCGACCCCGGCGCGGCCACGCCGGAGGAGTGGAGCCGTCTGCTCCGCGGCGTCCCGCCGGTCGGCCTGGTGCGCAATGAGACCTTCAACAGCCTGCCGTTCACCCTCGTCACCGCCGCGTCCGCCGGCCGTGAGGCGGGTGTGCCGGCGCTGCCGTGGCTGCTCGGCGGCATCGGGCTCTTCGTCGTCCTCGTCGGCCCCACCAACTTCGTCGCGCTGAGGCGGCTGGGCCGACCCGAGCTGGCGTGGCTGACCGTGCCCGTCCTCAGCGCTGTCTTCGTCGCCGGCTTCTGGGTCGTGGGTCGGGCCCAGCTCCAGGCGTTCACCGTGAGCCAGGCTTCCGTCGTCATCGACGACGAGGGCAGGAGCGAGGGGTACGGCGGATTCGTCCTCCAGGTCGAGTCGGGCGGCGATCACGAGTTGCTGTTCCCTGCCGGCTGGAGTGCGCAACCTGCGGCAGGCGCGGGCGGGGCGGCCGCTCAGCTCCTCGCCTCCGATGGCGAAAGATCGGGTGTCACCTTCGAACTGGAGGATCTCGGCGTCGGCACCACACAGGCGCAGTGGACCGAACCGCAGTCGGTCGCGCTCGACGTCGCCCTCGTCGACAGCGCTCTGCCGGACAACGTAGGTGTGGCGCGCGAGGCGTCCGTCGTCAACACGGGCGAATGGTCGTACTGGGCTTGGGGCATGGTCGTCAACGGTCTCGGTTACACCGCCCAAGACCCACTTCCGCCAGGAGGCGACGGCACGGTGGCGATCCGGATCGCCGGCGCCCGCGTCCTCTACGAGCCCGTCATCGCCGAAACGATGAACCGGAGGGCCTTCTCCATCGAGGAGTTCGACCCCAACGACTTCACCCGCGTCAATGCGCTCGCAGCCTATGCCGAGGGCCAGGTCCCGGATCTGCGGGGATCCGGGGTCTTCTTCTTCGGCTTCACCGACTCACCCCAGCCGGCGCTGAGCGTCGATGGCCGCCGCGCCGAGGCCGCGGGCACGACGCTCGTCGTGAAGCGGCTCGAGCTGGAGGGCGCCGACGCCGTGTCGCTCGGCTTCGTCAGGCCCGAGCTCCTCGACGTGGTCGGTGCGGCCAGTGTCGAAGGCTTCTACGACGAGATCTACGCATACGGCGCCGACGAGGTGCTCTTCCGGTACCTCGTTCCCGAGGGCGTGGAGAGGGCGGAGATCAGCCCCGGGTTCACGAGACTCCAGGTCGCCGAAGCCTTCCGGTGGGACACCGGCGAGTTCGAGCCGATTTCGTGGGGCGTCGACTTCGCCCTGGAGCCCTATGTGAACCCCGGCGGCGAGCTCGTCGTACGGGGAACGAGCGAAGACGACTTCTTCGACGACACGCTGACGCTCGCCCGCTACCAGCTGACATGGAGCACCGCATGATCGTCGAGTTCGACCAGGTCGAGAAGCGGTACGGACGGGTCCGAGCGCTTCACGACGCCAACCTCACGGTGCCGCGGGGCTCGGTCGTCGGGCTCATCGGACCCAACGGCGCCGGCAAGACGACGTCGATGCTCATCATGACATCGCTCCTCGAGCGCGACGGGGGGAGGGTCCGCATCGGCGGCCTCGACCCGGAGCGGGACCCGAGGGCGGTGCGCCGCCACGTCGGCTACATGCCGGACTTCTTCGGCGTCTACGAGGGCCTGAGGACCCGGGAGTACCTCGAGTTCTTCGCGGCGACCCAGGACATCAGGCCGCTGGCGCGTCCGGCGGTCGTCGCGGACCTCCTCGCCCTCGTCGCTCTCGAGGACAAGGCGGACGCCGACGTCAACACGCTCTCGCGGGGTATGAAGCAGCGGCTCTCCCTCGCCCGGGCGCTCATCCACGATCCCGAGCTCCTCGTCCTCGACGAGCCTGCGTCGGGTCTCGACCCCCGGGCCCGAGTGCACCTTCGGGAGCTCATCGCCGAGCTGCACCGGATGGGTCGGACGATCGTCATCTCCTCGCACATCCTCTCCGAGCTCGAGGGCATCTGCTCACACCTCGCGGTCGTCGACCACGGCCGCGTTCTCGCCCAGGGCAGCGTCGAGGAGATCCGGGCCCAGCTCGTCGGCCACCGCGCCCTCGTCGCCCGAGTGGTGCCGGAGGATGCCGAGACCGCCGAGGAGACGATTCGCACCCTCTCCGGCGTCGAGGCCGTCGATGTCGAGCGGGATCAGCTTCGGATCTCCTTCGAGGGCGACGACGCCGCATCCGCGCAGCTGCTGGCGGCCGTCGTCGCCGCCGGCGCCCGCGTCGTCGAGTGGCGGGTCGAGGGGGCCGGTCTCGAGGAGCTGTTCCTCAGGCTCACCGACGACGGCGAAGGGGAACCGGTATGAACCCCGTCGCCCGCCGCGAGCTCCAAGAGCGGTTCCGGTCGCTGCGCTCTCCGATCCTGCTCAGCGTCTGGGTCCTGGCCGCGGGTGTCCTGACGTTCCTCGCCTACCTCGTGGCGAGGTCGGCGGCTTCCTCCCGCCTCGACGGTCTCGGCGTCGCCGGACTCAGCTCGGTGTTCGCATCGTCTTCGATGGGCCGGTTCATCCTCCATACCCTGCTCATCGGTCTCCTCACCGCGGTCGTCTTCGTCGTGCCGGGGCAGGCGGCGGTGGCGATCGTCGGGGAGAGGGAGCGCCAGACCCTGCCGCTGCTCCAGGTGAGCCAGCTCAGCGCATGGCGAATCGTCGTCGGCAAGCTCGCCTCCGCGCTCGCCTATGTTCTGCTGCTGCTCGTCGCCACGACCCCGCTGCTCGTCATCCCCGTTCTGCTCGGCGGTGTGACGATCTGGAACGTCCTCGCCGGTATGGGTCTGATCACCACCGCCTCACTCATGATCGGCTCCGTCTCGATCTGGGTATCGGCCAGAGCCAAGAGCGTCCAGGGAGCCGTTCTCGGCTCCTACGTGTGGACGGTCGTGCTGGTGTTCGGCACGCTCGCCTTGCTCGTCGCCGAGATCTTCCTGCTCGGACCCGACACGCTGGGCCCCACGAGGTTCGACCGCGGCATCCCCCGCGACGACGGGCGCGAGCTCTACGCCGCGCACATCAACCCGTACCTCGGTCTCGTCGATGCCTCTTCGGACCCCATCGACTTCCGCGCCGAGGTCGTCAGCTCGCCGTACCTTCCTTTCCGCTCGGTGCTCGTCAAGCGTCAGGGCTATGCCGCATCCGCCGTCTCCGACTTCACCGACCCCTTCTTCTTCGGCGGGGGAGGAGTCCGGTTCGAGGAGGAGTTCTTCTTCGAGCCCGGACTCGGCGCTCAGCTACCCGGGTTCGTCAACCAGGGGGTGCGGGCAGCAGATCCCATCCGGGCGCCTGTGTGGCCCTCGGCGGTTCTCTTCGAGCTCGCCCTGTCGCTCGTGGCGCTCGGCGCCGCCGCCAGGCTGGTGAGAGCCCCGCGTCGCAAGCTTCGTCCGTTGGAGAGAGTGGGGGCCCGTGCCGCCTGAGCCCATCGTCGCGCTCGTCTCCGCCGCTCGCAGGTGGCTTCGTACTGCGGACCTGGCGCGGCGGGTGACGGCCGCGATCGGCGTCGTCGCCGCCGCCGGTGCGCTCGTCATCGGGGTCGGCCGCGTCGCCGTCATCCCGTGGGCCGAACCGGCGACCGTCCTCGCAGCGGCCGCGGCGGTGGTCCTCGTCTCGGCCGTGACGCTGCTGCGTCCTCCCTCACACCGCCGAGCCGCCCAGGAGATCGACCGCAGGCTCGAGGCCAAGGACCGCATCGGTACCGCGTGGGAGCTGGCGGTGAAGTCGGAGCCGACCGGGATCGAGCGGGCTCAGGTGGCGGGCGCTGCGGCCTGGGCGGAAGGGCGGACACTCGAAGGCTTCGGGCGCCGGCTCCCCGATCGCCGGCTGCTGTGGCTCACCGCCCTCGTCACCGCCGCGTCGTTCGCCCTGGCGCTTCCCGCCTCTCCCGCCGATGCCGAGTGGGAAGAGCGCCGGCACGTCGCGGATCTCGTCGACGCGGCCGCCGACGAGATCGAGCGGCTCGCCGACGAGACGAAGGCGGAGGAGGTCGCCGACGAGCTTCGTCGCACCGCGGAAGAGCTGCGTCGCTCCGAGGATCTCGACCGGGCCATCCAGGCGCTCGGTGAAGCGCGCCAGCGCCTGGGCGAGCTCGAGGACCCAACGGCCATCCCGCTCAAGACCGCACTCGCCGGTCTCGACGAGAAGCTCCGCCAGGATCCCATCGGTGCCGGAGACGACGCCGCAGCACAGCTCCAGGATCTCGCCGACCGTGCCGACGGCCTGTCCGACGAGGAGCGGGCCGCAGCGGCGCAACGGCTCGCCGAGCTCGCCGCGGACGTCGGCCAGACGGCGCCCGACCTCGCCGGCGCTCTCGACGACGTGGCGGGAGAGCTGAGTCGATCAGGCGACGTGGCATCGGCCGTGGCGGATGCGCTCGAACGGCTCGGCGAGGCGGCGGATCGTGTCGACGCCGCCGGCGAGCTCGCCGATGCCCGGGCCGGTGTCCGCGATCAGCAGCGGAGTCTCGACGATGCCCGGGGCCAGGGCCAGGGTCAGGGTCAGGGTCAGGGTCAGGGGCAAGGTCAGGGTCAGGGTCAGGGGCAGGGTCAGGGTCAGGGTCAGGGGCAGGGTCAGGGGCAGGGTCAGGGCCAGGGCCAAGGTCAGGGTCAGGGGGGCGGAGGCGGCGGCTCGGGCACGGGTGCCGACAACCCGAACCCGGTCGATGGGGGCCGGGGCGCGGGTGGCGTCGACCTCCCGACTCAGGGTGACGACGACATCATCCGCGACCCGGCGCGGAGCTCGGTGTTCGACCCTCCCGACGCCGAGGTCGGGGACGAGTCACGCGTCTTCTTCGACACGACCGACTCGTCTGGTGAGGTCCGGGGCCGCACCCGCGGCGAGGGCATCTCCAACGACGCGCTCGTCCCCTACACGGATCGCTACGCCGTCTACCAGCAGGAGGCGCTCGAAGCTCTCGACAGAATGTCGATCCCTGCAAGCCTGCGCGACATCGTCCGCATCTACTTCACGGAGCTGGGTCAATGACACCGGAGGAATACGCCACAACCGTCCACGCCATCGAGGAGGAGATCGGCAAAGTCATCGTCGGCCAGCGCGAGCTCGTTCGCGCCGTGCTCCTCGGGCTGCTCTGTGAAGGTCACGTCCTCCTCGAAGGTGTCCCCGGGCTCGGCAAGACGCTGCTGCTGCGAACGCTCGGCGAGGCGCTCGCCGTGGAGTTCGGCCGGATCCAGTTCACCCCCGACCTCATGCCCGCCGACATCGTCGGAACCAACGTCCTCCAGGAGGGGACCTTCCGGTTCCACGAGGGACCGGTCTTCGCCAACGTCGTGCTCGCCGACGAGGTGAACCGGGCGACACCGAAGACCCAGTCGGCGCTCCTCGAGGCGATGCAGGAGCGGCGGGTGACCCTCGGTGGCGCCACGCACCCGCTGCCGCGGCCCTTCTTCGTCATGGCGACACAGAACCCGCTCGAGATGGAAGGGACGTACCCCCTCCCGGAGGCCCAGCTCGACCGGTTCCTCTTCAAGGTGCACGTACCGTTTCCCAACACCGAGGACCTCACCTCGATCCTGCAACGGACCACGACCGACGAGGCGCCGTCGGTCGACGCTCTCGCCGACGCCCAGGCGCTGAAGGCGATGCTCGGTCTCGTCCGTCAAGTGCCTGCGGCGAGCCACCTCCTCCGGTACGTCTCGGCCCTCGTCGGCGCCTCCCACCCGGAATACGCCGATGCGCTTCCCCTCGTGTCACGGTACGTCCGGTACGGGGCGAGCCCGCGGGCGGGCCAGGCCATGGTGCTCGGCGGGAAGGCAAGGGCGCTCGTCGACGGTCGGCTCAACCTCGCCGCCGACGACGTGCGCGCCGTCGCCCATCTCAGCATTCGCCACCGCCTGGTCCTCGGGTACGAGGCGGCCGCCGACGGCGTCGCCGCAGATGCCATCATCGACGAGATCCTGGCGGCATATCCTGCGCCCGCCGTCGAGGACTGATGCTGCTCGACGCAACGCAGCGGGCGAGACTGGAGCGCCTGGCGCTCCGGACGAGGTCCAGGGTGCGTAGCACGTGGGCGGGACGACACCGGTCGGTGCGTCTCGGTGAGAGCCTCGACTTCGCCGACTACCGCGAGTACCACCCCGGCGACGACTTCCGGCGTATCGACTACAACCTGTGGGCCCGGCTCGGCGTGGTGCTCATCCGGCTCTTCGAGGCCGAGGACGAGCTTCCGCTGCGGGTTCTCGTCGACACGTCGGGCTCGATGGACTTCGGTCGCAAGTTCGACACGGCCCGCGAACTCGCGGCGATGGTCGCCTACATCGCCCTCGCCTCGGGGGAGCGGGTCCGGCTGCTCACCGTGCCCGGGCCCGATCGGGTGAGCCACCACGGTCCGTGGGCCCGTCACCTCGGGCGCTGGCCCGAGCTGGAGGGCTGGCTCGAGCGCCTCGAGCCGGGGGGAGGAACGGACCTCATTGCCGCGGCGAGGCTCATCGCCGCTCCCGGTGCCCACCGGGGGCCCGTCGTCCTCATCAGCGACCTGCTCGCACCGGGATGGGACCAGGCCGTCGACGTGCTCGGGGCCCTCGGTGGAGGAGTCGTGCTTCACGTTCTCAGCCCGGCCGAGCTCGACCCCGATCTCACGGGCGACCTCACACTGCGCGACGTCGAGACCGGCGAGGAGCTGCCGGTGTCCTTCTCAGGTGACGCGGCGGCGCGCTACCGCGCCCGGCTCGACGCGTTCGTCGCCGACGCCGCCCGCCGGGCTCGCCGCTCCGGCATGGACCACGTTCTCGTCGTCGCCGACGACGCCGCGTTCGACGCCACGCTTCGCAGCCTCGTCGCCTCGCAGGTGCTGCGGTGAGCCTGCTGGCGCCGGCCGCGCTCGGGCTGCTGTCGCTGAGCATTCCCCTCGTCGTGCTCTACATGCTCCGCTCTCGACGCCGCGTCCTCGAGGTGCCGAGCATCCGCCTCTGGGAAGACGAAGAGCAGCACGTCTCGGCAGCGCTGCCGTGGCAGCGGCTCAAGATCACGGCGGCCCTCGTGCTGCAGCTGCTCGCCCTCGCCGGGTTCGCGTTCCTACTCGCCCGCCCGTTCTTCAGGGAGCAGACGTTGCTGGGGCCGCACACCGTGCTCATCGTCGACACGTCCGGCTCGATGGCCACCGCCGGGCGATTCGACGCCGCCCTCAGCGAAGCTCGCAGCTTGGCGGCCGATGCGTCCGACGCCCGTCTCGTCTCCGTGGTCGAAGCCGGGTCGCGCCCCAAGGTGCTCACCGCGTTCTCACGGGAGCCGGGGCCCGTGCTCGCCGCTCTCGATCGACTCGTGCCCGGAGGCGGTGTCGAGGACCTCGAGTCGGCGATCCGGCTCGCCCGGGGCTTGTCGACCCCCGACCGGCCCACGACGCTCCTCATCCTCAGCGACGGCGGCACTGCTGGCGCGTTCGAGGAGCCGGTGAGCTCGGCGCGCCATGTGCCCTTCGACGCGACGGGCGACGACGTGGCGGTCACGGCGTTCGGCACGGGCGTGCCCGGCGAGGGTCCTCCACGGGTGTTCATGGAGGTGGCGAACTTCTCGGCCCGGTTGCGTGAGGTGCGCGCCGAGTTGCTCGTTGACGGCCTCGCCGCCGGTTCGCTCGACTTGACCTTGGGGCCGGGAGCTCGAGAGCAAGAGATCGTGCCGGTCGATGCCGGCCCGGGTCAGGTCGTCGAGGTCCGCCTCGCCGGCGACCCCGATGCCAATCCGACCGACGACGCGTCGGCACTCGTGTTGTCGGCGGCGTCCCAGCTCACCGTCACCATCGCCGGCGAAGGCTCACCGTTCCTCGACGCCCTTGTCGCAGCGTTGCCCGGCGCGGGCCCGGCGAGCGAGACCCCGCCGGACATCGTCATCCTCGACGGCGGCTCGGCCGACCTCGTCGATCGCCCGGCCTGGCTGCTCGCCCCTGAGGTCCCACCCGGGGGAGTGAGCATCGTCGGACGTGTCGAGAGCCCGGTCGTCACATACCAGCGGCCCTCCGAGCCCATCCTCGAGGGCCTCGACCTGAGCGGTCTCGCCATCGCCGAGGCGGACATCGTCGAGGCTCCCGGCTGGCTTCCGCTGCTCCGTGCCGGCGATGCCCCCCTCGTGCTCCTCGGCGAGATCGATGGCAACCGGGCGGTCTACTTCACCTTCGATGTTGCCCGCTCGAACCTTCCGGTCCAGGTGGGCTTCCCCGTCTTCGGGGCGCGGATCATCGACTACCTCGGCGGGAGCCGGCTGTCGACGGCCGGCACCGCCGTCGCCGGCACACCGATCCCGCTGGCGCCGCCGCCTGGGGGTGCAGCAGCCGTCACCCCGCCCGGCGGAGAGGGCGAGACGGTGACGCCGGGAGTGCTCGAGTACACCCGGACCGGGAGGCCGGGCATCTATCGGATCAGCTACAGCGACGCGGAAGGAGCGCCGGCCGGCTCGGCCGTGTACGCCCGCCAGTTCGCGGCAAGCGAAGCCTCCGCACCCCCACGCTCGATCGCGACGACCCTCGACGATGCCTCCGCCCTCGAGGACACGTCGCTGTTGCGGGAGTGGGCCCCGCTGATCCTGGCGGTGCTCCTCGCCGTCGTGATGATCGAGTGGTGGGTCGCCTACGGGCGCCCGCTCCCCAGGCGGAGGGTCGCCGCATGACGTTCGAGGCACCGTGGTGGCTGCTGGCGGCGCCGCCTGCGATCGCTCTCGTGGTTCTCGTCGCCCGCTCCGGACGGCGTGCCGTTCCCTATCGTCAGCACAGGGTCGCCGTCGGCCTCAGGATCGGCGGCGTGCTCCTGGTCGTCCTCGCCCTCGCCCAGCCGCTCGTCATCCGCCCGTCCCCGCAGAAGTCGGTTCTCTTCCTCCTCGACCGCTCCGCGTCGGTGACCGGGCCGGCGCGTGACGCTCAGGAGCGCCTCGTCGTGGATGCGATCGGCACCGCAGGGCCTCAGGATCAGACCGCCGTCGCCGTGTTCGGCGGTGATCTCCGCCTCGACGCCGCGCTCGCCACGGGGCGGAGCTTCGACACCGTGCGCACCGTGATCGACCCGAGCGCCACCGACATCGC
This sequence comes from uncultured Acidimicrobiaceae bacterium, assembly GCA_947259365.1. GTDB lineage: Bacteria > Actinomycetota > Acidimicrobiia > Spongiisociales > UBA5794 > CAMYMC01. Next base: position 124,294 of record CAMYMC010000001.1, on the reverse strand, counting down.
CGCCGCGTTGCGGGGCGCCGCCGCGGTGCTGCCGACGGAGGGATCGCGCCGGATCGTCGTCGTCACCGACGCTGTGGAGACGGAGGGCGATGCCCGGGCGGCCGCCCGAGAGCTCGCGGATGCCGGCATCGCCGTCGATGTCGTGATCCTCGAGACGGGAAGGAGCAACGACGCACTCGTCACCAGGGTGGACGCGCCGGTGACGGCTCGCCGCGGCGACCTCGTGCCCGTGGAGGCGGTCGTCCAAGCCACCGCCGCCGGGCCCGCCACGGTGACGATCTCCGCCGGCGACACCGAAGCCGTGTTCCTCGTCGACCTCGACGTCGGGGCCAACCGGGTTCGGGCCGAAATCCCGGCGATCGAGCCGGGCGCATTGCGCATCCGGGCGCAGGTCGACGCGTCGTTCGACCAGATCGAGGAGAACGACACCGGTGAGGCGCTCGTTGCCGTCCTCGGGCCCGCCCGGGTCGCCCTCGTCGAGGGCACCGTCGACGAGGGGGCAGAACTGGAGCGGGCTCTCGACGCGGGGGGCATGGTCGTCGACCGGCTCGTGACCGTGCCCTCGGCCGAAGAGCTCCTCGTGTACGACGCCGTCGTCCTCGTCAACCTCCCCGCTCCCCGGCCCGAGTCCTCGGACGATCTCGCCGGCTTTGTCGAGGAGCTGGGCCGTGGTCTCGTCGTCGTCGGCGGCGATCGGTCCTTCGGGCTCGGCGGGTACCAGGACAGCGCCCTCGAAGACCTGCTCCCCGTCACGTCGGACCCGGACGATCTCATCCGCCGCCAGCCCGTCGCCGAGGTCCTCGTCATCGACACGTCGGGCTCGATGGCCGACTGCCATTGCGGCGGCGAGGACCGGGGCATCGCCGAGCCGGGCGGCGTCAACAAGACCGACATCTCGCGGGCCGGCGCCGGGCTGGCGATCGACGCGCTGCAGCCGACCGACCGGGTCGGCGTGCTCGCGTTCACCTCGGGGACGAGATGGGCGCTGCCGCTCGCGGAGAAGCCCGCGGCCGGCGCTATCGCCGAAGCGCTCAACAGCCTCACCCCGCAGGGGGACACCGAGATCTCGCCGGCGCTCGCCGAGGCGCTCGACGCGTTGCGCGAGGCGCCCGAGGAGATCCGTCACATCGTGCTCTTCACCGACGGATGGGGTGACGACCCCGGGCTGCTCCAGGTCGCCCAGGACATCGCGGCCGAGGGCGTCACCCTGTCGGTGCTCGGCACCGGGGAGGGTTCCGGGGAGACGCTGCGGAGGATGGCGGCGCTCGGTGGTGGCCAGTTCTACCCCGGACGTGATCTCGAGGCCGTGCCCGAGATCTTCGTCGAAGAGACCCTGCGCGTGGCGCGCCCCCTCATCGCTGAAGGCGCGTTCGTGCCCGCGCTCGGCGCCGCCTCCCAGGTGACCGCAGGTCTCAGCTCGGCGCCGCCGCTGCGGGGCTACGTCCTCACCCGGGCCAAGGACACGGCCCTCATGCCTCTCGAACTCGGCCCGGGCGACCCGCTCCTCGCCACCTGGCAGCGCGGGCTCGGCCGAGCCACCGTGTGGACGTCGGACGCCACGGCGCGTTGGGCGAGCGACTGGGTGCCGTGGGAGGGCTTCGTGGACTTCTGGGGCCGGGTCGTCGGCGATGTGCTCCCCCCGGGCCGGGAGACGCCGCCGGAAGTGAGGCTCGACGGCGGATCGCTGGAGATCGACTTCGAGGCCGCGGTGCCCCTCGACGCCGTCGCCGTCGCCCAGATCCGCGACTCGGGAGGCAGCGTGGCGATGATCCCGATGCAGCGGGTCGGAGAGACCGGGTTCCAGACCCGTGTGCCCGTCGCCGCGGAGGGCGCCTACTGGGTTGCGGTGAGGGTCGAGGACGCTTCGGGGACGCTCGCGTCCGGCAGCTCGGGCATCGTCGCCGGCTACGCCGACGAGTTCGCATTCCGTGAACCGGACCCCCAGCTCGCTCCGGATATCGCTGAGCTCACCGGGGGGCGGGTCGGGCCCGACCTGGCCGCGTTCTACGACCCGGCCCCGGCGGTTGGAGCGGCGGAGCGCGACGTCTGGCCGTTCTTGGTGGCGGTGGCGCTCGCCCTCTTCCTCCTCGACGTCGCCCTGCGCAGGCTCGTTGTCACCCGAGGGGACCTCGAGGTGTGGCGGGAGCAGCTGAGCCCGGCCGGGCGGGAGGCGGTCGAGGCCATCGCCACGGACGACGCCGGAGACATCAAGCCAGACCAGGCACGAGAGATCCATCCCGAAGAGGAGACGCTCGGGCGTCTGCTGCGGAGACGGCGCCGCTGATCGTCAGCCCGGTGCGGCGGCCCGGCGTGCCGCGAGGGCGACGAGGAGCAGTCCGGCCGCAAGCGCGGCGACGTACCAGCCGACGGGTCCACCGGAGAGCGACGGCCGGAGCGGCTCGGTGACGAGACGAACGCCACCCGCCATCGCCAGGGCGATCCCGGCTGCAGCTCCCGGCGGTATCCGCCTCATCCGCCACACGGCGATGACGAACCCAGCAGCCAGCAGCGCAACGGCGGCATACAGCTCCACCGGGTGCCGGGTGACGGTCGATCCCTCCTGGGCCCAGGCCCAGGGCAAGGTGGATGGGCTGCCGAGGCATGCGTCCCGAGCGAGGCAGCCGCCGTGCCAGCCGGCGAGCCCGGTCAGAGCGGCTGCGGCGAGACCGTCGGCTACGGGGATCAGCTCACGCCGTCCCACCCAGGCAACCCAGGCGAGTGCGGCCACCGCAGCCGGACCGGCGGCGACCCCGGCCCTGACGAGGAGGATGTCGGCGGGGTTGGCGACGGGATTGACCCCGTCGCCGATCATCGCCGCCAGTCTGCCGACGGCGACACCGACGACCATCGCACCGAGGGCGACGTCCCACAGGTCCTTCGAGCACTCGGCGGCGTTGCCGCGCCGCGCCTCCCACCACAACATGGCGTAGACGCCGACCACCCCGACGAACGCGGCACCGAGGAGGGTGAACTCCACGTCAGATTCCGGAGCGAGCGAGCAGCTCGTCGATCTGGAGCGCGAGGGTGCGCTCGTCGATGACCCCGAAGTGGCGGTCGACCTCCTCGCCGTTGGGGGCGAAGAAGATCGTCAACGGTACCCAGGTGCCCCCACCGAGGGCGACGGGGACCCGGCCATCCCTGTCGTAGAGGTGCTCGATGGCGGCATCGGGGAAGAACTCGGCGATGAACTCACGGGCACCGGTCTGACTGTCGCGCACGTTGACGCCGACGAACCTGATCCGGTCGCCGAACTCGGACGAGGCGCGATCGAGCAGCGGCGCCTCGGAGCGGCACGGGATGCACCAGGACGCCCAGACGTTGAGGGCGACCGGCACATCGGAGGCGGCGAGGAGCTCGCCGACTGCCTCGGGTGTCGTCTCCGGGAGCTCCGGGATGCCGCTGGCATCGACGGTGGCCCTGCCGCAGGCGGCGGCGAGCAACGCGAGGGCGACGAGTGCCGGCAACGCCTTCGAGGTGCGTCGTCGGGGCATCATGCCGGGCGGGTCGGATCGGTCATTGCGTTCGAGGAGTCTATGGCCGGCCGGCGTAGGGCCCGCCATCACCGTGCCCGGTCGCGAAGGACGGTGATGGTCGCCGATGGCTCGAGTCCCCGCTCGGCGAGCAGTGCGAGGAGGTGGTACACGAGGTCGGCGGCCTCTTCGGCAACCCGGACGGGGTCGCCTCCGGCATCGTGGTCCCTCGCGGCGAGCAACACCTCGGTCGCCTCCTCCATGACCTTGCGCCCGGCGGCGTCGACGCCTCCGGCGACGAGGGCCGCGGTGTACGACCCGGCCGGGCGGTCGATGGCGCGGGCCGCGATCGCGTCCCACAGTTGCTCGAGCCAGGCGAACCCCTGGTCGGGGTGGTCCTCGAAACAGGACGCACCGCCGGTGTGACACGCCGGGCCCGCCGGCTCGGCGAGGATGAGTAGGGCATCCCCGTCGCAGTCCGGGCGGATGTCGACGAGTCGGAACGTGTTGCCGGATGTCTCGCCCTTCTGCCACAGCGTGTTGCGGGATCGGCTCCAGAAGGTGACGACCCCGGTGTCGAGCGTGGCGCGGAGGCTCTCGGCGGTCAGGTAGCCGAGCATGAGGACCCGTCGGGTCACGGCGTCCTGGACGATCCCCGGAACGAGGCCGGAGTCGTCGAAACGGATGTCGTCGACGCTCATGACCGGGCTCCCGCCCGCACCGGGATGCCGGACGCAGCGAGCCCTGCTTTGAGGTCCACGATCTCGATCTCGCCGCGGTGGAAGATCGACGCGGCGAGGACGGCGTCGGCCCGGCCCGGACCGAGGGCATCGACGCAGTGGGCGATCGTGCCGGCGCCGCCGGATGCGATGACGGGCACGGTCACCGCGGTCCGGACCGCCTCGAGCAGCTCGAGGTCGTAACCCGCCTTCGTGCCGTCGCGGTCCATCGACGTGAGGAGGATCTCTCCGGCGCCACGGTCGGCCCCCTCCGCCGCCCAACGCACCGCGTCACGTCCGGTAGGTGTCCGTCCGCCGTACGTGTGGACCTCCCAGGGAGGACGTCCGTTCCTCCGCTTCGCATCGATGGCGAGGACGACGCACTGGGTACCGAATGCCCGGGCGCATTCCGAGATGAGTTCCGGCCGCTCGACGGCGGCTGTGTTGACCGTCACCTTGTCCGCGCCCGCCCGCAACGCCGCCCGCATGTCGTCGACCGAGCGGACGCCGCCGCCGACGGTGAGGGGGACGAACACGTGCTCGGCGGTGCTGCGGACCACCTCGAGCATCGTCTCCCGACCGTCGCTCGACGCGGTGATGTCGAGGAAGCAGATCTCGTCCGCGCCTTCGGCCACGTAACGCGCCGCCAGCTCGACCGGGTCGCCCTCGTCGGTGAGATCGACGAACCGCACGCCCTTGACCACCCGCCCTGAGGTCACGTCGAGACAGGGGATGACCCGTCTACGCAGCACGGGACGCCTCCCGGCACGATGTCACGAAGTTCGACAAGACCCGGAGCCCTCCGGCACCGGATCGCTCCGGGTGGAACTGCACCCCGACCAGGTTGCCGCTCCTGGCAGCAGCGACGAAGCGGCCCCCGTAGTCGGTCGTACCGATGACGACGCCTTCGTCGGCCGGGACCGGGGCGAAGCTGTGCACGAAGTAGAACGTCGGAGCCCCACCGTCCCGGTCGAAGCCGAGACCGTCGAAGACCGGGTCGGGGTGCACCGCAACGTCGTTCCACCCGATGTGGGGCAGCAGCGGGGCACCGCGAAGCCGGCGGACCGTTCCTTCGATGAGCGCGAGACCGGGCCCGCCGTCGTCCTCTTCGGAGCTCTCGAAGAAGAGCTGGAGCCCGACGCAGATGCCGAGGAGCGGTCCCTCGAAGCGGCGGAGCGGGTCGACGAGGCCGGATCGGGCGAGGCGCCGCATGGCAGCTCCGGTGGTGCCGACGCCGGGAAGAACGACGCCGTCGGCCTCGTCGAGGTCCGCCGGCGACGATGTGACGAAGACGTCGCCTCCGGCGCGGCGGAGGCCCTGGGCGATGGAGACGAGATTGCCCGCACCGTGGTCGACGATCGCGACGCGCGTCACGTCCGGCCCTTCGTCGACGGCACCCCATCCCGGTCCGGATCGAGTGCCACCGCGGCGCGCAGCGCTCGACCGAGGGCTTTGAACGCCGCCTCGGCGACGTGATGGTCGTTACGCCCCGACGCGGTGAGGTGGATCGTGAACCCGGCAGTGCGGGCAAGAGCCTCGACGGCGTGCGGGATCATCTGGGTGGTGAGCGCCCCGATCCGCTCCGACGCGAACGCCAGCTCCACGACCGCGTAGGGGCGTCCCCCGGCGTCCACGACGGCGGTGGCGAGCGCCTCGTCCATCGGCACCGCGGCGTCGCCGTAGCGCGACATGCCCGAGCGATCACCCAGCGCCTCGCCGAAGGCCTGACCGAGGGCGAGGGCGGTGTCCTCGACGGTGTGGTGATCGTCGACGTCGAGATCACCCGTGGTCTCGACGTCGATGTCGAACAGTCCGTGGTGGGCGAGGCTGGTGAGGAGGTGGTCGAAGAAGCCCACGCCGGTCGTGATGCGCCCGAGGCCGGAGCCTTCGATCCGCAGCGACACGCGAACGTCGGTCTCGAGGGTCTTGCGGCTCACGTCGGAGCTTCTCGTCATCGCATGTACCTCCTGATCCCGTCGATGAGGCGGTCGTGCTCGGTCGGCGTGCGCACGGTGACCCGGACGTAGCTCTGGAGTGGGCCCGTCGGGAAGGTCCGCACGACGAGGCCGTCGTCCATGAGGGCGCCGGCGAGGCCGGGCGCGCCCGGGCCGACGTCGGTGAGCACGAAGTTCGCCAGAGATGGCAACGGATCCCAGCCGAGCGACTCGAGCTTCTCGATGAGGTCGTTGCGTGCGGCGATGAGCTCGGCGACGTGGGCCCCCATGCGCTCGGGGTCTCGGAGAGCGGCGACGGCGAGGTCGGCCGATACCGACGAGATCGACCCGGGAGGGCGAACGGCGTCGAGGCGATCGATGAGCGAGGGATGTGCCATGGCGAAGCCGACGCGGGCCCCGGCGAGTCCGTACGCCTTCGACAGCGTCCGGAGCACGATGACGTTGTGGTGGGCGCCCACGGCGCCGCTCCAGTCGTCGCCGGTGAACTCCGCGTACGCGGCGTCGACGACGACGATCCCGTCGGTGGCGGCCACCGCCGCGGCGACGTCGGATGCGGTGGCGGTCGTGCCCGTCGGGTTGTTGGGCACGCAGAGCCACAGCACGTCGGCGTCCCTGGCCGCCTCGACGACGTCGGCTGCGGGGAACTCGAATGCGGGCGGGCCGGCAGCGACGGTGCTGAGGCCGGCTCCCGCCTGGGCGGTGGCGATCCGGTATAGGGGATACGTCGGCGTGACCTCGACGGCGCGACGACCGGGGCCGAGGAAGGCCCTCCCGCACAGGAGGATCAACTCGTCGACCCCGGCGCCGGGCACGATGTGCTCGACGTCGAGCCCGCAGGCCGCTGCGGCCGCCTCCCGGATCGGGAGGTAGCTGGCCCCGGGATACTCGTTGAGGCCGCGGGCGACGTCGGCGGCGACGCCGGCGGCCCACTCGGTCGGGAAGGGTGAGGTGTTGTGGTCGAACCTGATGACCTCGTCGGCGGCGATGCTCGCTCTCGCCGCGATCTCAGCCGTCGTCGGCTGCCACTGGTAGCGGGGCAGAGTCACCGGCCCTCCCCGAAGCGCACGTCGACGGCGAGCCGGTGTGCGGTGAGGCCCTCGGCCGCAGCGATGAGCGAGATGGTGCTCCTCAGGGCCGAGAGGCCTTCTCGATCGAGCGTCTGGACCTGGCGCCACGAGCCGAAGTCCGCGACCGAGAGGGGTCCGTGGGTGCGGGCGAGTCCCCCGGTCGGGAGGATGTGGTTGCCGCCGGTTGCGTAATCGCCGGCCGAGTGCGGCGACCAGGGGCCGACGAACACCGAGCCGGCGTTCGTGATCGCCGCCGCCACCTTCTCGGCGTCGTCGGTGTCGACGCCGACGTGCTCGGGGGCGTAGTCGTTCACGAAGGCGATTGCGTCCTCCAGGTGGGGTGCGATGACGACGAGCCCGTGGTCGGCGAGTGCGGCCCGCAGGACCGGCTCACGGTCGAGCGTCGGCAGCAGCGTGTCGAGCTCGGCGAGGACCGCGTCTGCGAACTCCCGGTCGGTGGTGACGAGGACGGCCGGCGACTCGGCGCCGTGCTCGGCCTGGCAGAGGAGATCGGCGGCGACGAACCGGGCGTCGGCTGTCCCGTCGGCGAGAGCGACCGCCTCGCTGGGCCCGGCGGGGAGATCGATGGCGGCGTCACCGTAGACCGCGAGCTTCGCCGCGGTCACCCAGGCGTTGCCGGGCCCGACGATCTTGTCCACCGCCGGAATGGTCTCCGTCCCATGGGCGAGAGCGGCGACGGCCTGGGCACCGCCGGTGGCGTAGAACTCGTCGATGCCCATGAGCGCGGCGGCGGCTGCCAGCACGGGGGCGATCTCGCCATCGTCGTCGGCCGGAGACACCACCGCGATCTGGGCCACGCCTGCGACGCGGGCCGGGATCACCGCCATGAGCAGCGAAGACGGGTATGCCGCCCGGCCGCCCGGGACGTAGACGCCGACCCGTCGCAGCGGGGACCAGCGCCGCTCGACCGTCACACCGGGGACGACCCGGATCGTCTCGTCCTCGGGCCGTTGCGGCCTGTGACACGCCCTCAGATGCGCCGCCGCGTCCGTGAGCGCGTCCACGAGCCGGGGGTCGAGTGCCTCGAGGGCGGCATGGAGCTCGGATGGATGGACGCGAAGCCTGCCGAGGGTGCGTCCCCCTCCGTAGGCGCGGTTGGCGTCGACGAGCGCCGCGTCGCCGCCGTGGCGCACGGCCTCGACGATGGCGGCGGCGTCCCGATTCGTCGCCTCGTCGGGAACGGGGGAGCGGCGCACCAGCGCATCCCGCTCGTTGGGGAAGAGCCTGGCCAGCTCAACGGTCCGCAGGCGCACCGGGCTCACGGGATGAGCTGTTCGATCGGCAGGACGAGGACGCCCGACGCCCCCGCCGCCTTGAGCCTCGGCAGCACCGACCACACGTCGTCGGCGTCGACGACCGAGTGGACGGCCACCATGCCCTCCGTGGCGAGGGGCACGATGCTGGGTGAGTCGAATCCGGGGATGATCTCCTCGATGCGGGGGAGCACCGACGCCGGTGCGTTCATGAGGAGGTAGCGCGTGCGGCGGGCGGCGACGACCGAGCTGAACATCGTGATGACCTGGCCGGGGCGATCGTCCTTCCCGTGGAGGACGCCGTTTGTTCCGACGAGCACCGCCTCGGATTCGAGCAACGTGGTGACCGGGCGGAGTCCGTTGACGAGCAGCGTCGAGCCGCTGGAGACGAGGTCGACGACGGCATCGGCGACATCGAGCTTCGGCGCCACCTCGACGGAGCCTCGCAGCGGCACGGTCGTCACCGACACGCCCTTGTCGGCGAAGAACCGCTCCGTCGTCGTCGGGTGCGAGGTCGCCACCCGGAGACGGTCGAAGTCGGCGATCGCGGTGATCACGCTTGCGGAGGGGGCGGCGGCGACGAGCCGGCACCTCCCATAGCCGAGGTGGGCGAGGACGGCGAGCTGCGCTCCCGACTCGGAGAGGAGATCGAGTCCCGTCACCCCGAGGGCGGCGACACCGTCTGCGACGAGCTCGCAGACATCCTCGGTGCGGACGAACAGCACCTCGACGTCCATTCCCTGCACCGGCACGGCGAGGGCGCGCTCGGTCTTCTCGTAGACGAGCCCGGCCTGGCGGAGCAGTGCCGCTGTCGGCCCCTCGAGCCGACCCTTGTTCGGGACCGCGATCCGGAGCGGCTCCGGCGTCATCAGGCCGGACCTCCCCCGGAGCGCTCCAGCATCATCCGGTACCCACCGGTCCCATGCTGGAGCCACTGGTTGATGCGGGTGATCGTGGCCGTCGAGACACCGGTTTCGCTCGCGATCTCCCGGTAGGGGAGCCCGAGGGCGAGCTTGCGGGCGACCGCCCACCGGGCGCTCATCTCGTCGAGTTCTCTTCTCGTGCACAGGTCGCGGAAGAACGCCGCGGCTTCGTCGCGCGTCCGCAGCGACAGGATGACGTCGAACAGGTCGGCGGTCGCCTCCGTTCTCCAGTCATCACCCGCCATCGGCATCCCCATGGGTGTCCTCCCTGTTGCTCACACTCGAGACGTCACGCTCCGGCCGGACAGCGTCGTCAAAATGTTGTAGCATGTTAGAACATTAAGATCAGCTTGTCGAAGGGGAGGACACAACGTGCGCGTGCATCGACGGGGAGACTCGGCGCCGTGCTCGTGATCCCTGCGATCGATGTGCTCGGCGGAGACGTTGTGAGGCTTTGTCGCGGAGACTTCGCAGAGAAGGTGACGTTCGGCTCCGATCCCGCGGTGCAACTGGCGCGATGGGGCGAGGAGGGGGCGGAGCTCTGCCACGTCGTCGACCTCGATGGGGCGCGGCGGGGGCGACCCGCCCGGGAGCTGTGGGAGAGCCTGGTGGCCGAGGACGTCCCCTTCCAGCTCGGTGGCGGCATCCGCACCGCCGAGATCGCCTCAGCCGCCGTCCGCTACGGCGCGGCGCGGGTCGTGGTCGGCACGGCTGCGGTCGCCGGCGCTTCCGGCATCCGGGAGATCCTCGACGCGGTCGGTCCGGATCATCTCGTCGTTGCGATCGACGTTCGAGAGGGCCGGGCGATGGGCGGCGGGTGGCTGGAGGCTGGCCCTCCGGCGACCGAGTTCGCCCGTGGCCTCGCCGACGCAGGCGTCCGACGCGCCCTCGTCACCGCCATCGCGACCGACGGGACGATGGCAGGACCCGGACTCGATGTGCTCGCCGCGGTGATGGCTGCAGCTCCAGAGCTCGCCATCATCGCGTCGGGAGGCGTGGGACGCCTCGAGCACATCGAAGCCGTGAGCGACACGGGCGCCGAAGCGGTCGTCGTCGGGCGGGCGCTCTACGAGGGCCGGTTCACCGTCGCCGAGGCGGTCGCGGCGGCGCGATGACCCCTTACGTCTCCGGACCCTTCCCGGAGTAGCGGCCCATCGCGAAGTCGAGGTCCGCGGAGGTGACGGCGATCGCGGTGGAGTCGCGGCGCAGCGCTTGCAGTGCTGCTTCCCGCAGCAGGCCGCTGAGCTCGGCGAACGAGAGGCCATCCGAGGCGCCGATGAGCTGCTCGACGTCGACGTCGTCGGCGAAGGGGACGTCCTGGATCGAGAAGAACGCCCGTCTCGCTTCGGCGGGGGGGAGTCCGAGGTGGAGGTGCGTCTCGAGCCTGCCGGGACGCAGCAGCGCGGGGTCGACGAGATCGCGCCGGTTCGTGGCGCCGATGACGAAGACGTCGCCGCGATCGGAGACCCCGTCCATCTCGGTGAGGAGGGCGGCGACGACGGAGTCGGTGACCGAATTCGTCGCGTTGCCGCGCACGGGTGCCAGGGCATCGATCTCGTCGAAGAACAGGAGGGCGGGGGCGACCGCCCGACCCCTGGCGAAGACCTCGCGGACGCCACGTTCCGACTCACCGACGTACTTGTCGAGCAGCTCGGCGCCCTTGATCGTGAAGAACGCAGCGCCGGATTCGTGGGCGAGTGCCCGCACGACGAACGTCTTGCCGGTGCCGGGCGGACCGTAGAGGAGGAGGCCTTTGGGCGGTTCGATGCCGAGCCGGGCGAACCGCTCTGGCTCCTGCATCTGCCAGATCACCGCTTCGGTGAGCCGTTGCTTCACGTCGTCGAGGTTGGCGACGCGCTCGAATCCGTAGCTTGGGATCTCGCCGAGCGAGGCCGTGCCCAGAGACGGTGTCGTCTCTTGGATCGCTCGCACGAGCAGCGCCTGGTCGACGCGCTCGCCGTCGGGGGCGATGAGCGCCGACGCGTGGACCACGGCGGCGATGATGTCGGCGCCGGAGAACCCGGCGGTTCGTGAAGCGAGCTGGGCGTAGTCGATGTCGTCGGCGCTGGGCACTCTGGCGAGCGCCGCTTCGAAGAGACGGGTCCGCCGGTTCAGGTCCGGGGGCGGGATGGTCAGCGTCCGGGGGAGGAGCGGCGATTTCGAGACGACCAGGGACAGCTTGGCGGTCGAAGATATGGCGAGGACGGTCGCCACACGCGGCTTGTCGGCGACCGCGTCGAGGTACCAGCGAAGCACCGCGCTCACCTGGTTGCGGAACATGGCGTCGTCGCCGGCGACGGCGTCGAGGCGGTCGACGAAGATCACGGCGGGCCCGGTAGTGGTCTTGACGGCGCGCTCGAGCCGTTCGAGGAGCCTGTCGGGCTTGAACACCAGCTCGAGGGAGATCTCGACCACGGTGGCGTCGGCGCGGCCGGCGGCCCTGGCGACGAGTTCGGACTTGCCGCCGCCTGCCGGGCCCTCGAGGAGGACACCGGCGACGCGCGGCAACCCCCACGCCGTCGGGAGGTCGTCGACCGACGTCAGGAGGGCCAGCCATCCTGTGAGCGTCTCGAGCTCGGTGTCGAGACCGGCGAGGAGCGCATCGGCGGTCGTCGCCGCATCGCCGACCGTTGTCCCCTCGGGCCGGGTGATGACCTCGGGGGGCTCCTCTCCCTCCTCGTGAACGACGGTTGCCGATCCGACGGTGCCGGCGTTGGATGGTTCCACGGAGACGACCTCGACCTCGATCTCGGCCGCCGCAGGGTCGTCTCCATACGCGGTGCGCACGGCGACGAGGTCACCGACCGTGACCGGCAAGCCCTGGAGGGAACGGGCGAGATGGCGGCCATCGAGCGTGGCGTCGATCGGTGCGAGCACAACCCGGCTTGCCTCCGGCAGCATCGCCCGCTTGACCTCGACGGTGTCACCGTTGGCGACGCCCGCGTTGGCCATGGCCCGCGGACCCAGCGTCAGGGCGGTGGGTGACGCCACATCACCGGGCATGACGAGCACGTGGGTGCCGGCGACGGCGACGACGCCGCCTCCGGGCAGGCCCATCGCCGCGAGGAGGGCGGTGTCGGCGCGCGCCTGGGGGTCGGAGCCGGGTCGTACGATGAACCGCATCGACGCCGAGGCTAGTGGTCGTCATCGCGCCCAACCGGGCCGGCGTGGCCCCCGACCTCAGGAGACGAGTCGCTCGAGGCGGCGGACCTCTGCAGCCGGGAAGGCGAGCGGGCGGTCGATGTCGACGATCCGCACCTCCGGGCGATCGAGCCACTTCCAAACGAGCCTCGCCTCCTCGGCAAGCGCGACGGTAGGGGGAACCGCCGACACCGGGAACGGATCGCCAGGAGCGAGGGCGAGGGGCGGGTCGGCCGAGTCGCGCCATGTCGCGGCGAGGCGGCCGTGGTCGACGACGATCGAGTCGCCCGAGTCGTCCCTGGCCCAGATCCGTCCGGCAGCGGCGAGGGCGTTCCACGTCCGCCGCTGCTCGAGTGCCGACGCGAGTGCTCGATGCCGGTCGCGGGCGGCTGCGGCGTCCTCGAACCGTTGTCGCCGGGCCTGGCGCCGCATTCTCGCGGCGAGCGGCTCGAGCAGGCTCTCGGGGTCGGTGAGGATGCCGGCCCGGAGCGCGGCGACGACGGTCTCGTAGTCGGCACGGGCGACCGACCCGTCGCAGGGGCAGAGGGCGACGCCGAGCTGGGCGAAGTGGCAGGCGGGGGAGCGGCGGCCGCCCTTCGTCATGCAGCGGCGGATCGGCGTCGCATCCCACAGAGCGTGGACGACGGTCTCGGCCTGTCGTTTCGAGCGGAACGGCCCGAGATGGAGACAACCGTCGTCACGCAGCGACCGCACGATGGACAGACGAGGGAACTCCTCGGCCGTGAGTTTGACCCAGTGGGTCGTCTTCGGCGGGCGCGATCGACGGTTGTAGCGGGGGCGGGTGGCGTGGATGAGCCGCAGCTCGGCGACCTCGGCCTCGAGCTCGGTGGCGCATGCGACGTGGTCGATCCGCACGAGATCCTTCAGCATCTGCTGCACCGTACGCCTCGTATCCCCGTAGAAGTAGGAGCGCACCCGGGTGCGGAGGTTCTTCGCCTTGCCGACGTAGATGACCTCGCCCTCGCGGTCGACGAACGAGTACACGCCGGGCCGCCGGGGCAGGCCCTCGGTGAGCGCCAGCTTGTCGTACTGGGGGCTTCCCTTCGCGGTGGGGAGCCGCATCAGGTCGTCGAGATGGGTCACGCCGATGGCGCCGGCCCGGGCGAGCAGCTCGAAGAAGACGTGCGCCGTCGCCTGCGCGTCCTCGAGCGCTCGGTGGTTGGGGCTCACCGGCGAGCGGAAATGAGCGGCGAGAGTCCGCAACCTGAGGTCTCGCACCTCGGTGCGCACGAGGCGCCGGGCCAGCGCCACCGTGTCGGCGGTGCGGTTCGCCAGCTTGCCGTACCCGAGACGGTCGGCGGCCGCATCGAGGAAGCTCATGTCGAACCGGACGTTGTGGCCGACGATCACCGAGTCCCCGATGAACTCGAGAAACGAGGGGAGGGCCTCCGCGATCGGTGGTGCGTCGACGACCATGAGGTGGGTGATCCCGGTGAGGACGGTGATCGTCGGGGGGATCGGGACGCCCGGGTTGACGAGGGTCTGGAACGTGGCGACGAGCTCGCCGCCCCGGTACTTCACGGCTCCGATCTCGGTGATCTCGCACTCATTCGCCGTCGCCCCGGTCGTCTCGAGGTCGAGTACGCAGAACGGCACCTCGTAGAGCGGTGCGCCGAGATCGTCGAAGGTGCGCTGCACTCCCAGCAACCGTGCCTCCCGTTGGTCGTCGACCGTAGATCGAACACATGTTCGATGTCAAGCATCGGCACCGGCGGTGGGGCTGGGGTATCTTTGGGGAGCTGCGCGTCCGGAGGACAACTCGTGGGACTCCCGTCTGGAATGGTGACGTTCCTCTTCACCGACATCGAGGGCTCCTCTACGGCGTGGGAGACGGCACCGGAACCGATGGAGGCGGCGATCGCCCGCCACCATGCGATCGTTGCCGACGCGATCCGCACCCGGGACGGCCACGTCGTCAAGACGACCGGTGACGGCTTCATGACGGTCTTTGCCGATCCTGCGGACGCCGTCACGGCGGCGGTTGCGGTGCAGTCGGCGCTCGAGAGTGTCAGCTGGGGCGGCGAGGTGGGGCGGCTGCGGGTGCGGATCGGCATCCACACCGGTCCCGGTGAGCCGCTCGACGGCGACTACGTCGGTCCGGCGCCGAACCGGGCGGCGCGGATCGAAGCGGCCGGCCACGGTGGCCAGATCCTCGTCTCGGCGGCGACCCGGGAGCTGTGCGGCGATCGGGCTGACCCTGCGGAGTTTCGCGACCTTGGCGAGCACCACCTTCGCGGGCTGGCCAGACCGGAGAGGATCTACCAGGTCGTGGAGTCGGGCCTCGCCGGGGAGTTTCCGCCGTTGCGCACCGAGGACACGCCGACGAACCTGCCCGCCGCCGTGAAGCCCGTGTTGGGCCGTGAGACCGAGCTGGCCGAGCTCGAGTCGGGGCTCGAGGACGCCCGGCTACTGACCGTCACCGGTGCCGGGGGCGCCGGCAAGACGACGCTCGCCGTCGAGGTGGCGCGTCGGCGCATGGAGGCGCATCCGGGCGGGGTGTGGCTCTTCGAGCTCGCCCCGCTCGCCGACGACACGCGGATTGCCGCCGAGATGCTGGGCGCGATGCGCCGGCCCGCTCCCGCGGCCCTGGATCCGGAGGACGTCGTCGTCGGGACGCTCGCTCCCCAACAGGCGTTGCTCGTCTTCGACAACTGCGAGCACCTCCTCTCCGCAATCGCCCGTCTCGTGACGCGAATCCTCAGGGCGGCCCCCGGGGTGAAGGTGCTGGCCACCTCACGCGAGCCCCTCGGTGTCGGAGGCGAGCGGGTGTGGAGGATCCCGACGATGACGGTTCCAGCGGACACGAGCGCCCCCGCCGTTCGAGCATCCGACGCCGGGGCGCTCTTCGTCGCGCGTGCGGGCGCCGCCGATGCCTCGTTCGCGCTCACCGATGGCAATGCAGCGGCGGTAGCGACGATCTGTCGCAGGCTCGACGGTCTCCCCCTCGCCATCGAGCTGGCGGCAGCCAGGCTCCGCTCGATGAGCCTCGGCGACATCGACGGCCGCCTCGGGGATCGGTTCGCGCTTCTGCGCGGCGGCGACCGGGACGAGGTGCCCCACCACCAGACGCTGCGCGACACCGTGGCCTGGTCGTACGATCTCCTCGCTCCAGAGGAACAGCGGCTGTACCGGTGCCTCTCCGTCTTCGCCGGCGGCTTCGACCTCGATGCGGCAGAGGTAGTCGAGGGCGACGATCCAGACGTGCTCGACCGTCTCGATCACCTCGTCGCCCAGTCCCTCGTCATCGCAGAGCGCAACGGGTCCATGCGGTATCGGATGCTCGAGACGATCCGCGACTTCGCGGCCCGGGCGCTCGCCGACGAAGGCGAGCACGACGGCGCCGCCCGGGCCCACCTCGAGTGGGTGCTCGCCCTCGTCAAGCAGGGTGCCCGTGAGCTGGAGGGCCGCAACCAGGTCGCGTGGTTGCTGCGGTTCCGGATGGAGGTCGACAACATTCGGACGGCGCTGGGGTGGGCCGTCGAGCACGATCCGGTGACCGGGGCCACGATCGTCTCCGCGCTCACCCGGTTCTTCTGGATGTACGCGGCGGAGGGCGACTCCTCCGCGATGCGGGACGCGACCTCGTTCCTGCGAGAGGGCTACGACTGGGCGATAGCGATGCTGGAGGCCGGCGGCGAGAAGCTGCCGGAGATGCTGCGCGCCCGCCTCCAGATGGGCACCGGGGGACTGCTCTGCGTGAGGCTCGGCCGCTACGAAGAGGGCCTGGAGCTCCTGGCTGCAGCCGCCGTGGTCTTCGAGCACGCCGACGACCGGCGCAACCTCGGGTGGGCGCGCTTCTACCAAGGCGTGGCCGGGTTCGGGACCGTTCCGATCGAGGAGTCGGCCGAGTTGTTCAGGCGGGCCATCGAGCTCCACTCCGACGCGGAGGACCGCATCGGCAGTGCCTTGGCGGAGCTGCTGTACGGCCAAACGGTGGCGATGGAGGATCCGGTGGCGGCGCGAACGCATATCGAGCGTTTCTCAGACGTCGCAGCGTCGATCGGGGCACCGACGCTCACCGCTCACGCCGCGGATGCCCTCGCCCTCGCCGATGCAATGGTGGGTGTCGGCGACGAGCCTGCGCGGGTGAAGGCAGCCGAGGCCCTCGTCACCTTCAGATCGATCGACAACTACGCGTGCCTCTGCCATGCGCTCGCCGGTGCTGCGGCCGTCTTCGCCGCCGAGGGTGATACCGAGGGTGCGGCGCGCACCCTGGGGATCGCGGACGCGACGCGGGACCGGCTCAGCATGGTCCTCGCACCGTACGAGGAGCGGGAGCGCTTCGTGCGTCGGATCGCCGGCGCCGCTGCGGACGACCCAGCCTGGGGCTTCGGCATTGCCGAGGGGCGAACGTTCGAACCCGACGAGGGCATCGACTGGGTCATCCGCCGCCTCGGCTTCGAGCCCGCAGCGCCGGTTGGGTGAGGCGCGACCGGCCCCGCCTCGGGGGGCATGCTCAGCCGCGCGCACGCTGGCGCACCGCCTCGTACAAGAGGAGGGCGGCGGCTACGGAGACGTTGAGGCTGTCGGCCGACCCGAGCATCGGGATGCGTACGAGCCGGGCGCGATCACGCCACCGCCGGTCCAGCCCCGCGGCTTCCGCTCCGACGACGAGGGCAACCCCGTCCCCGAGGTCGGTGTCCCAGAACGTCTCCTTCGCGTCATCGGACCCGGCCACCAACGCGAGGTCGTTGGCCGTTGCCCAGTCGATGACGTCCGCGATCGTCGCCGTCGCCACCGGGACCGTGAACACTGCTCCCTGGGAGGCGCGGATCACGTTGGGGTTGACGAGGTCGGTGCCCGGCTCGGCGACGACGACTCCGTCCGCACCCGCGGCGTCTGCGCTGCGAAGCATCGCCCCCATGTTCCCCGGTTTCTCCACCCCCTGGACGACGAGCACGATCGGGGCCTTGCCGAGCTCGAGGGCGTCGAGCCCCAGATGGCGGGCCACGGCGACGCCGAGGATCCCGTCGGGATGCTCCCGGAACGACACGCGGGAGTAGGCGGCGTCGCCGAGGTCGAGCCGCTCCGCACCGGATGCCTCGATCGCTTCTGCCAGGGCGAGTCCGCTCGCCGAGATGAGCGCCGGGCACACCGCGACGAGCTCGATGGTGACCCCGGAGCGGTGGGCGGTCGCGAGCTCCCGGGCGCCCTCGGCGATGAATCTCCCGGTGGCGTCGCGCTCGTTCCGCTTATGGAGCCGGGCGAGCGACTTGATGCGTTCGTTGGCCGTCGAGGTGATGAGCGGTCGCCTCATCGCTCACCAGCCCGAAGATCCGCCACCGCCGCCGCCGAAGCCGCCCCCACCGCCGAACCCGCCGAAACCGCCGCCGCCCCAGCCTCCGCCCCCCCACGACGAACCGCCGCCGCGGCCGCCGCCGAAGCCGCCGCCGCCGCCCCAGCCACCAAAGACCTCGCCCCACCACGAGCCGCGGTCGGAGGACCACGAGGTGTCCCGGTACACCGGCTCCCAGCCGTACGAGCCGCTGTGGCCCCGGGTCACGATCCAGTGATAGAAGAGCAGGGTGAACGGATCGAAGTCGGCGAGGCCCCGGGGCAGCGGCCTACCCGTCCACGAGTCCGTCTGGTGCCTCGTGCCGTCGTGAGCCAACTCGGGGGCAAAGCGGTCGGCGTCGTCGATCGTCGAACGTGCCAGCGCCTGGCGCTGCGCGGCGTAGGCGAGAGCGAAGGTCCTCGGGCCCCTGGGATCGGACGCACCGAAGGCGGCGGCGACGTCCGCGTACGATCCGGTCAGCCCCAGCCCGGCGAGCGCCTCGCGGGCCGCAAGCCACCGCCGCATCGCCTGGACCGGCTCGAGGGAGATGGCGAGGATGGCGGCGATCGTGCGCCTGGTGTCGTCAACGACGCCGTGCTCGGCGAGCCGTTCGAGCAACTGCTCGAAGACGGCGGGGCCGTCGTCGCGCCGCCTCAGGAGCGCGGCGGTGATCGACACCGACAGCCCGAGCCGTCGCGCCTCGCGGCGGACGACCTCGAGCTCACCGCGGTCCCTGAGCCCGGCGAGGGCGTACTCGACGGCTTCGTCGGCGGGGGCTCCCCGGTCGCGGTGGTCGTCGTACGCATCCAGGAACTCGCTGATGTCGCCCTCGTCGTTGTTCATGAGCAGCAGTGCTGCGATCGCAGGAATGGACAGGCCATCGGCCTCGAGCTGGGACCCTCGTTCCTCGAGCTCGTGGAGGACGCGCTCGTAGCGCTCGACGGCCGCGGCGGGGTCGTCGACCACGTCGGCGAGGGCGGCGGCGACGGCGGGTCGGGTCGTGGTCGCCGGCAGCTTGGCGTAGAGGTCCTCGAGCCGCGCCGTCTTCACCCGCGCGGTGCGGTAGACCTCATCGAGCTCGCGCACGGAATCGGCGAGGGGAGCGGCGGCGTCGAGGGCGGCCGCGGCCCGCACGAACCGCTCCCCATCGTCGGTGAGGACCGCCTCGCCGGGCGGGGCCGGGCTGAGATGGGCTGCGATCGTCGCCGCCACCCGGCGCCGGGCCGCGGCGACCCGATGGGGCCGCAACGTGTCCACGAGTCGGCGCACCTCCGCCCGGTGGACATCGAATCTCTCGTCGTCGACATCGACGTCGAGGGCGTCGGCGGCGGCCTGCTGGACCGCGTCTTCGAGCAACGCTCGCTCTCCGGAGGCGCGCAGCTCGAGCGGCACCGCGGTGTCTTCGAGGAGCCGGTCCCGGTCGACGACCACGGCGAGACCCGTTCCCCACACTGCCCGGAAGGCGCCTTCGTCGTCGACGGGCCTCCCCGCCGCCAGCGCGGCCAGGACGTCGAGGGCCGCACGCGTGCTCACCGCAGCGGCACCGCCGGGGTACGGGATCTGGTAGTCCGAGACGAGCGGGAGCTCGTGGCCGGCGGGGTCGAGCCGGGTGAGCTCTCCATCGATGTGCTCCTCACGCAGAGCCCGGGTCTTGCGGGTGCGTTTACGGCGCGACGAAATCGCAACGCCTCCGGCCCAGACGGCACCGGCGGCGGCGAGGGTGGCGACGATGGCTCCGGTCGACGGCAGCTCATCGACGTCGGAGGGCGGTGGCGGGGCCACGATCGGGGCGTCGGTGTCGGGAACCGAGGCGTCAGTGTCGGGAACCGAGGCGCCGGTGTCGTGGAACTCGGCGAGGCCTTGCTCGACGCTGCCGACGAGGGCCGTCACCCCGGCGTCCCACTCGCCGGCGGCGAAGAAGCTGTTGCCGGCGCCCGCGATGCGATCCGGATCGGGCAGCGTCACCCCCGGGCCGGTGTCGACGACGGTGCGACGGGCGGCGAGGTCGACGAGCACGACCACACCGTCCTGCAGGTCGGCATCGCCGACGCCCCATGCATTGCCCACCTCGGCGGCCAGCGACTCGGGATCGCGGCCGCGGCCGTCGGAGACGATGACGACGGCGATCTGGTTGCCGTACCGACCGACGATCCGTCCGACCGCGTCCTCGAGAGCGGGCTCGTCGTCGAGGACGCCGGCGTCGTCGGTGACCCAGCCGTCGCACACGATGCCCAGGTACTCGCCGCAATCATCGGGACCCGTCTGCGCGGAAACCCGGAGCGGCGCCATCACCCACAGGGCCACGAGCGTCGCACTCAGCGCTCGGCGCAGCATGCGCTCACGCTAGCCGGAGCCGGGCGATCGGCCCGGCGAGGTCAGCGTCTCCGGCTCACCATCAACGTCTGGGCCGCGTGGCCGATCGCACCGCGTCGGTCGTAGAGCTTGCTGCGCGCCACCGCTGCGCCGTGTTGCCCGTCGATCGTCTCGCCTTCGAGGGCGATGCGCCCGTCGGCCGGTGGCCGCGCCAGGTGGACGCTGAGATCGGTGTTGATGAAGGTGTAGTCGCGAGGGTCGGCGAGCGCCGAGATGCCGTTGCCGAAGTCGGATGCCGCCATCGCCGCAGCCCACGACGAGGCGGGCTCGCCGGCGACGACGTCCACGAGCAGTTCGATCCACGCCGTCGCCGGGCCCGGCTCGGTGAAGGAACCGTCGACGAAACGGATCGAAACGGCGGTGACGTGGAACCCCGCCGGTTCGAACCACGGTGGCGGGGTGTGTTCCACATCGGCGTCGGGGAGGGGAGGCGGAGGATCCGGCGTGCCGATCGCAGCCTCGACGACGGTTGTGTACCAGGCGCTCGCCCTCGCCACCTCTCGCTCACCGTCGAGCAGCGCCGCCTCGGCGTACTGGACCCGCTTGCCGGATCGGACGACCCTGGCCGGCGCCCGCAGCCGGCCGACGGGGATCGGCCGGAGCAACTCCACCGTGACCCGGGCGAGCTGCATCGTCACCGGAGCATCGAGCCGCTCGAACTGGCGCACGAAGAGGGCGGCGGGAGCGCTGCCGTGCTGGGCCTCGGCAGACCACGGCCCGCGGGTCAACTCGGTCGCCATGAAGGCGTCGTCGTCCTCCGCGTGGTAGAGGGCCCGCATCGACGGGGATGTTACGTCCCGCCGGGCCGCGGTCAGCGGCCGCTGCTACGCACTGAGCCGACGACCGGGACGATGTTGCCCGCCAGCGTGTACTCGGCGAGCAGGCACGTGGCCTCCCGATCGTCGTCCTCCTCCCACGACTCCCGGGTGGGATAGATCGTGTTGATGTCGTAGATCGAATCCACGTAGGCGGCGCCGACATAGGCATCGAATCGCGGCAGGCATGCCTCGAGCGATGCGAAGAACGTGTTCTCGTCTCCCGGGTACGGTGCGCTGGCCCCGTCGGGGAGTCGGACCACGGCGTAGACCTCGTAGTCGTGCGCCTCCTCGCAGCTCACCGTCTCCACGGAGGTGATGAGCTCGTCCTCCGGCTCGGCGAGGCAGTCACCCGCAGCGAGGTCCTCGATCGCCTTCGTGTCGTCGAGAGCACGCCACACGAACCCGCCGAGCACGATGACGCCGACGAGGATGAGTCCCCCGAACTTGCGCAGGACGGTGCCTACCGGAGACGGGGGCGGAGTCACCGGCGGCGTGTACTGGATCGGGTCCATCCGGGAGCGGCCCGGGGGCAGATCGGACCCCGTGTCGGGGCCGCCGTACGGGTCCGGCGGGGCGTCGCCGCCGTCGTGCTCCGGCCTGATGGGCTCCCGCACGGGGACATCGCCGGCACCCGCCGGCCGTGATGGGGCCGGCGGTGCCGCGGAGCCGGGAGCGTCGAACCCCTCCCGGGCGCGACGGATGAGGTCCTCGGATGTCTGGCTCGGTTTGTCTCCCTCGGGCACGGTCGGCTCCTGACGACGGACCCTGCTCTCATCGGCACTGCCATAGGGCAGCTTGACCGGGTTCGGGGTGGCGGCTGCGGCTGCGGCTACCGTGGCGCCGTGGTCCCGGCAACGGCACAGCAGCGCCGCATCAGCCTTCCGGCCCGGTACGCGCTCGCCGCCACGCTGCGGGCGCTCGACATGAAATCGGCGGGACGCGGCCGTGTCACTGCGGCCGGGGCGTGGCGCACCAGCCGCACGCCCGACGGTCCGGGCACCATCCGACTCGAGCGCACCGGCCCCGAGATCACCGCGACCGCGTGGGGACGTGGCGGCGGATGGCTGCTGGAGACGGTCCCCGGCCTCCTCGGCCTCGACGATGACCCCGAAGCGTTCCAACCCGGACCGGGCGTCGTGCGCGATCTCCACCGGCGCAGCCCCGGGCTTCGGCTGGGTCGGACGCTGCAGCCCTTCGAGGTCGCCGTCGCGGCGATCCTCGGCCAGCGGGTCACCTCCCGTCAGGCGCGAACCGGGTACCGGCGCCTCGTCGAGGTGCTCGGGGAGCCGGCGCCGGGGCCGGGTGGGTTCC
Source organism: uncultured Acidimicrobiaceae bacterium (assembly GCA_947259365.1). Taxonomy (GTDB): domain Bacteria; phylum Actinomycetota; class Acidimicrobiia; order Spongiisociales; family UBA5794; genus CAMYMC01. The sequence goes on along the minus strand of CAMYMC010000001.1, from coordinate 101,947 downwards.
GCCTTCCTCCGGCGCCGGATCGACTCGCCGCCATGGCGTATGAGGACTTCCACCGGTTCGGTGTGGAGCGCGCCAGGGCGGAGAAGCTCGTCGAGGCGGCCCGCCGGGCGAAGAGAATCGACGAGATCGTCTCGATGCCGAAGAAGGCGGCGTGGGATCGGCTGCTGGCGATCCGCGGCATCGGGCCGTGGACCGCGGCGGCGATCATGGGGATCGCACGGGGCGACGCCGACGCCGTCCCCGTCGGCGACTACCACATCCCCAACATGGTGGCGTGGGCCCTCGCCGGCGAGCCGCGGGGCGACGACGCTCGAATGCTCGAGCTGCTGACGCCGTACCAGGGACAGCGGAGGAGGGTGCTGCTTCTCCTCAAGAACGCCGGCATCGGCGCACCCAAGTACGGCCCCCGGTCTGCGATCACCCCGATCGAGCGCATCTGAGGAACGGTGGGTCCTCCGGGTCGGCTGTCACACCGGTGCCGGACGCCGTCAGCGAAACGTCCAGAAGTCTCCTTCGAGGCCCTGCTGCCTGAAGACGGCCTCGGCCTCGGCGAGCGTCGATGGGCTCCAGTCGCGATCGAGCCGTCCCGCGTACCAGCTTCGTCCCAGGTCGTACGCGGTCTGCACCGGGATCGTGGCTCCTCGGGCGTGGCCCCGGCGCTCCAGCCACGTCTCGAGCTCGGCTTCCGACCGGAAGCAGAGGATGGTGCTTCAGGTGAACCCGATGTCGTCCCAGAACTCACGGACCGGCACCACGAAGTGGACGAGACCGCCGGGAGCGACGACTCCGTCGCGGACCCGCCAGGTGTCGACGCCGCTGCCGAGCGGGGACCGGGCCTCGACGTCCCCGTCGCCGAGGAGCGCGAGCACGGCGAAGCCGTCCCAGCCACAATTGGCCCACCACGTGCGATCGCCGATCCGGACGAGATGGTCGCTGGGCACGCCGGAGAACGGGTGCGCCATCGCAACCTGCCACTGTCCGGGGACCAGCGCGATGCGGCGCTCCTCCGCCAGTCGGGCGAGGGCTCGTTCCACTTCCGGGACGTCGAGGCCGACGCCGGGCGCGATCTCGTGGGCGCTGGGTCCCGGCCCGCCGGCGACGAGCAAGCGGTAGATCTCCGCTCTCACGTCCCGGTCGATCTCGTTCACGTTCCCGCCTCACGGCGCAGGGCGCGGGCCGTCTCCGGGGTCCGGCTCACGTCACGCCCGCCCGGTGGTGAGGATACGCCTCGTGGGAGCCCGTCACCACGATGTCACGGATCACGGCGACGGCTTCCGCCACCTCGCGGTGCGTTGTGTACAGGGGGGCGACGCCGAGCCGCAGGGTGTCGGGCGCCCGGAAGTCGATGACGACGTCCCGGTCGCGCAAGGCACGTGTGAGCCGGTAGGCGTCTCGATGGCGGAGGGCGACATGGCTGCCCCTCCGCTCCCCGTCGCGCGGGGTGGCGACGGTGAAACCGAGCGGGGCGAGATCCCTGTCGGCCAGCTCGATCAGCAGCGACGTCAGCGACACGCTCTTGGCCCGGATCGCATCGAGCCCGGCCCGCGCCGTCATCGCGATGCCCGCCTGTGCGGCCACCAGGGACAGGATCGGGGGAGTGCCGGTGGCGAAGCGATCGATGCCGGGCGCCGGCGCATAGTCGGAGGCGAACGCGAACATGTCATCGTGGCTCCACCAGCCGCGGATCGGCTGATCGAGGCGCCCCTGGAGGTCGTCGCGGACGTAGACGAACGCCGGCGCCCCGGGCCCGCCGTTGAGGTATTTGTAGGTGCAGCCGACGGCGAGGTCGGCGCCGCTGCGGCGCAGCTCGATGGGGACGACGCCCACGGAGTGCGAGACGTCCCACAGCGTCATCGCCCCCGCTTCCGCGGCGGCTGCGGTGATCGTGCCCATGTCGGCGAGCGCACCGGAGCGGAACGCCACGTGGGAGTGGCTGACGAGCCCGACACCGGTGTCGAGCGCCGCGGTGACGTCGTCGGCGGACACGCCGTCCACGGGATCGGTCTCGATGACCCGCAGCTCGCCTCCGGCCGCGGCGGCGACGCTACCGAGCACGTACCGGTCCGAGGGGAAGTTGGCGTCGTCGGTCACGATGTCGGGGCGCCCAACCCCCACGGCCGCCGTTGCCAGCTTGAAGAGGTTCACCGACGTCTGGTCGGTGACGAGGACCTCCCCGGGACGCGCCCCGACGAGCTGGCCGATGGCGTCCCCGACACGACGCGGCAGCATGACCCAACGTTCCCAGGAGGCAACGAGGCCACGGGCCCACTCCTCCTCGAGGGCGGCCCGTACCTGTGACGCGGCCGCCGCCGGCATCCGGCCCAGCGAGTTGCCGTCGAGGTAGACGAGGCCCTCATCGGTGGCGGCGAACTCCCGCCGGTGCAGAGCGAGGGGGTCGGCCGCATCGAGCCGGTCGGCTCGCTCCCTATCGTCGCGGGGCGCCGGCGCCGGCTCGGTACCCACGGGCCTCAGAGACCGAGGGCGGAGCGGAGCTCGTCGACGCGGTCGGTGCGCTCCCAGGTGAAGCCGTTGCCGACCCTGCCGAAATGCCCGTACGCGGCCGTCGCCCGGTAGATCGGCCGCTGCAGATCGAGGTCGTAGAGGATCGCCGCCGGCCGGAGGTCGAAGACGTCCCGGATGGCGTCGTCGATCCGGGCGGGATCGACCCGCGCCGTCCCGAACGTCTCGACATGGAGCGAAACGGGTTTGGCGACGCCGATCGCGTACGCCACCTGCACCTCGCAGCGCATCGCCGCGCCGGCGGCGACGACGTTCTTGGCCACCCAGCGCACCGCGTACGCCGCCGACCGGTCGACCTTCGACGGGTCCTTGCCGGAGAACGCGCCGCCGCCGTGGCGGGCCATTCCCCCGTACGTGTCGACGATGATCTTGCGCCCGGTCAAGCCGGTATCGGCGGCGGGGCCGCCGGTGACGAACCGCCCTGTCGGGTTCACGTACACGTCGCATTCGTCGTCGCGAAACCGCTCCGGCACGACGGGTCGTATGACGTGCGCGATGAGGTCGGGTCGGATCGACGTGTCGCGATCGACGCCTTCGGCGTGCTGTGTCGAGATGAGCACGGCTGAGAGGCGGATCGGACGGGCGTCGTCGTCGTATTCGAAGCTGACCTGGGTCTTGCCGTCCGGGCGGAGGTAGGGGAGTGTCCCGTCCCGGCGGACCTCGGCGAGGCGCTCCGCCATCCTGTGAGCGACGTGGATGGGCAGCGGCATCAACACGTCCGTCTCGTCGGTGGCGTAGCCGAACATGAGGCCCTGGTCGCCGGCACCCTGGCGGTCGAGCTTGTCGTCGCCCGAGACGACACCGCTGCGGACCTCCTCGGAGTCGTCGACGCCCATCGCAATGTCGAGTGACTGTGCCGCGATCGCGACCTGGACGGTGCAGGTCCCCCCGTCGAAGCCGAGGTCGGGGTCGTCGTACCCGATGGCGGTGATCGTCTCGCGGGCCACCTTCTCGACGTCGACCGTGGCGGTGCTCGTGATCTCGCCCGAGACGACCGTCAGCGAGTTCGTCACCAACGTCTCGCAGGCAACCCGGCTCCACGGGTCGATCTCGAGGTGGGCGTCGAGCACCGCGTCGGAGATCTGATCGGCCACCTTGTCGGGGTGGCCCTCGGTCACGGACTCCGAGGTGAACGTCCGGGCGCTCACGACGCCCCTTCGCGGGGGTGGGGCGCCGGGACGAGAACCGTCGTGTCGATGGAATGGCAGGTCACGATCGTCCCCCGTGTGGGCGATGGGTCCGCCGGGGAGTGTAGTTGTGGGGCGGTGAGCTCATGCCTCGGCGGAACGCCACGCATCGCGTATGCGCACCTTCCCGCCGGTGCGGAGAAGGCCGCCGCTGTACACGCGGCCCGCGATCCTGATGAGCACGTAGACGGCGCCGACCATGAGGAGGATCGAAACGCCGATCTCCACCGTCGAGGCGTCCCCGCCGGCGATGCGAAGGGGCATCGTCATCGGGGCGAAGGGAGGAAGCAGCGAGGTGACGCGCAGCACGGGGTTGTCCCCTCCGATCGAAGCCGCCGCGATGAAGTACGCGGCGGTGAGCACGATCGTGAGCGGGAACGCCACGTTCTGGGCCTCCTCCTGGCGGGAGACGAGTGCCCCGGCGGCGGCGTAGGCGGTCGCATAGAACGCGTACCCGAGGACGAACCAGAACACGACGTTGCCGACGACCGATACGGTGGCCGACGGCAGGGTGAACGTGCCGGCAATCGTGATGGCGGTGAGACCGATCGCAGCGGTGCCGAGGAGCTGGCCGAGGCCGAGAAGCCCGATGCCGGCGACCTTGCCGGCAAGGAGGAGGTGGGGCCGCACCGCGCCGAGCACCACCTCGACGACCCGGTTCGTCTTCTCCTCGATCACCCCGATGAGGATCCACTGCCCGTACGTGACGATGGAGATGAACAGGAGGATGGAGCCGACGAAGGCGAACGCTCGGTTCGCCTGTTGCTCGTCGGTTTCCGGCTCGAGGCTGCGGATCGGGTACGCCCCCTCACCGATCAAGGCGGCGACATCGGCGGCGGTGAGACCGAGTTCCGCTGCCCGGTCGGCGACGTCGAGTGCGGCCGCCACCGCACCCACGATCGATGCCGTCGCCGACGGCCCGTCACCGACGATGACCTCTGCGCCGGCGACGACGACCAGCCCGATCTCGCCGTCGTCGAGCGCCGCCTCGGCAGCGGTGACGCTGCCGAAGGCCACGACCTCGACGCTGCGGTCACCGTCGAGCGCCACGGCGACCTGGGTGGCGAGCAGCGGCGACACCTCACCGACAGCTCCGATCTCCAGCGGAGGAGCGGTGTCGTCTCGGAACAACGAGGGGATGATCGCAGCACCGAGGACGAGGAGGAGGGTGAACGCCGTCGAGATCTGGAACGCCCGCGACTGAACCCGCTCCGTGAAGTCCCGCATCGCCACGAGCCGGACTGTCTCTGCGGGCGTCAACGGTCCACCGCCTCGAGGAAGACCTCTGAGAGGTTCGGGGGTTCGAAGCTGAAGTGGCGTACCCGTCCGGTGCCGTCGACGGCGGCGACGACGGCGCCGAGGTCGGTGTCTCGGGGCACGGTCAGCCGGATGCGATCGCCCCGTGCCTCGAGCAGGGTCGCACCCGGTACGCCTCGCACCCAGCCCGTGTCGCCGCCCTCGATCTCGACGACGAGGTAGCGCAGCGGCGAGCGAGCCCGGAGCTCGCGCACCGGACCGGAGAGGGCGACCCGGCCCCGGTCGATGACGACGACCTCCTCACAGAGGTCCTCGACGAGGTCGAGCTGGTGGCTTGAGAACACGACGGCCGATCCGGCCGCGGCGCGGGCGGCGAGGATCTCGGCCATCGCGGTCACCCCGATCGGGTCGAGGCCGGAGAAGGGCTCGTCGAGCACCAGGAGCTCGGGGTCGTGGACGAGAGCCGCGGCGAGCTGCACCCGCTGCTGGTTGCCGTGGGAAAGCTCCTCGAGCCGGTCGCGGCGGCGGTCGGCGAGGCCCAGGTCCTCGAGCCAGCGATCGGCGGCGGTCGCGGCATCAGTCGCTCCCATGCCGTGGAGCCGGCCGAAGTAACGGAGCTGGTCGTGGACGCGCATTCGTGGATACAGCCCGCGCTGTTCCGGCATGTACCCGAAGCCGAGGCGGGTCTGCGGAGCGATATCGGCGCCGTCCCAGGTCACCGAGCCGGCATCGGGCCGGACGAGGGAGAACACCGAGCGCATCGCCGTCGTCTTGCCGGCGCCGTTGGGCCCCAACAGTCCGAGCAGCTGGCCGCGGCGGACCTCGAAGCTGCATCGGTCGAGCGCGACGACGTCGCCGTAGCGTTTGGTGAGGCCGCTGAGCTCGAGCACGGCGGCGCATGCTATACCCGCGGCGTCACACCTCCACCGCAGGCTCCTGGCCGGCTCCGCGCCGTGGACGAGGAGCCGGGCCATCTCGCGTCCTGCCACCTCCGTACCGGGGACTACCGCCAGTACGATCGCGCCGAGGCCTGAGCCCGGCCGGCTACCAGCCTTCGCGGTGGACGACGTCGTCCCAGCGACGCCGGCCCCGATCGAGCGATCGTGAACGCCGGTCAGGCGCCGGGTGGCCGAGGGTGACGATGCCGATCGGCGAGACTTCGGCGGGGATCCCCAGTGTCTCTGCGAGCCGGTCGAGGGCGTGCGAGCCCAAGAACCCCGCCCCGAGACCCTCGGCGACGGCGCCGAGGAGGAGGAGCATGAGGGCGGCGCCGGCATCGACCCACCAATAGGGGACCGGCCATTGCGGCTCTGAGCCGTCGGGGCTCTTGTCCGGCTCCCGGTACCGGGCCCGATACGCCTCCTCGCTCACGCACACGACGATGTGCACCGGGGCACGCGAGATCCACGGGTCGAAGCCGGCGGCGACGTAGTCGGGTTCGTGGGCCAGCGCGGCGATCGTGGATCGCATCGCGGCGTCCGTCACGACGACGAACGACACGCCCTGGGTGAAGCCCGCCGAGGGGCCCCTGCGGGCGGCGTCGAGGAGCCGATCGACGACGGCGGCGTCGACCGGCTCGGTGGTGTAATTGCGCACCATCCGCCGCCCGGCGACGAGGCGGCGGAAGAACTCGGGGTCCATCACACGTCGCCGAGCGCGCCGAGGACCGACTCGAGTGCGGCCTTCGCGTCGGCGAAGAGCATCATCGTGTTCTCGAGATAGAACAGCGGGTTGTCGATGCCGGCGAACCCCGGTGACAGCGACCGCTTCACCACGACGACGTTGCGGGCACGGTCCACCTCGAGGATCGGCATCCCATAGATCGGGCTCGTCGTGTCGTCTCGGGCGGAGGGGTTGACAACGTCGTTGGCGCCGACGATGAGCGCGACGTCGGTCTGGGGAAAACGCGGGTTCGACTGGTCGAGGTCGAGGAGGAGGTCGTAGGAGACGTCGGCCTCGGCGAGAAGCACGTTCATGTGCCCCGGCATCCGCCCGGCGACGGGATGGATGGCGTACTCGACGGTCACCCCGCGTGCCTCGAGCGCGTTGGCGAGGTCACGGGCGGCGTGCTGGGCCTGGGCGACGGCGAGCCCGTAGCCGGGGACGATGATGACCCGCGAGGCGTAGCCGACGGCGATCGCCACGTCCTCGGGAGTCGCCCGGTTCACCGGCTTGTCTCCGGTCGCCACCGCAGGCCCGCCTTCGGTGCCGAACCCGGAGAACAGGACGTTGGCGAGGGAGCGGTTCATCGCCTGGCCCATCAGCACGGTGAGGATGAACCCGGCGGCACCGACGAGAGCGCCGCCGATGATGAGGGCGGAGTTGCCGATGACGAACCCGGCCATGGCGGCGGCAACGCCGGAGAGCGAGTTCAGCAACGAGATGACGACCGGCATGTCGGCTCCGCCGATCGGGGTGACGCCGAGGATGCCGAGGACGAAGGCCACGGCCACGATCGACCAGTAGGCGGGGGCGGCGTCGGCGAGGACGGCCCAGGTTCCCAGCGCGACGGCCCCCGCGCCGAGGGTCGCGTTGATCACCTGGGCCCCCGGGAACAGGAGGGGGCGGCCGGGGACGAGCCCCTGGAGCTTGGCGAAGGCAACGAACGAGCCGGAGAACGTCACCGTCCCGATGAGCAGGGAGAGGGCGACGGTGACCCCGGTCTCCTCGGCGAAGACGGCGTCGAACCTCTCCAGCTCGGCGAGGGCGACGAGCGCGGAGGCGGCGCCCCCAAAGCCGTTGAACGCCGCGACGAGTTGCGGCATCGCGGTCATCTGGATGCGGGCGGCGAGGACCGCTCCGATCACGGTCCCGGTGGCGAGCCCGGCGATGATCGTGCCCCACGTGACGATCGCGGCGTCGACGAGGGTGACAACGACCGCAAGGAGCATCCCGCCGGCAGCGAGCACGTTTCCCCGCCGGGCGGTACGCGGTCCGGAGAGCTGCTTGAGGCCGAAGATGAACAGCACGGCGGCCGCCAGGTAGAGGAGCTCGGTCATCGGCGGTCCGGCTTCTTCCGGAACATCTCGAGCATCCGGTCGGTGACGAGGAAGCCCCCGACGACGTTGATCGTCGCTGCGGTGACGGCGAGGAACCCGAGGACGGTGGCGAGGGCGCCCTCACCGATCCCGGCGGCGACGACGGCCCCGACGATGGTGATCCCCGAGATGGCATTGGCGCCCGACATCAGCGGCGTGTGCAGCGTCGGTGGCACCTTCGAGATCACCTCGAGCCCGACGAACGCGGCGAGGACGAAGACGACGATGCCGGCGATGAACTCCGGGCTCAAGGCGCCGTCCTTTCGAGGAGGGCGGTCGAGAGGGGGTGGCGGACTTCCCCCTCGTGCACCACGGTGCAACCGTCGAGGATCTCGTCGTCGAGATCGATGGCGAGGCCGCCGCCATCGCCCCGGGCCCGCTCGAGGAGTCCGATGAGGTTCCTGGCGTACATGCGGCTCGCGTCGGCGGCGACGGCGCTTGCCAGGTTCGTGGGTCCGTGGATCGCGACACCGCCGATCTCGACGACCTCGCCGGGACGGGAGCCCTCGACGTTGCCGCCGGTAGCCGCGGCCATGTCGATGATGACCGAGCCGGGCCGCATCTCCGCCAGCATCTCCGACGTCACGAGCCGCGGGGCTCCCCGGCCCGGGATCTGAGCGGTCGTGACGATGATGTCGGCATCGGCGACGAACGGGGCGAGCGCCTCGTGCTGGCGTGCCTGGGTGTCCTCTTCGACCTCGCGGGCATAGCCGCCCTCGTCGGCTTCCTCCGTCGGTGCTGCGACGAAGCGGGCGCCGAGGCTCTCGACCTGCTCCTTCGTCTCGGTCCTGATGTCGTAGGCATGGACGACGGCGCCGAGCCTCCGGGCCGTGGCGATGGCCTGCAGCCCGGCCACACCGACACCGAGGATGAGGGCCTTCGCCGGCGGGATCGTGCCGGCGGCGGTGACCATCATCGGGAACATTCGGGGGGAGGCGCCGGCTGCGGCGAGCACCGCGGCATACCCGGCGAGGTTGGCCTGGGAGGACAAGGCGTCCATGCTCTGGGCGAGCGTGATCCGTGGGATCGCCTCGACGGCGAGAGCGGTGAGCCGGCGCCGGGCGATCTCCCGGATGAGGTCGGCGCGCACGAAGGGGTCGAGGAACCCCACGACGGTCGAACCCTCGCCGAACTCGCCGATGAGCGAAGGCTCGGGCGGGCCGACCTGGAGGACGAGGGCGGCTCCGGCGAGCGCGTCCCGAGTCACTGTTGCTCCAGCGGCGGTGAAGGCACCGTCGGTGACGCCGGCCCCGGCTCCGGCCCCGGGCTCGACGGCGACGTCCCAGCCCCACTCCGTCATCTTCTCGACGGTGGCAGCCACGGCGGCGACCCGGCGCTCGTCCGGACTTCTCTCGTGGAGTACTGCAGCGCGCATCGGAGGCACGCTACTCGACGCGCCGGAGGCTCCGGCTCTCACCGTCGGCACCCTCGTCACGATGAGGCCATGCCCATCGCGTGCGGCCCCGGCCGCGCCCCACGTGTAGGTTTCCGGGAACCTGCCGAGGACGTCGTGGGTCCAAGCCGTCACACACAGAGCTACGCGGCGCTCGCCGACGACGAGCTGGTGGCGATGGTCGAGCACGACCTCGAGGCGTTCGGGGAACTCGTCCGCCGACACCAGGACTTCGTCTTCGGGGCGGCGTTGCGGATCGTGAGGAACCCGGTGGTGGCCCAGGATCTCGCCCAGGATGCGTTCGTCAGGGCGTACCGAGGGCTCGGCGCCTTCGAGGGGAGGGCCCAGGTGCGGTCGTGGTTGTACCGGATCGTGACGAACCTGGCGTTGAACACCGTCACGCGGCGGCGGGAATACCCCACGGAGTCCATCCCCGAGCGTGCCACCCTCTCGGGCCCCGAGCGCCAGGCCGAGCTCGCCGAGTTGCGGCACCGTCTCAACGACGTCATCGAGGGTCTCCCCGAGAGCCTGCGGCGACCGTTGGTCCTCCGTGAGTTCGGACGGCTCTCGTACCAGGAGATCGCCGACGAGATGGACCTACCGCTCAACACCGTCAGGACCAGGATCCTGCGGGCGAGGCGGGCGATGCGTGAGGACATGGAGGCATGGCGATGAGATCTTGCCGGACGACGGACGAGCGGCTCTTCGCCTTCGTCGACGGTCTCGACTCAGGCCTCGACGATCACGTTGCCGGCTGCGACGAGTGCCAGCAGTTCCTCGCCGAGCTGTGGAGTGGCGAGCTCGCCGGTGACCTGTCGGAGCCCGTCATGCGTACGATCCGCTTCGACGAGTTCCTCGCCTCGGCCGCCCGGCTCGGGATCGACATCGCGGTGGCGATGGCGAGGGCGCTCGTGGAATACGGCCCCCAATCCGACATCGGGGAGGCGGGGGAGTGAGGATGGGAACCGACCGGTACCCCGGTATAGGCTGACGGCCGGCCGGAGAGGCGAGGACAGCCATGGACGACGCGCTGACGAGCAGGATCGTGACGGTCGGTGTCGCGGTCGGTGTCGCCGTCGTCATCTGGATCGTGGGACGGGTCCTCCGCTCGAGGCTCCCCGAGCGGTGGCGGGAGCTCGTCGCCCGTCTCGTCCCCGTGCTCATCCTCGCCGTGCTCGTCGTCGGCGCCCTCGTCGTCATCGACCCGGATCAGGCCGACCAGCTCCTCGAGTCCGTCATCGACTCTGTCCCGAAGGTGATGGTGGCGCTCATCGTCCTCATCATCGCCAGGGCGCTCGGGCGCATCGTCGGACTCTTCGCCGAGACTGCGCTGCGCAGCGTGTCGGCGGTGCTCGCCGGCCGGGTGCGACTCCTCGCCTCGGCGGTGATCCTGGGGATCGGGGTCGTCATCGCGATGCAGCAGATCGGGATCTCGACCGACATCATCCTGATCCTCGTCGCCGCCCTGGCATTCGGCACCGCGCTCACCGTGGCGCTCGGCGCCGGCATCGGTGCTGTGCCGGTGGCGCGGCAGATCGCCGCCGGCCGTCACGTGGCCAGCCGGTATTCGCCGGGAGAAATGGTCCGCGTGGGCGATGTCGAGGGCCGCATCACCGAGATCGGGCTCGCCACCACCCGGATCGAAGTCGAGGATGCCCGCTTCATCGACGTCCCGAACCTCGAGTTCATCTCCGGAGCAGTGTCGCTGCGCCGCTGAAGGCGTCTCAGCCGAGGACGGCGGCGAGCTCGGCTGCGACGTCGTCGGGCAGGGGCCGGAGGGGGAGACGAGGCCACCCCGGGTCGAGGCCGGCGGCGGCGGCCGCAGCCTTCGTGCCTGCCAGGCCCCACCGCTCCACGGCGGAGGTGATCGCACTCAGCCGCGCCTGAGCGCTCGAGGGGTCGGAGCCTGTCCTGACCGAGGCGACGACCGATGCGACGAGCTCGTACGCGTAGTTCCCCGAAGCGGTGATAGCTCCGGTGGCACCCAACCGGACACTCGCGGCGACGGCTCCGCTCGCGCCGGCATAGACGAGGAAGGGCGCGCCGTGCAGAGATGTGACGAGCTCGCCGATCCGCGCCGGGTCGCCACCCGAGTCCTTGATCCCGACGACGCCGGCGTGGGCGGCGAGCGCTGTCGCGACGTCGACCGGCAGCGCGTACCCGGTCCACCTCGGCACCGTGTAGAGGAGGACCGGCAGCGGGGAGATGTCCGCGATCGCTTCGTAGAACCGGCGCACAGCGGCGTCGTCGTCCCGGCTGAGGGTGGTCGGCGTGATGACGAGGCACGCGTCGGCGCCGGCGGTGGCGACTTCGTCGAGCTGGATCGTCGCGAGTCGAACCGACTCGCCGTTGACTCCTCCCAGGAGGTAGGCGTCAGGGACGACGCCGCGAGCCGCTGCGACGAGGGAGGCCCGTTCCCCCGGCTCGAGGTAGGGCCCCTCGCCGGAGCTGCCACCGAGGAGAAAGCCCCGCGCCCCGCGCTTCCACAAGGTGGCCACGTTGTGTCGGTGCGCAGCGAGATCGAGTGACCCGTCCGCGTCGAACGGTGTGACGAGGGCGGGCATGACCTCGGGCGCCGATCTCGCCACGGCCTCGCTCACGCCTCGTACGTCGTCGATGCGACGTCCCCACCGGAGCCCGTCCAGTTGGTGTGGAAGTGCTCGCCGCGGGGTCGGTCGACCCGCTCGTAGGTGTGGGCGCCGAAGTAGTCCCGCTGGGCCTGGATGAGGTTCGCCGGGCCCCGGGCCGTGCGGTAGCCGTCGTAGAACGCGAGGGCGGACGAGTACGCCGGAACCGGGATCCCGGCGCCGACCGCGCGAGCGACCGTGCGCCTCCATCCCGCCTGGGCGGCGTCGACCGCCGAGCCGAAGAACTCCGAGACGAGCAGGTTGGGCAGACCCGGGTCCTCGGTGTACACCTCCATGATCTCACCGAGGAAGCGGGAGCGGATGATGCACCCGCCCCGCCACATCGACGCGATCGAAGCGAAGTCGAGCTCCCAGCCGTGCTCCAATGCCGCAGCGGCCAGGAGCATGTATCCCTGGGCGTAGGAGACGATCTTCGATGCGTAGACGGCGTCCTCCAGATCGCTCAGCAGCTCGTCGCGGTCTCCGCGCATTCGCGGTTCGGGACCCGACAGCGCCTTTGCCGCAGCGGCGCGCTGGTGGAGGAGCGACGAGACGATGCGGCCGTACACGGCCTCGGCGACGAGGGTCACCGGCTGGCCGAGCTCCATCGACGAGATGACCGTCCACTTGCCCGTGCCCTTCTGTCCGGCGGCGTCGAGGATGTGCTCGAGAAGGGGCTCACCGTCGTCGTCGCGCGTCCGCATGATGTCGGCCGTGATCGCGACGAGATAGGAGTCGAGCCGGCCGCTGTTCCATCCGGCGAAGACGCCGGCCATCTCGTCGTGGGACAACCCGATCCCTCGCTGCATGATGTCGTAGGCCTCGGTGAGGACCTGCATGTCCCCGTACTCGATGCCGTTGTGCACCATCTTCACGTAGTGGCCGGCGCCGTCGCTGCCCACCCAGTCACAGCAGGGGACGCCGTCGACGGAGGCTGCGATCGACGTGAAGAGGTTCCGGACGTGGGGCCAGGCGGCGGCCGACCCTCCCGGCATGATCGAGGGCCCGTGGCGGGCGCCCTCTTCGCCGCCGGAGACACCCGTCCCGACGTAGTGAAGGCCTGCAGCCTCGACCCGGGCGGTCCTGGCGATCGTGTCGGTGTAGAGCGAGTTGCCGCCGTCGATGATGATGTCGCCGTCGTCGAGGAGGGGGATGAGGGAGCCGATCGCCTCGTCGACCGCAGGTCCGGCCCGGATCATGAGCATGATCCGCCGCGGTGCCTCGAGGAGGCCGACGAGCTCGCCGAGCGAGTGAGCGCCGACGACGCGCGTCCCCTCGGCCTCGCCGGCGAGGAACTCGTCGACCTTCGCCGTCGTGCGGTTGAAGGCGGCGACGACGAACCCGCGGTCGTCCATGTTGAGGATGAGGTTGCGCCCCATCACGGCCAAGCCCACCACGCCGATGTCGGCGACCGCGGTCACGATGCTCCTCGGATCGGGTGCGTGAGGCTACCGGAGACGGCCGGTCTCCTCGGTTGTCCGGCGGGACCCGGTTGTCACTCGCCGGTAGAGCTTCCGAAGGGCAAGGGCTCCGGGAGCAAGAGGAACTCGTTGGCGGCCCGGCCGGTCGCTGAGGCTCGAGCCGGCTACCGTCGCGCTCGGTGTTCCTCCGGGCCCGACGCACCCGTTGCCAAACCGACGCTGTCGGAGTCGATGCCGCAATGCCAAGCGGATGTTGGCGGCGGGCCTTCGGCCTCTGGCGGCGCAGGCCGACGCGACCGACCCTGGCGGAGTCCACCGCAGCCCCGGAGCTGGCGCGCGGCTGGGCACACCCGCTCGATCCCCAGCTACCCGTTCCGCTCGCGGCTTGTCAGTCTGAGAAGACCATCGCGGTCAACGCCGAGTCCCGCACCTCCATCGGGCTACCGGGTGCCGACCTCCGGTAGGTCGCGCACACGAGGTTGACGGTTACCGCGTCACCCCCGGTGACTTCGAAGCCGCGGGTTCCCGCCACCTGCCCGTCCTCGCCGACGTTCAAACCGCTGCTCGTCCACTGTTGAGTGAAGGCGGTGTCGATCCAGTCGACGTCTTTGGTGATGGAACACCTGAGGCTGTCGTTGCGGTCGGGGTCATAGGCATGCAGACTCGAGTTCACGATCGCGATTCCGTCTGACGGTGGGGTGAACGTCACCGAACGTACGATCTGGGGCGTCACGGCCTCTGGCAGAGTCTCGGCCTGCTCACCGCCTGCAAAGAACGCCTGGGCGCCGCCCCCGAGGAACGCCGTCGAGTCGAGACCGTCGAGCGTGTCGGCGTCGCCGGCGCTGTCGGAGAATCCGGGCGTGCCGTCCTCGGCATCGATGTAACGGGCGAAGCGGCGCATGAACGCCGCCATCTGGCTTCGGGTCACCGCATCGCCCGGACAGAACTCGGTGTTGTCGGGCGGGTTGCAGCCCTTCGTCACCTCAGCATCCGCCAACCACGAGATGTCGTCGTGGAAGACGTTGGAGTCCGGAACGTCGCTGTAGGTGTGCGACGCCCACGACCCCGCCGGGATCGCCAGCAACACCACCAGGACCAACAGGAACGCCACACGGCGATTGATCCGAATGGTCACCATGAGAACCACTCCTCCCCTCTAGGCACCATCACCAACGCTATGCGGTGACACCGACGCGTGTCGGGCGGCCGGGGGCCGAGTCGCGAGCGATGTCGCAGGACCGAGGTCGGGCGGAACCCTTCGAGACCGAGATCCGGCGCGGCTTCGCTGGCCTCAGCCGGCCGGGAATGCCGGCACGTCCGGGTCGTAGAGCCAGGCGTCGAACAGGCCGTCGAGTTCCATGGCTGAGACATCCTCGGCGAGCGAGACGAAGTCCTCGGTCGAGGCGTTGGCGTCCCTGAAGTCCGCGGCGTAGCGGCGCAGCGTCTCGAAGAAGGCGTCGTCGCCGACGGTGAGACGGAAGGCGTGGAGCGTCATCGCCCCGACCCGGTACACGGACGCATTGAAGAGGTCTCCCGGCGGTGGGTCACCCGGCGGGGGGAACCCGGCCGAGGCGAACAGCATCCGCTCGGCGGCGATACCCGCCTCGAGTTCCTCGCGTCCCGCCTCCCGCTCGAGCCACAGCCATTCGGCGTAGGAGGCGAATCCCTCGTTGAGCCAGATGTCGCGCCACGAAGCCGGGCTGACGCTGTCCCCGTACCACTGGTGGGCCAGCTCGTGGATGAGCACGTCCTCGAAGAACGCAGACGTTGCGAGGTTTGTGTCGAAGAGGCTCAGCGTCTGGTTCTCGAGGGCGGCGCCGAAGCCGTCGACGATGGCGATGCCGTATCGATCGAAGGGGTAGGGGCCGAACAGCTCGCTCAAGAAGGCGACCATCTCGCCCTGTCGCTCCAGGCCGGGCCAGTCGGCAACGGTCGTCGAGCCGGGGAGGACGTGCCTGATGGGGATGCCGGCGTCGACGGACGCGTCCGCGTCGCGGACGATGGTGAAGTCGCCGATGACGACGGTCGCCAGGTATGTCGCCATCGGCCGGTCCATCTCCCACACCCACGTGGTGCCACCGCCGGCGTCGAGCTCGTCGACGAGGGTCCCGTTGGCCGCCGCCGTCACGCCGTCGGGGACGGTGATGCGGAACGTGAACGTCGCCTTGTCGAGGGGGTGGTCGTTGCCGGGGAACCAGGTGTGGGCGGCGTCGGGTTCGGCGACGACGTAGCTCTGGCCGGTGCCGCTGTCGAGCCAGCCGACGCCGAACGGGATCGCAGTCGACGCCGCCGCGGCGGGGACACCCGAGTAGCCGACCGCCACGACGAAGGCCTCGCCGGCGGCGATCGGCGCCCCCGGCACCACGACGAGATCCTCGCCGACACCGCCGAAGTCCGCCGCCGACCCGTCGACGCTGACGCGCTCGACATCGAGGCGGGCGAAGTCGAGGTTGATGCTCGTCAGCGCTTCGGTTGCCAGCGCCTCGATTGTCGTCTCAGCCTCGAGTCGGCCCGTGGCCGGGTCGAAATCGAGGTCGAGCGTGTAATGGGCAACGTCGTAGCCCGGGTTCCCCAGCTCCGGGAAATAGTCGTCCCCGATGCCAGCGGCGTCGAGCCCGAGCAAGCCCGCCGCCTCGCTCGTCGTCGTCGACGCCGTGGGCGTCGGTGCTGAGGTCGTGACCGGCCGTGCCGTCGTCGCCGGTGTCGTCGAGGTCGCCGTCGTCGCCGTCGTCGCCGTCGGCGGCGTCGTCGGAGTCGTGGTCGTCGTGGCGGGCGTCGCCGGTGAGCACGCAGCGGCGAGAACAACGAGGAGCGCCGGGACTGTGAGGCGGGGGGTCACCGAGCCAGGCTACGGCACCCCGGCACCAACGGGGTCAGCCGAGTTGGGCTGCGACGGCGGCGCCCATCTCCGCCGTCGAGACGAAGGGCCCTCCGGCGGCGATATCGGCGGTGCGCAACCCGCGCTCGATGACGGAGGCGACGGCACGCTCGACGGCCTCGGCCTCGGCACTCAGCCCGAGGGCGTGCCGCAACGCCATGGCTGCGGCGAGGATCGTCGCCAGGGGGTTGGCGACGCCGCGGCCCGCGATGTCGGGGGCGGAGCCGTGGACCGGTTCGAAGAGCCCTGGCCCAGGATCGCCCAGCGACGCCGACGGGAGCATTCCGAGCGATCCCGGCAGCATGGACGCCTCGTCGGTGAGGATGTCGCCGAACATGTTCCCGGTGACGACGACGTCGAAGTCTCGGGGCCGGGAGAGCAGGTGCATCGCCATGGCGTCGACGAGGACGACCTCGTACTCGAGCCCGGGGTATTCGGCGGCGACGACGTCGGCTGCGACGCGCCGCCAGTGGCGAGACACCTCGAGGACGTTCGCCTTGTCGACCGAGGTGAGCTTGCCGCGGCGTGCCGTCGCCGCATCGGCGGCGACCCTCACGATGCGGGCGATCTCGGCGGTGGTGTATTCCATCGTCGAGAAGGCCCGGGAGCCGTCTTCGTCGACGCCGTCGGGCCCGAAGTAGATGCCCCCGGTGAGCTCGCGGACGAAGAGGATGTCGGTTCCCTCGACGACGTCGCGCCGCAGCGGCGAGGCGTCGATGAGGGCACGATGGGGCTGCACCGGGCGGAGGTTGGCGTAGAGCCCGAGGTCCTTGCGGATGCGGAGCAGCCCCGCCTCGGGCCTCGTCTTCGCCGTCGGGTCGTCCCAGCGGGGGCCGCCGACGGCGCCGAGGAGCAGCGCGTCTGCAGCCCGGCATGCCGCGAGTGTCGACTGGGGCAGTGGATCGCCGAACTCGTCGATCGCGGCGCCACCCATCGGCTGGACATCGAAGGTGAACGCGTGGCCGAAGCGCCCGGCCACCGCCTCGAGCACGCGGCGGGCCTCGGCGACGATCTCCGGCCCGATGCCGTCCCCGGGGAGGAGAGCGAACCGCGCCTCCATCAACCCTCGCTCAAGAGATTGGTGCCCCGGTCGGCGAGCGCCTTGTTGAGCGCGGCGACGAACGCTCGTGCCGAGCCCTCGACGACGTCGGTGGAGACGCCGCGTCCCGAGTAGGTGGACGCCCTGACCTGGACGATGACGCTCACCTCTGCCATGGCGTCGGCACCCGCGGTGATGGGGCTCACCCGGTAGTCGAGGAGCGTCGCCGGGATCCCGAAGGCATCCTGGAGCGCCACGAACGCCGCGTTGACCATGCCGTCGCCCTCGGCTTGGACCTCGCGAATCTCACCGCCCTGGTCGACCCGCACCGCCGCCACCGGGGTCTCCCGGTCGCCGCCGGAGACGTGGATCCCGACGAGGCGGATGAGCTCGGAGGCGACGCCTGTCTCCTCCTCGACGATGGCGCGCAGGCCCTCCTCGCTGATCTCGCCCTTGCGGTCGGCGAGCTCCTTGAACCGGGCGAAGGCTCTGGCGTGGTCGTCGTCTTCGAGCGTGATCCCCATCCGGGCCAGCGCATCGGAGAACGCCGCGCGCCCGGAGTGCTTGCCGAGCACGATCATCGACTGGTGGCCGATCGCGTCCGGGTCCATGATCTCGTATGTCTCCCGGTCCCGCAGCACGCCGTGCTGGTGGATGCCGGACTCGTGGGCGAACGCGTTGCGTCCGACGACCGCCTTGTTGAACTGGATCGGGTAGCCGGTGAGCCGGGACACGAGGCGGGACGTCTCGTAGATCTCCGTCGTGTCGGCTCCGATCTCGACGCCGAAGACGTCCTCACGCGTCTTGATCGCCATGATGACTTCCTCGGTCGAGGTGTTGCCGGCCCGCTCCCCGATGCCGTTCACCGCCGTCTCGATCTGGCGAGCCCCGGCGTGGATCGCGGACAGCGAGTTGGCCACCGCGAGTCCCAGGTCGTTGTGGCAGTGGGTGGAGACGATGACGTCCTCGTTACCGCCGCGGACCTCGTCGTAGACCCGGGTCATCATCGCGGTGAACTCGGCCGGCGTGGCGTAGCCGACGGTGTCGGGCACGTTGATCGTCGTGGCGCCGGCTTCCACCGCCGCCCGACAGATCGCAACGACGAAATCGGGGTCGGATCGGGTGGCGTCCTGAGGAGAGAACTCGACGTCGTCGCTGTAGCGGCGGGCCCGGGCGACGCTCTCGACGGCAGCGTTCATCACCTCGTCCGGCGTCATCCGCAGCATCCGTTCCATGTGGATCGGCGATGTCGAGATGAAGACGTGGATCCGGTTCCGAGCCGCGGCCTTGAGCGCATCGGCGGCCTGGTCGATGTCATCGGGATGGGTTCTCGCCAGCGACGCGATGACGGGGCCCGGGACCTCGGCTGCGATCCGGGAGACCGCCTCGAAGTCGCCGGGTGACGACGCGGCAAACCCCGCCTCGATGACGTCGACCTGGAGGCGGGCGAGTTGGTGGGCGATGGCGACTTTGTCGTCCGGTGAGAGCGCGATGCCCGGCGCTTGTTCGCCGTCGCGCAGGGTCGTGTCGAAGATGATGAGGCGGTCGGTTGCCATGGGTCTACTCCTGGGTCTGCTGCGTGGTGTGGTGCCGGCGGTGGGGCCGGGCGGCCGAGGCCGTCCCGGCTACGTAAGCAGCAGTGTCGGCGGCGTCGCCGCGCCCGGGCTACTGCACCGGGGGTGCGGCTGAGCCGGGGCCTGGGGCGTTCCACTCGTCGTCATGGCGTATCCGGATCCTCGTGGCGGCGCATTCACGCCGACCTGAGCTTGGGGCGCCCGTTTCTCGTCTTGGCGTCCTTGGTGAGGGCGATGCGACCCGACTTGACGAGGTCGACGATGCCGTACGGCCGCATGAGCTCGAGGAAGTCCGCGAGTTTGGCGGGCGTCCCGGAGAGTTCGAACGTGATCGTCTTCACCCCGACGTCGACAGCCTTCGCCTCGAAGATCCCGGCGGCGTCGAGGATCTCGCCGCGACGCTCGGAATCGGCGGTGATCCGCAGCAGCATGACCTCGCGCTCGACGCCGTCGGCCGGCATCATCTCCGTCACCTTCACGACGTGGACGAGCTTGTAGAGCTGCTTGATGATCTGTTCCATCTCGGGGCCGTCGACGACGAGGGTTATGCGCGACATCTCCGGTTCCGCGGTCGGCCCCACGGCGAGGGAGTGGATGTTGAACCCGCGCCTGGCGAACATCGAAGCGATTCGGGCGAGCACGCCCGGCTTGTTCTCGACGAGGACGCTGATGACGTGGTGCTGGCTCATGCGAGGTCCTCGATCGAGAGCACGATGGCGTCGTTCGAGCCGCCGGCCGGCACCATCGGGAAGACCATGGCACCCGGGTCGCAGCGGAACTCGACGACGACCGGCCGATCGTTGATGGCCAGCGCCTTCTCGAGCGCCGGTGTGACGTCGTCGGGATGTTCGGCGCGCAGGCCGGCACACCCCATCGCTTCGGCGAGCTTGACGTAATCGGGAGCCGCAGAGCCGAACTCGACGGCACTGAGTCGTCCGTCATAGAACAGGTTCTGCCACTGCTTGACCATGCCGAGCGACTCGTTGTTCATGACGGCGATCTTCACCGGGATGCCCTCGGTGGCGGCCGTGATGAGCTCCTGCATCGTCATCTGGAAACAGCCGTCGCCGTCGATGGCGAACACCGTCTCTTCCGGCATCGCCGCCTTGGCGCCGATGGCGGCCGGCACGGCATATCCCATCGTGCCGAGACCGCCGGAGTTGACCCAGGTCCGGGGCCGCTCGAAGCCCCAGAACTGGGAGGCCCACATCTGGTGCTGGCCGACGCCGGCGACCACGATGGCGTTGCCGCCGGTGAGCCGGTGGAGCTCCTCGATGACGTACTGCTGCTGGATCGGTCCCTCGGGCTCCTGGTGATAGTGCAGCGGATGTTCCTCCTGCCAGCCGCGGAGCGTGGCGAACCACTCCGCCCGCTCCGGAGCGGCGCCGTCGCCCAGAGCCTTCTGCATCGTTGCGATGAGCTGAGCGAGTACGGCTTTCGCATCACCGACGATGGGGACGTCGACCGCCCGCACCTTTCCGATCTCGGCAGGGTCGACGTCGACGTGGATGATGCGGGCCTCGGGGGCGAAGGTCGTTGTGTCTCCGGTGACCCGGTCGTCGAAGCGGGCGCCGACGGCGATGAGGAGGTCGGACTTCTGCATGGCCGTGATCGCGGCGTAGTTGCCGTGCATCCCCGGCATGCCCATTGCCAGCGGGTGCGAGTCCGGGATCGCCCCGCGAGCCATGAGGGTCGTGACGGTCGGGGTGTTCGCCATCTCGGCGAAACGGCGCAGCTCGTCCGCGGCGTCGGCACGGATGATCCCCCCACCGGCGTACAGCACGGGACGGGCGGAGTGGAGGATGAGATCGACGGCCGCCTTGACCTGCTTCGGGTGGCCCTTCACCGACGGCCGGTAGCCGGGCAGGCTCAGCTCGCCGGCGCGATGCCACGTCATCGTCCCGGCCAGGATGTCCTTGGGAAGGTCGACGAGCACCGGTCCCGGCCGGCCGGTCGCGGCGAGGTGGAACGCCTCACGGACGACGTCGGGGATGTCGTTCGGGTCGGTCACGAGGTAGTTGTGTTTCGTGCAGGGCATGGAGATGCCCCACGTGTGCGCTTCCTGGAACGCATCGTTGCCGATCGAGCGGGTGGCGACCTGGCCGGTGATGGCCACCACGGGGATCGAGTCCATGTGGGCGTCCTGGAGCGGGGTGATGAGGTTCGTCGCCCCCGGCCCGGAGGTGGCCATCATGACGCCGACCCGGCCCGAGGCGTGGGCGTAGCCGCTCGCCATGTGTCCGGCGCCCTGCTCGTGCCTCGCGAGGACGTGGCGCATCGGGCTGTCGAGCAGGGGGTCGTATGCGGGAAGGATCGCCCCTCCCGGGACGCCGAAGATGACGTCGACCCCTTCGAGCTCGAGGGCTCGTATGAGTGCTTGGGCTCCCGTCAGTGTCTCGCTCATCGCTGGCTCCTGCGTCGCAGCCGGGCCGGGCCTCGCCGGGTACGAAAAAACCCTCCGGGTGGAGGGTCGAAGCGCACGCGGCATGGGTCGCGTGCGCTACCCGATAAGGCCTACCAGTCGGTATGTCGCCGTCATCGCCGTCCGATCTACGCTGGCTGAGCTGCGAGTATGTGCGCATGCGGCCCGGGTGTCAAGCTCCGATGCCCGGGCGCGGCGAACGTCACGGGTGAGGAGCCGGGCGTGGCCCGTGTCCCGAAAGAGTTGCTCGAGCTTCTGGCGCCAATCGTCGCCGCGGCCCGCCGGGTCCTGGGGGACATGGATCCGGCGGACGTGCCGGCGAAGCTGCGGAAGGTGGCGCAGTCGTCGGCCCGGACGCTCCCTCCGCCGCTTGCGAGGTCGTTGCTCGCGACACTCGACGAGGACGAGGCCTTCCGTGAGAAGGTCGCTGAGGCCCTCGATACCACCGATACCACCGATACCACCGATACCACCGAGACCGCCCGTGCCGTGTCCGACGCGTATCTCGAGCGCGCCCCGAGCTGGTGGGCGACCGTCGCCGCCGCTCTCGCCGACCGCACCGCCGCCGACGCCGGACGACGCGCCGACGAGGCCCTCGCCGAGCTCGGCCGTCTCGAGCGGTACGCCGCCGAAGCGGAGGCCCGGGTGCAGGAGGCAAGAGCCGAGGCCGCCGAGGCTCGAGCCGAGGCCGCGGAGCGCATCGAGCAGGCACGGGCGCGGATCCGTGAGCTCACCCGGTCGGACCGGAGCGAGATCGATCGGGCGGCCGCCGAGACGGACGCGTTGCGGTCGCGGCTCGCCGATGCTCTCGAGGCCTTGTCCGAAACGAGGGCCGTTGCCGCGTCGCTGCGCGACCGGGTTCGGAAAATGCGCCGGTCCCGGGTGGTCGCCGACGGAGGGGCACGCGAGTTCACCCCGCGGGACCCTACAGAGCTCGCCAGGGCCCTCGATGGCCAGTTCGAGCTCGCCGCCAGCGCCGCCGTCGACGTCCGGCCATCCCCGGCAGGGCCGACAAGTGGTGGGTTGGCGCTCCCCCTCGGGGTGGCGCCGGATTCGCCGGACGCGCTGAACTGGCTGCTCGCCGCGCCGGCGGCCACCGTCGTCGTCGACGGCTACAACGTCCTGGCCCGGGTCGAGCCGGCGGGATCCCTCACCGGGTCGGCGCGACGCCGGCTCGAGGAGACCCTGCGCAGGCTGCACCGGCAGTCGGCGAACCGCCACGCCGTCGTGGTCGTCTACGACTCCACCGTCGCCGGGGAACGCACCCCGGAGACGGTTCGCGGTGGAGTGCGTGTCCGGTTCGCCGAGTCGGACCGGCTCGCCGACGAGGAGATCGTCGAGCTGGCCGGCGCGACCGCGGGGCCGACGGTCGTCATCTCGAGCGACCGGGAAGTCCGGGAGGCGGTCTCGTCGGCCGGAGCCGTCGCGCTCTGGTCGGAAGTGCTCGTTCCCCTCTTCGGGGCCTGAGGCGCCGCGCCAGGCCGGGGGTCAGGCGACGACCTCGGCGAGCGTCCTCAGGGTGTCGGAGTCGGGCGCGTTGACGATGAGGGTCGTCACGCCGGCTCGGCGCCATGTGTCGAGGCGATCGGCGACCATCGACCTCGTGCCGACGAGGGCGACTTCGTCCACGAGATCGTCGGGGACCGCCTTCGTCGCCGCGAGCCGCCGGCCGCCGAGGTAATGGTCCTGGATCTCCTCTGCGGCGTCGGCGTAGCCGTAGCGGCACGCGAGGTCGAAGTAGAAGTTCCTGCCTCGTGCCCCCATCCCGCCGACGTAGAGCGCCAGCGTCGGCTTGACGGCGGCGCGGGCCGCCTCGACATCGTCGGCGACGATCGCCGACACGGTAGGGGCGACGTCGAAGGTCGACGGGTCGGTTCGCCCGCCGGCGGCGAACCCCGCCTCGAGGGCGTCCCGGTAGATGGCAGGGCTCTTGTCGGGGGAGAAGAAGACGGGAAGCCAGCCGTCGGCGATCTCGGCGGTGAGGGCCACGTTGCGGGGGCCGATCGAGGCCAGGTAGATCGGGAGCTCGTGGGCGGGGTGGGTGATGAGCTTGAGCGGCTTGCCGAGCCCGGTGGCGTCCAGCCCCCGGTAGGGGATCTGGTAATGCGGCCCGTCGTGAACGAGCGGTGCGTCCCTGGCGAGGATCGCACGAACGATGTCGACGTACTCCCGGCTCCTCACGAGGGGCTTGCCGAACGGCTGTCCGTGCCACCCCTCGACGACCTGGGGGCCGCTCGCTCCGAGCCCGAGGATGAACCGACCGCTGCTGAGCTCGTTGAGGGTCACGGCCGTCATCGCGGTCATCGCCGGCGTTCGCGCCGGCATCTGGAGAATGGCCGAACCGAGCCGGATCCGCTCGGTGCGTGAGCCCACCCACGTCAACACCGTCACGGCATCCGATCCCCACGCCTCGGCGGCCCACACCGAGTGGTAACCGAGCCGCTCGGCCTCGAGGACGAGATCCATGTCGAGGCCGGACTTGGCTCCCCAGTATCCGAGTCCCAGTCCCAATCTCATCGTGCTACCACCTCGTCCGCCGACATTAGCGAGGCCGCCGACGGGGGCTTTCTGTCACAGTCCCGACGTACGGTGGTCCCGGACGATCACGACGCCGCAGGCCCGCCGCGGCCGGCAGCGCATCAGGAGGTGAAGGACGTGATCATCGATTGCGACCGGTGCGTGATGCAGCACACGGCGGCCTGTGACGATTGCGTCGTTTCGGCACTCATCGGACTCACCGCGCCGGTCGAGCTCGGCGACGACGAAGGCCTCGCGCTTGGTGCCCTCTCCGACGCCGGCCTCGTCGCACCGCTCCGCCTCGTCGAGCCCGGGGAAGATCGGGAGACGGCGGCCGGCTGAGGGGCGTCGCCGGTCGGTCGGGCGCAACGCCGCGTTGGCGAAGCGACGTCTCCATGGTCCCGCCCTCGCGCCGGGATGCCCGCCGCCGTCGCCTCCGCGGTGACCATAAGCTGGCGGCGTGGACCTGACGCGTGCGATCCACGAGCGCGCTCGCGACGACGGCTGTATCGGCTTCGGCGTGTGTGATGCGGCACCGTTCCCCGACGTACGCGAGTCACTCGAGGAGCGGGCAGCCAGCGGAACCTCTGGAGGGGTCCGGCTCACGTACACGGATCCCGCCGTCGCCACCGACGTGTCGCAGTCGTTTCCGTGGGCACGCCGGCTCGCGGTCGCCGCCCGCGCCTACCTCCCCGCCGCCGGCTCGCCGGGGGCGGCGGCGCCGGGGACTGGCAGGGTCGCGAGGTTCGCGACCGAAGACCACTACGAGGAGCTCCGCCTGACGCTGGGCGCGATCGCGGAGATGCTGCGCGACGCCGGGCACCGGGCGGGCGTCCTCGTCGATGACAACCGTCTCGTCGACCGCGCCGCCGCGGTTCGCGCCGGCGTCGCCTGGTGGGGGAAGAGCACCATGGCGCTCGTCCCCGGGGCCGGCCCGTGGGTGCTCCTCGGCGCTGTCGCCACCGACGCCGACCTCGAGCCCTCGGCGCCGATGAAGCGTGATTGCGGCACCTGTGTCGCCTGTCTCCCTGCCTGCCCGACCGGTGCCCTCGTTGCCCCCGGCGTCCTCGACGCGCGGCTGTGCATCTCCCACTGGTTGCAGGCCCCCGGGGTGATCCCGCGCGAGATGAGGCCGGCGATCGGCGACCGGATCTACGGATGCGACGACTGCCTCGATGCCTGCCCACCGGGTTGGCCCCTGCTGCAGACGGCAAGCCGGGCGGGGGGCCGACACGACCTCGTCGCCCTACTGTCGCTCGACGACGGCTCGCTCGTCGAGCGGTTCCGTCACTTCTACGTGCCGAGGCGCCACGCGCGGTATCTGCGGAGGAACGTCGTCGTGGCGCTCGGCAACTCCGGCGGCCGCGACGCCTTCGAGGTCCTCGCCGGGTATTGCGGCCACCCGGATTGGCTGCTGCGCGCCCATGCCGTGTGGGCACTCGCGGCACTCGACGCAGGCGATGGTGCTGCGGTGCTCGCTGAGGCGGCGACGGGCGAGCGGCGCCCCGAGGTCATCGAGGAGCTGCGCGCCGCGGGTGTTCGCGGGATCCACGACGGGTAACGGACGCGGGTCTACGCTTGCGGCGATGGAGCGTGAGCTGACGACGTGCCCGCAGTGCGGCGCGTCGAACTCGCCGAACGCGGCGTGGTGCGGGCAGTGCTACGCCCAGTTCTCCTCCCCGTCGCGCCGCCGGAGGCGGTCCCGGGGCTGGTACTGCCGGGTGTGCGGTGAGATCAACAAAGCGCCGGCCGCGTCGTGTGAGACATGCGGCACGGCCATCTATGAGAGCTTCACCGAGCCCCGCGAACGGGTTTCACCGACGGAGGCGTTGCGAGCCTCGGTGATCCCCGGCATGGGGCTGTTGCGCGTGGGACATTCGGTGGAGGGTGTGTTGAGCGCGGTCCTGGCGGTCTTCGCGCTCGGTGCCGGCATCGCCGTGGTGACTGCGGACAACGCCGGAGGATGGGTGCTCGTCGGCATCGGTCTTGCGATTTGGGCGGCCGCCGCCCGCGACGCGGTACGGCTGGCCCGCGGTGACGGCGAGGCCTGGATGGGGCCGCGCACGCTCAGCATCGTCGCTGCCGTCGTCGTGATCACTGCGTCGATCCTCGTGTTGCGTACACCCCTCGGAGGTGCCGGCTGACCGCCGTCTACGCGATCGCGACCGTCGTCGGCCTCGCCGGCGTCGTCGGCTGGGCGCTGCTTCGCGGGCTCGGAGAACCCGGGGCGCCGGGGCGCCGGGATCCGGAAGCGTCGTTTGGTCGGACCGGAAGGCTTGCCGTCGCCGGCCTCACCGGATTCGGGCTCGGCGGCATGTCGGCGACCTTCGCCGGCTGGGCGACCGGGGTTGCTCTGGCGGGGGCTCTCGTCGGAGCGGCGGCGCTCGCGTACGTCGCGATCACGCTGCGAGCCGAGCCGGAGAGGGGCGAGTGATGTGGCTCGTGTCCGACGTCCACGGCGCTGCCGGAGCGCTTGGAGAGGTCGCGGCGGCCCATCCGGGGCCGCTGCTCGTCCTCGGCGACCTCATCAACCTCGTCGACTACCGCACGTACGACGGCATCATCACCGATGTGTCCGGTCGCGATTTCACGGCCGAGATGGTGCGCCTCCGCACGGCCGGCGACTTCGCCGCGGCGGGGCGGCTCTGGAGGGAGTTCTCCCGGGGAAGGGAAAAGGAGCTCCGCACCCGCTACGAGGAGCACATGGAGTCGGCGTATGTCGAGGTCTGCGCGGCTCTCGCCGACGCCGACGCCTATGTGACGTACGGCAACGTCGACCGTCCCGACCTCCTCGAACGTCACCTTCCCCCGGCGGCGAGGTACGTCGACGGCGAGGTCGTCGACATCGACGGCCTTCAGGTGGGGTTCGCCGGCGGGGGCATGGTCTCGATCGGGACGCCCGGGGAGGTGAGCGAGGACGCAATGGCGGACAAGCTCGACTCGCTCGGAGCGGTCGATGTGCTCTGCACCCACGTCCCTCCTGCGATCCCGGCGCTGTCCACCGACGTCATCGCGGGACGGATGAAGGGTAGCTCCGCGATCCTCGACTACATCGACCGGGCATCACCCGCGTTCCACTACTTCGGCGACATCCATCAGCCCCGCGCCAGCCGGTGGCGGCGGGGGGCCACGACCTGCGTGAACGTCGGGTATTTCCGGGCCACAGGGAGGGCGATCCGTCACGGGTGACGTCGACCTCGGCGCCCTCGCTGCCGCGTACGAGCATCGGGAACCGACTCCCGGCATGCTCGACCGGGCACGGATGAGTGCAGAGCGGGCCGGGCTCGGCGCCGGCGAATGGGCGGTGGACCTGGGTGGCGGGTACGGAGCTCACGCCGAAGCGTGGGTGCCCCTCGGGCTGCGACCCCTCGTGATCGAGCCGGAGCGGTCGATGTCGATCCGGGCGTTGCGGCGGCCGGGGGTCGCCGTCGTCGGTGGGCGCGGGGAGCAGCTCCCGCTGCGGGACGGGACGATCGGGCTCCTCTACGCCCACCTCTCGATCCACTACTGCGATTGGCGGCGCGCCCTCGACGAGGCCCTCCGCGTCCTCCGGGCGGGAGGGTCGCTCTCGGTGTGGACGCTGGGCCCTCGTCACCACGTCAGCTCGTTTCTCAGCCGCTGGTTTCCGGGCATCGCCGAAGACGATGCCCGCCGGTTTCCCGACCCGGCACTGCTGGCGGGACATCTCGCGGACCGGGGGGCTTTCGAGGTCGAGATCGTCCCGGTGGACGCCGAGATCCGCCGGTCGGCGAGGGCGTACGCGACCGCGATCCGTGCCCGGTTCGTGAGCTCGCTGCAGCTCATCACAGACGATGAGTTCGCCCGTGGTGTGGCGGCCTTCCTCGCTGCGCACCCCGATGGCGACGAGGTCGTCGCCTACACCCTCCGCTACGACTGGGTCCGGGCGCGGGCCTGAACTCTAAGCTGTCGGCGAAACGAGCCACCCGAGGTGTGCGGTCGCCATGGCGATGGAAGGCACGGTGCAGAGCATCGAGGTGTCTGCGGACGCGCAGCACGTCTTCGAGGTCGCGCTCGACCTCGAGGCCTACCCCGAGTGGGCGACGGGCGTGAAAGAGGTCGAGATCCTCGAGGAGGACGAGCTGGGGCGACCGGTGAAGGTCGCGTTCGTCGCCGACGCCATGATCAAGGAGATCACGTACACGCTCGTCTACAGCTACGACCTCGAGAGCGGGTTCTCGTGGGAAGCCGAGCCGGGGCCCGACATCAGAGCCATGGAGGGGAGCTACGAGTTCGGGGAGCTCGACGACGGGGGCACGAGGGTCCTCTATGCCCTCCGCGTCGACCCGGCGTTCACGGTACCGGGCTTCTTGCGGCGTCAGGCCGAAAAGCAGATCGTGTCGAGCGCGCTGCGCGGCCTGAAGAAGAGATCAGAGCGAGCCTGATGCGGGTCATCCTGGTGACCGGAAAGGGCGGCGTCGGCAAGACGACGGTGTCGGCGGCAACCGGGCTCCGGGCCGCGGACCTCGGTCATCGCACACTCGTCATGTCGACGGACCCGGCTCACAGCCTCGCCGACGCGTACCAGGTCGCCCTCGGCGACGAGGCGACCACGGTCGTCGAACGCCTCGCCGCCCAGCAGATCGATGCCCAGCAGCGCCTCGAGGACTCGTGGGGCGACGTCCGCGATCACCTCACCGACCTCTTCGACTGGTCGGGTCTGAAAGGGATCGAGGCCGAGGAGCTCACGGTGTTCCCCGGAATGGACGAGATCTTCTCGCTCGCCTCGGTCAGGGATCATGTCCGCTCGGGCGACTACGACGTCATCATCGTCGACTGCGCGCCGACTGCGGAGACGCTGCGCCTCCTCAGCCTGCCGGAGGTGCTGTCGTGGTACATGGAGAAGATGTTCCCCCTGGGCAGGCGGGTCGTGAAGGTCGTGCGGCCGGTCCTCACCCGGGTCACCACGCTCCCGGTCGCCGACGACAAGGTCTTCGCCGCGGTCGCCCGCTTCTACGAGCGTCTCGACGGCATCCGCGACATCCTCGCCAACCCGGACGTGACGAGCGCCCGGCTCGTCATGAACCCGGAGAAGATGGTCATCGCCGAGGCGCGACGGACCTACACG
Organism: uncultured Acidimicrobiaceae bacterium; assembly: GCA_947259365.1. GTDB lineage: Bacteria > Actinomycetota > Acidimicrobiia > Spongiisociales > UBA5794 > CAMYMC01. Next base: position 72,988 of record CAMYMC010000001.1, on the reverse strand, counting down.
TACCTCGGGCTCTTCGGCTACGCGGTCGATGCGGCCATCGTCAATCGGGTTCTGCCGGACACGGTGACCGATCCGTATTTCAAGCGGTGGCGCGAGATCCAGGAGACGCACATGGAGGCGGTCCACGAGGGCTTCGCCGACGTCGACATCCGGACCCTCCGGCTCTTCGACGAGGAGATGGTCGGGGTCGACAAGCTGCGGCTCGTCGGCGAGGAGCTGTACGGGGACCGGGACCCGACGATCCGGCTCGCCTCCGGGCGGCCGTTCCGCGTCGAAGACGAGGACGACCGGGTCGTGCTCGTCCTCTCGGTGCCCTTCGTCGAGAAGGGCGATGTCGACGTCCTCCGTCACGCCGACGAGCTCTTCATCACCGTCGGGCCGTACCGGCGTTCGTTCGTCCTTCCCGACTCGCTGAAGCGTCGCCAGGTGCGACGCGCCCAGCTGCTCGGCGGCGAGCTGCGGGTCACGTTTGGGATCGACGAATGACGGCGTCGTCGGGCGGTGGATCCGGCGGGCGGGACGGGCTCGGCGACCTCAACGACGCAGTGCGCTCCGGGCTCCGCAGGGCCGGGTTGCACTGGATGCGCGCCGGGTACGAGGTGCTCGCCGGGATCGGGGCCTTTCTCGACGAGCTCGCCACCGCAGGCCGGGTCGAAGAGACTGGTGACGAGGAAGAAGGCCCGACGAAGATCCAGCTCGACTGACTCGGCGGAGGGGCACCCGTGGCCACGACGATCGGAATCGACCTCGGCGGGACGAAGACGCTCGCCGTTCGCATGGAGAACAACGACCTCGTCGACGAGGCGAAGCTGTCGACCCCACCGTCCGAGGACCTCGTCGGCAACGCTGCCGCCGCGATCCGGGCGGTGTGGACCGACGACATCGAGGCGGTGGGCGTCGGCGTCGCCGGGCTCGTGGAGTGGCCTTCAGGTGCGTTCGTCTGGGGCCCTCACGTCGCGGGGACCGGGCTCCAGGTCAGGTCCCGGCTCGCCGATCTCTTCGGCGTCCCCGTCGTCGTGGACAACGACGCCAACGCCGGGGCGTGGGGTGAGCTCCATCTCGGCGCAGGCCGGGGCTACGACGACATGCTCCTCGTGACGCTGGGTACCGGGATCGGGGGTGCCATCGTCCTCGACGGCAGGGTCCATCGGGGTGGTTCGTTCGCCGGCGAGTGGGGTCACATGTTGTACCAGCCGGGCGGTGCCCAGTGCGATTGCGGCAAGCGAGGGTGCTGGGAGACCGTGGCGTCCGGGCCGGCTCTCGTGAGGTTGGCCCGGGATTTCATCGCCCAGAACCCGGAGGGGACCTTGGCGAAGGCGCTCGGCGGGGAGCCGCCGACCGGCGAAGCCATCACCGGGGCGGCCGACGGCGGCGACGAGACCGCCCGCAACCTCGTTGCCCAGGTCGGTGAGGCCTTCGGTCGCGGACTGTGCAATCTCATCGCGGTTCTCGACCCGCAGGTGATCATCGTCGGCGGCGGCCTCGGCTCGGTAGGCGAGTCGCTGCTCGGCCCGGCGCGTCGGGTTGCAGCCGATGCGCTGCACGGCGGATCCCATCGGATGCTGCCGCCGATCCTCGTCGCCGCACTCGGGCCGCGGGCGAGTGCCGTGGGCGCCGCCCTCCTCGCCGAGGACCTGGCGACGGGCAGGCTGTCGCTGCGGGTGGAGCAGCGCGCATGAGCGACGACGCCGAGATCGTCCCCATGCCGGAACGGCCGATGCGGGGGTCGGTGGATCGCTCGCAGCCGGTTCCTCCCCGCTCCCGCGCCGAGATCTTGCGGGAGGGGCTCCTGGTGCTGCCGCACCTCGTCCTCCTGCTCTTCCGCCTCCTCAAGGACCCCGTAGTCCCGATGCGACGCAAGATCGTCGCCGGCACCGTTGCCGCATACGTCGTGTCCCCCATCGACCTGGTCCCGGACTCGCTTCCCGTGCTCGGCAGCGTGGACGATCTGCTGCTGGTGGCGCTCGCCATCGATCACCTCATCAAGGGCTTGCCGCCCGACACCGTCGATCGGCACTGGCCGGGTAGCGAGGACGCGTTCGAGCTCGTCAGCGGCCTCGTGTCCTGGGGCGCCGAGCTCGTCCCGGCGCCGGTGCGGCGCTTCGTCGGCCACTGGATCAGCGACGGAGAAGAGGGGGCCTGAGGGCCCCGATAGACCCCGTCGCCGGCGAGAGGACCCGTGGAATCCCGCGACGGCGGTACGCTCTGGGAATGGAGTTCCGCCGCATCAACAACCTCCCTCCGTACGTCTTCGCCCACGTCAACCGTTTGAAGGCGGAGGCGCGCCGGGCCGGTGAAGACATCATCGACCTCGGGTTCGGGAACCCCGACATCGCATCGCCGCCCGCGGTCGTCGACAAGCTCGCCGAGGCCGCCCGCAACGCCCGAAACCACCGGTATTCGTCCTCGAGGGGGCTACCCAACCTGCGGAAGGCCGTTGCGGACCGGTACCGGCGCCGGTTTGGTGTAGAGCTCGACCCCGAGACGGAGGTCATCAACACGATCGGTGCCAAGGAAGGGATCTCCCACCTCATGTGGGCGCTCGTCCAACCAGGCGACGCTGCGCTCGTCCCCGAGCCGTCGTACCCCATTCACATCTACGCGCCGGCGCTCGCCGGCGCCGAGGTGCGCCGAGTGCCGGTCTCGCAGGGGGTGGACTACTTCGGCCACCTCCACGAGGCGTTCTTGGACTCGTGGCCCCGGCCGCGTGTCATCGCCGTCTCCTTCCCTCACAACCCGACGACGACCACCGTTGAGCTCGGCTTCTTCGAGCGGCTCGTCGCCTTCGCCGCCGAGCACGACGTCATGATCGTTCACGACTTCGCCTACGCCGACATCAGCTTCGACGGCTACCGGCCGCCGAGCCTGCTCGAGGTGGCGGGCGCCAAGGAGGTCGGCGTCGAGCTGTACACCCTCTCCAAGTCGCACTCGATGGCGGGATGGAGGGTCGGGTTCGTCGTCGGCAATCCCGCGGCGGTCGAGGCACTCGCCAAGCTCAAGTCGTACCTCGACTACGGGACGTTCCAGCCGATCCAGATCGCATCGATCATCGCGCTCAACGAGTGCGACGATTACATCGACGAGGTCAACGCGATCTATCAGAAGCGGCGCGACGTCCTCGTCGAGGGGCTCAACCGGGCGGGCTGGAAGGTCGACAGGCCGCGGGGGACGATGTTCGTGTGGGCGGAGATCCCCGGCCCGTACGTCGAGATGGGTTCGCTCGATTTCGCCGTGCACCTCCTCCGGGAGGCGAAGGTCGCAGTGAGCCCCGGTATCGGGTTCGGCCCTTCGGCCGACCGGTTCGTGCGGTTCGCCCTCGTCGAGAACCACCAACGCACCGCACAGGCGGTGCGCGGCATCAGACGGGCGCTGGAGCGCCTTTGACCCGGGCCAGGGCCCCCGAAACGGAGTCAGTCGCGGCGGGCGGCCCCCAGCGGGAGGTAGGCACGCTCGGTGTATTCCCGGGCCATCCGCTGGGCGGAGAAGCGGGGGAGGATCGAGGCGATCGCCTCCTTCATCGTTGCGACCCAGGCCACCGGGATACCGGCGTCGGTGCGCTCGTAGAAGAGGGGGACGACCTCGCTCTCGAGCAGGTGGTAGAGCGTGGCCGCATCCTCGGCATCGGAGGTCGAGCTCTCTGCGAACCCCCAGCCGTTCTTGCCGGTGTAGCCCTCGACCCACCAGCCGTCGAGAACGCTGAGGTTGAGCCCACCGTTGCCCGCCGCCTTCATCCCCGAGGTTCCGCTCGCCTCCTTCGGCGGTCTGGGGTTGTTGAGCCAGACATCGGCGCCCTGGACGAGCGCGGCGGCGAGGGCCACATCGTGGTTCTCGACGAAGAAGATGTGGCCGGCCAGCTCCGGTGACCTCGACATCTCGACGACCCAGCGGATGAGCGCCTGGCCCTCACGATCGGCGGGGTGCGCCTTGCCGGCGAAGAGGACCTGCACCGGCCGTTCCGGGTCGGTGAGCAGGCGACGAAGCCGGGCGGGGTCGGAGAAGAGGAGGTTGGCGCGCTTGTAGGTGGCGAACCGCCTGGCGAAGCCGATCGTGAGGCGGTCGTCAGGCAGCTGCTCGTCGACGGCGCGCAGCTCGTCCGGCCCCCGCCCATGCCGGGCGTACTGGTCGCGCAGCCGGTTGCGCACGATCCGCAACATCCGCCGCTTCTGGGCGAGGTGGGCGTTCCACAGGTCGGCGTCGGGGACGTCGCGCACCGCATTCCATTCTCCCGGGGCGCCGGCGCGCCGCTGCCAGTCGTCCCCGAAGAGCCGCCTGAAGATCCTCGACACCGAGCTGCCGACCCAGGTCTGGGGGTGGACGCCGTTGGTGATCGCGAGGGCGTCGCCCCCGATGAGGTGACCCCAGTCGTCGCTGACGACGGCGGCGTGGCGTTGCGAGACCCCGTTGACCGCGCCGGCGAGCCTGATACCGAGCGCGCCCATGTCGAACGAGCCTGCAGTGTCCTCGCGCGCCTGGGCCAGGGCGGCGATGTCGTCGACCGGGAGCTGCGGCACGGCGGCTTCGAGGTAGCGGCGGGCGAGATCGACGGGGAACACCTCGTTCCCGGCGGGAACCGGGGTGTGGAGGGTGAACACCGTCGCGTCTCCAACGGTGGTGCGCTGCGTCTCGTCGGTGCCGCCGGCGACGGCGAGACGCTCGACGAGGCTGAGAGCGGCATGACCCTCGTTGATGTGCCACACGGTCGGATCGAGGTCCAGGGCGGCGAGGGTCCTCACCGCCCCGAAGCCGAGGACGAGCTCCTGGCAGAAGCGCATCTCGCGGCCGCGAACGTAGAGGGCGTGGGTGATGGGCCGGTCGGCCGGGTGGTTCTCCGGCAGGTCGGTGTCGAGCAGGATGAGCGGCACCCGGCCGACGTCGAGCCGCCATGCGCCGATCGAGACCACCCGGTCGGGGAAGTCGATGTGCACGACCAGCGGATGCCCGGTCCTCGGGTCGATGACCCTCCGGATGGGGCGCCGGCCCGGATCGATGGGCACGTAGGTGTGCTGCTGGTTCCCGTCCGGATCCACCGCCTGCTGGAAGTAGCCCCGCCGGTACAGCAGCCCGACGGCGACGAGCGGCAGGCCGAGGTCGGACGCCGCCTTCAGGTGGTCGCCGGCGAGAACGCCGAGGCCGCCGGAGTAGAGGCGGAGCTTGTCCTGGATTCCGTACTCGGCGCACACGTAGGCGATCGGGCCATCGAGCGCGCCCTCGTGCTCGGTCCGGAACCAGGTCCCGTCCCCGCTGAGGTGGGCGTCGAAACGCTCCATGACGTCGTGGTAGCGGTCGACGAACCCGTCGGCGGCGGCGAGCCCCTCCCACTCGTCCTCCTTCGTCTGCTGGAGGAGCGTGATGGGGTTGGCACTCGCCGCCCAGCGCTTGGCGTCGATGCCGGCCCACAGGTCCCTGGCGGCGAGGTCCCAGGACCACCAGAGGTTGTAGGCGAGCTGGTGGAGTCCTGCGAACTCGCGCGGCACCGGCAGGGCCACCATCGGGCCTACCGGGATCATCCCCGCAGGGTTCGGCACGTTCACACGGATCCTCGCGTCCGACGTCGTGTTGCGCCCAGCCGCCCGGCGGCGGCAGGGCCGGGCATTCTCGACGCGACTCCGCGGCGAGGCAAGGCAAGCGACCTCAGACGCAGTGCGCCGCCGCCACGTTCCGGCTCGCTTCCGTCGCGAGCCGGACGTGACTTCCGAGCCTGGCGCTCGCCACGGTGTCGTGATACTGGGCGTGAGCGACGTCCGCGAGCTCACGGAGCCGTTCGGCGATCGCGGCCTCGAGCACGGCGCCCCGCATTCCCCTCTCGGTGAGCGTCCTCGCGATCCCGGGTCCGCAGCGCAGCGCGAGCTGGTCGTTGACCTCGGCGTGGCCGTCCTCGTGGTCACGGCTCGTCGCCATCCCGGACCGGCCCGGGAGGATCTCGATGGTCATGGCGACGATCGTGAGCCGATCTCCGCTCGCGTCCACCGCGAACATGGGGAACGCGAGCGCAGCGGCCCGTCCCGAGGAAAGGCTCGCTTCGGCCCGGGTCGCCAGGATCTCCAGCGCCCTCGCGTCGTCGCGAAGACGGAGCCACTCTGACCGCATCGCAGGATCACGGGCCGAGGATGCGGCGTCGGTGAGCGCATCCCTGGTGCGGGCCTCGATGGTCGCCGCCGACGGGTTCGCGGAGACCACGACGCGGACCGGGTTTCCGGTGACGACCCGAAGGGGGCCATCCGGGCCGGTCTGTCCCCGGGGAACCAGCGCGATCGCGGCGACCGGGACGACGAGGGCGAGGGGGAGAAGCAACCTGCGCATCCGCTCGAGGCATCGGCACATACCCCGTCGCGCCTGAGGTGATGCCTCCGGCGGGGCATCACCCGGACCGTAGGCTGCCCGGGGCGGTAACCAGTCTTCGCCCCGGGAGGTCCTACATCGAGGTGCGGTACGCAGTCCTGTTCCCGGGTCAAGGCTCACAAGCGGTCGGCATGGGTGCCGACGTCTTCGCGGCGCGTCCCGACCTGCTGGGCGACATCGCCGACGAAGTCCTGGGGTGGTCGCTCGAGACGGTGTGCGCCGAAGGGCCGGAGGAGCTCCTCACCCGAACCGACCGGGCGCAGCCGGCGCTCTACGCCATCGCCTATGCGCTGTGGGCCGAGTTGCGGGATCGGCTCGCCGAGCCGCCTCGAGCAGCGGCGGGCCACTCGCTCGGCGAGTACACCGCGCTCGCCTCGTCGGGCGCCCTCGCCTTCGATGAAGGCCTCCGCCTCGTCGCGGCGAGAGGCCGTGCCATGGCCGCCGCTGCCGCCGCGACGCGCTCGACGATGGCCGCGCTCATCGGTGCCGACGAGGAGACGGCGGGAGCGATCGCGGCGATACGCCGCGCCGAGGGGGGAAGCCTGTGGGTGGCGAACCTCAACGCTCCCGGCCAAGTCGTCCTCGCCGGTGGCGAGGACGACATCGCCTGGCTCACCGACAACGCTCGCGACCTCGGTGCCCGACGGGCCATACCCCTCAAGGTCGCGGGCGCATTCCATTCGCCGATGATGGCCCCCGCCGCCGATGCGCTGCGGGCGTCGCTTGCCTCGACCCGGTTCGGGGAGGGGAGCTTCCCGGTCTTCTCGAACGTCACGGCGGCCCCGATCGAGGATCCTGCGGAGGCGCTGTCGACCCAGCTGGTGAGCCCGGTCCGGTTCGCGGAATCCCTCCTGGCGATGGCGCGTTCCGGCGTCGAGGCCTTCGTCCACGTCGGCCCTGGTGACGTGACCGCAGGGATGGCGCGGCGCACGATCCCCGATGCCGTCGTCGTAGCACTGAGTTCGCTCGACGACGTCGGTGGGGTCGCCGAAGCGCTGAACGTACAATGACCGGTCGGACACACGGGAGGGCACCGATGCGGCGAGCGACGATCACGGGGTGGGGCAAGTGCCTTCCCCCCGCGGTGCTCACCAACGCCGACCTCGAGAGGGTGATGGACACCACCGACGACTGGATCACTTCGCGTTCGGGGATCAAGGAACGGAGGATCTCCCACGTCGAGGCCTCCGACCTCGCGACCGTCGCCGCCAAGCGAGCGCTCGCCGCCGCCGGGCTCGAGCCAGACGCCATCCAGCTGCTCCTCGTGTGCACGTGCTCACCCGATCGCCTCATCCCGTCCGCAGCCTCGTTCGTCCACGCCAAACTCGGCGTGGTGAACGCCGCTGCGATGGATCTCAACGCGGCATGCACCGGATTCATCTACGGGCTGAGCCTTGCCGGGGCAATGATCTCGTCGGGCACGATCGACAGAGCCGTCGTCGTCGGTGTCGAGAAGCTCTCGGCGTTCATGAACTTCGAAGAGCGCTCGACCGCGGTCCTCTTCGGCGACGGTGCGGGCGCGGTCGTCCTCGAGCCGGCCGAGGGCGACGATGGGATCCTCGCCGTCGACCTCGGCACCGACGGCAACCTCGCCGAGTTGCTCACCGTGACCCACACCGGAACCGAGTACGGCCGGTCGTATCCGTACGAGGAGCCGGCGATCCTCATGGAGGGCAGGGAGGTGTTCCGCAACGCCGTCGTCCAGATGGGGGCGAGCGCCTCCAACGTCGTGGCCGAATCGGGCCTCGAGCTCGACGACGTCGACATCCTCATCCCGCACCAGGCGAACGTGAGGATCATCGACGCCACGGCAAAACGGATGAAGCTGCCCCCGGAGAAGGTCTACATCAACATCGCCTCGTACGGGAACACATCGGCAGCGACGATCCCGATTGCGCTCACCGAAGCGCTCGAGGACGGGCGGATCCGCCCGGGAGCCAACGTCGTCATGGTCGCCTTCGGCGGCGGGCTCACCTGGGGAGCGGCCGCCCTGCGCTGGGGGAGCCGCATCGAGCCGGTCGCGGTGTCGGACGCCGCGTTGGCTCCGACGGACATGACGGCGCTGGAGATCCTCGAGGCGCGCCCGCGGCGGACGGAGCCGTGAGCCGGGTCGCGCTCGTCACCGGCGGCTCCCGCGGGATCGGGCGCGCCATCGCCGTGGAGCTCGCTCGCACCGGGCATCGCGTCGCCATCAACTACGCCCGCAGGCCCGATGCCGCCGAGGCAACGGCCGGGCTGGTGACCGAAGCCGGCGGCACCGCGATCACAATCCAGGCCGACGTCGGCGACGATGACGACGTCGCCGCAATGGTGGAGACCGTCATCACCGAGCTCGGCCCCGTCGAGGTGCTCGTCAACAACGCCGGGATCACGAGGGATGGGCTGCTCCTCCGGATGAGCAGCGCCGATTGGGATGACGTCATGTCGACGAACCTGCGCTCGCTCTACCTCTGCTCGAAGTCCGTGCTGCGAGCCATGGTGCGAGCGCGCTGGGGCCGCATCATCTCGATCGGCTCGGTGTCCGGGATCGCCGGGAACCCCGGCCAGACGAACTATGCCGCGACGAAGGCAGGCGTGATCGGGTTCACGAAGTCGCTCGCCAAGGAGGTCGGGTCGCGCGGTATCACCGTCAACGCCGTCGCTCCCGGCTTCGTCGAGACGGAGCTCACCGCCGAACTCGGCGAGGAGACGGCGGCCGCCGCGGTGAACTCGATCGCGTTGGGCCGTCTCGGCAGGCCCGCGGAGGTCGCATCGCTCGTCGGCTATCTTGCGTCGGACGCGGCGGCGTACATCACCGGCCAGGCCATCGTCGTCGACGGCGGCCTGGCACTCTGAAGGAGGAGGGGACCACCACCATGGAACGTGTGGAGATCGAGTCGAAGCTCGTGGACCTGCTCGTGGAAGAGCTGGGGATCGAGCGCGACAACATCACGATGAGCGCCAAGTTCGAGGAAGACCTCGAGGTCGATTCCCTGGGTGTGGTCGAGCTGCTCATGGCGTTGGAAGACAACTTCGACGTGAAGATCCCCGACGACGAGGCGGAAGGCATCACCACGGTCGGCGAGGCAGTCGACATCGTCTCGACCAAGATCAACGGCTGACGCCGAGGCGAGGAGCATTCGTGTCGCGACGTCGTGTCGTGGTCACCGGCATCGGCACCGTCAATCCACTCGGCGCCGACACCCAGACCTTCTGGAAGAACGCGCTCAACGGCACCTCCGGTGTTGGCCGCATCACGCTGTTCGACACGTCGGGCTTCGGAGTGAAGATCGGGGCGGAGGTTCCGGGGTTCGACCCCGACGAGTACATGCCGCGAAAGGTGTCGCGGCGCTTGGACCGGAACTCCCAGTTCTTCTGGGTGGCGACGGATCAGGCGCTGCGGGATGCAGGGATCGTCTACGACGAGGACGACCCCGAGGCCGAGCGGGCAGGCGTCGTCGTCGGCTCGGGCATCGGTGGCATCATCACCATGCAGGAGACGATGGACGTCCTCCGCGCCAGGGGCCCCGACCGGGTGTCCCCGGTTGCCATCACGAAGATCATCTCGAACATGGCGGGGGGTGTCGTCTCGATCGACTTCCATCTCTACGGGCCGAACACGACCGCCGTGACCGCATGCGCCGCCTCTGCGAACGCCATCGGCGACGCGACTGAGATCATCCGCCGCGGCGACGCAGACGTCATGGTGGCCGGCGGCACCGAGGCGGGGATCTGCGAACTGGCCCTGTCGAGCTTCTCCCAGGCGAAGGCGATCAGCACCCGCAACGACGACCCGGCCGCGGCGAGCCGCCCCTTCGACGCCGACCGAGATGGTTTTGTCATGGGCGAGGGCGCCGCCACCCTCGTTCTCGAGGAGTACGACCACGCCGTGGCGAGAGAGGCCGACATCTACGCCGAGGTCCTTGGCTACGGGATGTCGGCCGACGGCTATCACATCACCCTCCCCCGACCCGGTGGACGCGGCGCCGCCCGGGCGATGGACCACGCCCTCGCCGATGCTTCGCTCCGTCCCGACGAGATCGACTACATCAACGCTCACGGGACATCGACGAAGGCGAATGACGCAACGGAGACCGCGGCCATCAAGACGGTGTTCGGCGACGCCGCCTACACCGTGCCCGTGTCGTCGACGAAGTCGATGACCGGGCACCTCCTCGGCGGTGCGGGTGCCCTCGAGTCGCTGGTCTGCGTGCTCGCAATTCGCGACGGGCTCGTTCCGCCGACGATCAACTACGAGACACCCGACCCCGAGTGCGACCTCGACTACGTCCCGAACACGGCGCGCGAGGTCGACGTGGACCGGGCGATGACGAACTCGTTCGGCTTCGGGGGCCACAACGTCGCCCTCGTCTTCGGGAAGCCCTGAGGGCCGCGGCCGGCTCCCTCACCGGCTCCGCCGGCGCGCGTCCGCCGCGGCATGGATCAGGGTGAAGAACACCGTGCCGGTCGCCGAGACGGCGAAGACGACGAGGAGAGCGGCCGGCGTGCCCGCCCACAACGTCGCGAACACCCACAGTCCGGTGAAGAACGCGACCGGCCCGCACAGCGCCATGCCCAGGGTCGCGACCGACTGGGCCACGGGCCGGGGGCCGCGCTCGGGGCCGGTCACCGGTGCTCCGATGCCTCGTCCGGTCCGTCCGTCTCACAGCCGGGCTCGGGTGGCGGCCGTTGTGCCGCCACCGCCTCCCGGTACTCGTCGAAGGACCTCGTCGCCAGAGCGACGACGAGGCCGACACCGACGACGGCGCCGATGGCCGTGGCCGCGGCCGCGGTCCACTCGACGGCGGGACATCCGGACGGCCTGCAGAGGACGCGGACGATGCTCCTGCCGAGGACGAGGCCGATGACGCCGCCGAGCGCCACGGAGAGCGCCACCGGGGTGCGGACCCCGGCGGCGACGGCGAGCGCCCCGAACGCCAGACCCGCTGCCGCGCCGATGGCTGCGCCGATCGCCCCGCCGACGGCCGCCCCGCCGGCCGCTCCGACGAGCACGGCTCCGGCACCGACTGCGAGCACCCGCGTCTCAGGCACCGGATCCGCCGCTCCCTGGCCCGGGCCCCGGCGTCGCCGACCGCGGCCCGGGCAGGCGGTCGAACATGGGATGGACCGCGAGGAACGACTCCTTCGCCCACGCCAGCGCGGTGATCGTGATCACCGCTGCGGAGAGGAGCACCGCGCCCGCCGGGGGGCTGAGGACGATCGCGGGAACCGCGAGGGGGACGAGCGCGACACGGATCGCCCACAGGCTCCACGGCATCGCCCGGGCATAGCTCCAGGCGAGGAGAACGCCGGCGGCCCCGAGGATTCCGTGCCAGACGGCGAGACCGGCCGGGGACGCCACCCCGACGATGGGGGTGAGGGCGAGCCCACCCAACACGACGCCGATCGGGGTGGGCCCGGGACCCTCGGCGGAGGGACGCTTGCGGACCCACCCGTCGAGCCATGGGCCTTCGATGGCGACGAGCGCCGCCGCCGTGATGCCCGCTGCTGTGTACCCGGCGACGGTGGGGTCGGTGGCGACGAAGACGAGGGCCTCGGCGGTGACGACCGCCCTGGCGAGCCATCGCGACCAGCGGCCTCTGGAGAGGAGGATGCCGGCGACGGCGATGACCGAGAAGATGAGGATGCCGAGGGCGACGCTGAGCGCGGCGTCGACCGCGAACGGCTCGGGGGCGGCCGCGAGATGCAGCGTCCAGGCAATGGCGGCGGCGGGCAATGGAGCGACGACGAGGAGCGGGGCATGGCTCACTCCGCCATTATCGCCCTACCGGGGGCCACCGGGTCGGCGCCCCTGGTTGCGTCGCCCGTGAACGTCTTCGTCCTGGGGCGGTTCCCACACGTCGAGGAGGACGAAGGCGCCGGCGGCGGGGCCGATGGTGACGATGGCGGCATGCGCCGGTTTCGCGGTGTGGTACGTCTCGAAGCCGCGACCGGTCAGGTGACGGGCGGCGGCATGGATCGGATCCTGGTGCGAGACCACGACGAGATCGCCGCCGGCGATCTGTGCGGCGTGTTCCCCGACGCCGCCTGCGGTGCGCAGGGCGAGCTGGGCGAGGGTTTCGTCGACGAACGGGAGCTCGTCCGGGTGCTCGAGGTACGCCTCGAGCTCTCCCGGCCTCTCGGTCGGCAGCTCCTCCCAGGCGATCCCGGCCCAGCGCTTCGCCATCGTCCATTCGGTGAATCGCTCGTCCTTGATGAACGTCCCCCCGGTCGTCGCCTCCGCGATCACCCGAGCGGTCTCGACGCCGCGTTGCAACGGAGAGGCGACGACGCGGGTGACGGGTGCGCCAGTAAGCCGGGCGGCTGCGGCCGCCGCCTGGTCCCGACCGCGTTCGCTCAGGCCGAAGCCGGGGAGGTCGGCGTAGACGAGATGGTCGGGGTTGTGCACCTCGCCGTGCCGGACGAGGTGGATGCGCTCCGCGGGCATGGCGACCAAAGTAGTGGCATGGATGCCGGACCCGGCCGCACGTCGCATTTCGCCGAGCGCTTCCTCCACGTCGACATGGACGCCTTCTACGTCGAGGTCGAGCGGCTGCGGGATCCGTCCCTGCGCGGCGTCCCGGTCGTCGTGGGAGGGCTCGGGCCCCGCGGCGTCGTCTCCTCCGCCTCATATGAGGCCAGGGCCTCTGGCGTGCACTCGGCGATGCCGATCGCCGAGGCGCGGCGACGGTGCCCCCGCGCCCGGTTCGTGCCTCCGGACCACCGCGCCTACGCGGCGTCGTCGGGCGAGGTGTTCGCCCTCCTCGAGGAGTTCACCCCGGCCGTCGAGCGGATCTCGGTCGACGAGGCGTTTCTCGACATCGCCGGTCTCCGCCTCCACTTCGGGTCGCCGGCCGAGGTCGCCGTCGAAATACGGGCCCAACTGCGGGAGCACCCCGGGCTCCCGGCGTCGGTGGGGGCGGCGACGACGAAGTTCCTCGCCAAGCTGGCGAGCGAGGAGGCCAAGCCCGACGGCTTCCTCGTCGTCGCGGCGGGGCGCGAGCTCGAGTTCCTTCACCCGCTGCCGGTGCGACGGCTGTGGGGGGTCGGGGCCGCCACCCATGCCGCTCTCGAAGCGCTGGCCGTCGAAACCATCGGCGATCTCGCCGCTCTGCCTCCCGCGACCCTCGAGCATCGGCTCGGGCCGTCGGTCGGCCGTCACCTCGCCGCGCTGGCGCGGGGCGAGGATCCGAGAGCCGTCGAGGTCGAGTCGGCGGCGAAGTCGATCTCGGTCGAGGAGACGTTCGGTACGGACCTCGTGGGGGAGGAGGCGATCGAGGACGCGATGCTTGCATTGTGCGCGAGGCTCTCCGGTCGCCTCGGACGAGTCGGCCGCGTCGGCCGGACGGTGACGGTGAAGCTGCGAAGCGCCGACTTCACGACGACAACCCGCTCCCTCACCCGCCGGAGCCCCGTGGCCCACACGCCGCAGCTGTGGGACGCGGCCCGGACCCTGCTGGCCCGAATGCCGGTCGCGGGTGGGGTCCGGCTCCTCGGCGTCGGGGTCTCCCACCTCGAGACGGCGCGGGCACCTCGGCAGCTGTCGATGACCGAGGACGGCCGGACCAGGGTGGCGGACGCGGCGGATCGGGTTCGGAAGCGGTACGGTGAAGACGCCGTCGTGCCGGCCCGCCTCGTCGCCAAACATGCCCGGCGGCGTGGAAAACCGCCGGATCGGTAGAACCGCGCAAATGTATACTGGCCGAGCCGGTATAGGCCGCGGGCAGAAGGCGAACACATGCCGCTCAATGAGCGAGAGCAGCGGATCCTCGAGGAGATAGAGCGCCAGTTCTACGAGCAGGATCCGAAGCTGGCCGAGACGGTTGCCAAGACCACCCTCGAGTCGGTCAGCCGCAAATGGCAGCGCCTCGCCGCGGTCGGGTTCGTCGTCGGCCTCGTCGTCATGTTCGCGTTCTTCACGCGCTACACCGTCGTGGCCCTCTCCGGGTTCATCGTGATGGTCGTCTCGGCGGGCTGGCTGGCGATGAACCTCCGCAGATTGCGCGGCGAAGGGTCGGGCTCGGGAGGGCTCGCCGGCTGGGCAGATCGCGCTCGGCAGAGGTGGCGTCGCGATCGCTAGAGTGACGGACCCCGCCGCCAGGAGCTGATCCCACCGGCGGGGTGGTTGTTGGGGACCGGTGCGTTTGTGATTCCTCGGGTGCCGATCTCCGGACACGGACAGGTTTTGGGAGGAGTGCCTTGGAAGGGTTCACCGCGCAGCAGGCTTCGAGACTGACGTCGTGTACGGCCCACCAGCTGCGTTACTGGGACAAGGTGAGCCTCGTCAAGCCGGCGATCCAGTCGACGGACGGCCGTCCCGGGAGGCGGAGGCTGTACGCGTTTCGCGACCTCGTCGCCCTCAGGGTCGTCAAGAGCTTGCTCGACAACGGGATGTCCGTGCAGCGGGTCCGCCGGGCGTGGGACTATCTCCGCCGCACCGCCGACATGGACAAGCACCTCGCCGAGGTCAAGCTCGTCACCGACGGGCACACGATCTTCCGCGTGGCCGAGAGCGAGGACGAGCTCCTCGACGCGCTGCGCCAGGGTCAGCTCGCGTTCTTCGTTGCGATCAACGAGATCGCCAAGGCCGTCGAGGACGACGTGACCCGGTTCGAGCTCGACCGGGAGCAATTCCTCGAGATGCTGCGCCGCGTCGAGGACGACGTCCTCACCGAGGCCGAGGAGGCCGCGAGCTGAGGCTCGAGCGACGGTCCGTCCGCCGCGGGTGATCAGCGCCCGTTGCGGCTGCGTCGCATCCAGCGGGGAAGCACCGTGGCCGGCCGGTACGAGGCCACGAACCGCTGCCCCTTCGAGTAGCGCATGACGAGCCGGTGGGTCGTCGAGTTCAACGACCGTTGCGCCGCCGTGACGTGATGGTCCTCGATGGCGTCGGCGGGGCCGTAGAGCGCCCGTCCGTAGACCGAGGCGAGCGGCGCCATCGCCCGGTCGACACCGGCGGCGTACTCGTCGGGTGTCAACCCCGGATCGGGTCCGGCTCCGAGGTCGGAGAGCCGTTCGACGATCTCCTCCCAGGCGGCGGTGACGTCGCCCTCGGCGAGGCGGCGCATCCGCCTCCTCCGCCGCACCCACTTCACGGCGGGGATGGCTCCGAAGCCGAGGACGAGAAGGAGCGCAATCGGCAGCGTCACCGTGACCCAACCCGGCACCGAGAATCCGCCGTCACTCGTGGTGGCCGCCGGCCCGGTGCCGATGAAGCGCTCCTCGAATTCGGAGGGGATGAGCGGACCTCCGCCGGGCGGGGTAGGCAGGCTGGCGACTTGTTGGTCCGGGATGTCGAGGTAGCTGGTGAGATCGAACTGGAGCTGGCTCTGGACCGTTTCGAAGGTTTGCGGCGTGTCGCGCAGGGTGCGTGGGGTCGGGTCGAAGCGGACCCAGCCCTGGGCCGGCATCCACAACTCGACCCAGGCGTGGGCGTTCCGGTCCCGGACGACGACGACGTTGTCCCCGGCGATGTCACGAGCCGGCTCGCCGGGCGTGAACCCGAGGACGACCCGCGATGGGATCCCGAGGGTGCGCGCCATGATCGCCATCGCCGTCGCGAAGTTCTCGCAGTAGCCGGCCCGGTAGTTCGGCGAGCTCGGATCGAGGAGCCAGGCGGCGAGGTCGGTGGCGCCGTGGCCCGGCTCGATGACGGTCGTGTAGCCGAACCCGTCGAGCGGTGAGCCGTCCCCTGTCTTGGGGCTGTGGAACCAGGCTTCGAGTTGCAGGGCCTTCTCGAAGTCGGACGTGAGGTTCCTCGTCCGCAGCTCGGCGAGGTCCTGGATCTCGTCGATGCGCGCCGACGGGTCGTCCCTGGGCAGGTCCAGGTAGCGCTGGACCCCGGGCGGCGCTGGCCGGATGAGCGCCTCGAGCTCGGCAGCCGTCGGCGGCTGCGGCACCACCTCGTCGCTCTCGAAGGCGAGAGCAAACGATGCAGACAGGGCCCCGGTCTCGGTCACCGCCAGCACGTCGACGTCGGGGCTGGGGATCTCGGAGCGGACCGAGTACTCCATTCCCCGGAACGAGAGCCCGCCGTCGAGGAGCAACGCCGCGTCGTCGTGGCGGACCCGCAGGCTCCGCTCGACCGACGTCGTCGCCTCCTCCACCGCGGTGGCGGCGTAGGCGGTCGGCAGCCAGTCCATGCGGAGGCGGTCGATGATGATGTCGGTGGTGACCTCGGCCGTGGGGCCGGCGAACGCCTGGTCGCCGTCGACCCAGTCTCCGTCGTCGAGTCTGAAGACCTCCGGCCGGTCGGCAAAGAACTGGCCGCCGGCATACGTCTCCATCGTGAGCAGCTGGAAGTACACCTCGTCGGCGGGGACGTCACCGGTGATCTGGGCGTAGAAGACGGGCTCGGTGGAGTTGGTCACGAGCTGCTGGCGAATCGAGATGAACGGGTTGTACGACACGGAGCCGAAGAACCCGCCGGTCAGCCCGCTCGGCGAGCGCCAGTCGAGGACTCCGTCGTAGGGAACCCGGTTCTGGAGCGCGGTGACCGACGCCAGCGAAGTGACGAGGGTGACGGCGAGCAGCGCCGTCGCGGCCGGGGCGAGGCGCGACCGCGTCGAGGGCCATTCGCCACGCCGGGCCATCCTCCCCGCCGTCTGGTCTCGTTCATCGGTGGTGATGGCGAGGATCGTCCCGGCGACGAGGAGCATGAACACGGTCACTCGCAGCCAGCCGGTCGGGTTGCGGTCCATCGTGGCGAACTGGAGCGACATCACGAGCGGGGGAAGCACCGCGACGTAGGGGTGGCCGGTCGTCAGCCCCCAGGCGAGGAGTGCGCCGACGGCCCAGAAGAGGAGCATGAGGATCACGACGATGCCGCTCACCGGGATCACCGGCTCGTGGCCGTGGCGGATGATGTCGAACGCCTGGTCGAACTGGACCCGCAGCTCCGTGAACGTCGATGCGGTGGGAAGGATGAACGCCGTCGTGTCGGGAGCGGCGATCCGGCCGACGGCGACGAGCATGGCGACGAGGTTGAGCCCGACGACGATCCACTCGTTGAGGCGGTACGAGAGGACCGTCCAGGTGATG
The DNA here is from genome assembly GCA_947259365.1 of uncultured Acidimicrobiaceae bacterium. Lineage (GTDB taxonomy): Bacteria > Actinomycetota > Acidimicrobiia > Spongiisociales > UBA5794 > CAMYMC01. Next base: position 55,630 of record CAMYMC010000001.1, on the reverse strand, counting down.
ATGACGCCGAGGGCGACGCCGGCGATGACGACGAACTGCCATGGTGGGCCCTCGACCGTCGACTGGAGGAGCCCGTTGAGGCCCACGAAGGCGAAGAGGAGGCCTCCGAGTCCGGCTAGCCAGCTGTAGCGGTAGACCATGCCTGCTCCATCGCCTCTCTCCACGCCGGCGCCCACTTCGACGGTGGTCTCGTGATCACCGTCAGCGCGCCGGCTCTCTGGAATTGAAGTATGGCCTCGTTGTCGGGCTGTGCAACGGCCATGACAACCGTCTTGACATAGTCCCGCGACAACACCCGGTACACGGCGAGGTCGTCGTCATCGGGGTCGCCCGTCGCCATGATGAGCGCGCCACCGGACATGCCGCTGCTTCGCATCCGGGAGACGAACGTGCGCAAGTCGATGTCGGTGCTCGTGTCGACCGTGGCCAGCTCTTCCATGGCCATTGCATACGAGTCGGCGGTGCCCACCGTCGTGCCCTCGCTGAGGCCGGTCCACAGCGTCGGGCTGAAGCCGCTGCGGTAGAGGTGGCGGATGGCGGATGCGGTGGCGCGCACCGCATGCTCGAACGACTCCGCGGTCGGGTACGACGCCCGCCTGGGGTCGAGGAGCACGAGCGCCCGCGACTGCCACGGCATCTCGAGTTGCCGGATCATGAGCTCGTCGCGCTTGGCCGACGACGGCCAGTGGACCCGTCTGAGGTCATCGCCGAGCTGATACTCCCGCAGCGTGAAGAAGTCCTCGCCCCCGGTCTGGGAGAAGTTGGCCTTCGATGTGTTGACGTTGGGGTCCTGGCCGCGCACGACGGGGAGCCCATCGAGATCCTCGACGCTCGGGAACACGACGAGCCGGTCGATCTTGCCGGTGGTCCCGCCCGACTCGGCGAGTGCCAGCGGGTCCCGAACCTTGACCTCGGCCGGTCCCACCTGATACACCCCGCGGGGGCGGCACAGCACCTCGTAGCGGGCGACCATCGGGTCGTGGGCCTCGACCCGGTCGGTGGCGAACCGGGCGGACCCGAGGCCCTGGACGACGTCCTCGACGAACGCGGCGTGGATCCGCCGACCCGCCACGAGCGTCAGTTCGACGATCGCCCGCTCGCCGTCGTGGACCTGGGTCGGGGCGATGGCCCGCCCGAGGCCGACCCGGGGGGCGATCCGCCTGACGTACAGGATGCCGAGGCCGGCGGAGATGAGGAGGAAGGCGGCGACGCCGAGGAGGAGCTGCTCGCCGAAGCCGACCCAGAGCAGGACCAGGGCGAGCGAGGCGCCGAGGGCCGCCCAGCCCCTGATCGTCGGCATCAGCCGTTCGTCCTCGTCCCCGGCACCGGCACTCCCTGGCCGACGCCTTCGATGACGGCGTCCACCGTCACCCCCCGCATCTGGGCCTCCGGCCGCAGGATGAGGCGATGGTTGAGGACGGGCGTCAGCAGTGCCTTGACGTCGTCGGGCGCGACGTAGTCGCGACCGTGAACGGCAGCGTGGGTGCGGGAGGCGCGCTGGAGGTACAGGGTCGCTCGCGGCGAGGCTCCGAGAAGGAGGTCGGGGTCGTTGCGCGTGGCGTCGGCGAGCTCGACGAGGTAGGTCTTGATGACGTCGGCGACGTGGATCCGGCGGGCGATATCCGTCATCTGGATGATGTCGTCCGCGTGGACGACCGGCTCGAGATCGGTGAACGTCGACTGGATCCCGTGGGTGTCGAGCATCTCGAGCTCCTTGTCCCGGGATGGGTACCCGACGGCAAGCCGCATCATGAAGCGGTCGAGCTGGGCTTCGGGGAGGGGGTAGGTGCCCTCGTGCTCGATGGGGTTCTGGGTGGCGATGACGATGAACGGTGGACCGAGCGGGCGCGTCACCGCATCGACCGTCACCTGGCCCTCCTCCATCGCTTCGAGGAGGGCGGCCTGAGTCTTGGGGCTGGCCCGGTTGATCTCGTCACCGAGGACGACGTTGGCGAAGATCGGGCCCGGTCGAAAGACGAAGGACGAGGCGTCGCGATCCCACACCGAGACGCCGGTCACGTCGGAGGGGAGGAGATCGGGGGTGAACTGGACCCGTTGGAAGGAGCAGTCGATGGAGCGGGCGAGCGACTTGGCGAGGAGCGTCTTACCAACGCCGGGCACGTCCTCGACGAGGGCGTGGCCCGAGGAGAGGAGACAGATCGTCATGAGCTCGATCGCGTCCCGCTTGCCCTGGATGACTCGCTCGATGTTGTCGGTGATCGCATCGAAGCGTTTGGAGAACCACTGGAGGTCCTCGGCATTCACAGCCAAGCCGCGCTCCTTCCCTCGGTCTTCGACGGCGACGGCTGCAGACTAGTGGGCGATCGGAGCCACGTTCCCAGGGTGCTCCAACGACGTCGAGACAGACGGGTACGATCGGTGGCGATGATCGGGCGCCGTGCGTTGCTGGCAGTTGTCGCCCGGCCGGTGCTGTGGCCCGAGGCGGTGCGGGCCGCCGCCGCGGTCTCGCGACGGGGCTGGTGGCGCTCCGGCGTGCCCCGCCCGGACCCGGCCTACACGGAATGGAGGATCGTCACGGCGTACGGCCGCCCGGACACGCCCGTTGCTCCCGACGACGTCATCGCGTATCTTCGGTGGCGTAAGCGGCTGCGAGCCTCACGGGGTGCAAGGGGAGGTTGATGGCCGGGACGCTGCGCGACGAATTGATGGCGATACCGGGGATCGAAGGCGCCGAGCTCGACGGGGACGGTGAGACGCCTGCCGGGGTCCGGGTCAGGCTGGCAGTCGACGCCGATGCCGAGACCGTGAGCCGAGAGGTCCAGCGGGTGCTCGCTGCTCACGGCATGCGTTCCCAACTCACCGGCCCGCGGGTGGAGCCCGCCGAGCCGCCTCCGCCGCCGGGCGCGCCGGCCCCACCCGGAGGCTCCGTCGTCGCTCTGCCATCGGTCGCGGAGGTCGAGCTCGAGGCACGCCCTCCTGAGCCGGCCGCGGTGCCGCACCCGGATCAGCCTGCCGCGACCGCACTCGACAGCGTGGGCGTCGAGGAGGGCCGCGACGGTGTCACGGTGCGGGTGGCAGCCACGGACGGGCGCACCGCCGTCGCCCGGGCCCAGACCGCACCCGGCGGCGTCGACGAGGCCGTCGTCGCCGCCGTAGCCGAGCTCACGGCGGGCGCAGCGGCACGCCTGGTCGGGGTCCAAGAGACCGTCGTCGACGGCAGCGTCGTCCTCACCGTCGTCGTCGAGCTCGTCGACCGGGTCCGGCGCGCCGGGTCCGCGGTCTCCGAGGGGGGACGGCCCTACGGGGTGGCGAGGGCCGCGTGGAAGGCGTTCACTTCGCCGGACTGATCCGCCGCCCCGGCGGGTCACCGGGGGAGATGAGCTCGATGATCACGTCCGAGTCGTCGTCGGCCTCGTCGCCGGTGTCCTCGGGCGCAGGCCCGGACCGGGTCCCGGGCGCCATCGAGGCCATGTGGATGGCCACTTTGGCGAGGACGTCCCTGACGACGAGCCGGATCTGCTCCGCCGGTGGGTTGGTGAGCACCGGCTGGTCGTCATCGTTGGTCGACAAGACGAGCGCGCCCCGAGTGCGCAGATCCCACAGCATGATCTCCTGTGTGACCTTGTCGGGGGACAACGCAGTGAGATCGGGCACGACGACGGCGTCGGCCTCGCCCGAGGACACGATCCCCAGTAACGCTCTGAAGCCGTCCCGACCCAGGCTGTGGCCGGGTGTCCGGACGTCCTGACAGAGGGCCACGAGCTGGTGGCCCGTCTCGTGCACCCACTTGCGTATGCGCTCGGACTGCGCAAACGCCGGCTCTGTCTCGGTCGGTCCGGGGGCATCCCGGACGTATCCCACCACGCGCACGGCGGTCTCCGACGATCGGTACCACGGATAGTCTCGCATTGGCACTATGGGTGGTCAACGTTGTCCGGGATCGGACCGGCCCGTAGCGAGTCACTGGTACCCTGCGCCGACATGGCGCGAGCGTTGGTCCTCAATGCGACGTACGAGCCGCTCTCGGTCGTCCCGGTGCGGCGGGCGCTCGTGCTCGTCCTCAACGAGCGGGCGGACGTCGTCGAGACCAACGGCATGGTCTGGCACAGCGCCCACATCGAGATGCCGTCCCCGTCGGTCATCCGCCTGCGCCGGTTCGTGAAGGTGCCGTACGCGAGACGGGTCCCGCTCAACCGGAGAGCGGTGTTCTTGCGGGATGCCAACACGTGCCAGTACTGCGGGCGGTCGGCGGAGAACCTCGATCACGTCATCCCCAAGTCCCAGGGTGGGCTCCACACGTGGGAGAACGTCGTTGCGAGCTGTCGCCGCTGCAACTCGAAGAAGGGCGGACGCACTCCGAACCAGGCCGGGATCCACCTGAGGCGACGGCCGAGAGCGCCTCGCGAGCATGGCTGGCTCTTCGTTGCCGTAGGGTCGAGGCCCGATCCCTCGTGGGAGCCCTACCTCGTGCGAGGCAGCGGTCAGGAGTCCGTCGTGCGGGTGAACGCCTCCGGGTAACAGCCGAGGCCGGCCTCCGTGAGCGTGCCTCCGGTGGTGAGGAGCGGCACCGCGAAGAGGTCTCCTGCAGAGCAGAACCACGTCCCCGAGGCGCTTCGCGTCGCCAGGACGACGAACCGCCGCCGCTGCGGGTCGATGTCGAAGTACACCTCGCCCACCGCCCCGGAGGGCTGATCGACACCCGCTCTGATCTCGACCATGGCGATCGAGGGAGCGACCGCGTCGAACGCCTCCTCGTCGAGGCCGGCGACGGACTGCGAGTTCGCGTCGAAGTGTCGCGTTGCTGCGGCGAGCGCCGCGGTGATGAGGCTGCGGGCGGCGTCGTCGCGCTCGGCGCGGCTGGTGATGAACGACTCGCCGCCGACCTGGTACTTGGATCCGGGACCGAAGGCGAACGGGATGGGAGCACCGACACCGCCGAGATCGCACATCGCCGGGTCGATCCCGATGCTCGGTGACACGCCCGACAGATCGAGCCACACGTCGCCGCCGGCGGTGGGGAGCCGGATCCCGGACGGCGTCCTGCGCACGTCGGTGAACCGGCCGTCGCGAGGAGCTGCGAAGACGAGCGCACGCGTCGCCGCAGTCAACGCCGGCATGAGCACCGCATGGCCGGACACCCGCGGCAGCGTCTCGCGGTCGCCCCAGTACGTCTCGAGGCTCATCGTGGCGCCGCTTCCGTCCGCCCACTGCGCGCTCGGCGCCGCGTCGCGGTAGACGTAGCCGGGCCACCGCACCTCGCCCGAGGTGGTGTTGCGGACGTCGAAGGTCACGGCGAAGACATGGGCGACGCTCTCGATGGCCGGGTCGCCGCACACGAGCGAGCCGGTGGCCCGCGGGGTCACCTCGAGTCCGGGAAGCCAATCGAGCGGCTGGTCGAGCGCCACCACAGGCAGATCGGGTGCCGAGAACGTGATGCGGGCGGTGGTGTCGGTGAGCGCCCACTCGGCGACGGGGGTGCCCCCTTCGAGCGCGACGAGGCTCATGCCCGTCGCCGCCGCGGTCGGGACCTGGAAGCCGAGAGTCCAGCGCACGGCCGAGCCGGGGAGGATCTCGTCGACCGTCGAACCCACCACCGCCGCCCTGCCGGGATGCCCGAGGTCGATGTCGTGGGTCTCACCGTTGCCGTCTCGCAACACGAGCGCCGGGAACCCGGGCGTCTCGACACCGGGGGTCCAGTTGACGACCGGCAGCGGACCGACGTTGTGATAGGCGAACGAGAGACGGACCTCGGAGATGCCGCCGACGACGGGTGAAGGCTCGACGACGAGACCCGACGCTCCGATCTCGTAGATCGGCGATGAGAACACCTGGCCGAGGGTCAGTTGGCGGGCGGCGACGGCGACCGGCTCCTCCTCGGGCGCCTGCAGCGCGGCGAGTCCGCCACCACCGCTTGCCGGGGCGGGCCCCGCGGCGAAGGCTGCGAGCGCGACGATCGTGACCAGGCTGCGCTTCATGAGTGGGTGACCTCTGCGATCAGAACGCACCTTCTGCATCGGACCTCGCCGAACCGGCGTTGAGAGATTTCGCGACCTTAGTGCGCGAAAAGCTCGCGTGTCGGGCCGGAAAAGGCGTCGACGGGATGACGATGGGATGCGATCCCTACGATGCCGTGACAACGCTGAAGGGCTACGCCGATGGAGGGCGAGCACGTGCGGATCGGTCTCGACGTCGGTGGCACGAAGGTCGAAGGTCTGGCGCTCGGATCGGAGGGTGCCGAGGTCGCCAGGATGAGAACACCGACCCCGCGCGGGGACTACGAGGGCACGATCGCCGTCATCGTCGACGTCGTGAGGGCCCTGGAGGGGGAGGCACAGGGAGAGGCCACCGTCGGTCTGGGCACGCCGGGCGCCATCGATCCGGCCAGCGGGCTGCTGAAGAACTCGAACTCGGTGGCGCTCAACGGAAGGCCGGTGGCCGAAGACGTCGCCGCCGCGCTGGGACGCCCGGTGCGAATCGCCAACGATGCCGACTGCATGGCGCTGTCGGAGGCGGTCGACGGCGCGGCCGCGGGTGAGGACCCCGTGTTCGGCGTCATCGTCGGCACCGGAGTCGGCGGCGGGGTCGTCGTCGGCGGCTCGCTCGTGAGCGGGCCGAACGCGATCGCGGGAGAATGGGGGCACAACCCCTTGCCGTGGCCCAGAGCCGATGAGATGCCGGGGCACGGGTGCTATTGCGGGCGGACCGGGTGCATCGAGACGTTTCTCTCCGGCCCGGCGCTCGAGCGTGAGTATCTCGCCCGCACCGGTGTGAGGTACAGCGCCGCCGAGATCGCGGAGCGGGCCGGAGGCAATGCGGCGGCTTCGGCGGCACTCGAGGCGTACGCAGACCGCATGGCGCGATCGCTGGCAACGGTCATGAACATCCTCGATCCGGCGGTCATCGTGCTCGGTGGGGGGGTGTCGCGCATCGACGCGCTCTATCGCACGGTGCCGGAGCTCTGGAACCGGTACGTCTTCTCCGACGACGTCGCCACCAGGCTCGTCCCTGCCCGCCACGGCGATGCTTCGGGGGTGCGGGGTGCCGCCTGGCTCTGGGGGCCGGGGGAGGCTCAGGCCGGCTGAGCCTCGATGTGGCGGCCGGCGAGGTCGCGCAGCAGCGGCACGTCGAGACCGGCGTCGGCCGCGTGACGGAGGGCCCGGGCGAGGCGGGCCGGAGCGCTGCGACCCGTCGCGCCGTGGTCGGGATCTCCCTCGAAGGCCTCGACCATCCCGGAGATGACTGGTGAAGGATCGAGGGGGTGCCCGACGAGGTGCTCCTGGATGGCCAGCACCTCGGATGCGACTGCGGTCGCGAGATCACGGTGGTCCGACCACAGCGCGCCGACGGAGCCCCGGGTCTCCAGCCCCGCGATGTTGGCGGTGAGGATGTACACGTTCTTGCGGACGAGCTCGTCCTCGAGTGCGTCCGGTCCGCTCACCTGGCGAGCCGGCACGTCGATGGTCCCGAGCGCGGACACGACGGTCCCGGCGCCCGGTCCGCCCACGGGGGTGGGAAGGATCACCTTCACGTCACGTCCCGGCTTCTTCTCGAACCAGACGACCGCCACGGTCGGATCCTCGATCTCGTGAGCGCGCCAGACGTGGGGGAGGAGCTCGTTCTGGATGAGGAGGACGCGGTTCCGCCAGTCGACGGGCATCGTGTCGAGCACGGCGGCGAGGTCGGCTTCGCCGACGGTGACGGCGACGAGGGCCGGGTCCGGAATCGCTGCGGCCACCACTGTCGGGTCGTCACCGCGGCGGACGGGATGCACCGTGTGACCGGCGCGGAGGAAGGCTCGGCCGAACACGCCTCCCATCTCGCCGACGCCCCACAGCACGAGGTCGCGCCCGGACGGGGTCGGCTGCTCTCGTCGGTGGGAGGTCATGGCCCGCGAGGATACCGGTGGAGCCGGGGGCGCAGGTGCCCCCGGCCGTCGACCGATGGCTCCGTGGTGCGGTAGCGTGACCGGCCCATGATCACCGGGCTCAACCATGCGGTGCTGTTCGTGTCCGAGCTCGAGCGTGCCCACGCGTTCTACACCGAGACACTCGGCCTCGAGCTCGTCGCCGACGAAGGCTTCGCCCGGTTCTACAGGGCGCCGGGCTCGGAGAACCACCACGACCTCGGGCTCATGGGTCTCGGCCCCGGATCGCCCCGGCCTCCGCGGGGCGCCACCGGGCTCTATCACCTCGCGTGGGAGGTCGCCTCGATCCAGGACCTCGCTTCCATGGCGCGACGGCTGTCCGAGGACGGCTCGCTCCGGGGTGCCAGCGACCACGGCGTGAGCAAGTCGCTGTACGGCGCCGACCCCGACGGCAACGAGTTCGAGGTGATGTGGCGGGTCCCCCGCGAGGCCTGGGGGGACTACGCCGATCGGGGCGCCGTCATGCCGCTCGACCTCGAAGCCGAGCTCGAGCGCTGGGGGTAGCCGGCGACGGCGGGTGACGCGTCGCCTCTCGTGACGACCCTTCGTTGGGAGCGCGCTCTTACGACATCGCCATCACACCGGGGTCACCGATGGGGAGGTGGTGGGGGAGAGAGGTTGACAGGTGGGGATAAATGGGCCAAAGTGGGGGTCCGTGGGAGATGATGATCGAGTGACGGAGAGAGCGTCTCGTGTTTCTCGGGGAGTACCAGCATTCGCTCGACGCCAAGGGGCGGCTGGTGCTTCCGCGGAAGTTCCGCGACGAGCTCGAGCACGGGTGCGTGATCACGAAGGGGCAGGAGCACTGCCTCTACGTCTTCTCGATGGATCGGTGGCGCGAGGAGATGGCGAAGGTGAGCCGGCTCCCGCGCACGGACAGGCGGGCCAGGAACTTTGCGAGGTCCTTCTTCGCCGCGGCGAGCGATCAGCCCCTCGACAAGCAGGGACGGATCCAGGTCCCGGATGGGCTGCGTCGATTCGCCTCGTTGGAGAAGGAGGTGACGGTCGTCGGCGTCGCCGAGCGGATCGAGGTCTGGGCGACGAGCGTCTGGGAGACGGTCCAGGCGGAGGCGGACGAGTACTACGCGGGGATCGAAGAGGTCCTCAGCGAGGAGGGCGGGATCTGATGCCCCACCTCCGCCTCATCCGCGGCGGGCTCGGCGAAGGCGCTCTGCAACCGGCGTCGAACCGCCCGCAGGTCGGGCTCCGTCTCGTCACCCAGCCGGCGGACTGCGGCTGCCCCGACGAGCGCCTCACCATCGTTCGCGACGTCGGTCCGGCGCCAGCCGGTGCCGCCGGTGAGCATCCATGCTCGTGCGGCGCCTTCGCAGCGCCGGGAACGAGACGGAGCAGGAGAAACGAGGAAGATCGGAGAATCGAGCAACGAGACGACGATGCGGTGTCTGATCCTCGGTCAGTCCCCCGGATGCCAATTGGAAGGCCCCTTACTCCGCCCGCTTCCATGTTGGCGCCAGCGCTCCGGGGGACTGACCATGGCTCAGACACCCAAGCCCTACCACGAGCCGGTGATGGTGCGCGAAGTACTGGACTTGCTCGCCCCCCTCGAGCGTGGCGTGGTCGTGGACGCGACGTTCGGTGGGGGCGGGCACACCCGGGCGATCCTGTCGGTGCTGCCGGAGGTGACCGTGCTCGCACTCGACCGGGATCCAGACGCGGCTCGACAGGTCCCGGACGATCCCCGGCTCCGCTTCGTCGCCGCCAACTTCGGGGACCTGGCACAGGTCCTGGACGACGCAACGGCGGCGGATGGGACGGGGACACCGCCGCATGAACGCGATCCGGGCGCTGACCCACGCGGCACTGTGGCTGCAGTGCTCTTCGACCTCGGCGTATCTTCGCACCAGCTCGATACTGCTGCCCGCGGGTTCGCGTATCGGGAGGCTGGCCCTCTCGACATGCGCATGGGCCCGGACGCGGCTCGGACCGCTGCAGACGTCGTCAACACTTGGGAGCACGGCGAGCTTGCACGCGTCATCCGCAGGTACGGGGAGGAGCCCCACGCCGCCCGCATCGCGAGTGCCATCGTCGCCCATCGTCCCATCACCGACACCGCCCACCTCTCCGACGTCGTCGCCGGCGCCGTGCCCGCAGCAGCCCGGAGGCGACGCCATCCCGCCAGAAAGACGTTCCAGGCCATCAGGATCGCCGTCAACGAGGAGCTCGAAGCGCTCGAGCGCGGACTCGATGCGGCGATCCGGTGGGTGCGACCCTCGGGGAGAGTCGTGGTGATCACGTACCACTCGCTCGAAGATCGCATCGTGAAGCGACGTTTCGCAGCCGGTAGCGCCGGTTGTGAATGTCCTCCCAACCTACCCGTGTGCACCTGTGGGCGGGTGACCGAAGTCCGGTCACTCGCCCGCAAGGTCCTCCGCCCCGGGGAGGACGAAGTCGCCGCGAACCCGAGGGCACGCAGCGCCAAGCTGCGCGCCGTGGAGAAGGTCACCGGGTGACCGCCCAGCCCCTCCCGCGCCCGGGCGACCGCGGGCTCGAGGTCATCGAGGGTCGAGCGCAGACCCGTCCTCGGCTCCGCCCGTGGCTTCTGTTCGCCGTCGGCGTGATCATCGCCTTCTTCGGACTCATCGTCTCGCGGATCTCTCTCGACCGATCCGCATTCGTGCTCGACGACCTCGACGAGAAGATCGCAGCAGCCGAGTCGCAGCATTGGGACCTCCGCCTCGAGGTCGCCAGGCTCCAGTCGCCGGATCGGATCGCCGCTGCTGCCGCCGAGATGGGTCTCGTGTTCCCGGAGTCACGCACCGTGCTCGTAGCGCCGCCCGTCCTCGACGAGGCGCTCGAACCCGAGTACCGCTGGGCGCAGCTGAAGGCGCTGCTGAGCGCACAGCCATGAACCGAGCGGGCGCAGTGCCCGCGTCGAGAGTGGAGGAGAGTCGATGAGGCCGAACGCTGGCGGCCGGGGGACCGGGTCGATCCCGGTCAGGGGAGCGGTGTGAGATGCGGCGCCCCGGGTGGCGCGTTGCCGACCTCAGGCTGGTGCTCGTCGCTGTCGTGCACGTCGCCGCCTGGCTTGCGATCGCGGCCCGCCTCGTCGACGTCCAGGGCCTCCATGCCGAGGCGTTCGCAGAGCGCGGCCTCGAACAGCGCGTCCGTCACGAGGAGCTTGCGGCGAAGCGGGGCACGATCTTCGATCGCGACGGGGTCGAGCTCGCCGTCTCGATCTCGGCGCAGACGATGATCGCCAATCCCTCCCAGCTCGCCGATCCGGTGGGGGTCGCCAAGCTCCTCGCCCCGCTCGTCGGTGTCGAGGAGGCGACACTCGTCGAGCGACTGACCAGGGAGGGCTCACAGTTCGCCTATATCGCGCGACGCCTGGAGCGGGAGGCGCTCGACAACGTCGTGGCGCTCGTCGAGTCCCTCGACCTCGAGGGCGTCTACTTCATCGATGAGCCGAAGCGTGTCTATCCGGCCGGGGGTCTGGCGTCCCAGATCATCGGCTTCGTCCAGGACGACGACGGGGTGGGGCTCGAGGGCCTCGAGTACGAGTTCGATGAGGTGCTCGCCGGCACGCCCGGCGCGCTCGTCGTCGAACGCGACCCGTTCGGCAACCCGATCCCGCAGGGTCAGTTCCTCGTCGATCCGGCGGTGCCGGGCAGCGACCTCGTCCTCACCATCGACCGCGAGATCGAGTTTCTCGCTCAGCAGGCACTCACCGCCGCGGTCGAGCGCACCGGGGCGATCGCCGGCACCGTCGTCGTGCTCGACGTGCAGACGGGTGAGATCCTCGCCATCGCCAACACTCCGACCTTCGACGCCAACGACCGCTCCAACCTCGACGTCGATCGATTCCGCAACCGGGCGGTCACCGATGTCTACGAGCCGGGATCGACGCTCAAGGTCGTGACCGTCGCTGCCGCCCTCGAGGAAGGGGTCGTCACCCCCTCCGATGTGTTCACCGTGCCCCAGAAGCTCGTCATCCACGACAAGAGCTACACGGACACGGCCCGCACCGGTGAGGAGGAGATGACGGTCGCGGAGATCGTCGCCCGTTCCTCGAACATCGGCACGATCCTCATCCAGGACCAGCTCGGCAACGATGCCCATCACCGCTATCTCTCGGCCTTCGGGCTCGGTCAGGTTGCCTCCGGCCAGTTCCCGGGCGAAGTCGATGGCAGCCTCCAGCCCGTCGGGGAGTGGTGCAAGACGACGTGCGGGCCGTCAACGGCCATCGGCTACCGCGTCGACGTCACCCCCCTCCAGATGGCCGCGGTGTTCGCCGCGATCGCAAACGACGGGGTGTGGGTGGAGCCTCACATCGTCAAGGAGGTGCTCCCCGGCCGGGGCGCTCCCGAGCCGTTCGAGCCGAAGCGCCGCCCCGTCCTGAACGCGGAGACGGCGCGGACGATGCGGCTGCTCCTCCAGGGCGTCGTCGAGCGGGGAACCGGAACGCGGGCTCAGATCGCTGGGTACACAGTGGGGGGCAAGACGGGCACGACCGAGAAGTTCGTGCCCGGAGAGGGCTACAGCGAGACCGACCGCATCGCGAGCTTCATCGGCATGGCACCACTGACGGAACCGAGAATCGTCGTCGCCGTCGTCCTCGACTCACCGCAGGGCGAGCTCGAGGGCGGTGTCGACCTCAGGTTCGGCGGCGTCTCCGCAGCGCCGGTGTTCGCCGAGGTCGCCGAAGCCGCCCTCCATCTCCTCGGAGTGGCCCCCGATGCCGGGTGATCCCCGCTCCGACGCGGCCGCGGTGACGCTCGCCGATCTCGCCGCCGCCGTCGCCATGCTCTCGCCGCGCCTCGTCGGGTCGCCCGTCGCCGTTGGTGATGTCCACCACGACTCCCGCGATGTCGGACCGGGCGAGTGCTTCGTGGCGATCCCTGGTGCCCGTGTCGACGGCCATGACTTCGCGGGCGGCGCCGCCGCCAGAGGGGCGACCGCGCTCGTGGTCGAGAGTGCCGTCGACGTCGACGTGCCCCAGCTCTTCGTCGAGGACACCCGCCGGGCGCTTCCCCTCCTCGCCGCGGCGGTTCACCGCCATCCCTCCTCCGAGGTCGCCGTCGTCGGGGTCACGGGCACGAACGGCAAGACGACGGTGACCCGGATGCTGGAGAGCATCGTGCGCTCTGCCGAACTCACCCCCGGCGTCGTCGGCACGGTCGGCGCACTCATCGGCGACCGGACCGTGTCCGTGGCGCGGACGACGCCGGAGGCGAGCGATCTCCAGCGGCTCCTTCGTCACATGGTCGATGCGGGTGTCGACATCGTCGCTCTCGAGGTCTCCTCCCACGCGCTCGTCATGGGACGTGCCGATGCGATCCGGTTCGAGGTCGCCGCGTTCACGAACCTCTCCCAGGACCACCTCGATTTCCACGGCGACATGGCGTCCTACGCCGCCGCCAAGGAGCGTCTGTTCGAGCCGGCTATGGCCCGGCGCGCCGTCGTCTGGCGCGATGACCCGGAGGGAGCCCGCATCGCAGCGCAGACGGTCCTGCCGACGACGACAGTCGGGCTCGAGCCGGGAGCCGACGTCGAGGGAACGCTGCTGTCCTCCGATTCGCAGGGGTCGTCCGTCCTCGCCGCCACCCGCCACGGGACGGTCACGCTCCGCGTGCCGATGGCTGGCGAGTTCAACGTGGCGAACGCCCTCGTCGCCACCGCATGCGCGCTCGAACTCGGGATCGACCTCCACGCCGTCAGCGCGGGGCTCGAGGGGCTCCCGCCGATCCCGGGTCGGTTCGAGGTCGTCGCCACCGGCCCGCCCTTCCTCGTCGTCGTCGACTACGCGCACACGCCGGCGGCCATCCGCAGCGCGATCGGGGCCGGCCGCCGCCTCGCCAGGGGCCGGGTCATCACCGTGGTGGGGGCCGGTGGCGACCGGGACCCGGAGAAGCGACCGGCGATGGGGGCGGCGGCGACGACGGCGGACCTCGCCGTCATCACGTCCGACAACCCGCGATCGGAGGATCCAGTCGGCATCATCGCCGCGGTCGTCTCCGGAGCGAGGGGCCCGACCCACGTCGAGCCGGACCGTGCCCGGGCCATCGAATGGGCGGTCGCCGCAGCCCGTCACGGCGACGCGGTGCTCATCCTGGGGAAGGGCCACGAGCAAGGCCAGGAGGTCGGCGGCGAAGTCCTGCCGTTCGACGACCGGGTGGTGGCGGCCGCAGCACTGCGCAGCGTCAAGGGGGCACCATGAGCGGCGGCTGGACCCTCGAGGCGATCGCCGCCGCCACCGGTGGTCACGTCGTCGGGGACCCTTCGTTGGAGGTCGTCGGCGTGTCGGTCGACTCGCGCTCCATCCGCCCCGGCGAGGTCTTCTTTGCCATACGAGGCGACCACCACGACGGTCACGATCACGTTGCAGCCGCGCTCGAAATGGGTGGGGGGGCCGTCGTCGTGCGGCGCGGCAGAGCGGAGGGCGTGCCACGCATCGAGGTCGACGATCCGCTGTCTGCCCTCGCTGCCCTCGCTACAGACCGCCGCGCCTCGATCACCGTACCGGTCGTCGCCGTCACCGGGAGCACCGGGAAGACGACGACGAAGGACCTCCTCCGCGCTGCGCTACCCGAGGCCTGGGCATCGCCCCGGTCCTACAACAACGAGGTCGGCGTGCCGCTGACGGTGCTGGCCACGCCCAGCTCGGCTCGCCACCTCGTCGTCGAGGTCGGGTCGCGAGGCATCGGTCACATCCGGCGCCTCATGCCCGCCATCCGTCCCGACGTGGCCGTCATCACGAACCTCGGTGTCGTCCATCTCGAGACGTTCGGAACCGTGGAGCGGCTGGCGGCGGCGAAATGGGAGCTCGTCGAGGGCCTCGAGCCCGGTGGTGTCGCCGTGCTTCCCGCCGACGAGACGAGGCTGCGCCGCTCCCACCCCGGGCGGACGATGACGTTCGGGGTCGATGTCGCCGCCGGGGCCGATGTCGCCGTCCGCGACGTCGTCCTCGACGACGATGGCCGGCCCGGCTTCACCGTGGAGGTGCACGGGGAGGCCCGGCGCGCCTTCGTGCCGCTGCCCGGCAGGCATCAAGCGAAGAACGCCGCCGCCGCCATCGCCGCCGGCCTCGCCGCCGGCGTCGAGCTCGATCATCTCGTCGAAGGCATCGCGACGGCGTCCGGCTCACCGTGGCGGATGGAGATCCACCGGGGGGCGTACACCGTCGTCAACGACGCCTACAACGCGAATCCGGATTCGGTGGAGGCGGCGCTGCGCACCGTCTCCGAGCTCCCCGGGCGACACATCGCCGTGTTGGGCGAGATGGCCGAGCTGGGACCGGTGGCGGTGGCCGAACACGAGCGCATCGGAGGGCTGGCCACCTCGCTGGGCTACGCCGCGGTCGTGACGATCGGCACCGAACCCGGGATCGCCCGCGGCGCCGGCCCGATCGCCCGTTCCGTCCCCGATCCCGCGGCAGCGGCGACGCTGCTGGCGGATTTCCTCCGCAACGGCGACGTCGTGTTGGTGAAGGCCTCGCGTGCGGTCGGCCTCGAGGGTCTCGCCCGGCACCTCATCGAGGAGGCGAAGGCGTGATCTCCCTCCTCATCTCGGCGTCGGCATCGTTCGTTCTGGCGATCCTGCTCACCCCCGTTGCCATCAAGCAGCTTCGCCGCCGCAACATCGGACAGTTCATCCAGGAAGAGGTGGAAGGCCACTCCCACAAGCGGGGGACGCCGACGATGGGCGGCGTCGTCATCAACGTCGCCGTCGTCATCGGGTACATCGTCTCCCACTACCGGATCTTCGAGTTCGGGGAGGGCTTCGTCATCGCTACGAGGCCATTCAGCTACCAGGGCTGGCTCGCGGTCTTCGCCCTCGTCGGGATGGGAGCCATCGGGTTCTTCGACGACTACGTGAAGTTTGCTCGTCGGGACAACAGGGGCCTGGCGAAGCGGTGGAAGTTCATCGGCCAGCTCGCCGTCGCCGGCCTCTTCGCATGGGGCGCCGTGGCCGCCGACGTCAGCACCAAGCTGACGCTGACCAGGAGCTCGGTCGGGATCGAGCTGGGGCCCTGGCTCTACGGAGTGCTCGTGCTCCTCATGCTCACCGCAGCCGCCAACGCGGTGAACCTCACCGACGGGCTCGACGGGCTCGTCGCCGGTTCGGGCTCGCTCGTCTTCGGGGCCTACGTGCTCATCGGTTTCTGGCAGTTCCGCAACTTCGACTTCTACCGGGTCGAGGGGGCGCTCGACCTCGGCGTGTTCGCCGCTGCGCTCGTGGGTGCCGTGCTCGGGTTCCTGTGGTGGAACACCGCTCCCGCCCGCATCATGATGGGCGACACCGGCTCGCAGGCCCTCGGCGGCGCTCTCGCCGCGCTCGCGCTCCTCACGAACACTCACCTGCTCCTCGTGCTCCTCGGTGGCCTCTATGTGATGGTCACGATGTCGGTCATCCTCCAGGTGTTCTCGTTCCGTGTCTTCGGCCGGCGCATCTTCAGGATGGCCCCGATCCACCACCACTTCGAGCTCAAGGGCTGGCCGGAGACGACCGTCATCGTGCGGTTCTGGATCATGGCCGGGATCGCCGTCGCCCTCGGCGTCGGTGTCTTCTACGCGGACTTCCTCTCCGCCACGAACGGGGGGATCCTGCCGTGAACCTCCTCGTGCTCGGGGCGGCGGTGAGCGGGAGGGCGGCCGCCCGGCTCGGTCGCCGGCTCGGCCACGACGTCACCGTCTACGACGCCGATCCGAGCGCGGTCGCCGCTCCGGAGGCGGACGGATACGCGGTGCGAGGGGGCGACTGGGACCCGTCATGGCTCGAGGGCGCCGACGCCGTCGTCACGAGCCCGGGTATCCCCCCGGCGGCGGAGCCGGTGCGCGACGCCCTCGGGTCGGGCAAGCCCTTGTGGAGCGAGATGGAGTTCGCCGCCCGTCACCTCCGTGTCCCGTACGCAGCCATCACCGGGACAAACGGCAAGACGACGACGACCGCCGCAGCAACCGACATGCTGCGCGCCGGTGGCGTCGACGCCGCTGCCGCCGGCAACATCGGCACGGCCCTCTCCGACCTCGTCGGCACCGCCCACGACGTCATCGTCGTGGAGGCGTCCAGCTTTCAGCTCCGTTTCGTCGACGAGTTCCACCCGGTCGCAGCGGCGGTGCTGAACGTCGCCCCCGATCATCTCGATTGGCACGGAGACCTCGGCCGATACCGGGCGGCCAAAGCGAGGATCTTCGAGCAGCAGAGCCCGAGGGACGTCCTCGCCTACGACGTCGACGATCCGGGGGCAGTGTCGCTCGTCGCGGCCGCCGCCGCCCGTTGCATCCCGGTGAGCGGCAGCCGCCGCCCCGACGGCGGCAACGGCCCCGACGGCGATCACCTCGTCATCGGCAACGCCCGCTATCCGCGACCACCGCTCGACCCCGCCTTCCTCGTGGACCTGGCTACGGCGGCGACGCTCGCCCATCACCTCGGGGCGACGCCCGACGGCGTGGGTACGGTGCTCGCCGGCTTCGAGCCCGCAGACCACAGGCGCGCCGCCGTCGGGTCCTGGGACGGCGTCTCGTGGGTCGACGACTCGAAGGCGACGAACCCACACGCCGCCGCGGCCTCGGCGTCGGCGTATCCGTCCGTCGTGCTCATTGCCGGTGGGCGGAACAAAGGGCTCGATCTCTCTGCGCTCGCCGCGGTGAGGTCGGTGCGGGCCATCGTCGCCGTGGGAGAGGCAAGCGATGAGCTCGCCGCGGTCACCGACCCCGAGCGCTTCGTCGCCGCCGGGGACCTCCGAGGAGCGGTCATCGCCGCCGACGCCATCGCCCGGCCGGGCGACGTCGTCCTGCTCGCCCCCGGGTGCGCCAGCTTCGACATGTTCACGTCGTACGCCGAGCGGGGCGAGGTCTTCACCACGCTCGTCAGATCGCTGAAGGAGACCGGCGATGGTGTCTGAGACCTCCCGGGTGACGCCGATCAGTGCGGCACCGTCGGCGGCGGCGGCCAGGGCCAGGGCGGCGCGGCGGGCCGGAGACCGCACGTCGGTGCTGCTGCTGCTCCCGGTGGCGATGCTGCTCATCGTCGGGCTCGGGGCGGTGCTCTCGTCGTCGTCGGTCGTCGCCATCCGCGAGGGCGCCGATCAGTGGTTCTACGTGAAGCGGCAGATCGTGTGGATCCTGCTCGGGACCGGAGCGCTCATCGTCACCACCCGGATCCCGTACCGGTGGTATGCAAAGGCCGCGTCCGGCATCTTCGCGCTCGCCGTTTTCGGCCTCGTCGCAACGCTCGTCATCGGCGACGTGCGGGGTGGTTCCCGTCGCTGGATCGAACTGGGACCCGTCACCCTCCAGGCCTCCGAGTTCGCCAAGTTCGCCCAGGTCGCGTTTCTCGCCGCGGTCATGACTCGCAAGGAGGGCTACCTCGATCGCTTCTCCCATCTCTTCTGGCCGGTCGCCGGCTCGCTGACGATCGTGGGGGCGCTCCTGCTCGCCCAGCCCGATCTCGGCACCGCGATCCTCATCGCGGCGACGACGTTCGCGGTGCTCGCCGTGTCGGCTGCGCCGCTGCGCCACGTGGTCGGTCTGGGGACCCTCGGCGCGCTGTTCGCCACCGTGCTCGCCTATGCGCAGCCCTACCGGAGGGCGAGGATCACCGCGTTCCTCGACCCCGCAGCCGACCCGCTCGGTGTCGGGCTCCAGCCGATCCAGAGCCTTGTCGCGCTCGGAACCGGCGGCTGGTTCGGCGTCGGCCTGGGCGCGTCCCGAGCCCGCTGGAGCTTCCTCCCCAACGCCCACACGGACTTCATCTTCGCCATCATCGGCGAGGAGGTGGGGTTTGCCGGCGCCATCGTGGTCGTTGCGCTGTTCGTGTTCTTCGCGATCATCGGGATGGTGATCGCCTACCGCGCCTCGGACCGGTTCGGTCGCTTGCTCGCCGCCGGCATCGTTGCCTGGCTCTCGCTCCAGGCCGTCGTCAACATCGGTGGAGTCGCCGTGCTCATACCGATCACCGGGCTGCCGCTCCCGCTCGTGTCGGCCGGGGGGAGCGCGATGATCGTCAACCTGGCGGCTATCGGCGTGCTCGTGAACATCGCCAGGACCCCGGCGGAGCAGGACTCGTGACGTATGCGCTCGCCGCCGCCGGAACCGGGGGTCACGTCTACCCGGCGCTCGCCGTCGCCGACGCCCTCGTCGGAGAGGGCGTCGAGCCCACCGACATCTTCTTCGTCGGGGGCGCCAGGATGGAGTCCTCCACCGTGCCGGCGCGGGGTTACGAGTTCGTCGAGGTCGATGTCCGCGGTCTGAAACGCTCCCTGTCGCTCGACAACGTCAGGCTGCCCTCGGTGGTGTGGCGTGCGGCCCGCCGAATCGCCGCGGAGCTTCGCGCCAGGGGCACGAGGGTCGTCGCCGCGTTCGGCGGCTACGTGTCGGTGCCGGCGGCCCTGGCCGCCGGGCGGGTTGGAGCCTCGCTCTACGTCCAGGAGCAGAACGCGGTGCCTGGTCTCGCCAACCGGCTCATCTCGGGGCGAGCCGTCGAGTCGTTCGTCGCGTTCCCCGCAGCGACCGATCGGCTTCGTCACGCCCGCCTCGTCGGCAACCCTCTCCGGGACGAGTTCACCCGTTTCGACCGGAAGCGGCTACGCGGCGAGGCGGGGAGCCGCTACCGCCTCGACGACCGCGGTCCCGTCCTCGGAGTGCTCGGTGGCAGCCTCGGGGCCCGGGTGCTCAACGATGCGACCGAACGGATCGCCGACGCCCACGACCCGGAGCAGCTCCAGATCGTCCACCTGACCGGTCGCGCCCACTTCGAGGAGATCTCGGCGCGCGCCGCCGCCCGGTCACCGCGTTGGCACGTCGTCGCGTTCGAGGATCGAATGGACCTGTTCTACGCCGCGGCAGACGTCGTGCTCTCCCGTGCCGGGGCGTTGACGATCTCGGAGCT
Organism: uncultured Acidimicrobiaceae bacterium; assembly: GCA_947259365.1. Classification (GTDB taxonomy): domain Bacteria; phylum Actinomycetota; class Acidimicrobiia; order Spongiisociales; family UBA5794; genus CAMYMC01. The sequence goes on along the minus strand of CAMYMC010000001.1, from coordinate 35,895 downwards.
GGCGGTCACCGGGACCGCCGCCGTCGTCGTCCCCTATGCGGCGGGAACCGCCGGCCACCAGCGGGCGAACGCCGACCACCTGGAGCGGGTCGGCGGTGTCGTCGTCGTGCCCGAGACCGAGATCGATCGGATCCCCGTCGAGGTCGAGCAGCTCCTCTCCGACGGACCGCGTCGCGCCGCGATCGCCGGAGCAGCCGCGGGCGAAGGCCGCCCCGGTGCTGCCGCCCTGATCGCCGCCGCCCTCATCGAGGCGGCGCGATGAGTGCCACCGTCACCCTCGACGACGCGCTGCGGATCCACGTCGTCGGTGCCGGCGGGTCGGGAATGGCACCGCTCGCGAAGCTCCTCGCCGGGCTCGGTCACACCGTCTCCGGATCTGACCTCAAGCCGGGTCACCGGCTCGACGCTCTCTCCGATATCGGCATCGAGGTGTGGATCGGTCATCGCCCCGACGTGATGACGGGCGTCGACCTCCTCGTCGCCTCCTCGGCAGTGCCGGATCGCGACCCGGAGGTGGCCGCAGCGCGGACCGCCGGCATCGTCGTCTGGTCGCGCCCCGAGCTGCTCGATGCGATCACGGCGAGGATGCCGGGCATCGGGTTCACCGGGACCCACGGCAAGACGACGTCCTCGGCGCTCGCCGTCACCGCGCTGCGGGCGATCGGGCTCGATCCGAGCTTCATCGTCGGTGGCGAGCTGCTCGATCTCAACACGGGCGCCCATCTCGGGGACCCAGAGCTGTTCGTGCTGGAGGCGGACGAAGCGTTCGGGACGTTCCGACACCTCCACCTTGGCGGCCTCCTCGTCACGAACATCGAGGCCGACCACCTCGACTACTACGGCAACGTCGCCGCCCTGGAGGAGGCGTTCGCCCTCGTCGCCAACCGGGCGCAGGGGCCGGTGCTCGGGTGTATCGACGACCCCGGGGTGCGTCGGCTCGCCGAGCGCGCTCCGCTGCGCACGTATGGGCTCGACCCGGCGGCGTCGTGGTGGGTGAGCGACATCGACGACCACGCCGGAGGAGGGGTCTCTTTCCGGCTTCGCGGCCCGGGATGCGACCTGCCGGTGCACGTCCCCCGCCCCGGTCTCCACATCGCCCGCAACGCCGCCGGCACGCTCGCGCTGCTTGCCGAGCTCGGCTTCCCCATAGAGGGTCTCGCCGCCGGCGTTGCAGGCTTCGGGGGGGTGCGGAGGCGCTTCGAGGTGAGAGGCCGCATCTCGGGCGTGACGATCGTCGACGACTACGCCCACCATCCCACCGAAGTCGAAGCGACGATCGCTGCAGGCCGCCGCGGTGGTTGGCGCCGGGTCTGGGCGGTGTTCCAGCCCCACCGGTACACGAGGACGGCGGAGCTCGCCCCGCAGTTCGGAGAGCCGCTCGCTCAGGCCGACAGGGTCGTCGTCACCGACGTCTATGGAGCGGGAGAGCCGCCGCAGCCGGGCGTGTCTGGCCGTCTCGTCGCCGAGGCGGTGGCGGCGGCTGGTGGTGAGGTCGACTACGTGCCCACCGTGCGCGGCGTGACCCGTTTCCTCGACGGGAGGCTCGCCGAGGGCGACCTCGTGCTGCTTCTCGGTGCCGGCGATATCAACGCGGTCGCCGACGATCTCGCCGCGCTCCTGGAGGTGGCGCCGTGAGTCTCGACGGGCTCGTCGCCGAAGGCGTCGTCGAACGCAGTGTGGTACTGGGACCTCTCACGACGTACAAGTTCGGCGGACCCGCCCGGTTCTTCGCAGACGTGGCGACCGAAGCCGACCTCGTGCGGATCCTCGCTGCGAGGAACAGCGAGGGTGCGGATCTGCCGTTGGCCGTGCTGGGGCGGGGAAGCAACGTCGTCGTCTCCGACGCCGGCTTCGACGGGCTCGTTCTCCGGCTCGGCGGCGACTTCGCCGCCGTCGCGGTCGACGACGACGGGTCCGTGACGGCGGGCGGGGCGGTCTCGCTCCCCATCCTCGCCCGAACGGCGGTGAGGGCCGGCCGCGGCGGGCTGGAGTTCTACGTCGGGATCCCCGGGACGGTCGGGGGCGCCGTGATGATGAACGCCGGGTGCCACGGCAGCGACACCTCCGAGTGGATGCGAACCGCCCGGGTGCTCGACGCGGCGACTTGCGAGGCGACGGACCGCACCCCGGCCGAGCTCGACCTCGCCTACCGGCACAGCAACCTCGGCGCCGGCGACATCGTGACCGCGGCGACGTTCACCACGCTGGCTTCCACCCCGGCCGAGGGAGAGGCCCGGATGCGAGAGATCACGCAGTGGCGGAAGGAGCGCCAGCCTGGGGGCACCCTCAACGCCGGCAGCGTGTTCAAGAACCCGGAGTCGATCCCGGCGGGAAGGCTCATCGACGAGTGCGGGCTCAAGGGCTTCGCCGTCGGCGGCGCCTCGGTCTCCTCGAGGCACGCCAATTTCTTCGTCGCCGATGACACCGCCACCGCCCAGGACGTCTTCGACCTCGTCACATCGGTCCGACGCATCGTGGCCGAGGCCGCCGGGATTCTCCTGGAGCCCGAGGTGCGCTTCGTCGGCAGCTTCATGTCGAGCAACGCCGACGACGGAGGCCACCGTTGAGCACGTCGATGGATCACCGCATCGCCGATCGTCGCCGGATGGTGAGCGAGGACGGCGCCCGCCGCCGTCTCCGCTGGGGGATCGCCGTGGTGGCGGTGGCGGCGCTCGCCGGTGTTGCGATCGTCCTCTTCCGTTCCCCGCTGCTCTCGGTGCGGCGGATCTCGGTCTCAGGCGCCGTCCACACCGACGTCTCCGCCGTCCTCGAGGAGCACGGGGCGACCGAAGGCGAGCCGACGATATCGGTGAGGGCCGCGACGCTCCAGGAGGCCATCGAGGCGGAGCCCTGGGTGGCGCGGGCCAGAGTCCGGGTGACCTGGCCCGGCGAGATCGACGTCGTCGTCCTCGAGCACGTGCCCTCCGCCTGGATCATGCTCCCGGAGGGATGGATGCTCGCCTCGGCGACCGGCGTCGTCCTCGAACGGGGCGAGCCACCCCCCGGCGCCCCTCGGGTCGAGGTCCCGGCGACGGGTGGAAGGCCCGGGGCGGTCATCCGGACGGGGGATGCCCTTGCTGCGCTTGAGTTCCTCGCCGGGCTTCCCGCACCCGTCGCCACCGGGGCAGTGGTCCGTTCGGCCGAGGGTGGGCTCACCGCGACGGTTGCCGGCCACGCCGTCGTGCTCGGTCCGCCGCGCGAGATGACGGCAAAGGCCGCATCCCTGACCGCCGTCCTGGAGGACGGCATCGCCGAGGGTGCGTCGGTCTCGCTCGTGTCGGCGCGCCGCCCCGCGATCTCAAACCCTCAACCTGAGGTTGACCCCGTCGAGATGACCTCGACCGACGGTTCAGGCTAAGGTTCGGGTGTCTCGCTTCGCGCGAGCACACCGGGAGGCTGCATCGTGACGGAACAACAGAACCCACAGAGCTATCTCGCCGTCATCAAGGTCGTGGGCGTCGGCGGGGGCGGCGTGAACGCGGTGAACCGGATGATCGAGGCCGGAGTCGGCGGCGTTGAGTTCATCGCCATCAACACCGATGCCCAGGCGCTGCTCATGTCCGACGCCGACGTCAAACTCGACATCGGGCGGGAGGTGACGCGCGGGTTGGGCGCCGGCGCCGACCCCGACGTCGGCAGGGGGGCCACGGACGCGCACCGCGACGAGATCGAAGACGCCCTCAAGGGCGCGGACATGGTCTTCATCACGGCCGGCGAGGGCGGCGGTACCGGAACGGGAGGGGCGCCGATCGTCGCCGCCGTCGCCCGGTCACTCGGTGCGCTCACCGTCGGCGTCGTCACCCGCCCGTTCGGGTTCGAGGGGCGCCGCCGCTCGGTGCAGGCCGAGTCCGGGATCCAGGACCTCAAAGAGGCCGTGGACACGCTCATCATCATCCCCAACGAGCGCTTGCTGGAGATCGCAGATCCGTCGACGGCCGTCCTCGAGGCGTTCACGATGGCGGACGAGGTGCTCACATCGGGGGTGAAGGGCATCACCGATCTCATCACGACACCCGGGCTCATCAACGTCGATTTCGCCGACGTCAAGACGGTCATGACCGATGCCGGCTCCGCGGTGATGGGCATCGGGCAGTCGACCGGCGAGCAACGGGCCGAACAGTCCGCGCAGAAGGCGATCAGCTCGCCTCTCCTCGAGACCTCGATGGAGGGTGCTCGCGGTGTGCTCCTCTCCATAGCGGGTCCGGCGGACATGACGCTGCACGAGGTGAGTCTCGCCGCCGGGATGATCTCCGAGCATTGCGACGCCGACGCCAACATCATCTTCGGGGCGATCGTCGACGACTCGCTCGGTGACGAGATGCGGGTGACGGTGATCGCGGCCGGGTTCGACCGGGACCGGCGTGGCGGAGCGCAGCCGTCGCCGAGCTTCCGCTCTTTCGACGCCGGCGACGACACCGGCGGAGACGAGTCCGCTGACGACGAGCTCGACATTCCGGGGTTCGTCCAGGGATGATCCGCCCCCCCGGCTTCCGGGGCGCAGCCTTCGGGACCGCACGCAACGGCGACGCCCGGGTCGACGAAGCGGCGAGACGCGGGATCGCGCGAGAGCTGGGGCTCACCTCCGAGTGGGCCTTCCTCACTCAAGTCCATGGCACAGACGTCGTCGAGGCGCGAGGGCCGGGGCGGATCGCAGAGGCGGACGCGCTGTTCACGACTCGCTCCGGGCTTCCGCTCGCCGTCGCCACCGCCGACTGCGTTCCGGTCGTGCTCGAGGGGCCCGCCGTCGTCGCGGTCGTGCACGCCGGTTGGCGGGGCGCCGCCGGCGGCGTCGTCCTCGAGACCCTCTCCAGGCTCGCCGCCTCCAAGCTGGACGTGGCCCGCGCCGCGATCGGACCGTCGATCGGTCCCTGCTGTTACGAGGTGGGCTCCGACGTCGCGGGTCGGTTCCCCGGCTTCGTGTCCGAGACGCGCTGGGGTTCGCCCAGCGTGGACATCGGCGGCTACCTGGCGAGCGAGCTCGAAGCTGCGCTCCCGGCCGGTGCCGTATGGCGGTCGACTGAATGCACGTTCACCTCGGACGAGCTCCACTCCTACAGGAGAACGCGAACCCGGGACAGGCAGGTGGCGGTCGGATGGCTCCCTCCGGACTGACTGCGGTGAGGGCCCGGCTGGAGGCGGCGGCAGCCCGCAGCGGACGCGATCCGGCGGCGGTGACCCTCGTCGCCGTCACGAAGGGCCGATCGCCGGACGAGATCATGCGGGTATACGACGAGGGTCACCGGGTCTTCGGCGAGAACCGTCCCGAAGAGCTCGCCGCCAAGGCGCCACAGCTGCCGGGCGACATCAGCTGGCACATGGTCGGCACCGTGCAGAGCCGAAAGGCCGCGCTCGCTGCGCCGCACACGACGCTGCTGCACTCGCTCGACCGCGAGCGGCTGGCCCGCCGCTGGGCGGACCTCGGCGGATCGCCCGCCCTCGTCCAGGTGAACATCGCCGAAGAGCCGCAGAAACACGGTGTGGCTCCCGACGGGGTCGATGCCCTGGTCTCCCGGTCGATCGAGCTCGGGTTGGTGATTCGCGGCCTCATGGTCATCCCACCGCAGCCGGTCGCGGCGGAGGACAGCAGGGTCTGGTTCGACGCGCTGCGCGACCTGCGCGACGGCCTTCGCGCCGCACACCCGGGGATCGAAGCGCTGTCGATGGGAATGACGGACGACTACGAGGTGGCGGTCGAGGCCGGTGCCTCCCTGATACGCGTAGGACGGGCTATCTTTGAGCAGGGTCCGCGCGCGACGTAGCGGGCAGGCAGAGAAGATCGGGGACGGCTGGAATGGCATCGCTGTGGCAGAAGACGCTCTTCTACCTCGGCTTGGTCGACGACGACCAGATCGAGAGCGCCGAAGGCGCCATCGCCGAGGCCGAGCCAGCGGGCCAGGTGCGCACCGTCGACGCCCCGACGCCGGGGGTGACGGAGGCCGCGACCCCGGGGCGTCTCGGGCGTCCCGGCGGCGTCGTCGCCGGTCGGAGGATCGAGCCGCCGTCGGGGTCGAAGAGGCGGATGTCGTCGAATCCGAGCCTCGCCGAGGCCGGTGTCTACGTGCAGCCCGGCGGCACCGCCAGCGGTGAGAGCGAAGTCATCGCGGCACGCACGTTCTCGGATGCCCAGGCGCTCGCCGACCACATCCGCACAGGCACGCCGGTCGTCCTCGACCTGCGCGCCACGGAGCCGGCGATGGTTCGCCGCCTCGTCGACTTCTCGACGGGTCTCACCTACGCCCTCGACGGCCGCATGGCCAAGATCGGACAGGGCGTCATTCTCATCACGCCGGCCCGAACCGTGATCGGGGTCGAGGAGCAGCGGCGTCTCGTCGAGCTCGGCCTCTATCAGGCGCCGGTCGACTGACCCGTGCTCGACCTCGTCTGCAACCTCATCACGCTCGCATTCTTCGCGATCATCGTGTGGATCGTCCTCAGCTACGTCGTCAGCTTCGGCCGTCTCCCCTGGGGCCACCCCATACGGCGGGTCTACGACCTCCTCGCCCGCGGCATCGACCCGGTGCTGCGGCCGATACGGCGAGTGATCCCGCCGCTGCGACTGGGGGGCATGGCGCTCGACCTGTCGCCGATCATCCTCATCGTCGGCCTCCGGATCATCCAGAGCATCATCGGCTGCTGAGGGTGGAACGGAGGGCGTCGCGACCGGTACCATCCGTGGCGATGGATGTCTCCGCGCACGACGTGCGCAATGCCCGCTTCAGCGGAACCCGCCACGTCTACGACCGGCGCGAGGTCGACGAGTTCCTCGAGCGCCTCGGGGCCTCGTTGGAGCGGTACGAGCAGGAGTTGACGATCTCACGGCGCAGGCTCGACTCACTCGAGCACGCCCTCGAGGTGGCCAGTGCACCTGACGTGCGCGCTCTGGAGCCCGCGCCCGGTCGGATCGAGGAGCTGGAGCAAGAGGCGGAGGACCTTCGCGTCGACGCGCTCGCCGAGGCCGCACGAATCCGAAGACGGGCCGAGGACGAGGCACACCGCATCACCGACGAGGCGAGGAGGCTCGCCGGGACGGCGGAGCGCGCCGCGCCCGTTTCCGAGGGCGACGAGCAGCGCCTGTGGCGGGAGCATTTGACCGCCGAGATCGCCGCCGACACCTTCGTCGCCACCGCACGCGAGGAGGCGCGCAGGATGCTCCAGATCGCCGACCAGCAGGTGGTGGAGGGCATCGCGGCAGCCGACAGGGACCGCGCCGCCGCCCTCGACGAGGTCCAGCGCGAGGTCACCTCCATCAAGGACGCCGCAAGCCGGGATGCGAGCCGAGTCGCCGGGGAGGCGGGCGTCGAAGGGGATCGGATCGTGGAGGAGGCGAGACGTGCCGCCGCCCAGATGACCGATGCCGCTGAGCGGGAGGTGCGGTCGCTGGAGCGGCGGGTGCGCCAGATTCGCTCGTCCTTGCGCGATCTCGAGCGCCGCTTCTCGACGCTGACGGCGAACACGCTGGCGGAATTCTCGTTGCTCGGTGATCTGATCGATCTCGATGCGCGCGACCAGGTGCCCGACGCGGTGGCGCCGGATCCGGCGGAACGGGGGGAGATCGAGGACACGGCCGGCCAGGGCTTCTACGAGCGGCGGCTCGCCGGCCTGCGGAGCCGGCTGGAGGCGACGAAGGACGAGCAGGGGCGAGTCTGAGCTGCCTCAGCCTTCGCTGCGGGCGAGGTCGAGCCACATCGTCGACGCGTCGACCGACGCCTCATCCCCGCGGGGTTGCGCCCCCTTGGTCACCGTCGTGGCGAGGACCTCGCCGGCGATCATCTCGCGATGTGTCTCGATCGCCTCGGCCAGGGCGGCATCCTCGGTGAACCACGTGAGCTCGATGCGATCGGTCACCGCCAGGTCCAGGGCGCGCCGGCGGGCCTGGATGCGACTCACGATCTCGCGGGCGAGGCCCTCGAGCTCGAGGTCGGCATCGATCGTCGTGTCGAGGGCGACGGAGATCTCACCGTCGCTGGCCACCGCGATGCCGGGTCGGGGGGCTCGTTCGACGACGATGTCGTCCGCGGTGATCGTCTCGCCGCCGACCTCAGCGGTCCCGACGGCGAGGAGGCCGGTGACGTCGTCATGGTGCAACCGCGAGATCGCATCGGCGATCGTCTTGGTCGCCGGCCCGAGGCGGGGGCCCAGCGTCTTGAAGTTCGCCTTCGCCGAGAGCGTGACGAACCGGCCCTCGTCCGCGTCGACGGCGACGCCGTGAACGTTGAGCTCTTCGGCGATGAGGGAGCGGTGCTCCTTCGCGGCGGCGGCGACCGCCTCGTCGCGCGTGACGATCGTCAGTGACGAGAGGGGCTGGCGCACTCTCAACTCGCTGCGCTTGCGAAGGCCCCGTCCGAGATTGACGATCGACCGCACGTGCTCCATGGCGGCTTCGAGCGCCTCGTCGATTCTCGCCTCGCTCGCCTCCGGGTAGTCGGTGTGATGGACGCTGTCGGGTACCGCGGCGCCCGCCGGGCGCTTCACCAGCAGCTGATACATCTCCTCCGTCATGAAGGGCAGCACCGGCGCCGCCACCTTGGCGAAGGTGACGAGGACGTCGTAGAGCGTGGCGAACGCCCCCAGCTTGTCGGCGTCGTCGCCGGATCGCTGACGCCAGAATCGCCGTCGCGACCGGCGGATGTACCAGTTCGTGAGGTCGTCGATGAAGTCGATGACCGGGGGGATCACCGCATAGAGCCGGTACTCCTCCATCTCGGTGTTGACCCGCTTGATCAGGGACTGGAGCACGGAGAGGATCCACCGGTCGATCTCTGCCCTCTCGTCGGGAGGCGGGGCTCCTTCGAGCTCCTCCCGGGTGATGCCGTCGGCCTCGGCGTACGTCGTGAAGAAGGAGAACGCGTTCCACAGCGGCAACAGCGTCGTCCGCACGACCTCGCGGACGCCGTCGAGGGAGAACCGCAGGGGCTCGGCCCGCAGCACGGGGGAGTTGATGAGGTACGTGCGAAGAGCGTCGGCCCCTGATGTGTCGAGGATCTCTGCGGGATCGGGGTAGTTCTTCAGCGACTTCGACATCTTCCGGCCGTCCTCGGCGAGGATCATCCCGTTGACGACGCAGTTCTGGAACGGCACCTCGTCACGGAGGGCGGTGGCGAGCACGACGAGGGTGTAGAACCAGCCCCGGGTCTGGTCGAGTCCTTCGGCGATGAAGTCGGCGGGGAAGGTCCTCTCGAACCGGTCCTCGTTCTCGAATGGGTAGTGGAGCTTGGCGTACGGCATCGACCCGGACTCGAACCAGACGTCGAGCACCTCGGGGACCCGCCGCATCGTTCCCCCACATTCGGTGCACGGGAAGGTCACCTCGTCGACGACGTGCTTGTGGAGGTCCTCGAGGAGGACACCGGAACGTTCCCGGAGCTCGGCCCGCGATCCCACACAGACCTGTTCGTGGCAGCCGTCGCACTCCCAGACTGGAATGCAACTTCCCCAGAAGCGGTTCCGGCTGATCGCCCAGTCGCGGGCATCGCGCAGCCAGTTGCCAAACCTCCGATCGCCGACGTAGTCGGGGACCCACAGGACGCGCTCGTTGAGTTCGGCCATTCGGTCTTTGAAGGCCTCGACCTTCACGTACCAGGAGGGGATGGCCTTGTAGATGAGCGGGGTGTCGGTGCGCCAGCAGAAGGGGTAGGAGTGCGTGATGGTCCCCGAGTGCACGAGCAGGCCCCGTTCTCGCAGCAGGCCGACGAGGACGTCGTCGGCGTCCTTGACGTGCATCCCGGCGACCTCCGGTACCTCGGCGGTGAACCGCGCCTCGAGGTCGACCGGGTCGACGAGGACGTCGAGGCCGGCTGCCTGGAGGGCGACGAAGTCGGCCTCGCCGTAGGCAGGCGCCATGTGGACGAGCCCGGTGCCCTCGTCGGTCGTCACGTCGGGGGAAGGGATCGTGCGGAACGCGCCATCGTCGCGTCTCGCGGCGAAGTGGTCGTACGGCGGCTCGTACTCGACGCCGACGAGCGCGGCGCCCTTCGCCGTCGCCACCACGGTCACGTCGGAGTCACCGAACACGGTTGCAACGAGATCCTCGGCCACCCAGTAGTGCTCCGCTCCGTCCGCCACCCGGGCGTACGTGATGGCCTCGCCGACGGCGACGGCGAGGTTGCCGGGGAGGGTCCAGGGCGTCGTCGTCCAGATGAGGAGCCAGTCACCGCGAGCCGCCGGCGACCGGTCCGCGACAACGCGAAGCCGGACGGTGATCGAGGGGTCTTCGACGTCGCGGTAGCCCCCGAGGTTGAGCTCGAAGTTCGACAGGGGCGTTCCGGCGGCCCACGAGTAGGGGAGCACCTTGAAGTCCTGGTAGATCAGTCCCCGGTCCCACAATCCGCGGAACACCCACCACACGCTCTCCATGTAGTCGAGATCCATCGTCCGGTAGTCGTTCTCGAAGTCGATCCAGCGACCGAGCCGGCGAGTGATGTGCTCCCACATCTCGGTGTTCGTCTCGACCTGCTCGCGACACGCCGCGTTGAACCTGGCGACGCCGAACTCCTCGATCTGGCGCGGTCCGGAAAGGCCGAGCTGGCGCTGGACTTCCATCTCGATCGGGAGGCCGTGAGTGTCCCACCCGAAGCGCCGCTCGACGCGCCGTCCCCGCATCGTCCAGTAGCGGGGGACGATGTCCTTGATGACGCCGGCGAGGAGGTTGCCGTAGTGCGGGCTGCCGGTGGGAAACGGGGGACCGTCGAAGAACGTGTACTCCCGGTCCTCGGGGTGCAGTTCGACCGAGCGCTCGAAGGCGTCGATCGCGTCCCAGAGGTCGAGGATCCGTTCCTCGAGCGTGGGGAGATCGACGCGGGGCGGGACCCTGCTGAACGTGGTCCGGGCGCTCGTGGCGTCCTCGGTCACGGCTGATTCCTTCCTCGACGCTGCGGCGTGGCTACACACCGGGACGAGGGAACCCCGCGGTACCACCCGGCTTGCCGGGCCCGGGCCCCGGCCGCTTCGTTGGGCCCGGTGTCGTCGGGCGGACGGCGGGCTCTACCTCCGGCATTCCGGTCTCTTCCCGCAGCTCGGGGGTGATGCTCCGTCGGTCCCGGGCCGGCCTCTCACCATCGCCGGCTCGCTGTGCCCGGGGGTGTCCTCGGGACGTGTCCCCTTCGACGCCGGGCAGCGATGGTAGTACCGGGAGCGTCCGGTACCGTTGAGCCGGTGGAGCCGGTGCGAACCACGGCGAACGGGGTGGAGATCGACGTCTGGGTCGTGCCCAATGCGTCGCGCACGGAGATCGCCGGCCGCCATGCCGGGGCACTTCGTGTGCGTGTCGCGGCGCCCGCCGCCGGCGGAATGGCGAACGACGCGGCATGCCGGCTCATCGCCGATGTCACCGGAGGATCCGCCGAGCTCGTTGGCGGCCATCGCTCCCGGCGCAAAGTCGTCCGAGTCCTCGGCGTCGATCTCGGCGAGTTGAGGCGCCGTCTGGGCGTGTGACCGCCCGGCTACCGAGGCGCACGCTGCTACAGTCTCGGCCTCCGAGGAGGTCGAATGGCCAGGAAGCAGCTGGCGAAATCGACGCTTTCACGGCTCCGCGGCAAGCTCGAGGAGGAGCGAGAGCGGCTGAGCGCCCTCATCGAAGAGATGGAGCGCGAGCGCGAGCAGGTCCGGCTCGCCGAGACGGGCTCCGAGCACAACGCGGACCCCGACAACGCGGATGGGGGCTCTCTCGCCTTCGAGCTCGAGATGGACTTCTCCAAGGAGCGGAACGCCCGCGAGCTCCTCGGCAAGGTCGAGAAGGCGCTCGATCGGATGGACAAGGGCGTCTACGGAGTGTGCGAGGTGAGCGGCAAGCCGATCCCGCTCGCCCGGCTCGAAGCGCTCCCCTACGCGACGACGCTTGTCGAGTGGGCCGACAGGGCCTGACCGGGCCTCCGTGGTGGGTCGCGGTCGTCGTCGTCGCCGCCGACCAGATCACGAAGGTGTGGGCGGTGGCAGCGCTCGAGGGCGAGCCGGTCTCGGTCATCGGTGAGTTCCTCGAGCTCCGGCTGACCCGCAACCCAGGTGCCGCGTTCTCGAGCTTCACCGGCGGCGGCCGTTTCCTGGCCGTGGTAGCCATCCTCATCGTCGTCGTCGTCGCCGTGACGCTGCCGCAGGCAGCGCGACGGTTCGAGCAGGTGTCGCTCGCGCTCATCCTCGGCGGGGCCGTTGGCAACCTCCTGGACCGGTTCTTCCGTGGCGAGGGGATCCTCGACGGGGCGGTCGTGGACTTCATCGACCTCTCGTTCTGGCCGACCTTCAACGTAGCCGACTCGGCGATCTCGGTCGGGGTGGTGGTTCTCATCCTCGGGGCGCTGTTCGCACCGCACCCGAGGGCCCGGGTGCCGTCCGAAGATGCCTGAGCAATGGGTGGTCCCATCCGAGCTCGCAGGCGAGCGCGCCGATCGCATCGTCGCCGTGCTCGGCGGCATCGGCAGAGCCGAGGCGCGTCGTCTCGTCGACGACGGTGCCGTCCTCGTCGACGGTGAGTCGGTGTCTGGCTCGACACGGTTGACGGCGGGGCGCGTCGTCGCGGTCCGGTTCCCACCGCCAGACGACGGCGTCGAGCCCGCTGCGGTCCCGTTCCGGGTCGTGCACGCCGACCAGGACCTCGTCGTCGTCGACAAACCGGCGGGGATCGTCGTCCATCCCGGAGCGGGCCATCGCGACGACACCCTCCTCAACGGCCTGGTTGCCAGGTACCCGGAGCTCGCCGGGCTCGGCGAGGCCCACCGCTTCGGCATCGTCCACCGCCTCGACCGGGAGACGTCTGGGTTGCTCGTCGTGGCGCGGTCGGCGGCGGCGCACGAGGCACTCGCCGATGCGATGCGTCGGCGGGAGATCGAACGCCGGTACCTCGCCCTCGCCACCGGCGTCTTCGAAGCCGACAGCGGGACCATCGACGCGCCGCTGGGGAGGGACCCGCGGCGACCGACGCTGATCACCGTGCGCCGCGACGGCCGGCCCGCCCGCACCCACTACGCCGTCCTCGCGGCTTGGGTGGGCGTCACGCTGCTCGACGTGCGCCTCGAGACGGGCCGCACCCACCAGATCCGGGTCCACATGGCCTCGATCGGCTCCCCGCTGTGCGGCGATGCCGCCTACGGGAAGCGGGGTGGGCCCGGCGACCCCGGCCGGGTGTGGCTCCATGCCGGCCGGCTCTCGTTCGAGCACCCGATCCGCGGCGGCAGGCGGGAGATGACGTCACGGCTGCCGCCCGATCTCGTCGCTTCGCTGGAGCGGCTCGGTCCTCCGATCACGGGCCAGGTTCCTCCCACCGTCATCACACGGCCGGACTCCGCCGGGTCGGAGGCGCCCACCGACTCCTAGGCTTGGGTCAGCAGCCACCCGCCGGGGTCACCGTGGTCGGACATTACGAGCGGCTCTCGTACCTCGATGCGTCCTTCCTCGCGCTCGAGTCGCGCACGACGCACATGCACGTCGCCGCGATGTCGATCTTCGAGGCGGGTCCCCTGCGCGATGAGCACGGGGGCATCGACGTCGAGAGGATCAGGCGCTACGTCGCGTCGAAGCTCCCGCTCATCCCTCGCTACCGGCAGCGCCTCGCCCACGTCCCGTTCGAGCGTCACCCGGTGTGGGTCGACGACGAGCATTTCCACGTCGACTACCACGTGCGCCACACGAGCCTTCCCCGTCCCGGCACGACCGAACAGCTCAACCGGCTCATGGCTCGCCTCGTGTCTCAGCAGCTCGACAGGTCGAAGCCGTTGTGGGAGGTGGCCATCGTCGAGGGCCTCGAGGACGACCGATTCGCGCTCATCTCGAAGGTGCATCACTGCATGATCGACGGCATCGCCGGTGTCGACCTCATGGCGGTGCTGCTGGGTCTCGCCCCCACCGGCGAGACCGGCGAGGTGCCCGATCACGAACCGCGACCCGCTCCCAGTGGGGCCGAGCTCATCGTGAGGGAGACGGCACGGAGAACCGGGCGCGTCGTCGCCGCGTTGCGCAGCGCTCGGCGCCTGCGCGACGACGCAACGGCGATCGCGCTCGAGGGAGCGCGGCGGGTGCGGGCGATGAGCCACTCACTCGGCTCCGGGTGGCTGACGCCGGCCTCGAAGACCCCGCTCAACGGTGCGATCGGGCCCAACCGGCGCTTCGCCACACTCGATACACCCCTCGCCGCCGTCAAGGAGATCAAGGACGCGTTCGGGGGCACCGTCAACGACGCCGTCCTCGCCACCGTCACCGGTGGGATCAGCCGGTTCCTCACCGAGGATCGCGGCTTCGGGGTCGACGAGCTCGACTTCCGGGTCATGGCACCGGTGTCGGTCCGCGCCCGAACCGAGCGAGGCACGATGGGGAATCAGGTCGCGATGTGGCTCCTGCCGCTGCCGGTGGGTACCGCCGACCCCGAGGAGCGGTTCCGCCTCGTCCACGCCGCGACCGAGAAGCTGAAGCGAACGGATCAAGCACTCGGCGCAGCCACCCTCGTGCGGTTGAGCGCCGGCGCTCCGGCGACCCTCGTCTCGCTGGCGAGCCGGCTCGCCCAAGGAGCCCGGCCGTTCAACCTGACCGTCACCAACGTCCCCGGCCCGCAGTTCCCCCTGTACCTCATGGAGTCCCGCCTCGTCGCCCAGTATCCGCTGGTGCCGCTGTGGCACGGCCACGGTGTCGGCGTCGCCCTCTTCAGCTACGACGGAACCGTGATGTGGGGGTTCAACGCGGACTACGACGTCATGGAGGACCTCGACGCGCTCGTCGCCGCCGTCGCGGTGGCATTCGACGAGCTCCTCGCCGCGGCCCGTGCCGAGGCGAAGAAGGCTGCGCCGCGGGCGGCGGCAGGGTCGTCGCGGACCCCGAAGAAGCGCCCACCCCTGGGAACGGGGAAGGCGAAGAAGGGCACAGCGGGCGCGTCGGCGGGGAAGGCCGCCGGGAGCCGGGCGAAGACCGAGCCGGCCGCAGCGAGGGCGACGCGGGCGTCGGCCGGGAAGACTCCGAAGCCGCGGAGGCGCTCATCCAGTGAGGCCGAGGACTCCGCCACGCGTCCCGGGAGCTGACCTCGACGGCGTATCCGGTCAGCGGGCGAGGAGCTCGGTCATGTGCTGGTACTCGACGCTCACCTCGCGCGCTCGCGCCGTCACCTCGGCGAGGGGCACCGGACGGATCTTCGAGGCGGTGAGCGCCGTCATGACGTCCGTGCTGCCGCCGAGGAGGAGCTCGATCGCAGCGATGCCCATCCGGGACGCGAGCAGCCGGTCGAACGCCGACGGTCTGCCGCCGCGTTGGACGTGACCCAGGATCGTGATCCGCGACTCGAAGCCGATGCCCCGGTCGCGCAGGTGGTCGGCGATCTCGTGGACGTCGAGGCCGGCGCCCTCTGCGACGATGACGAACGAGTAGTACTTGCCCCGCTCATAGGCGGCGGAGACGGCCGCCGCGATGTCCTCGACGGTCGTTGCCGCTTCCGGGGCGACGGCGAGCTCGGCGCCACACGTGACCCCGGCCATGAGGGCGAGATAGCCGCAGTTTCGCCCCATCGTCTCGATGAGGAACGCCCGCTGGTGCGAGGACGCGGTGTCGCGGAGTTTGTCGACGGCTTCGATGATCGTGTTGAGCGCGGTGTCGACACCCAGCGACATGTCCGTGCCCCAGATGTCGTTGTCGATCGAAGCGGGGATCGCCACCGTGGGGACCTCATGGCCGGCGAGGAGATGGGCGCCCCGCAGCGACCCGTCGCCGCCGATGACGACGAGGCCCTCGATTCCCTCCTGACGGAGGGTGCGAACTGCCCGTTTCTGGCCCGATTCGGTCCGCATCTCCTCGCATCGGGCCGTGCGCAGCATCGTTCCTCCCTGATGGAGGATCGCGCCCACGTCGCGGGCGGTGAGCGTCGTGTGGCGGCCGTGGATGAGCCCGTCGTAGCCGTCCTCGAACCCGACCGTGATGACGTCACGCCCAGCGGCGGCCCGCACCACGGCGCGGACCGCGGTGTTCATGCCGGGGGCGTCGCCACCGGATGTGAGCACACCGATGCGCTGCACCACCAACCTCCCGCGACGGAACGCGATGGTACCCGCCGCGGCGGCGAGCCCGCCGGACTCGCCCGAGGGCACCCACCAACGGAAATCGCGCTGTGGCGAGGGGCGGCACCGCGTGCTTACATGCGTGTAGTTCTGGAGGCACGGTGAGCAGCGACGGCTTCGTACATCTCCACGTCCACACGGAGTTCTCGATGCTCGATGGGGCGGCGAGGGTCGACGATCTCGTCGCCGCGGTCGCTGCCGACGGCCAACCCGCCGTTGCGATCACCGACCACGGGGTGCTCTACGGGGTCGTCGACTTCACGAGGGCGGCGCGAAGGGCGGGGGTCAAGCCGATCATCGGCATCGAGGCGTACGTCACTCCCGGCTCGCGGTTCGATCGACCTGCTCGCCGCGACGACACCAAGTACCACATGAACCTGCTCGCGGTCGACGAGATCGGGTACCGAAACCTCATGACGCTCGCCTCGCGGGCATACCTCGAGGGCTTCTACTACAAGCCGCGAATGGACGTCGAGCTGCTCGCGGCGCACGCCGCCGGGATCGTCGCCACCTCCGGGTGCCTCGGTGGTCACGTCGCCCAGCTTCTCGCCCCCGACGCCTCCACCGAGGAGGGCAACATCGGCCAGGTCCGGAACTACGCCGCGGCCCGCGACGCCGCCGCGATGTACCAGGACATCTTCGGCAAGGGCAACTTCTTCATCGAGCTCCAGGATCACGGCATCCCCGCCCAGGCCCAGGTCATGGGAGACCTCGTCTCGATCGCCTCCGACATCGGGGCCCCTCTCCTCGCCACCAACGACAGCCACTACACCTATGCGCCCGAGGCCGACGCCCACGACGTCCTTCTCTGCATCCAGACCGGGTCGAACAGGTCGGACGAGAACCGGTTCCGCTTCGAGTCGAGGGAGTTCTACGTCAAGACGGCCGCAGAGATGCGCCGGCTCTTCCCGGAGCAGGATTACCCGGGAGCCTGCGCCAACACACTCGGCATCGCAGAGCGGGCGTCGGTCGAGCTCGAGCTGGGCCGGATCCTGCTCCCTCCCTTCCCGGTCCCCGGAGCCATGGACGAGGCCGGTTACCTGCGCGAGCTCGTGTACGAAGGAGCGAGGCAGCGCTACGGCGAACCGACACCGCGCGAGGTCAGGGAACGCATCGATTACGAGCTCGGCGTCATCGAGGAGATGGGCTTCGCCTCCTACTTCCTCATCGTCTGGGACCTCATTCGGCACGCCAACGAGCGGGGGATCCGCACCGGCCCGGGGCGGGGGAGCGCGGCGGGCTCGATCGTCTCGTACTGCCTCGGCATCACCAAGCTCGACCCCATCGAATACGGTCTCATCTTCGAGCGCTTCCTCAACCCGGGGCGTCGCGAGATGCCCGACATCGACATGGACTTCGACGAGCGCTACCGGGCAGAGATGATCAGGTACTGCGCCGAGCGCTACGGGAGCGACCACGTCGCCCAGATCATCACGTTCTCAACCATCAAAGGGAGACAGGCGATCCGCGATGCGGCTCGTGTTCTCGGGCACCCGTACAGCCTGGGGGACCGCATCGCCAAGCTCATGCCGCCCCCGATCCTGGGGAAGGAGGCAACCCTCGCCCAGTGCCTCGAGCCGCCCGGACCCGAGACCACCGGTGCCGGCCGCGACTGGCACACCGGCGCCGCCGGTTTGCGGGACGCCTACGAGAGCGACGCCGAGGTGCGTGAGGTCGTCGACACCGCCAGGGGTCTCGAGGGACTCCGCCGCCAGGACTCGATCCATGCAGCGGCGGTCGTGATCTCACCGGAGCCGTTGACGAACATCGTCCCGATCCAGCGCAAGGGCGACGACGCCGAGATCGTCACCCAGTACGAGATGCACGGGGTCGAAGCGCTCGGGCTGCTGAAGATGGACTTCCTGGGGCTGCGGAACCTCGCCACGATCGAGCGTGCCCTCGAGCTCATCGACGAGGACACGGGTGAGCGGATCGACATCGATGCCGTCCCCCTCGACGATCCCGCCGTCTACGCGATGCTCCGCAGCGGCGACTCCATGGGGGTGTTCCAGTTCGAGGGCGGCCCGATGCGGGCCCTCATGCGCAACCTGGAACCCGACGAGTTCGAGCATCTCGTCGCCCTCAACGCACTGTACCGGCCGGGTCCGCTCGGAGCCGGCATGCACAACGAGTACGCCGACCGCAAGAACGGTCGGGCCGACATCGCCTACCTCCACCCGGACCTCGAGGACGTGCTCCACGACACCTACGGGATCATGGTGTACCAGGAGCAGGTCATGCAGGTGGCGCGCAAGATGGCGGGCTTCTCCATGGCCGAGGCGGACACGCTTCGCAAGGCGATGGGCAAGAAGATCCCGTCGGTGATGCGCCAGCAGGAGGAGAAGTTCGTCGCCGGGTGTGTCGCCAGTGGCTACGACGAGAAGCTCGGTGCCGAGCTGTTCGGCTTCATCGAGCACTTCGCCGGCTACGGCTTCAACCGGAGCCACAGCGCCGCGTACGCGTTCGTCGCGTACCAGACCGCATGGCTCAAAGCCCATTACCCGGCCGAGTACATGGCGGCGCTCCTGACCGCGACGAAGCGGGACAAGGACCGAACGGCGCTCTACCTCCATGAGTGCAGGACGCTCGGCCTGCGCGTCCTGGTGCCCGACGTCAACCGGTCGGAGATGGACTTCGGTGTCTACGACGGAGACATCACCTTCGGCCTGTCCGCCGTGCGCAACGTCGGTGAGTCCGTCGTCGAGCACATCCTCACCGAACGGGCGAAGAACGGTCCGTTCGCGGACTTTTCCGACTTCATCGACCGCGTCGATCTCACCGTTCTCAACAAGCGCACCATCGACTCGCTCATCAAGGCCGGCGCGTTCGACCCGCTCGGGCACACCCGCCGCGGCCTCTTCGAGCGATACCTCGAGCTCCTCGACGCCACCGTGACGAGGCGGCGAGCGGAGGACATGGGCCAGTTCTCCCTGTTCGGCGTCGAGAACGGCGGCGTCGAGACCGTGGCCGTCGAATTCGGCGACCTCGAGTGGGACAAGCGGACCCGCCTCGGGTTCGAGAAGGAGATGCTCGGTCTCTACGTGTCGGATCATCCCCTCCTCGGCGTCGAGCAACGGATCCGGACCATGACGACGACGACGATCCCGGGCCTGTGGGAGCAAGAGGACAAGGCACGGGTGACGACGGGCGGCATCGTCGGCTCGATCACGAGGCGGTACACGAAGTCCGGCGATCCGATGCTCTTCTTCGGCCTCGAGGACCTGCGGGGTGGGACCGAGGTCGTCGCCTTCCCGAAGACGGTCGCCGAGTACGGGCCACTCATCAGGGAGGACGCCATCCTCATCGTGACCGGCCGGGTGGACCATCGCGGCGACGAGGTCAAGTTCATCGCCCAGGAGCTCCGTGAGCCCGAGCTCGAGGACGAGGAGCTCGTCAGGCTCCGTGTGCCCGCGAGCCGGCTCTCGCGGCGTGTCGTCGACCGGCTGAAACAAGCCCTCGAGAACCATCCGGGTGCTGCGCCGGTGTATCTCCACATGGTGTCCGAGTCCTCTGAGAAGGTCGTGAGGCTCGGGGACGATCACCGGGTCGAGCCCCGTTCTGCCCTCTTCGCCGAGCTCCGCGAGCTGCTCGGGCCGAGCGCCGTCCTCTGACGTGCTGAGATCGGTGGTCCGGCCTCAGCCGACGGTGACTCGCTGCTGCCAGAGGTCCTCGGCCTCGGCGGCGGGTACCGGCGCCGAGAAGTAGTAGCCCTGGGCGGCGTCGCAGCCGAGATCGATGAGGATGTCGAGCTGCTCTCGGGTCTCGACGCCCTCCGCGATGACGTCGAGCTCGAGCGAGTGCGCCAGGGCGATGATCGCGGTCGAGATCGCGGCATCCTCGCTGTCCTCCCGCAGTTCGCTGATGAAGGACCGGTCGATCTTCAGCGTGTCGATCGGGAACCGCTTGAGGTAGCTCAGCGAGGAGTAGCCGGTGCCGAAATCGTCGACCGAGATCCTCACCCCGAGCCGGCGCAGGTCCTCCATGTGGGTGAGGGGCCGCTCGTGGTCGTCGATGAGCACGCCCTCTGTGAGCTCGATCTCGATGAGGCCCGGGGCGAGGCCGTGGCGGGACAGCGCAGAGGACACAATGGTGTCGAGGTCACCGCTGCGGAACTGGCGGGATGAGACGTTCACCGACACCGGGACGACGCGCCGCCGGGTCCGGCTCCACGTCGCGAGCTGCCGGCACACCTCCTCGACGACCCAACTCCCCAGCTCGATGATGAGGTCGCTCTCCTCAGCGAGCGGCACGAAGTCCTGGGGCCGGAGTGGGCCGAGCGTCGGGTGCTCCCACCGCAGCAGCGCCTCGAACCCGATCACGGCGCTGTCACGCAGCCTGATCTTCGGTTGGTACGCGATCCAGAGCTGATCGGGGACGACGAGCGCCTCCCGAAGGCTCTCGGTCAACTGCCCCCGGCTCGTTGCGATCGGTCGAAGCTCGGGGGAGAAGTAGCGGTAGGCGGGTGTGTTGCGCCCCTCGGCGACGCGCTGGGCCACCGCCGCCCGCTCGAGGAGGTCGTCGCCGTTGGAGGCGTCGAGGGGGCTCAGGGCGATGCCGACGGCCGGGATCACGGAGAGCGCGGCCCCCCCGACGACGACCGGCTGGGACAGCGCCTCGATGAGTTTGGCGGCGACCCGCCCGGCGTCCTCCACACGAGGGCTGCGATCGATGACCACGGCGAACTGCTGACGACCGGTACGCGCCACGGTGTCGGTGCTGCGGACCGTGACCCGGAGCCGGCGCGCCGTCTCGAGGACGATGGCGTCGGTGATCTCGGTCGACCGGGTGTGGGACGCCGTCCGCACCCCGACGAGCAGCAGGGCAACGAAGGTATCGGCCTCGGGGCGGCGGTACATGGCATCGATGAGCCGGTCGCGCAGGGCGGCCCGCCTGACGAGACCGGTGAGCTGGTCGAGCTCGGCGACGCGGCCGGCGCCGGTCGTGGTGCGGGTCGTCGTGGCGCGGCGTCCGGCCGCGAGCATGAGCAGGAAGATCGCGATCGAGAATCCGGCAGCGACCATGATCAGGTCGACCTGCCTGGCGACGACGGCGTGGGAGGCCGCAGACCCCGCGAGAGTCGCGGCGATCCGCTGCATGTCCGACCGGTACGCCGCTGCGGCGTCGACGATGGGTGACACGCCTCCGGGCTCGCCAGCTTCGAGGAAGCGACCGGTCGCCGCAACGAGACCGGTGAGGGATTTCTCGGCCTGGGAGAACATCGGAGCGAGTGCCGTGCCGCCGACACCCGACAGACCCGCCGCCGGGTCCCCGTAACGGAGAGATCTGTGCGCCTCGCGAAGCGCTTGCAGCGTGGCGGCGAGCTCGGCCGGGCTTGCTTTGCCGCCGTCGAGCTGGAGTGCCTGGGTGGTGACGGCGAGGCTCGTCTCGATCTGGCTCCGTGCTGCCGCCACGGAGCGCTCATCCACGATTCTCACCGCAGTGGCCCTCGTCGAGACAGCGACCGCGACGACTGCGAACAGGACGAGCACCACCAGCGAGCCGAGCACGGCACGATCCCCACCGATGCGGCGCACGAGCCTCATCATCGATCTGGTGCGGCTGTCAGCGCGCCGCCCTGTCCACCGGACACACCTGCCCTCCCAACGCAGAGGCGTCCGATCGGTATCGGACGCCGGGAAGCCGCGACTGAGGAAAACGTCGTCGGCGGCCAGGCGAGCTAGCCGGTGAGTCCTGCCAGCTCGAGCCCGTCGGCGGCGCGGACCATTGCCGTCAGTTCCTCGATCGTCGTCGGAGCGCTCTCGAGCCAGGGGATGGTGGCGATGGAGGTCTGGTGTCGTGCCGCGAACTTGCGGCGAGCCTCGTGCATGCGCTGGGCTTCCTCGCCCCAGCGGCGCAGGTTGTCCCGAAGGGCGAGGGCGTCCCGGCCGTCCGGAGGTGGAGCGTTCGCAGCGTCGATCCAGGATACGGGCAGGGCGCGGTTGAAGACGACGCCGCGAGGGGTGACGTCGACGTCGGTCAGCTCCTCGTAGAACCGCCTCGCTTCCCGCAGCGAGGCCGGCGTTGCGGTGCTGACGACGATGGTTGCCGCCCGCACCATGAGCCGTTCGATCGAGCGGGCGCGAGCGGCGAGACCGTCGTACAGGGTGCGCACGTCCAACAAGAACTCGGCGATCTCCTCGAGAAGCGGCCCTCCGAGGATCGCGTCCGCCACCCGTAGAACGGGCTTGGCGGTGATCCTGTACAGGGTCCGGCGGGCGGGGAGCCTGGCCCCGGTCAGCCACCGGAGGAGGCGCCCACCGATGAGATCGCGCATCCGTCGCGGCGCGAGGAAGAAGTCGAGCCCACCGGCCGACGGCGGCGTGTCGACGACGACGAGGTCCCAGTAGCCGGTCTCGACGAACTCGGCCATCTGCTCGGCAGCTGCGTAGGACTGAGCGGCGGGGAACCGGTCGGCGATGGTGCGAAAGAACGGGTTCGCGTCGAGGCGGTCGGCGACGTCCGGGTGGGCGTGACGCCGTGTGATCGCCTCCCAGGAGGCGGTGACGTCGAGCATCGCCGCCGAGAGCCCCTCGACGTCGGGAACCGGGGTCGGACGGTTGCCGATGCCGGGGATGCCGAGTGCGTCGGAGAGCCTCCGCGCCGGGTCGACGGTGATGACGAGGACCTCCTTGCCGGCCCGGGCCGCGACGACGCCGAGCGCAGCGGACAGCGTCGTCTTGCCGACACCGCCGGCACCGGTCACCACGATGACGTGGCTGCGTCTCATGTCTCCACCCAGGCGTCGGCCAGTCGGGCTGCGACCTCACCGGGGGTGAGGAGCCCGAAGAGGAAGGGCAGGGTGTCGTGGTCGCCGAGCCGGGACGCCCATAGCCGCTGCTCGTCAAGGAGATGCTCGTGGAGGAGAGCGGCATCGCGATGCGGGCCGTCGGGGACGTCGGCGGGGTCAGCGGCGAGGCCGAGCGGCGCCAGCACCCTGTTGGCGACGATGCCGACACCGTCGATGAGGCGCTCCGCCTCGAGGGCGGAGAGTGCTTCGACGGTCTCGAGAACGGGCAACTCCTCGAGCGTCGTCACGAGGAGGAGGCCGGCGGTGGCGGGGTCGGCGAGGGCGCGACGCATCTCCTCGGCCTGCTGACGGATCGCCCCTGCCGGGACGAGATCGGCGATGGTGGCGGGAGCGCGCAGGTAGCTCAGGAGCTGTCCGAGCGGGGGCGCATCGACGATGACGATGTCGTAGGTCGCCTTCCACACCTCGAAGATCGGCTTGCCCATCGAGATGATTTCGCGGATCCCGGGGGCGGTGTCGACGAGGACGTTGGCCGCCTTGCTGAATTGCCTCGTCGGGACGGAGCGGGGAACGCGGAGCTGGATCTTGAGGTACTCGTCGAGGGAGCGTGACCTGTCGACCGCGAACGTGAACACGCCCGGGAGGACCTCGTGGGGCTCGTGCTTGAACTCCTCGGCGCCGAGGTGGGCGGCCAACCCGAATCCGTCCACCATGCCGATGGCGAGCACCTTCTTCCCGCCTCGCGAGGCGCGCAGCGCGAGCGATGCGGTGACCGCCGACTTGCCCACGCCGCCCTTTCCTGAGACGAGCAGCAGCTTTCGCTCGAGCACCAGCCCAGGCTACCGGTGCCCCGGCCACGCAACGCCCGAGGCGGCGGGTTCCGCTCTAGTCTCGATGGAGCTGAGACGAGAGGAGTATGTGGTGGCGCAGCTGGACGTCGACGAGTTCCTGGAGCGGTTCCGGCGGCGTGCGGAGGCCGTCAAGACACGAGGCATTCCGCCGTTGGAGGCGGAGGCGCGCCGTGCCTTCATCTCCCAAGCCGAGAAGGACTATCTCGATTACTCCCTCGTCGGTTCGGCGTCGTGGGCGGTCGAGGAGGGTCACCTCGTGTTGCGGATCCCGCTCGGCGACTGAAGCTCCTCCGGCGAGCAGCGGAGTCAGTCCGGGTCTGCGATGCCGAGCGCGGCTCGTTTCGCCGCGGACCGCCGTTCCGACTCGATGCGGGCGAGGTCGTAGCTCTCGTAGTCGACGAACCGCATCGCGTCGGCGACGAGCCTGTGCCCGGCCTGGTCACGGATGAGCCGGTGCATCTCCTGGCACACCCGGCGATAGTCCGGGTGCCCACCCGGCGACGTGCGCAACTCGAGGAGGTGGAAGGCCTCGCGGGCACTGAGCTGGAAGAAGAACCGGATCTTGTAGGCGAACGGCACGACGTACTGGGCCACGTCGGCTCCGTGGTGGCGGGCGATGGCGGCGTGGAGCTCCGCCGTGCGGTCCATCGCGTCCGTCCACACCCCTGCGCCGTCGATGTCAGCCACGGCCTCCGGGATCACGTATCCGTGAGCGGGGGAGAGGCGCTGCCACTCGAGAGTGAGCATGCGGTGGCGCTGCAAGTCGCGGAAGATCCCGTAGTCGCAGAGGATGTCGAACCGGTAGCCGGACCGCTCCATCGCCCGGCCCGGCTTGTGGCGCCGGTTCGAGCGCTGTCCGACATAGGCCCGGAGGAGTCGGGCCCGCTCGTCCGCGGGCATGGCGCGGACGAGTTCGAGGAGCCGGTCGTCGGGAAGATCGGAGTATGCGTAGAGGGACGCGGCGGCGATCTTGAGCTCTGCGTCGGCATCCCATTCGACGAGGGTGACCTCGGCGCGCGGCTCGGGTGGTTCGGCGACGGAGACCGCGGCGTCCCCCATGCCGGCGGCCACCCGGCGCAGGTAGTCGGACCAGGCGACGCCGCGATCCGCGACGTCGACCCTGCGAAGGAAGGCGGGGATGATCTTGCGAAGCTCGGTGAGCATGAGGTCTGCATACATCCTGGCTTCGGCGAGAGGGTGCGCCCGCATCCGCAGCAACATCATCTCGAAGGCCTGGCCGGTGGCGAAGATGCCGACGTTCGAGATCGTCGACGCCGGCAGCAACCCGCGCAGGTCGTCGCACGCCTTGGCGCGGATCGTCGACCGCCAAACGAACTTCGAGTCGCCGTCGCCGCGGGGGTGGAGCGTCTCGTAATACGCCAGCATGCGCTCCATCAGCGACGAGTAGGTCGCGAACAGCGAGTCCATCGTCGCGGTGTATTCACCCTCGAGCGGGCCGCCGACCAGCTCCGAGGGGATGTGATACCGGTATCTCCCCCCCAGCTTGGCGTCGTAGAGCATGTAGCGCGTGCTCTGCTCCAGGTAGGCAGCGAGCCTTCCCCATTCGAGGATCTTCGTGAGGATGTTGGAGGCCTGCTCGCAGGCGAGGTGGGCGCCGCCGAGCTGAGCGACGGAGTCGTCTCCGTACTGGTTGAAGACCCGCTCGTAGAGATCCTCGGCGCGCTGGAGCCGCACCGAGGCCTCGTCGGCGGCGATCCGCGACGCGATCTCGTCGATCCCGATCTCGGGCTGGTCGTAGAACTCGTCGAGGAAGAGCCGACGCACCGACTTCGGCGACCGGGAGTAGCGGGCGAACAGCGCGCCCTTGACGACCTCCGGGAGATTGACGATGCCGAAGACCGGCAGGTCCGTGTTCGTGAAGAAGCGCTCGAGGACGCGTCGCTCCGCATCGGTGAACGGCTCGACGTGATAAGCGAGCGAGGGGGCGGGCGCGGCTTCGGTGACCATACGGGTGAATTACGAGTGTGTAGTTCGCACCGTAGCAGTGCTCGCGGAAGCGCTGCAAACAGCGGACGCAGCGGTAGTCTCTTTGCGGGTGAGACTCGTCCTGCGTCTCGTGATCGGGCTGCTCGTCGTGGCGGCGATCGGCGTCGCCACCGTCCCGCTCCTCATCGTCCTCGACATCCGGGACGGTGGGGATGGGTGGGGGTTGTGCGCGGACGGACTCTCGGGATGCCGGACCTCGTACTTCGCCGGGTTCGAGTTCGTTGCGATGATGTTCGTCGGTCTCTTCGCCATCCTCGGCCTCATCGCAGGGTGTGTGCGCCTCCTCCGGTGGCTGGAGGCGCGCTCATCCCGCAGAGAGCTCGACGCCGGGTACCGGGCCTGATCGAGCGTCGGGCACGCCGGCTCATCCCACCCGCCTGCTCGACGTCGCGATCGCTCCTCCGAGTGCCGCGACGGTTGCGGCGAGGAGGATCCAGGCGCCCGCCCCGATAGAGGCCTCGCCGGAGACGTCTCTGACGAGTCGGGCCGCAGCTGCCGCGTCGACGACCTTGGCGATGGAGAAGACCGTCGCCGCTGCGGTGAGGACGACGGTGAGCAGAGTGCCCGGCGCGGGGAGACCCTCCCGCCTGTCACCGGTTGCGACCACGATCGCCGCCACCGAGACGAGCACGACCGCCGGCCAGGCTCCGGCATTCCAGCCGATGACGTCACCCCCGAGCTCGGAGACGAGGAAGTCGAACAGCAGCGAAGCGGCCGCGAGCGCGGCCGCCGAGACGAGGACGATGCGAGACGGGTGCATCAGCGTTCTCCATCCGAACCGGGAAGCCCGCCCGAGACGAGGAACAGACCGCTCGCCTCGGCGAGGATCGCACCGTCGGCCGTCACCTCGCCCTCGAGAACGAGTCGGCGGCCGCGACGCTCGACGAGCCTGCCGGTGACCCGCAACTCTCGATCGGAGGGAGCCGGCGCCCGGTAGCGGAGATCGAGCTTCGCGGTGAGGACCATGACGTCGGCGAGGAGCATCGCGGCCCAGGCGAGGGTCTCGTCGAGGGCTGCGGCGATGATGCCGCCGTGGAGCACTCCGGCGAAGCCGCGATAGCCGGAGCGGGGTGTGAACACGGTGGTGACCGCATCGTTGCCGACGGGCTCGAACCCGTCGAGCTGGAGGCCGATCGGGTTCGACCGCCCGCATCCGAAACACAGGTCGTAGGCCGATTTGACCCGATCGATCTTGGCGGCGAACTCGGACTGGTGCATCGCGGTCGCCGATCAGATGAGCTCGATGGCGCCGTTGTGGAGCGAGCCGACGCGGACGACGGCGAACACCGGCCAGCGGTGCGCTTCGAGGCGGGCGCGACCCGATGCGAAGACCTTTTCGATCGCGAACGCGCACGCCACGACGTCGCAACCGGCCTCCTCGGCGATCAGGCCCAGCGCCTCGGCCGTCCTGCCGCCGGAGAGGAAGTCATCGACGATGGCGACCCGGCTTCCCGGTTCGAGGACGCGGCGGGAGACCTCGACGCGGTACTCGATGCCCTTCGTCGGCGATGCCACCTCGCGAGCGAACGCGTACCGGGTTCCCGGGCCCAGGTACTTCTTCGCGTACACCATCGGGATGGCCATCTCGACCGATGCGGCGAGCGCCACCGGGATCCCCGAGGCCTCCGCCGTGAGGAGCAGCGTCGGGGCCCGATCGGCGAGGAGCCGCCGGAGATCGCGTCCCAACGACATCATGAGTTCGGGCTCGACGCGGTGGTTGAGGAACTCCTCGACCATGACGAGGTCGCCGTCGATGCGGGCCCTCGTCCTCACCGCCTCCCTCAGATCCACGCGCCGCATCGTACTCGGTAGCATCCCGGCCCCATGCCCGGTGCCCGCAACGAGCCCCAGTCTCCGCCGGCCGCCGAGCGCCGCCTCGCTCGCGTCGTGCTCAACCGGCTCAAGAAGCGGTACCCGGTCATCGGGACGGCCCTCGAGTACGTCGATCCGTGGCAACTCCTCGTGGCGACGGTCCTCTCTGCGCAGACGACGGACGAGAACGTCAACAAGGTGACTCCGGTGCTTTTCGAGCGCTGGCCGACGCCGGCGGATCTCGCCTTCGCCGACCCCGAGGCCGTCGAGGCCGTGGTGTACTCGACGGGCTTCTACCGGCAGAAGACGGCCGCGATCATCGCACTGTCGGCGGCCATCGCCGCGCGCCGCGATGGCGAGGTCCCCGCGGACCTCGACGCACTCGTCGAGCTGCCCGGTGTCGGTCGCAAGACCGCGAGCGTCGTGCTCGCCGAGGCGTGGGGGATCCCGGCAATCGCGGTCGATACCCACGTGCGCCGGGTGACGAACCGGATCGGCCTGACGGCCCAGTCGGACCCGGCGAGGATCGAGCGAGACCTCAAGGCGCTCTACGCCCAGCCCGAGTGGGCCGGCATCTCCATGCGCTTCATCCAGTTCGGTCGCGACGTGTGCGATGCAAGACAGCCGCGGTGCTGGGAGTGCCCTCTCGCTGATCGATGCGCGTACCCCGACAAGACCCCCGGCCCGGAATGAGCGGCCGTCCCCGTCGGCGGGGGCCGGGCTGGACCCTGCGCTCCTCCGTCCACGATCGGGAGATCCTCGCGATTGCGCTTCCCGCTCTCGGTGCCCTTGCCGCCGACCCCATCGTGTCGCTCGTCGACACAGCGTTCGTGGGCAGGCTCGGTGTCGAGCCCCTCGCCTCGCTCGGCGTGGCGGTGGCCGTGTTCGGGATCGCCTTCGCCCTCGCCAACTTCCTTCCTTACGGCGCCACGCCGCTGATCGCAGCGGCAGCGGGCGCCGGAGAACCGGACAGGGCAGGCCGGCTCGGTAGGGGCGCGTTCGTCCTCGGCCTCGGGTTCGCTCTGGCGGCGACTGCGGTGCTCGAGGTCGCCGCCACTCCGTTGGCACGTCTCATGGGTGCCGGACCCGACATCGTCGAGGGAACGGTGAGCTACGTCCGTATCCGGGCACTGTCGCTGCCGGCGGTGCTCGTCGTCCTCGCCGCCCATGGGGTCTACCGCGGTCATCAGGACACGCGGACGCCGCTCGTGGTCAGCGTCGCGATCAGCCTCGTCAACCTCGTGCTCGACCCGGTCCTCATCTTCGGCTTCGATATGGGCCTCGCCGGAGCGGCGTGGGCGACGGCGGCAGCCCAGTGGGGCGGCGCGCTGGCGTTCGTCGCGCTCGCCGCCGGGCGCGATCGGAGGAGGCTGGCGCTCGACGCCGGGTCCGGGGTGTCGCTCCGGCCGCTCTTCGACGCCGGGGTCGCCCTCATCGTGCGTACTGCGGCGCTCGTGGGTTCCCTGAGCGCAGCAACCGCGGTGGCCGCCCGGGTGGGAACGGTGGCGGTGGCCGCCCACCAGGTCGCGTTCCAGGTCTGGTTCTTCCTCGCCCTCGTCGTCGATGCGCTCGCCATCGCCGGTCAGGCGAGGGTCGGGGTCCATGTCGGGTCGGGCGACCTCGAGCGGGCGAGGAGCGTCGCCGACCGTCTCCTCGGCATGGGTCTGCTGCTCGGTGCTGGCCTCGCCGTGGTCCTCGGGGCGACCGCCGGGGTCCTTCCCGGGTGGTTCACGGGCGACCGCGAGGTCATCGCCGCCATCGGCACCATCTACCCGTTCGTCGTCCTCACCCAACCCCTCAACGCCACCGTCTTCGTCTGGGACGGGGTCGGCATCGGCGCCGGGGCCTTCCGTTACCTCGCGGTCTCCATGGTGGGTGCCGCCGCGGTGTGCGTCGGCGGACTCGCGTTCGTCATTCCCTTCGATCTCGGTCTCGCCGGCGTGTGGTGGAGCGTTCTCGGGCTGATGGCGGTCAGGTGGATGGCGCTTGCGTGGTGGTACGCGACCGGGTCTCTCGGACGACGTCGAGGCCGCGAGTCTCCGGCAACCTGAGGACGAGGAGCATTGCGACGACGAGCCCCGCCCCCAGCGCGGTCATCGTCGTGCTGAGACCGATCTCGTCGACGACGAACGCACCGACGAGGAACCCGAATGCGCTGCCGAGGATGGCGACGTTCGTGAGCCAACCTCCCGCCATCGCCCGGACGCGGGTGGGGAAGAGCTCGGCGCGGTGCGCGGCGAACGCAGGCGTCAGCATCGATGCACCGAACGTGGCCATGAACACCGCCGGTGCGAGGAGCCAGCCGCTCGTCAGGTTGTAGAACCCGATGCCGCCGGCGAGACCGAGGACGAGCGCCACCAACGTCGTCTCGCGGCGTCCGACGCGGTCTGCGAGGCGCCCTCCGACGAGGAGACCGAGGCTCCCGAGTCCGGCGAACACGATGATGAGGAACCGTGCCGCGCTCGCGTCCCACTCGAGGTCGACGATGAGCCGCTCGAGGGCGAGGTCGAGCGTCGGTGACGAGAAGAGGGCGATGAAGAACGCCATGCCGGCGAGCGGCCAGAAGTGCTTGCCGAGACCGGCGCGCAGCGCTCTGCGGAACGTCACGGCAGCCCGGTACCGAACGAACGCCCTGCTCTCGCCGAGGAACTTGACGAGGAGTGGCAACAGGACCAGACCGAACCCGCCGAGACCGAAGAGCACCCGCCAGGCATCCTCGGATCGCTCGGCGATGGGGAGGAGGATCAGGCCGAGCCCGCCGCCCATCGACGCCGCCACGGCATGGATCCCGAGGCCGAAAGCGCGAATCTGAGGTGTGAGCTCCTCGACGAGGATGACCGTCGTCAACGCCGCCACGGCGACGAGGCCGATCCGGGTCAGCGACTGCCCGACTGCGAAGGGCACGACGCCGGGGAAGAGTGCGGTGACGAGGTTCCCGAGAGGCATGAGGACGAACGCGGCGAGGAACGGCCGGCGTCTCCCGATGCGATCGGCCCTGATGGCGAAGAGCACACCGACGAGAGAGGACACCCTGACGACGGTGAAGACCCACAGCATCCCGCTGCGGCTGAGGTCCATCGCCTGACGGGCGAACGGTTCGGTGTAGGAGAGCATTCCTCCCGAGAAGGTGAGTGTGAACGCGACGAGCGACATGAGAAAGACCGCACGCCGGTCCCGCAGCGTGAACGCGCCGATCCCCATCGGGACGGGGTTCATGACGGCCGCACGGAGCGAGGAGCGGTCGGGGACATGCGCTGGACCTCGGTTCGGGAGGCGTGAGCCTACCCAGCGCGCCGGCGATCCCGCAGCCCGTGCCGGGGACGGATCGTCGTGTCGTGATCTTGCGTATCGTGCCGCGCGGCGGGAACATCGCCGGGCTCGGCGTCGTTGCTGGTGCTCGACGCCGTGACGGGAGCATCATGGACAACCCAACGCTCATCGCAGCCGTGCTCTTCGGTGCGGCGTCGTTCATCTCCCCGTGTGTCCTGCCGCTGCTGCCGGGTTACCTCAGCCTCATGTCCGGCTACTCGCTTCAGGATCTCTCCGAGGGGAAGGCGCCGACGCGGCGCGTCGTCACCTCGACCGTCTTGTTCGTCGCCGGATTCACCACGGTCTTCGTCGCCCTGGGCGCCACGGCCACCTCGTTGAGCCGGTGGCTGCTGTTGGAGGGCAGCTTCATCCGCGTCATCGCCGGCTGGATCGTCGTCGCAATGGGTGTCTTCATCGCCGTCACCGCAATCTGGAATCCCCGTGTCCTGCTGCCGCTCATGCGGGAGCGCCGCATCGAGGTCTCGCCGCGAAGGTTCGGCAGGGCAGCCCCTCCGGTGATGGGGGCGGCGTTCGCCTTCGGGTGGACGCCGTGCATCGGCCCCTTCCTCGCCGCCGCGTTCGCCATTGCAGGCAACAGCGAGACCGTCGGCAGAGGCATGCTCGTGCTTCTCTTCTACTCGATCGGGCTGGGTGTCCCGTTTCTCGCGTCGGCGCTGCTCATGTCGAAGGCGTTCAGCAGCGTCAACTGGCTCAAGCGCCACCTCACCCCGATCAACGTCGCCTCGGGTGTGCTCCTCGCCGTCTTCGGCCTCCTCCTCGTCACGAACCGGGTGACCGACCTCTCTTCCTTCTTCACCGACCTGCTGGTGCGCCTGGGCCTCGAGGATCTCGCCACGGTGTGACCGCTGTCCGCTCGCCGTCTCTACGCTGGGGGAGAACGATGGGCCCGGCGGCTGCGGGGTGGGTGGGCCCGCCACCAAAGGAGCAGAGCGATGTCCGAGCGGCGGCCTTCACTCGGTGACGTGACCGGCGAGTACCTCGCGGTCCGCCGCGATTGCGGCCTCATCCCGGCAGCCCGCGACCTGATCTGGGTTCGGGGCCCCGATGCCGGGTCGTTCCTCGACGGGCTCCTCAGCCAGACGATCATCGGCTCATCACCGGGAACGGTGACCCGATCGTTCTTGCTCGCGCCGAACGGGAAGCTGAGAGCGCTGCTCCACGTCCTCGCGGGCGGAGAGGAGTTCGGCCTCGTCGCTGACGAGGGGTGGGGTGAGACGGTGCGCGACGACCTCAGCCGCTTCAGGATCCGCGTCGACGTGGCGATCGAGGCGGAGACCCGGCAGCTCTTCGAGCTGTGGGGCCCGGGCTCCGGACGCGTCCTCACGGCTGCCGGCTTCGGGACACCCGACGGCTGGGCCGCGGAGCCGTTCGTGGCGAGGCTGCCGTTCGCCCTGGCTGCTGTCCCCCGCTATCTCGTCGCCGCCGACGAAGCGGCACTGCTCGGGGCCGGGGCATTGAGGGTGGGCACGCTCGCCATCGACGCGGCGCGCATCGAAGCCGGGGAGCCCGTCATGGGACGGGACGTCGACGAGTCCACGATCCCGCACGAGTCGGGGCTCGTGCCGTCGGCCGTCGACTTCGAGAAGGGCTGCTACCTCGGCCAGGAGCTCGTCGCCCGGATCGGCTCGCGAGGCCACGTCAACCGGACCCTGCGTGGCGTCGTCGTGACCCGCAACGTCGTGCCACCGCTGGGCGCCGAGATCCGGGCGGGCGAGCGCAGCGCCGGCACCGTCACCTCGGTCGCCGAATCGCTCGACGTCGGCGCACCTGTTGGCCTCGCCCTCGTGCGGCGCGAGGTGACTTCCGGGGACGTCGTCGACCTCACGTGGGAGGGGGGCGGTGTGCCCGCCGAGGTACGCGACCTTCCCCTCGTCTCCGATCCCGTACGCTGACAAAGCCCTTACAGTCCTCGAACAGGGTGTGCCGATACTGTCGGTGTCGTCGATCACCGCACCAACGCGGTGACGTGCCGAATCGGGGAGGTCCCTCGTGGCCGCCGGCGGGACGATCCTGCTCATCGAGGACGAAGACGAGATCGCCGAGCTCCTCAAGCTCTACTTCGAGAAGGAGGGGTTTCGCCTCGTCCATGCCGCAACCGGTGAGGCCGGCCTGGAGCGCCTCGGCGAGCGCGATCCCCGCATCGTCCTGCTCGACATCGGGCTTCCCGGGATCGACGGAATCGAGGTGTGTCGTCGGATCCGGGCCGGCACCGAAGTGCCGATCATCATGTTGACCGCCCGCGATTCCGAGGTGGACAAGGTCGTCGGTCTCGAGATCGGCGCCGACGACTACGTCACGAAGCCGTTCTCCCCGCGCGAGCTCGTTGCCCGAGTGAAGGCGGTGCTGCGGCGGAGCGAGGAGCGACCGGCAGCACCGAGCACGATCGAAGTAGAAGGCTTCGTCGTCGACAGCGGGCGCCGCCAGGTCACCCGGCCCGACGGCGTGCACGTCCGGCCGACGGCGAGGGAGTTCGACCTCCTCTGGTACCTCGCCCAGCACCGCGGCCTCGTTCTCAGCCGGGCCCAGATCCTCGAGGCGGTTTGGGGCTACGACTACTTCGGAGAGACACGGACGGTCGACGTCCACATCCGCCAGCTGCGGAAGAAGCTCGACGGCATTCCCATCGACACGGTGTGGGGCGTCGGGTACCAGCTCGCGGGGTGAGGTGGTGAGTTGACGTGCGGAGGCGCATCTTCTGGGGCTCGGTGATCGTGGCCGCCGCCGTCCTCGCCGTCTCGGCGGCTGCAGGCGCCGTGATCCGGCAGCAACTCGTCGAGCAGAGCCATCGCGAACTCAACCGCCAGGCGGAGGTCGCAGCCCGCCTCATCGAGAGCCCCGATCTCATGGCGCGGGTCCTGGGCGCCGAGAGCGACCGGCTCGGGGGCGCGGTGCGGGACCGCGCCGCAGGTCTGGTCATCGGCAGGATCCTGGAGCTCGTCGAAGTGGTCGGCGGGCACGACTACCTCGAGGCGGCCCGTGTCGTGCCGGGCGGGCTCACGACGCTCGTGGACGACCCGGTCCTCCTCTCCCGACTGCCGCCCGCCCTCGAGAACGCCAACGGTCTCGAGATCGACATCGACGGCAACCCGGTGATCGCCACCGTGCGGACCGTCGCCGTGGGCGACGGGATCAACCTCCGCATCGCGATCGGGCGAGAGGAGCCGCTCCTCGACGGGGCCTTGTTCACTCGCCCGATCCTGTTCGCCCTCGGCATCGGAGCCGTCCTCGCCCTCATCCTCGCCTACGCCGTGTCGAGCCGCCTCGGGCGGCGGCTCGACCCCGTCGAGGAGGCGGCGCGGGCAGTGGCCGACGGTGACTTCGGCGCCCGAGTCGCGATGGATGCGGACGATGAGCTCGGCCGGGTGGCGGCGGCGTTCAACGAGATGGCCGCCCAGCTCCAGGACGCCCAGCGTCGCGAGCGGGACTTCCTCATGAGCGTCGGGCACGACCTCCGCACGCCGCTGACGACGATCCGCGGCTACGCCGAGGGGCTCGACGGCGGCGAGATCGACGCCGACGACCTTCCCCGCGTCGCCGCGGTGCTCCACCGCCAGACCGACCGGTTGAGCAGACTCGTCGAGGACCTCATGCTGCTGGCCCGACTGGAGGCGAGAGAGTTCACCCTCCGCCCGGAGATGGTCGACGTTGCCGCCCACCTCAAGGAGATCGTCGAGGGCCATCGCACAAGAGCGGAGGAACTCAGGCTCCGGCTCGATGCCCAACTCGACCCGGTGGGGTCGGCGCTCATCGATCCGGACCGGCTCGGGCAGATCCTGGGAAACCTCATCGACAACGCGGTGAGGTACACCCCGGAGGGGGGCACGGTGACGGTTCGGCTCGCTCCCGCACTCGGCGGATTCTCGGTGTCGGTCACCGACACCGGCCCCGGCATCGATCCCGAGGACCTCCCCCGCGTCTTCGACCGCCTCCATGTCGCCCAGCGCTACCGACCGGTCCGCCCGGAAGGGAGCGGGCTCGGGTTGAGCATCGTCAAAGAGCTGACGGATGCGATGGGCGGCCGGGTGGCCGTGGCGAGCACACCGGGGCGGGGGACAGAGGTCACGGTCGAGCTGCCCTCCGGGCCGGGGTGGCCCGACGCCGAGTAGCCTCCGGCGACATGCGATCGATGGCGGCGGTGTGCGCAATCCTCGCCGTCACCGTCGCCGCCGCGGGATGCGCTCCGTCGACCGAAGGCGTCCTCGGAGCCGAGCTCTACGAGCAGAGCTGTTCGGTGTGTCACCGCCCCGATGGCAGCGGGTTCGGCAACTGGCCACCGATCGGTCCGGGATCGAACGCCGTCGTCCTCGGCGACGACCAGATCGCCGGCGTGATCCGAGCCGGTGCCGGGGTCATGCCGTCGTTCCCCCGGCTCACCGACGCCCAGGTCGAGAGCCTCGTTGCCCACGTCAGGCGGCTCCAGGGCGCCCGGTGAGCCCGCCTCGTCTTCGTCCCACGCGCCGACGGACGGCTCCCGGTTGCCTGCGCCGTCGCCAGCCCATAGCGCGCTAGTCCCTTCGAGCGCAGTCGAAATGCTCCTGCCATCGCGGCGGGCGATCCCTCATGCTGGCCGGGAGTGGTGGAACCCGACGCCTGTCCCCTTCGGCGGGGTTCTTCCAGATCGCGGGGGCTCGTCGAACCGACCGGTACGAACGCACCACACCCAAGGACCGGCGAGCCCCCGTATCACGACGAGGCCCCGGCATTGCCGGGGCCTCGTACGTGGGTCGACTGAAGGTACCGGGAGGGGGACTCGAACCCCCACGGGCTTGCGCCCAACGGATTTTGAGTCCGTCGCGTCTACCAATTTCGCCATCCCGGCTCGGCCGCCCAGTGTACCGGTGGCGCGGTGTGTCGCTCGGTACGCTGAGGCCATGCGACGCCTCGAGCGCAAGCTCTTCCGCATCAACGACGACATCGCCGCATTGCGCGAAGCGGAACGCCTCGCTGCCGAGGAGCTGGGCTACCACCGGCACCTCGACGACGACGCCCGGCGCGACGCCGCCGTCTCCGGGTCACCCCTCGACAGGTCCGATGCGAGGGAGACGTCAGCCGACGTCGCCAGGTTCGAGCTGCACATCGCCGGACTCCGTCGCCGGAGGGAGCGGCTCGAGGCCAGGCGGGCGCGCCT